>JAZQXU010000017.1:0-4365 GCA_045632945.1 Faecalimonas sp. | reverse complement strand
TGTATATTATTCCCGGTTATCAAATAGCAGCAGCTCCCTTTGGCGAGAATGGGTATTTTAACTCGTCGGAGCCAAAGGTGAAGAGCTGCTGCTTGACTGATAGCTGAAGTGATGCTATGGTAAAGAGTGTTTTATTTCGGTTGATCACGAAAAAAAACACACGGAAGATACAGCATGTGCTGTTCCCTGATCCAATAGATCCATTGTCAGGTTATGCGTATCTTCCGTTACCGTGCTCTTCACAAAAGGTCGTAAACACCATCTTGAACATAAAGTTCGTATAGCGGCAAGGATGACCAGTGAGGCACAAAACAAAAATACATCCGGGAGTGAAAAAATGCAAATCCAAAAACAAGAATTATGGGTCGGAATCGATGTCAGTATGAAAAGTTTTCATGCTGCGCTGGACTTTCCGATGTTATTCAGTAATCAGCAAAAAATTCCTGTTTCTGATTTACCAAACCGAGAATTTAAGTTGACCTCAGCCGGAGTCAGAAGTTTTTTGAACTGGATTCAGCTACTGCAGAGCGATTTTTTTGCTCAATATTCAGATGAAGAACAAAATAATCTCCCTGTTGCTTTTTTAATGGAGGCGACAGGTTTGAGTTCCACTACTTTGAAAAAAATGCTTTATGCTTCAGTTCCCGACGCTAAGGTTATTGTTGCTAATCCAGAGCCAATCAAAGCATTCCGTATTTCTTTGAATATCAAGAATAAAACTGATAAAAGCGATGCTCAAGTGATTGCCCGCTATGGTCGTGAGCGTTCGCCTGACCCAAAACCGGAAATGTCGGCAGAAATGGCCAAACTTCGCGAACTTGCACGAACCAGATTATTCTTGAAAGATCAACGGACTGCCATTGACAATCACCATGACAACATTGATTCATCCTTGCCCAAAAGGATGTGTACTGCTGTTGTAAAAGCGATCAATAAAGAAATAGATGGTCTTGATCGGGAAATAGAAAAGATTGTTTCTGATACTCCTGAAATCAAGCATGAAGTTGAAATTATGACAAGTATGCCGGGGATTGGTATTGGTACTGCCGTCATCTTGCTTTGCGAATTAGGTTCTTTGAAAAACTATCCGACCAGGCAAAAAATAACAGCAATGTGCGGACTTAATCCTGCAAAAAAACAGTCTGGAACCAGTGTTAATTCAACGCGATTAAGCAAGAAAGGGAGTCCTGTAGTCAGAAGATTTCTCTATATGTGTTCCAAAACGGCAGTCCCTCGAATTCCGCTATTGCAAGATTTGTATAACAGGTTACTTGCCAGAGGTAATACCAGAATGCAGGCACGATGTGCGGTGATGAGAAAGATGCTACTGATCCTCAGAAGTATGGTTATCGCCGATAAAGAATTTGATAAAAATTACAAAAATATTTCAAAATCGGCTTGACTTTAAGCAAACCATCTGACAAGGGTAGATGGTTCTTGGGGAAGGGGAAAACTTCTTTTCACGAGAAAAGAAGCCGAAACGTCGGCTTCGGTATATTTTCTTCCCCCTTGTCCGCCGTAGCCTTGTGCAAAGGCGGAAACCCTTTTCAAGAAAAGCGAGGTATTTTTAAAGTAAGGACTGTACCCTGACGGTAATATCTACCTATATAGGGAACAGAGCCAAAAATAAAAGGAGTTATCGGCATTTCGCAGCAGAGAAATATTTTTCCTTTGGCTTCAAAAGCTGGAGCAACTTGGAAAGATATTACCGATGAAAGGGATTGTAATAAAATTACGTTCAAAATTTGATACTTGCCGGCGATTTCAGCAACGGTCAAATCTCCCTGCAACGCTTCCAACACCACTCGACTTTTGAATTTGCTGTCGTAAGACTTCTTCATAAAACGGTACTTTCTTTGTTTTAATTCAGCACCGTTTTACACCTGTCAGGCTGTCCGGTTTTCGGGGAGAACAGCATGGCGCCGGCTCGCGGCAGTATAGAGTTTCGCAAATTCATGTTTGCGTTTGAGGTGGGATTTGCACGCGGGTCAAATCCCCCTCTGATGTTGTACAAATTACAGAAAATACCGATTAGTCGGATGTAAGAAATCCCAATGCAACAGTACCACCTAATATACCAAACAGAACAACGAAATACCAGAAAATTATTTTCAGAATTTTTTTAATCTTGTCACTCTTTGAGCATTCGCCTACGCGGCCGCCGCATTTTTGACAAATTTCAACGCCGGAGTGATATTGGGTCCAACATTTCTGACAATAGAAAACTGCTTCTGTATGAGAAAGGTTCTTAGCTCCGCATGCGTCGCAGAATTTCAATGTTTTAGCGTACCGTTTTTCGCATTTTGTGCAAACAACTGTCGTTTTATTCAGTTCTTTTTCTTCAGCAAGACGGGCTTCTTCCCGGCGGCGGGCGATTTCAGCTGCTTTGGCAGCTTCGGCTTCGGCTTCGGCTTTGCGGGCTTCAGTTTCCAGACGGACTTTTTCCAATTCTGCGGCTTGGATCTTCGCCTGTTCAGCGGCAAGAGCAACAGCAGCGGCTTGAGCTTCAGCTTCAGCAGCTTTTGTCTCAGCTTCAACTTTAGCCTTTTCGGCTTCGGCTTTAGCCTTTTCGGCTTCGGCTTCGGCTTTTTCGGCTTCGGCTTTGGCTTTTTCGGCTTCAGCTTCGGCTTTGGCTTTTTCGGCTTCGGATTGTTCTGCGTTGAGTTTCATTTCGGCATCCGGCTGTGCCTGACAATCATCAGCATCATCCAAGGCTGTAAGATCGATATCACCGTGTGAAGGATTTTCCACAGCAGCACACTGTTTCAGAAATTCAGCAATTTCGTCATACCCCTCGTCAATTGCTCTATCAAAAGGTGTTTCCCCCTCATCGGTTTGGATATTGACATCGGCGCCCTGATTTACCAAACATTCAACGACCTCAAAATTAGCGTCATTGGTTGCCCACATTAAAGCCGACCAACCGTCATTTTCTTTGGCGTTGATATCCGCCCCCTGTTCTATCAAATATTTAATGATATCAAGAGAGCCATGCAACGAAGCCAACATTAAAGGAGTAAGACCAAATATGTGTTTTGCATTGACATCTGCACCATGACTGACCAGATATTCCACAACATCGAAGTGTCCCCCCACGGCATAATGCAATGGAGTTTTTTCTTCATAATCTTTTGCATTAACATCTGCGTCCTGACTGATCAGATATTTTACAATTTCAAGGCGTCCCTTTTCCGCTGCATAGTGCAACGGAGTCCTGCTTCCGCAATCTGTTATATTGACATCTGCGTCCTGACTGACCAGATATTCCACAACTTCGAGGGTGCCGTTTTTTGCCGCATGGTGCAGCGGAGTACAGTCACCGAAATCTGTTACATTGACATCTGCCCCCTGGCTGATCAAATACTTTACAACCTCGAGGTGCCCACTCAATGCCGCATGATGCAATGGCACCATTTCATTGACCTGATCCGGACAATAGATATCCGCCCCCTGCTGATGAAGGAATTGTACTACATTGACAAAGGGGGTATCGCATGCTGCAAAAATGATCTTCCCCTGATCCCAATCGGAAAAACCATTTTTCTGCATCAGCTTAAGAGCATCCAAATCTGCACAGGCTGCAGCCATTTCGGCATCTTCGACGGAAGGAGAGCTTAAATCTGCGATTTTCATATATTCAACGGCTTCAATGATTTTCTCATTGCATTCACTTTCAGCCTTTTGAAGCCACAAGTCTCTGGAGATGGAGTCATCATCCGTTTCATCTTGCTTTTCTTCAACTTTGCTGCCGCACTCGGAGCAGAATTTCGTTCCGGCGGGATATTCTTTTCCGCAGCCGGAGCAGACAAATTTGCATTCATCGGCAGCAGGAGCAGACATTTTTTCTATCGTTTTTCCACATACTGAACACGCTGTTTGATTTTCTTTTATTTCTGTTCCGCAAAATTCACAAATCACAGACATTTTAATTTCCCTTCCTGCAAGATCATATTTTATATGAGTTAATGATTTTTCATATTTTATTCAAATACTTAACATATCATGAGAATGCACAATTACAAGCAATTAAGAAATAATTTTGATAACAATTCCGGATCGCTGCTGTCCGGAGAAAACTCCTGTTAAACTTCAATCTACTCTGTTCATCTTCCATCCGCCTTACGAATTCCGGCTGCAAGTTCTTTGATTTGCTGCGCATTGGGCGGATAATCAAAACTTGCCCATTTTTTGATATTTTTTATATAAAATGAGTATTCCCGTTCTCCGCTTGAACCGCCGCAGTGAAAAATGAGTAAATATATATCACTCTTCAACTTCCAGAGATGAACGATTGGAAAGTCTTTGTATTCGCCTATGTTATGCAGTTTCAAGAAATTGGCAGTTTCTTTTTCTGAACATAACTTA
>JAZQXU010000016.1:0-77841 GCA_045632945.1 Faecalimonas sp. | reverse complement strand
TGTATCGAAAGATACATTCTTTTTTTGAATATGGGATCATAGCTCAGCTGGGAGAGCATCTGCCTTACAAGCAGAGGGTCATAGGTTCGAGCCCTATTGGTCCCATTACCTAAGTGATTAGGTTAAATGCCGCAGTGGCGGAACAGGCAGACGCACAGGACTTAAAATCCTGCGGGACTTATACTCCCGTACCGGTTCGATTCCGGTTTGCGGCATTGTGTGGGCGTAGCTCAGCTGGATAGAGCGTTTGGCTACGGACCAAAAGGTCGGGAGTTCGAATCTTCTCGCCCACGTTAAGAAATAAAAGCACTTCGAGATTACTCGAGGTGCTTTTTTAATGCGTTTGACTAACATTTGACTAACGGAAATTTTGAAAAATGTTATTGATTTTTTATATTGATACGCACATAATTATTATAGATAGAAAAACTATATTCTGGAGAGTTCCTGCCATACCAGTGGAAGATTTTAAACTCGGGAGAGCTCCTGCCATATAAGTGGAGAATTTTAAACTCGGAGGGAGCATTTAGCTCCCTTATTTTTTCCTATAAAACTAATGAAGAAGGTGATTTTCGTGGAACAATTCAAATTATATAGTGTTTCGGATGAGTATGTGGAATGGCTCCGCGAGCATTATCCTAATGTTTATTCTAATAAGATGAATGCAAGAATGCATCTGGCGAAAAGGAATTAAAAATAGTTGAGAATTAAATCAAAGCACTTCGAGAACTCGAGGTGCTTTTTAGTCCCTTTGACTAACGTAGAAAAAAAAACTAATATAATAAAAAAAAATGTTAGCAAACACATTTCTATTGATTCAAAATAAAATAAAAGGATAAATAGGAGGTTTTTTATGAAAAGGGAAAACTTTCGAAAACATATAGCGCTTATGCTAGTATTTGTTACAGTTTTTTGTACACTTTCGATGGCTCAGCCTGTGTCAGCTGCGACAACTACCACGTATGATTTTAACGGGGTAGACTTTGATACTAGTCTAAGGACAAATAATTTGGGTTCTGGTGTGTCAACTACAGCTTCTGCGCCAGCGGGATATACAGACTCTGTTATGAGTGGTAAGGGCGCTACTTATGTGTCTGTCGGTGTTGATTTTCCAATGCCGATTGATACAAGCAAAATTATATCTGTAAAAGTAAAAATGTATGTGAGTGAGTATGCTCTTAGTGGTACGCCGTCCTTAAGAGTTATTAATACTAGTGAGAACACAGGTGATGGTTTGCCATATTTCAGCAAACAATTTGTGGGTGAATTAGGCGGTACATTTAACGATTGGGTGGAACTTGATATTACCGAAGGTTTAAATGTTGTTACAAAAGATCAGAACGGCTATTTGGATCGTTTTGTAATCGGTTATCGAGTATATGGTGCTGAAGAAGCTACTGTTTATTATGACAGTATTACTATTGTTCATGAGAATGGTTTATTTGTTGGGCAAGGAGATGCATCTATTGACGTATATGACTTTAATGGAGAAGATTTTGAAACGCCTTCAGACACAAATAAGTATGTAAACGCTTCTGAGTATTTTGCGAAAAAATTGAATGCTGGGGATTCTGCTCCGACCGGTTATCAAGATAGCGTTTATGCCGTGAAGAACGGGGTTTATTGTGCATCGTGGATAAAATTCAACGGGAAATTGGACTTAAGTAAAATTACATCTATTAAAGCAAGAATATACATAGAATCGTATACAGCTACGGGTAGTGCTAATTTTCGAGTTTTTGGAAAGGGAGACGCTACTTATGTATCGCAAAATCATAATGGACCGTATGACCAATGGTTTGAGTTGGATTTGCTGAATATATTAAAAGATTCACAAGTAATCAAAAATGGTGATGGTACAATCGATAAGTTTCTATTGTCTTTCCGTACATATGGTACAACAACTACCTATTTTGACAGTATTATCATTGAAGGCGAAAATTATTTCACACCGTTCACTGCATTCGAGACAGCAATCAAAAATGTGAAAGAAGATATCTCGGGTCAGGCACCAAGTACAACTCCTAGTTGGTTTGTTTATTTTGATCATTCTGCTGTTGCAACCTTACCGGGGACTGCGTGGGAAACACAGTGGGAAAATGTCAAGGTTCTTATTAACAACAAGGAACAGAATTTGATACTGAAAAACGGTGGTGGCAATTGCTTGTTTATGGAGATGGGTTATAGCCTTGTGTCAAAGGATACTTCTCTTGCAAAAATTGATATTAAAGCAGGCAATTATGTCTCTAATGATGGCACGTCCAACCTTCAATTGAATTCCGACTTCACGTTCTATATGTACGACGGCGATGTATGGAATAATGCACCTGCAGTAGACTATACGGTTGATATTACTTTTGAAAAAATACATTCGGTTTCTCAAGTTATAGGAAGCAGTTGGGATATGTACCCAGTACCATATAATTCGGCACAAACTCCAGGCGTTCCATGGGAAAGTTTTTGGTTAAATGTTCAATATGAAATTGATGGTGTTTCCTATACAGGAGAATTTGTTAGAGCTTACGACGAACATGGATTGTTTATTAGAATTCCAGGTACACAATTATCTCTAGTTGCTGATGGCGTTGCTGTTACGATTAAAGCTGGAACTTATGCAGCAAAAGTTAATGGAGATCCCAGTCTCCGCGTTACGGAGGATTTCATCTTTTATGTGATAAAAGGAACTCCTGTTACAGAGTTTGATTTTGATGCACCTGAATTCACTGCAACGGTTTATAGTTGTGTAGACCAAGAAAGTTATATGGTTACTGATGCTGACGTAGTGACAATTGATGGCGTAACATACAAACGAGGAGATATTTTTACCGAGATTGGTACGCATACACTTACGTATGTTGCTTACAATCGTGAATATACCCGCAAGTTAGTTGTTTGGAGTGTGGGTGAAACGAATGATAGTGAGGAAATGGATGCTCGCGATATTATTCGTTTCAAACGATACCAAGCTGGCCAAATCGCATTAACGGACTCTGCAATGCTTGGTGCAGATATGAATTGCGATTTCATTATTAACGGTGAAGATTTATCTTTGATCCGACGCATGATGGTTCTTGTGGAAGGCTTTTTGATTCTTTATCCACAATATGGAGCAGAAGCATTACTTCCAAGCGAGCAGGTTGCAGCATTAGAAAAGGAATATGATTTAACGGCTAAAGCAACAGATGCTATGAAGAACGGAACGGCTCTTTATCACAGAACACCACTTACGCTCAAATGGGTTTCACCTGAAAAAACGCCAGAATATAATGTACATGTTGCAACCAAGGAAGATTTTTCAGATGAATTAATTCATAAAGCAACAGGAACACAGTATACTTTGTCAAATCTGTTGCCAGCAACTACTTATTATTGGAAGTTATCTGTTGGAAATGTGGAATCTGAAGCCTTTAGTTTTGTGACAGCTGATACGGTTCGCACTCTTACTATTGATGGTGTGGATAATACACGTGATATTGGTGGATATGATACCCTTGGCGGAACAACCATGAAATATGGTATGGTTTATCGTATGGGTACGTTGGATGAAATCACCGAAGAAGGAAAATATCAAATGCTTACGGTCCTTGGTGTAAAAACTGATTTAGATGTACGTACGCCAGGAGAAGGAACCGCAGGTACGAGTTCTCCACTTGGCGATGATATTAGATATTTCAATTACGATGCGCCGTATTATTGGAATAAATTAATAGCTAGTGAGTATAGAGAAGCATTACTTGGCGAAATTAGAGTGTTTGCTAACCAAGAAAATTACCCGATTGCAATTCATTGTTCTGTGGGACGTGATAGAACTGGAACTGTCTTGTTCTTGATTGAAGGACTTTGTGGCATGTCAAAATCTGATCTCTTCTTTGAATACGAGTTGTCTATCCTTTCGGCTATTGGTGGAGCGACAAACGCAAATGTTCAGGACTTGATGGGGAATATGGAAGTCATGTATACAAACATTCAAGCTTACGCTCCAAATGGAACGTTTGCTGAAGCTTGTGAAGCGTTTATGCTTGATATAGGAATTACACAAGCAGAAATCAATAGTATTAAAGACATTTTAACTGATTAATAAACAAGCACTTCGAGAAAAACAACTCGAGGTGCTTTTTTAGTGCGTTTGACTAACATTTGACTAACAACGGTATAAAAAATCAAGAAAAGCATATAAAATCAAAAAATAAAAAGCCTTGTAAATCAAGCATTTCTTCAAAAGCAATATTAAAAAATAGGGCATTTCTACGTCTACGGACCAAAAGGTCGGGAGTTCGAATCTTCTCGCCCACGTTAAGAAACAAAAGCACTTCGAGAAATCTCGAGGTGCTTTTTTAGTGCGTTTAACTAACATTTGACTAACGCGTGCTATAAAATGCTATAAAAATTGTTGCCGTAGTCCTCATATGTAGTTTATGTATACTTATATTTATTTCTCGTGAGGGAAGTGATATAATGAATTCATAAATAAGAGGCGGGAGGCACCCATATGAAAAAGAAGGCATTTCTTAGTATGCTATTGTGTTTGTTATTGTTGTTTTGTGTTTCGGCTTGTGGTAACAGAGAGGAGATATATCCGGATTTTTTAACAAAAAAAGACTGGAAATATAACACGCTATCTTGCACAGAAATGTTACATTTTCAAGAAGACGGTGGATTTTCTTATTATGAGGTCTGCGGTAATCCAGTAGGAAACTCTGACTGCTATGAGACATACTCCTATGATGAAGACACGGGGATTGTTACAGCATATGGCTATGACAACAGTGTAGACGATTTGGAGATAGCCGTATTGCGATATACGGAAGACAGTTTGTTAGTTTCTATAGAGGGAGCAATCAAAGAATTTTATACATATGATGATGTGCCAAGTCCAATAGGTGATATGCATGATAAAGTGAAAGGTTATAGTGCGTATGTGGCTATTGGTGATATTAAAGATGGTATGATAGAAACGGCGCCAGCTAATTTTGATGTGGATGCTGGTGGCATGGAGTTGATTAGGGAAGAAAAATTGTCAGAAACGTCATCATTCTGCAGTTTGTACGAAATAATCACTCATTTAGAGGGTGAAACGCCAGATAAGATCAACACTGAATTTGCAGAGTTGAAACGAGAGGATGTCGCACAATCGAAGGACAATAACTTTGATTACGGATATATTTGGTACAATGATGATTTGGAAATCACTAAGATTGTTTACTACGGCTTGTTAGAAAATTGGGAGTAGTCTACAGACCAAAAGGTCGGGAGTTCGAATCTTCTCGCCCACGTTAAGAAATAAAGCACTTCGAGTAAAATCGAGGTGCTTTTTTAGTGTGTTTGACTAATGGAATTTTAAAATGGAATAAAAAAGGTGCTGTCATAGACAACATCTAAACTTTCATTGAACCGCAAGATGGGCGGCGTATCCATCATCTCAGGTACTCTTGCGAGTGCGTCGGGAGCCTTTCCGACCTTTGCGGCTTGTTATGGATGTTTTATTCCCAAGACATTTGTAGTTCACGTTTTTTAGAAACACAGTCAGAAAGATAAAGATTAATTAGTGTTTGATAGGGAATACCGAAAATTCCGGATTGCATTTTGAAATAAGAAATAACATCGCTGTCAAGATTAATAGTAATTTGTTGTTTTGCTTTTTTTATATATGGATTTCTTTCTGCATTTTTGAAATCATATTCTTCTCTCATATTTGACACCTCTCTAAAAATCATAATATTGTTTACTCTCAGTTTTAGTTGCTCTTCTTGCTGATATAATGCGGATGACAGTGTCGAATTCACGATAACAGTGGCAAACGACTAATAGTTTAGCTTGATTGCTCTGACCAAGTATAACAAATCGGTCTTCTTGCTCAGAATGGTCAGGGTCATCAATGACAAGAGCTATTTCATCATAGAACACTGTTTGTGCTTCTTCAAAAGTTATATTATGTTTGTTTTTATTAATGGTATTTTTATTTTCATTCCATTCGTATTTTAAATGTTCCATGTGGTTTCATGTGAACTCTCTTTTGCAACCATTCCATAATTATATTATAATTATAGCATAAGTATGTGTCAAATGCTTTTGACTTATATATATTAAATTTAATTTTTTTACAGGTTGATATTTGATTAACAAGTTATCCAACGTATCGGCAGCTTTCTTATCTAGTTGCTTCAGCGCATGAGTACATGTATATACCGTCGTACTAGCTTGTTGTTCATATATTAACCGAGTTTTCTTTTCTAAATTGATGTTTCCATAATCCTCAAATCATATTTCTGTAAATTCTTGAAATGAAAGTTTTTCTTCAGAAATTCTGTTCGCAGTTATAAACAAATTTGTTTGGGTATATATGAAAGCAACAGGTATAGTTAGAAGAATTGACGACCTTGGGCGTATTGTGATTCCCAAGGAAATTGAAAGAACTTATGAAAAAAGCACTTCGTATTAAAGCATTTTTTTATTTGACGACATTTTATATAAAGCGTATAGTTAAAAGAAAACAATAGAATGAGCGGTGAGTTGAGAATGCTGATAAGATTTTTTAATAACATAAAGCTGTTTTTTGCTAGATGTTTTGGTAGCTCGCTTCCACATGTATCTGAACAAAAATACTATGGAATGGAAGGGGAAAAACAATTATCGAAAAAAATATTGAAACAAATCCCATCTTGTCGGATTAAAAACAACATCATCATACAAACACAAGAAGGAAATGCTGAAATTGATTGTTTGGTTCTTCTTGGTAGTAAAATTTTTGCAATTGAAATAAAACGGTGGAAAGGCATACTTACAGAAACAGACGATTCTATCTTTCAAAAGAAAGTTGACCAATGGACAAAAGAAATACATATCAAGAAGCATAAGTCACCATTTAAACAATTGGGCAGAGCTATATATATGTTGCGTAGTCAGATACGGACGGCTGCTTGGGTAAATCCTATTGTTTTTTTCGAAGATGCGGATTCAATTTATATTAAATCAGGAAATGTATGGTTTGATAAAGTAGAAGATTTGCTCACTTATATTGAGCTGGGGGGAACCAGTTCACCAAAAAAAAGTGCCTACGAACTGTTTGAAAAATGCACAGCTTCTGACTGTTTATATTCATATAAAGACGCAACTTTTTTATATGGGAGAATTCTAGAACATTCGCTTCGTTTTCAAACGAGAGAAGGAATGATAAATCGTTCAAACATTTTAAGTATTGCAATATACCATCATAGGCTATATGATGATTTGAACATTCACTTAACAGATGGAACAAATCGAAAAGTGAAACTTAAAAACGCAAAAATAGAGATCAATAATAATGGTCAAAGATTTGTGTATTCACTTTGTAAATTGGATTATATTCGTTTGGGATAAAATCAAATATGTATTTGGTGTATGGAGGAGAGCTTTTATGAAACTGATTGCCACGGACTATGATGGAACTTTAAATTATAATGGAGTAGGAACGGAAACGATAGAAGCTATCCGCAGATGGAGACAGGCAGGAAACCTTTTTGGAGTAGTCAGCGGACGCGGACCGGATTTTTTGCCAGAATTAATGAATATATTAGGAGAGAATTTTGATTTTCTAGTTCTATGCAATGGCAGTTATGCAATCGATAGTAATGGCAGATTTCTTTTTGGCAGTGAATGCAATGTGGTAAATGTACGAGAGTTTGTCAGAGATCTTTTAGAGTGGGGTGCACCAATTGTATACATCAATTATGAAGACAGGTGTATTAGTGTAGTAACTGACGGAACGGATGGAGCCTATGATTATCTTATAGATGAGATGCCGAACATTTTTGGTTTCTATAAAATATGCACCCTTTTTGAGGATAAAAGAGAGGTCGAACCATTTGCTCAGAAGATAGAGGCTAAGTATGGAAAACAGGTGAATGCACTGAGGAATGGAAGGTGCTTGGATATAGCTCCATTTGGCATAGACAAAGCAGAAGGAATCCGTAGAATATGTGGCGTGCTGGGAATAGGAGAACAAGAGGTGATTGCAATCGGAGATGAACTAAACGATGTGGCAATGCTTAAGGCTTATCATTCTTATGCAATGCGACATGGCAATCCAATGCTCGCAAAGTTTGTTAATGGCATGGTTGATTCTGTGGCGGAGGTAATATGGAAAGAATTGTTATAATGAAAACTCTGGAGCTTAAGCGCTCCAGAGTTTTTTAGTGTCTTGGCTAACAAAACAAACATATCTTTAGTTTTCAACTAAAACATCTAGTAAATCTTTATAATTGCTTTTGGAAGAATGCGCATTAGTTGAAGTCTTCTTAGCATTAGCAACAGCGGCAGCTGATTTTGCGATAGGCTGAATTGTTCCCGCGCCTGCTATACATCCTCCAGGGCAAGCCATTCCTTCTAGTAGATATCCATCATACTTTCCGGCTTTGGCGAGAGTAAGGAGTTTGCGACATTCTCCCAGACCTTCTGCACTGGCAATTTTAACTTCATGGTCAGGGTAATTTTCCCTAATATATGCAGCGACCGCATTTGCAACACCACCGCTTACTGCAAATCCTCGTCCGTCTCCGCTTGCACCATGCATGGATCCCATTTCTTCTAATTGGCCAAAATCTATATTTTTTGCTTCAAACATACCCTGCAACTCTTCAAATGTAAGAACAAAGTCCACATCGCTTCGAATTGTTCTGCGACTAGCCTCTAGCTTTTTAGCTGCACAAGGTCCAATAAAAGCGACGCGACAACCAGGATGTTGTTTTTTCACCAGTCTTCCCGTGAGAACCATCGGAGTTAATGCCATTGAGATACAATTACTGTATTCAGGGAATAATTTTTTTGCCATCACAGACCATGCCGGACAGCAAGAAGTTGCCATAAATGGTAGTTTCTCTGGAACGTCATTGATAAAATCATTCGCCTCTTCAATGGTACACAGGTCTGCACCGATAGCGACTTCAATTGCATCTTCAAAACCAAGTGCCTTGAATGCAGAACGTAGTTTTGCTGTTGTGAGCTTTGGACCAAATTGTCCGACAATGGCAGGCGCAACGATTGCGTAAACGGGCTCTTTCCGTTTGATTGCTTGGATCAGTTGAAAAATCTGTGCCTTATCTGCAATTGCACCAAATGGACAATTGGCAAGGCACATTCCACAGGATACACATTTTTCTTGATCAATCTCTGCACGACCAAGTTCATCGGAACCTATGGCATTCATACCGCATGCCTTTGCACATGGGCGTTCCATTCTGGTGATGGCATGGTATGGACAAACTTGAATACATTTTCCGCATTTAATACATTTACTCATATCAATGACAGAACGACCGTTTGTAATGTGGATGGCGTCACGTGGGCATACTTCCCCACATGGCTGCGCAAGACAGCCTTGACACGCGTCCGTTACTTTTATCACATTATCGGGGCACTTGTGACATGCAAATTTGATAATGTTAATAAGTGGCGGTTGATAATATTTTTCTGGTATGATGCACTCCGTAGCACCTTTGGATACCGGTGCGTGTTCCGCAATCGGACGAAGAGGCAGACCCATTGCAAGGCGTAGGCGTTCTTCTACGATGGCGCGTTCTAAAAAAACGCTTTCTCTATAGCCGGCTGCTTCGCCTTTTATTATATTGTATGGAATCTGTTCTAGGCGCATTTCGTCGCCTTCTTCATATTCATATGATAATTTCGCAATCTCTGCAAATACTTGCTTTCGAATTTCGTTTACTGATGTATAGATACCTCTCAAGTCTTCTGTCTCCTTTGTGTCTGTAGTCTGTAAATACTTTAACAAACGTGCTTCATAAAATCAATCTTTTTCGGTTGCTGATTGTGGACAAACAAGGTATAATTAACAAAATTAATGCACGAGGAGATTGACTGAATGAAACAAAAAATCACAACAAAACAAATTACAACAACAGCTTTACTTTTGGCACTATGTATTGTGTTTCAATCTATGAAGGGATTATCGGTTTACTTGACCGGTTCCGCTGTAAATTGCATTTTAATAATTGCCGTTTTATACTGTGGCCTGTTCTCAGGCACATGCATTGCTGCTGTTGCACCTATCGTTGCTTACTTTATCGGTGCAACACCGATTATTAATATGATTCCCTTAATGTTGCCTGTGATTATGGTGGGCAACGAACTGATTGTATTAGCAACTTGGGTGTTTCGCCAGAAGAGACTGGAAGTGGGTATGTTACTTGGATGTATTGCAAAGACATTGTTTTTGTGGGGAACAGTGTGGCTAGTGGTTTTACCTTTTTTGGGGCAGAATTTGCCAAATCCTATGGTGATGACAGTGAAGACAACATTTTCTGTCACACAATTTATAACAGCTTGTATTGGTAGTGTAATTGCATGGCTCATTTACAAGAAATTATTATTTCAAAAAAATGTGACCAATTGAGTTAGTCATTCGTATTACTATAGGAGGACAAGTTTTGCGTTCATTTAAAAACCACAAAACAGAATTTGAAACTGCATATAGTATGTACGCGGATATGGTATATCGTGTGTCTTTTTCCTACATGAAAAATAAAGAAGACGCAGAGGATGTGTTGCAGGAGGTTTTTACAAAATATTTTTGTGCTTTGCATTTTCCAATGAGTCCGGAACAGGAAAAGGCGTGGTTTCTGCGTGTGACCATCAATCAATGTCATGATAATCTGCGAAAAAAAAGATATCGCATTCACGCTGCTTTGGAAGAAGTGCGGGATGTAGAAACATGTGTTGAGGAAGATACGGGGCATTTACATCAAGCGTTACAGAAATTGCCGGAAAAGTACAAGGGAGTTATTATACTTCACTATTTAGAAGGATATACGGTAGATGAAATTGCAAAAATTATGCAGTTATCACCGTCTGCAGTGAAAATGCGCCTCAAACGAGGCAGAGAGTTTTTAAAGGAAGAATTAGAAAAGGAGTAAAAGGATGTTTCGGGAAAACGAAAGAATGGAGTATTTCAGTCAAAAGGCTCCAACTGAACTGAAAAATCGTGTATGGTCAAGTATACAACAGGAAAAGAGAAAGACAACAAGACGAAGAATACAGAGCCTGGCTATAGCGGCTTGTTTTGTCGGAGTGTTTGTTGTAAGTCATGTGATGTTACTAAATAGCACCATCCTTCGTATCAATGATATGCCGGTTTCCTATTGGAATACAGATATCCCTTTTGCTATTTCTCAAGGACGAAACAAAGAAATCCAAGGTAATATTCCAATGGAGATTCATGTGGGAGAAGAAGCCCATATTGAGGTATCCGAAGGAAGTATTTACACAACAAAAAATAGTGAGATTCAGGATGAGAAAGTCACCCAACTGCATATTGAAGGAAAGACAGTTGTATTTTGGAGCATATCTACAGATAGTAATACTGCAGCCACTTGTACCATAACGACAGAAGGCAAAGAGTATCGGTATGTGTTGGAGGCAAACGAATCCGGATGGAAACTGAGATTACAACAAAAAAATTAAAGCAAAAAGGAGATTTTTAAAATGAAAAAATTATCAGCAATTTTACTTGTAGCAGTAATGGTACTCGCATGTGTGGCATGTGGAAATTCAAAAAATAGCGGTGCGGAAGTGAAGGATGCAACGGAACTTCTTACAAAGACATGGGAAGAATATAACAAATCAGCTTCTGAAGAACTTAAGTTTTCAGTTGGTGGTGGTAACATCGAAAATTTCGAACTGATTGTAATGGATAATGCGGGCAAATGCGACACTTCGTTAGAAGGTGCAAAGGATACATTATCTACTGCATTCTGCATTTCAACTGATGCGATTGATATGACAGATGACGTGGCTAACATGATGAACATGATGATGGCAAACAATTTCTCTGCAGCAGCTTATCATATTGCAGACAAAGCAAATGTTGATAAAGTGGTCAATGACATTAAAGATAAAACTATGAATAATCAATGGATGTGCGGTTTCCCGGAAAAGCTCATCATCGTAACAGTAAATGATGACTATGTAGTTTCTGCTTTTGGTAATGGTCAGGTTATTGAAGCGTTTAAAACAGCCATTACGACAGTTTATGGTGCAGCTGCAACAGTTACAGTAGAAGAAAATCTTGCACAATAATTTAGAAGGAAAATTTCATGTTATTTTCTAGCATACCCTTTATATATTATTTTTTACCGTTGGTACTAATTGTATATTATTTGGTTCCGAAATCTGCAAAAAATATGGTTTTGCTTATTGCAAGTCTCATTTTCTATGGATGGGGAGAACCTTCCTACGTATTTTTGATGATGGCATCTATTGGACTGGGATATGTGTTTAGCATCCTTATCGAAAAATACAGGGGAACATCTTGGTCAAAGGTGTTCATGATTGTTTCAGTTGCCATTAGCTTTGGCCTTTTAGGATATTTCAAATATGCGAATTTCTTTATCCAAAATTTCAATGCGGCTACAGGGATTTCCTTACCGCTTTTACGTGTAGTCCTTCCTATAGGAATTAGTTTCTACACCTTTCAATTAGTCAGCTACATTGTAGATGTATATAGGGGAAGGGTAAAGGCACAAAAAAATATTGTTATTTTAGCCACCTATATAACGATGTTTCCGCAACTGATAGCAGGACCGATTGTTCGTTATTCAGACGTGGAACGACAGTTAGTAAAACGAAGTATTACGTTTGAGAAAATTTCCTATGGAATTCGTAGATTATGTCTCGGAATGGGTAAAAAGATTCTGATTGCAAATGTTCTGGGCGAATACTGTGCTGCGTTCAAGGGAATAGACGAAAAATCAGTAGTTTTCTATTGGACCTATGCAGTAGCAGTATCCCTGCAGATCTATTTTGACTTTTCCGGTTACAGCGATATGGCGATAGGTTTGGGAAGTATGTTAGGTTTTGAATTTGTAGAGAACTTTAACTATCCGTTTATTTCTAAAAGCGCTACGGAGTTTTGGAGAAGATGGCATATGTCATTGGGCACTTGGTTTAGAGATTATGTTTATATACCATTAGGTGGTAGTAGGTGTTCTGCTAAACGACTCATGTTTAACATTTTTGTAGTATGGGTATTGACAGGTTTGTGGCATGGAGCAGAATGGAACTTTGTAGTCTGGGGATTATATTTTGGTATTTTGCTTATGATAGAAAAATGTTTCTTGCTGAAATGGTTAGAGAAATACCGGATTGTGGGACATGTATATATCTTGTTTTTCGCAATTATAAGCTTCGTTATATTTGATGGAGTGAATCTGCAAGACGCGATACATCATATCGGAGCAATGTTTGGATTCTCAGGTGTTCCTTTTATGACCGGGATTACCGGTTATTACTTACAAAGCTACTTGGTTGTGCTACTTTTGGCAATCATTGGAGCGACACCGATACCAAAACAATTGGTACAAAAGTTCAAGCAATATAAAGTTATAGAACCAATTGTAATGTTGATTTTATTGCTTTTAGTAACAGCGTATTTAGTGGATGGTTCTTTCAATCCATTTTTGTACTTTAGATTTTAGGAGGTAGAAGATGGAGAAAAAGAGACATAAAATATATGTAATTATATATGCGATATTGTTTTTTGGATTCACATTTTTAGTTTGGGCAAAACCGGCAGGAGATTTCTCGGCTACAGAACGAAGACCATTAGAACAGTTTCCAACATTAAATGCACAAACAGTTTTTAGCGGCAAATTTATGAGCGAGTTTGAAGAATATACCCTGGACCAATTTCCTCTTAGGGATGTATTTCGCGGTCTAAAAGCCATAACGCATCGGTATGTGTTTGCGCAGACCGATAACAATGATGTATATCTTTCTGACGGCTATGTGAGCAAACTGGATTATCCTTTGTCAGAGAAGGCCATGGATAATGCGGTAAAGAAATTTGAAAATATTTATAAAAAATATATTGAGGGAACCGATGCAAAGGTTTATTATTCTCTGATTCCGGATAAGAATTGTTTTTTAGCCGAGAAAAATGGTTTTCCGTCGTATTCTTTTGAAAGCATGGAAAAATATATGAATGATAATCTTTCCAATATGACCTATATTGATATATCCAATTTACTCTCTGTTGAAGATTTTTATTCTACAGATACCCATTGGAAACAAGAGAATATTTTACATGTTGCAGAAAATGTGGCCAATATGATGGGAACTGCATTGCAAAATGAGTATGAAAAGGTTACACTGGAAACTCCATTTTATGGTGTATATTATGGACAACTAGGGTTGCCTATTGTTCCAGATACGCTATCTTTTCTTGAACATGAAATGTTCGAAAATTGTATTGTTACCAATCATGAAAACGGAAAACAAATTTCAATATATGGATTGGATAAAGCAACGGGGAGAGATCCATATGAACTGTTTTTGCATGGTTCATTGTCGGTCATTACAATTGAAAATCCAAATGCAACAAGTGATAAGGAACTGGTAATGTTCCGTGATTCTTTTGGCAGTAGTTTGGCCCCGCTTTTGGTAGAAGGGTATGCAAAAATAACCTTACTTGATGTACGATATCTTAACGAAAATTTAATTGGAAAGTATGTAACGTTTGACAAACAGGATGTTTTATTTATTCATAGTTCCGGAGTTATAAATAATGAGAATGCATTTTTTTCTGATATAAAATAGAAAAATTTGGGAATACTATAATAAAAAACAAGGAGAGTTATTATGGGTATTCAATTTAAGGACAGTCAAACAAAAGTTAATTTAATGAAGGCATTTGCTGGGGAAAGTCAAGCGAGAAATCGTTATACTTTTGCGGCCGAAGCAGCAAAGAAGCAAGGCCTTTACGCAATTCATGAGGTTTTCCTATTTACGGCAAACCAAGAACGCGCACATGCGGAAAGATTCTATGATTTGTTGAAGGGTTTATCAGGAGAGACTATTGATATATGTGGTGGTTTTCCGGTTGATAAGCAGGATACAGTAGTGGGGTTATTAGAAGCTGCTCAGCACAATGAATATGAAGAAGCCGATGATGTTTATATTGCATTTGGAAACACAGCCAAAGAAGAAGGGTATATGGAAGTCGCATCTGCATTTTATCAAATCGCAGAAATTGAGAAAATGCATGGCGATCGCTTTGGACAACTTGCAAACATGTTGAAAAATGGCACATATTTTGAAACAGAGGAAAACGAAAAGTGGATGTGCCTGAATTGCGGAAATATTCATATAGGTAAGAAACTTCCGGGAGTTTGTCCGGTATGTAGATATGAAAAAGGATATTTTCTACCTTTGAAGTTGGTCGATCAATTGAAAAAACTTGACAAATCAGCTGTTCAAGGCTAATATATCATTAGTCTTATAATACAAAGGTAGTGAGAAAGAGGAGTACACATCATTCGCTTACCAGAGAGGACTGCTCATTGGCTGTAAGGTGGTCTGAAGATAGAGATGTGGAAGGTAGCTTTCGAACCGGATGTCTGAATTAACAGTAGGATGTCACGGAGTAGTTCACGTTATCGAACTGATAAGGTATAAACGAAGGTGGTACCGCGATTATTCGCCCTTTGCATAACGCAGAGGGCTTTTTTTATGTCAATTGTTTAGAGCGCAAACTCTTAACAATTTCTTAAATCGACCACAAACCAAGAAAAATATAGTACAATTAAATGTACGGATGTAAATAAGGAGGAAGTCATGAGTAAACAACTTGAAAAGACTTACAACCCAAAAGAGATTGAATCGAAACTTTATGAAAGATGGATGGAAAAGAAATATTTTCATGCAGAAGTAGATAGAAGCAAGAAGCCATTTACCATTGTAATGCCGCCACCGAATATCACCGGGAAATTACACATGGGACATGCTCTAGACAACACGTTGCAGGATATCTTGATTCGTTACAAAAGAATGCAAGGATATAATGCGCTTTGGGTACCTGGCACTGACCATGCGGCAATTTCGACTGAAGTCAAGGTGACGGAGCAACTTAAAAAAGAGGGAATTGATAAGAAGGAATTAGGACGCGAAGGATTCCTTGCGAGAACTTGGGAGTGGAAAGAAGAATACGGCGGAACTATCACTTCTCAATTAAAGAAACTAGGAACATCATGTGATTGGGATAGAGAGCGTTTTACAATGGATGAAGGATGCTCAAAGGCTGTAGAAGATGTGTTTATCAAATTGTACGAAGACGGATACATTTACAAGGGTTCCAGAATCATTAACTGGTGTCCGGTGTGTAAAACATCCCTTTCAGATGCGGAAGTAGAGCATGAAGAACAGGCAGGACACTTCTGGCATATTAAGTATCCTATCGTAGGAACAGATAGATTTTTGGAAATTGCAACAACACGTCCGGAAACGATGCTTGGTGATACGGCAATTGCTGTTCATCCGGATGATGAAAGATACCAAGACATTATCGGTAAGAACGTGTTGCTTCCGTTAGTGAATAAAGAAATTCCAATTGTTGCAGACTACTATGTAGACAAGGAATTTGGAACAGGTGCAGTTAAGATAACGCCGGCTCATGACCCGAACGATTTTGAGGTTGGAAAACGTCATAATCTCCCGGAAATTAATGTTATGAATGATGATGCTACCATTAACGAACTTGGTGGTAAATATGCAGGTATGGACCGCTATGAAGCGAGAAAAGCAATTGTAGCAGATTTGCAGGAACAAGGATACCTTGTGAAAATTGAGGACCATTCGCATAATGTTGGTACACATGACCGTTGTCATACAACTGTTGAGCCACTTATCAAACAACAATGGTTTGTGAAAATGGAGGAACTTGCAAAACCGGCGATTAACGCTTTAAAGACAGGGGAACTGAAATTTGTTCCTGAACGTTTTGACAAGATTTATTTGCATTGGCTTGAAAATATTCGTGACTGGTGCATCTCAAGACAGATTTGGTGGGGACACAGAATCCCGGCTTATTATTGTGATGAATGTGGTGAGTTTGTGGTAGCAAGAAAAGCACCGGAAGTTTGTCCACATTGTGGATGTACTCATTTCACACAGGACGAAGACACCTTGGATACATGGTTTAGTTCCGCATTATGGCCATTCTCAACACTTGGTTGGCCGGAGAAAACGCAGGAGATGGATTATTTCTATCCGACAGATGTTTTGGTAACCGGATATGACATTATTTTCTTCTGGGTAATCCGTATGGTATTCTCTGCGTACGCTCACACAGGCAAATCACCTTTCCACACCGTATTTATTCATGGTTTGGTGCGTGATTCGCAAGGACGTAAGATGAGCAAATCATTAGGAAATGGTATTGACCCATTGGAAATCATTGAGCAATATGGTGCAGATGCACTTCGTATGACACTTGTTACCGGTAATGCACCGGGGAACGATATGCGTTTCTATGATGAAAGAGTAGAGGCAAACAGAAACTTTGCAAACAAGGTTTGGAATGCGTCTCGTTTCATTATGATGAATATGGATGGCAAAGAGATTGTCACACCGGATTATAGTGAATTATCCAATGTAGATAAATGGGTATTATCAAAAGTAAATACTCTTGCAAAAGATGTAACAGAAAATATGGATAAGTTTGAACTTGGCATCGCACTTCAGAAAGTGTACGATTTCATTTGGGACGAGTTCTGTGACTGGTATATCGAATTGGCAAAATATCGCATTTGGCATGCAGATGAAGATCCTAAGGCGGCCAACGCAGCTCTTTGGACATTAAAAACTGTATTGGCAAATGGCTTAAAGATGTTGCATCCGTTTATGCCGTTTGTATCAGAAGAAATTTACAGTGCATTGGTTCCGGAAGAGGAATCACTTATGATGTCCACATGGCCACAATATAAAGAGGAGTGGCATTTTGCAAAAGAACATTCACAGGTAGAACACATGAAGGAAATTATTCGTGGTGTTCGTAATGTTCGTGCGGAGATGAATGTTGCACCAAGTCGTAAAGCAGGCGTTTTTGTTGTTTGCGATAATGCAGAATTATGCGTCGGCTTTGAAGAAATGAAAGTTTCAGCAGCGTCTCTGATGAGCGCCAGCGAGATCGTGATTCAAAATGCGAAGGATGGAATAGCAGAAGATGCAGTGTCTGTAGTAGTGACGGATGCAGTTGTATATTTGCCATTGGCAGAGCTTGTTGATTTTGAACAGGAAATCGAACGTCTCACAAAGGAAGAGGCAAGACTCGAAAAAGAATTGGCGCGCGTAAACGGAATGCTTAGCAATGAAAGGTTTATCAGCAAGGCTCCGGAAGCAAAGATTAATGAAGAAAAAGCCAAATTGGAAAAGTATACACAAATGATGGAACAAGTAAGGGAAAGACTTGCCGGTCTCAAGAAGTAGGTCTTTGATCTAAAGATATTTGGGGTTAGAGTATGAAAAAAGTGAAAATAAGCAAAGAAGATATCAAGCAGTATTTTCAACAAAGAAAACAAAGAAGACAGGAGATACTGGAAAAACAAAGAAACAGTAAGTTTGCAAAAGCGATGGCACCGGTTTATATGTGGATGAATCGTTTGTCGATTGTGCTACAATTTTTGTTGTCAGCTACGCTTAATCTTACGATTGAAGCTATCTCAAGGCACAGTTTGATTGAGGCGTGGGAGTATATGATATTGACACCATGGCCATTTCTTTTCAACACATATATGATTTTTAGTACATTTTTACTCACATATATTGTTAGAAGACGCGTGTTTTTCCGCATTATCATTTGTGTGTTTTGGTTGGTAATCGGGTGCGTAAACGGGTATATGCTGAGTGTTCGTGTTACGCCGTTTAATGCACAAGACCTTAAGGTTATTGATGACGCATTGTCTATGATTGACAAGTATTTTAATGGCGTGCAGGGATTTCTGCTTATCACATTGATTCTCGCCGTTATTGCATGGCTGGTTTCCATGTGGAGACGTGGAGGACAATATCAAGGGAAAATCTATCGCATTCCAGCTATCATTGTTTGTGTAATTGTATTTGCAACTATGGGAAAAGTTACGGATATAGCGGTAGAAAAACGTGTGGTATCTGATTACTTTGGAAACATCGCTTTTGCATATGAAGATTATGGTTTGCCGTATTGTTTTATGGCTAGTTTGTTTAATACAGGTATTGACCAATCAAGCAATTATACTGAGAGCAAGATTAATGAGATTTCGCAGAATGGCGAGATGACAAAAAGCAGTACAACATTGGATGAACTGCCAAATATTATTACGATTCAGCTAGAATCATTTTTTGATGTGTATGAGGCGGAATTTTTTGATACGACCATTGATCCTATTCCGACTTTCCATTATCTGATGGATAATTATTCATCAGGGTATGTAAAAGTACCGTCTGTAGGTGCGGGAACGGCTAATACGGAGTTTGAAGTGTTGACCGGAATGAGTATGCGTTATTTCGGACCTGGAGAATATCCGTACAAGACATACTTGAAAAAAGAAGGAAACGTAGTGGAAAGTGCAGCGAGTGCGCTAAAAGCATTGGGTTATGGTGCTCATGCACTGCACAATAACGGTGGTAATTTTTATAGTCGTGCAGACGTGTTCAAAAACATGGGATTCGACAGTTACACCAGTAAAGAATTCATGAACATTCTTCAATATACAGAAAATGGCTGGGCAACGGATGACGTTCTGATTGAACACATTTTAAATGCAATGGATTCGACGGAACAGCAGGATTATGTTTTCTGTATTTCTGTGGAAGGTCATGGCGATTATCCGGAAGAGAAAGTAATTGAAAATCCATTGATTGAGGTTACAGGTATCGCGGATGAAGGGAAAAAGAATTCTTGGGAATATTACGTGAATCATTTGTACAAAACAGATGAGTTTATTGCAGATTTAATTGCTGAACTGGAGAATAGAGGAGAACCAACAGTTTTGGTTCTTTACGGAGACCATCTTCCGACAATGGGACTCACGGCAGAAGATTTGACAAGTCGTTATTTATTTAATACAAATTATGTTATTTGGGATAATATTGGTCTGGAAAAAGAAGATGAAACGCTTGCGACATATCAGTTGACAGCGGCAGTTTTTGAAAAACTCGGAATTTATTCAGGTACAGTTTTCAATTATCATCAGGCGAGACGTCAGACAACGAATTACCTAGCAGATTTAGAGTTACTACAATATGATATTTTATATGGAGAACGTTATGCGTATGGTGGCAAGAAAAATGCGCCGACTATTGACGATTCGTTCCAAATGGGCATCTTGGATGTTAGTTTAACTAATGTAGAAGTTGATGTCACAGGAAAATTCATTCTTTACGGCGAAAACATGACAGCAAACAGCAGAGTTTTTGTTAATGGCGAAAGACAAGGTGTGACGTTTGTTAATGACACCAGAATTGAACTGAAAAAATATGAACTCAAAGAAGGAGACACGATTGTTGTCAGTCAAGTGGGATCAAGCAGCCGTATTTTCCGTTCCTCAGCGGAGTACAGATATAACATGGGACAGTTGGTATTGGCTGAGAATTATGTTGAACCAATAGAAACAGATGAACCAGAAAATGAAACTGTGCCTGAGGAGTCTGTAGACAATGCGGAAACAACACAAAATACGACACCGTAATGGTAGATAAACCTCGAAAAATGCGTACGGATGCATATTGATTTTTTTAATGACTGTGCGTATGATAGTTTTATTGGGGGAGGAAAACAGATGTTAAATTTTGAAGAAGAATTGAAAAAATTCAAACCTTGTCTCGAGGTGGAAGATATAGAGGAAGCAGTGTATCAGGAGGATTTAACTGATATGACAGATATCCTCAAAGAATATATTAAGAAAAAATAAAAAGAGTGATGGTGAATTAAGTGGAATATGCAAAAAAATTAGTATATCTATCCAATCAATGGTACAATGATGGATTAAAAAAAGCCAATATCCGAGATTTGTCCGGCGCCATTATCTCTTTGAAAAAAAGTCTTCAATATAACCGAGATAATATTGCATCAAGAAATTTACTGGGGCTCGTTTATTATGGACGTGGTGAAGTAGCGGAAGCGCTTGTTGAGTGGATTATCAGTAAAAATATTAAAGCACATGGCAATATTGCTGATTACTATATTAAGAAGGTCCAGGAAGCAAAGAGCGAACTCGAAGTAATAGACCAGGCGGTTCAAAAGTATAATCAATGTTTGGTATACTGTGCTCAAAACGGAGAAGATTTGGCAGCTATTCAGCTCAAGAAAGTGATTGCGGCACATCCTAGTTTTCTAAAGGCATATCAGTTATTGGCGCTACTGTATTTGCAGACAGAGCAATATGCGAAAGCACGGCAACTGATACAAAAAGCACACAGGATGGACACAACGAACGAAACTACGCTTCGTTATATGCACGAATTAAAACAATTGCATAGAGATAAGGCGGTCAAGTTAAAAACAGAAAGAGCGCAGACGGTTTCTTATAATTTAGGAAACGAAACGATTATTCAGCCGGTGTCTTCTACATTAAAGGACAATGCCACCTTGCTGACTATTTTAAATATTGGTATTGGACTGGTAGTTGGCATGTCATTAGTGTGGTTTTTGGTTGTTCCGACAGTCAGAAAAAACATGCATGCAAAGACCAACAGGGAAATTATTGTATACAGCGAACAAATAGCTGCACTTGAAACAGAACTCGAATTCAGGGAAAAGGAATTGGGAGATTATCAAGCGGCGAGCGCAGATACAGAGGCTCAAAAAGAAATTGCGCAAGGCACACAGTCAAGCTATGAAGCGCTGGTTGATGCACTCGAATACTTTTATAGCGGTGATTATAAGCGTGCCGCTTTGGTTGATAAGCTTTTATTGGTCAAAACAGAATCATTGGGAGAAGTTGGATTAAAAAGTTATCAGGCTGTGATAAAGTTGGTTTATCCTGCAGAATGTGAAGAGTTGTATTCAGCAGCGGAAGAAAGCTTTGTAGTTGCCAACTACACACGTGTGATAGAGAAATTAGAACGAGTGGTGTCGATAGACGAACAATATAAAGATGGCGAAGCCTTATTTATGTTAATGCAGGCATATCAAAAGAAGAATGAAACGGAAAAAGCAACGGCAAAATATAATCGTATTTTAGAGTTGTATCCGGATACAGAACTGGCCCAAAAGGCAACAGAAAAGATGGGCGCAGAGCAAGAATAATAAAAGATTACGAAAGAGAACATGTAATAATATTACGTGTTCTCTTTTTGCATAAAAGGGGGAATATAAATGAAATATGATGTTCAGGAAAATTGCTTAACTATTTTTCTGCCAAACGAACTGGATCATCACAATGCAGAGAAAATCCGAAGAAAATCAGATCGGTTGATTGAGAAGAATCATATCAAGTCAGTGGTATTTGATTTTGGAGAAACTAATTTTATGGATAGTTCCGGGATAGGAGTCATTATGGGACGTTATCGAATGGTCTACCTGCTTGGGGGAGAAGTGTGGGCAGTCAATGTAAATGAAAGAATGAAAAAGATTTTAACCATGTCCGGTGTGACAAAAATTATTCAAATATATGAGGAGGAAGAAGTATGAAAAACACAAATGAAATGGAAGTAATATTTGACAGCAGGTCGGTCAATGAAGGCTTTGCAAGAGTGGCTGTGGCATCCTTTATGACGCAGTTAAATCCTACATTAGAAGAGGTCGCTGATGTAAAAACAGCTGTGTCTGAAGCTGTAACTAACGCAATTATCCACGGATATGAAAAGAAGGTAGAGAAGATAAAAATTCATTGTCATCTCAGTGAGAATACATTGTACATAGAAATCCAAGACTATGGAAAAGGGATTGAGGACGTGGAACAAGCAATGCAACCGCTTTTTACAACAAAGCCGGAAGCAGAACGTTCCGGAATGGGATTTTCTTTTATGGAAGCCTTTATGGATGAGATTTCTGTGGAGTCAGAACCCGGTAAAGGAACACTGGTAAAGATGCGAAAAGAAATCGGAAAAGGAAGGGAATTATGGACCATACAATCGCTTTGATTCAAAAGTCGCACGACGGGGATGAAAAGGCGAGAGTACAGTTGGTGGAAGAAAATATCGGCTTAGTCTGGTGTGTAGTCAAGAGATTTTATGGCCGTGGAGTAGAGCCGGAGGATTTGTTTCAAATAGGGAGTATTGGGCTTTTAAAAGCAATAGACAAATTTGATTTGTCCTTTGATGTCAAATTTTCGACGTATGCTGTGCCAATGATCTCAGGTGAAATTAAGCGTTTTCTAAGAGATGACGGTATGATAAAAGTCAGCCGTTCGCTAAAGGAATTGTCTTATAAAGCATTTCTCATGAGGGAGAGAATGCAAGAATATTTACAACGAGACCCAACTTTAGAGGAATTGGCAGAAGAAATGCAGGTGGATAAAGAGGAACTGGTTATGGCACTTGATTCAGGAAATGAAGTCGAATCGCTTTATAAGCCTGTTTATCAGAAGGATGGAAACGAAGTGGCTTTGATGGACAAGCTGGAAGAGAAAGAGGCCCAGGAAGACAAAGTCATTAATCGCTTGCTTTTAAAACAATTATTGGATGATCTTGAAAAGGATGCGAGACAGCTTATATATCTTCGTTATTTTGCGGACAAAACGCAAACAGAAGTAGGAAAGGAACTTGGCATTTCCCAGGTTCAGGTTTCCAGAATGGAAAAGAAAATACTGCAAATTTTGCGTGGAAAAATAGATGTATCATTTCGAAAAAAATAGACATAATACACATTAGAAAGAAGGTGTAGTTATGGCAAAGGCAAAAAAAAGAGTGGGTATATGCATGATATGTGTTG
Source organism: Faecalimonas sp. (assembly GCA_045632945.1). GTDB lineage: Bacteria > Bacillota > Clostridia > Lachnospirales > Lachnospiraceae > Faecalimonas. The sequence continues at coordinate 54,167 of JAZQXU010000016.1, read as the reverse complement.
TTATGGTTGCTATTGTAGTAGGTATTTTGTATTACTACAATGAACTGGGCGATGAAGCAGTGCAAAGTGAAGGAACGTTAATTTCGTTGGATTATAAAGCGTGGGATTCATTATGGCAGTAACACGAAGCGTTTTATACCTTAAAGGCGAGCAGAGTGTTGAGGTCAAACACAGAGATGTTTCATTATCTGATTTGGTGACCATGGAATGCACACAACCGGAGATTACAAATAAATTAAAGACAATTAAAATTTTGAAAATACCGGATGGAGGGAAGCATCGTTATGTCATTTCTATTCTCAAAATTATTGAGTATATTCATAGAGAATATCCAAGCCTTGAGATTCAGAATTTAGGTGCAACGGATTTAATTGTCACCTACGAGGAGCAGAAAAAAAACAATCAAATTTGGCAAGCGACAAAAATAGCATTAATTACGATTACTTCGTTTGTAGGTGCTGCCTTTGCGATTATGACATTCAACAATGATTCCGGGACACCGGACTTGTTTACGAATATTTATGAGCTTTTTATGGGCAAGCCGAAAACGGGGTTCACTATTCTTGAATTAACTTATTGCATTGGACTGGTTGTTGGGATTTTAGTTTTCTTTAATCATTTCGGGAAACGCAGATTTTCTGTAGATCCGACACCGATCGAAGTTGAAATGCGTTTATACGAAAATGAGATTCAAACGACATTAGTGTCTGATTATGCGAGAAAGGGGCAAGAAGCAGATGTGGGTCAGACAGATTATCCTGGCGCTTATCGGAATTAGTGCGGGAGCAATTATTGCCGGAGGGTTGTTTGGTTTTATCGTCAGTCTTGGTGTAATATCGGATTTTGCAGACCGAACGCATACGGGGAACAAAATCATTTTATATGAAAATGCCATCATGCTTGGCGGTGCATTGGGAAACATCTTATATATCTATCAGCCAGCCCTTGATTTCACGGGAGCCAGTATTGTGCTCTCTATTTTTGGATTATTTTCCGGGATTTTTACAGGATGTTGGGCTATGGCACTTGCTGAGATTTTAAATGTATTTCCAATTTTTGTAAGACGACTGAAGCTGGTAAAATGTATACCATACATTATTTTAGGAATTGCCCTGGGAAAGGGCTTGGGCTCTCTTATTTATTTTGGTATGGGGTAACAGAAAGGATAACTATGAACAAAGAAAAACAAGAGCAATATAAAGCATATGTGGAAGAAAAAACGCCAAAAAACAATGTATATCTCAATATGGTAAAAGCATTTGTTACGGGAGGCATCATTTGTTTTATTGGTCAATTTATTTTAAATTTTTGTAAAAGCCAAGGACTTTCTGACGACATGGCGGGGTCGTGGACATCACTTATCCTCGTTCTTATCAGTGTTCTTTTGACAGCATTTAATATATACCCGCGAATTGCGCAATGGGGTGGTGCGGGAGCGTTAGTTCCGATCACCGGATTTGCCAATTCTGTAGCCGCACCGGCGATCGAATATCAAAAGGAAGGGCAGGTCTTCGGTATCGGCTGTAAAATATTTACCATCGCGGGACCTGTTATCCTGTACGGCATAGTTACCAGTTGGGTACTAGGAGTGATTTATTGGATTACAACGATGTTTTAAATCAGAGAAGAGAAAGGTGAATTTCATGTTAAAAGGGAAGCAGAGTATTTTATTTAAAGATGCTCCATATATCATCAGTAGTGGTAGTGTGGTTGGCAAAAAAGAGAGCGAAGGACCTCTTGGCAATTTGTTTGACAAAGTAGAAGAAGACAACCTGTTTGGTCAGAATACGTGGGAAGAAGCAGAAAGTGAAATGCAGAAAGAAGCATGCCTGATAGCACTTGGAAAAGCACAACTAGATCCACACGATATCCGCTATTTGTTTGGCGGTGACTTGCTTCGTCAGGGTATCGCCACATCAATGGGATTGGAAGAATTGCATATTCCGTTGTTTGGACTATATGGTGCATGTTCTACTTCGGGGGAGGCACTGGCACTTAGTGCCATGAGTGTAGCTGCCGGTTACGGGGAATATATTCTTGCGGTAACTTCTAGTCATTTTGGTAGTGCAGAGAAAGAATTTCGTTTCCCGCTGGCATATGCCAATCAACGACCGTTGTCTTCGCAGTGGACAGTGACAGGAAGCGGGGCGTTCTTGGTAAGTACAAAAAAAAGCCATGTAAAGATAACCGGAGTTACGGTTGGAAAAATTGTGGATTATGGTCTTAAGGATTCTCAAAACATGGGTGCATGCATGGCACCTGCTGCTTGTGATACCATTATTCAAAATCTCTCGGATTTCGGACGACAACCGTCTGATTATGACCGGATTTTTACAGGGGATTTGGGATATGTGGGACAAAGCATTTTGTTTGATCTGATGCGCAAACAAGGTGTGGACATCAAAATGAATCATACAGACTGCGGCATGCTGATTTTTGATCAGCAAACCCAGAATACAAATGCCGGGGGGAGTGGTTGTGGTTGCGCAGCTACTACGTTATCCGCTTATATATTGCCAAAGATTGAAACGGGTGAGTGGAAACGCGTCTTGTTTGTACCGACGGGGGCTCTCATGTCCACAGTAAGTTTTAATGAAGGACAAAGTGTTCCGGGTATTGCACATGGAATCGTATTGGAACACTGTTAGGAGGAATTATGGATTATTTATATGCATTTTTAATTGGTGGTGCTATTTGTGCGGTTGTACAAATCTTATTAGATAGAACTAAATTGATGCCGGGACGCGTCATGGTTCTTCTCGTATGTACAGGAGCTATTTTAGGATTTTTAAATATTTATGAGCCATTTAGTAAATTTGCGGGAGCTGGGGCAAGTGTTCCTCTTTTCGGGTTTGGTAATCTCTTGTGGCAGGGAGTGAAAGAAGCTGTAGATAAAGAAGGATTCATCGGTGTGTTTTTAGGGGGATTTAAAGCCAGCGCGGTCGGTATATCTGCAGCACTGATTTTTGGGTATATTGCATCTTTGATTTTTGAACCGAAAATGAAAAAGTAAAATCCATGTTAAATTTGAGGAAAATCAGTTGACAAATATGTGTTTTTCTGTGATGGTATGGTTGTATTTGTAAAGGAAACATAGGAGGAAATCTATATGGGTTATGAGCAACTGTTTATGTTTGCAGGCGGATTGGGTATGTTTATCTATGGCATGCAAATTATGTCACAGGGTTTAGAAAACGCAGCTGGAAACAGGATGAAATCACTTCTCGAAGTGTTGACAAAGAATAAGTTAATGGGAGTTGCCCTTGGAGCGTTGATTACCGCAGTAATACAAAGTTCCTCTGCAACAACTGTTATGGTAGTCGGTTTTGTAAATGCCGGCATTATGAATTTGACACAAGCTATGGGTGTTATCATGGGAGCCAATATCGGAACGACCATGACAGCTTGGATTGTGTCTATGGGAGAATGGGCATCATTCTTAAAGCCTTCTACATTAGCTCCAATTGCAATCGTAGTTGGTGTCATTGTGATGATGGTTGGTAAAAGACGTGCAACAAAAGATGTTGCCAGCATTGTAGTTGGCTTTGGTCTATTGTTTATTGGTATCGAAAATATGTCAAATGCAATGGCAGGACTTAAGGATGTTCCTGCATTTACCAGTCTTTTCGTTGAATTAGGAAGTAATCCGTTATTAGGAATCTTAGTGGGTGCCGGCGTAACCGCGATTATCCAGAGCTCATCAGCGTCTGTGGGTATCCTGCAGAGTTTGGCGGTAGCGGGATTAATTCCATTTAATTCGGCAGTGTATATTATCATGGGACAGAATATTGGTACTTGCGTTACGGCTATGTTATCTAGTATGGGAGCCAAGAAAAATGCAAAGACTGCAGCGCTTATGCATCTGCTCTTTAATATTATCGGTACTGTTATTTTCAGTGTTGCTTCGATTGCATTCTTTAAGATTGTTGACCCGGAATGGGGAAGAGGCATGATTACCGCAACTGAAATCAGTATGATTCATACAGCATTTAACATTGCTACAACAGTGTTACTCTTTGGGGCATCAAATCTTATTATCAAGCTTGCAAAGAAGATTAGCGGTGTTGATAAAGAAGTGGACGATGAAAAGGTTGTATCTCTTGATGACAGAATGTTAAACACACCAACTCTTGCAATGCAAGCTACGATTGCAGAAGTTGGTCACGTGGGTGAACTAGTTAAGGATACATTAGAGGTTGCTAAGCGAGTACTGTTTACTAAGAATAAAGAAGATATTGAACAGATTAAACGTGACGAGGATCTTACAGATCAATACTGTTCGGGTATTACAGAATATGCACTTAAGATTACCGGTTTGCAGATTAGCGATAAAGAGCATCAGCACATGGCGCGTTTAGTTCAAGTCATATCAGACATTGAACGTATTGGTGATTATTGTGAAAACATTTCTGAATTTGCCGAAACATTGGCTGACAAGAAACTGTCATTTTCAGAAACCGGTGCAGAGAGTCTCAGAGAAATGCTTGAAGTTTGTGCAGACAGTTATCGCTATGCAATCGAAGGCTTTATGGAAGAAAATAAAGAAAAGGCACAGAGAGCAATTGAACAAGAGCGCAGAGCCGATGAACTCGAAATCGAACTTCGTACAAAACATATTAAGCGTCTGACAAAAAATGAATGTAATACAGAGGCAGGCATTGTATTTTTGGACACACTGGTATGCCTGGAACGTATTTCGGATCATGCAAGAAATATTGCAGAAGAAGTGTTAGAACACATGGTATAAAAGCAAAGGAATTACATTTGACAGTTCAAATGTAATTCCTTTTATGTTGCACATTATTCCTCTATTACATGGATCTCCAAATAGTCAAAGTCGATGGAATCTACGAAATTATCTTGGTAGAATCTGGCTTTATCATGCTTTTTGAATTCCGCAATTGTGGAATCTAGCCAAATGGGTTTGCTCAGATCAAACTCGTAACAAATCTTGTCTAGTGCGTGGAAAATTTTATGGGTACGAGTATCCCCTGACTCGTCGCACACAACGGTATCTTGTATTAACTTGTTGTCTTTCATCAGTTTTCCCCATAAACGAAACATAATCTTGTCCTTTCTGAACGTTCGATATTTACACTTTTAAACAAGTATACATCATACTCTTATTATCTTTCAATATGTAAAATAACAGGATTGCATTTTGGTAAAACCTGTGATAGACTACACAAGTGACAAGACAGATGTAAAGACAAAAGCAAAGGAGTAAAAGATATGGGATGGTTAAAAAAATGGGCAAATCGAGTTTTTATTGAAGGTTTGACGGGAATGGCGCATGGACTTTTTGCTACATTAATTATAGGGACAATTATTCAACAGATAGGAACACTAATCGGCGGTAACATTGGAAATCTAATATTCGAAGCGGGTAAAGTGGCGGCAGCACTTACAGGAACAGGTATTGGTGTGGGTGTAGCATACCGCTTCAAAGCAAGTTCGCTGGTCGTGCTTTCTGCAGCGACAGCTGGTATGGTAGGTGCATTTGCAAGCAAGATATTAGCAGGAGCTGTTTTAGTTGATGGTGTTATTGAATTGGCAGGTCCGGGGGAGCCGCTTGGCGCTTTTTTGGCGGCGTACGTTGCAATTGAAGTTGGACATTTAGTGGCAGGAAGGACGAAGGTGGACATTATTGTCACACCGCTTATTACTATAGGTGCAGGTTCCGCAGTGGGTCTTATTCTCGGCCCACCAATTTCGAAATTTATGACAATGTTAGGCGAGATGATAAATTGGGGGACGGAGCAACAACCATTCCTCATGGGAATTATTGTTTCTGTTCTCATGGGAATGATCTTGACGCTGCCTATTAGTTCTGCGGCTCTTGGAGTTATTTTGAACTTATCCGGTTTGGCAGCAGGGGCAGCCACTGTCGGATGTTGTTGTAATATGGTTGGTTTTGCGGTTGCAAGCTATCGAGAAAATAAGATGGGGGGTCTTTTTGCACAGGGCATTGGAACATCAATGCTACAGGTTCCAAACATTGTCAAAAAACCTGTCATTTGGCTTCCGGCTATTATCTCAAGTGCTATTCTGGGTCCAATTGGTACTGTGGTACTTCATATGACCAACAATGCAACGGGTTCTGGAATGGGGACGGCAGGTTTGGTAGGACAGATTATGACATGGCAAACCATGACAGCTACAGAAGCACCAATGATTGTCTTGGCTAAAATTCTTTTGATTCATATTGTTTTGCCGGCAATTGTAACTCTCATTATCTCGGAATTTATGAGAAAGAAAAAATGGATTAAGTATGGAGATATGAAATTAGATTTGTAATTCATTCGTTGCATATGTTATACTATAAAAGAAGTGAAAAGCACTGTGTGGCTGTCCAGCTCACAGTGCTTATATAATGTAAAGGTATAGGAGATATATATGCAAGACGCAATTAAAAACTATGAGGACGTGGATAGCTGGAAAACCATTATGTTTTTGTATAATGCCGCACTCAAAGAAGTAGGAACCAAATTAGAAATATTAAATGATGAATTTCAACATGTACATCAGTACAATCCAATAGAACATATTAAGACACGTATCAAGACACCGGAAAGTATTGTCAAGAAATTAAGGAGATACGGTTATGAAACGTCCGTGGAGAACATGGTCAAACATATTAACGACATTGCAGGTGTCCGTCTTATATGCTCATTCACTTCCGATATTTATCGGCTTGCGGAAATGATTGGAAAGCAAAGTGATATTAAAGTGTTAGCGATTAAAGACTATATTAAACATCCGAAGCAAAGCGGATACAAAAGTTTTCACATGTTGGTGTCTGTACCGATTTTTTTAACTGATGGAGTCGTGGATACTAAGGTGGAGATTCAGATACGAACAATCGCTATGGATTTCTGGGCAAGCTTGGAGCATAAAATTTATTATAAATTTGAGGGAAATGCGCCGGCATACATAAGCGAGGATTTGAAAGTTTGTGCTGATATGGTATCGGAATTAGATGACATGATGTTATCGTTAAATGAAGCAATTCAGGAGTGTTTAAAACGAGAAGGAAGAGAAGAATGATATTTTGCGTAGAAGATGATAGTAATATTCGTGAGTTGGTAGTATACACATTAAATGCCATGGGTATGGAAGCCAGAGGGTTTGAAGACGGAAAAAAATTTCAGGAAGCATTGCATAAAAAAGTACCGGAGCTGATTCTCCTTGACATTATGTTACCGGGAGAAGATGGTCTGTCTATTTTGCGTCAATTGAAAAGTTCGCCTAGAACGAAGCATATTCCGGTTATCATGGTTACTGCAAAAGGTAATGAGTATGACAAGGTCATTGGATTAGATGGTGGCGCTGACGATTATGTAGCCAAACCATTTGGCATGATGGAATTGGTGTCTCGTATTAAGGCTGTGCTTCGGAGGGTCAATCCACAACAGGCAAAAGAAGATTTAATTTTTAACAATTTGAGAATGGACTTGAAGCGCCATGAAGTATATGTGGATGATGTGCTCGTTGTACTGACCTATAAAGAATTTGAAGTGCTCAGAAAACTCATGAAAAATCAGGACATGGTATTTACAAGGGATCAACTGCTAGAGGAAATCTGGGGATATGATTTTGTTGGTGAAACAAGAACTGTGGATGTTCACATGAGAACATTGAGACAAAAACTCGGAACTGCAGGAGAGTGGATACAGACAGTAAGAGGAGTAGGATATCGATTAGGAGGGCCACATGAGAAATAAGATACAAAAGAATATGTTGTTTCTTATCTGTGCAACCATGATTGTGACCTTTTGTCTTTTGACTACCATTTTTTATATCAAAAATTTAGATGACATGAAAGTGGAAGTGAAGGAGGAGGCAAACTACATTCAGACAGCGGTTGAGATTGCAGGCTTGGAATACTTATCGAGTATGGACGCGGCTGAGGTGAGCACAAGATTGACACTTATTAACAAGGATGGCCTTGTGCTATATGATTCTAAAGAAGATGAGTATGATTTTGAAAACCATCTTATGAGAGAAGAAGTCAAACAGGCTTTTCAGACGGGAAGCGGAGAAGCGCTTCGTACATCTGAAACAGTTGGAAAAATGACGTATTATTATGCATTTCAGTTAGAGGATGGTTTGGTTTTACGTGCCTCAAAAACCACGGATGCTTTAGTTACGGCCATGCTCAGAGTGACTCCGTATATGTCGGGTGTGGCAATTATCATGATTGTTCTGGCTTATTTTTTTGCTAAGTGGCAGACGAAGCGACTCATTGCACCAATTAACGCGTTGGATTTATCACATCCGCTGAACAATGAGGTGTATGAAGAATTAAAGCCGTTGTTGATTAGCTTAGATGATCAAAATCGTGCAAAAGAGGAAGTGGCCAACATGAGAAAAGAATTCTCGGCCAATGTTTCCCATGAATTAAAGACGCCTCTTACTTCTATCTCAGGTTATGCGGAAATAATGAAAAGTGGCATGGTAAAAAATGAGGATATGATCGCGTTTTCGGAGAGAATTTATAATGAAGCCAGTCGTATGATTACATTAATTGGTGATATTATCAAACTGTCCAAACTAGATGAAAAAGATGTGGCAATAGAAAGAGAAAATGTAGATATTTATGAGCTTGCCAACGAAATATGCAATCGTCTCGTGTTGCTGGCCAATCAGAAAAATGTCAAATTGGAGTTGAGTGGCGAGACGACCGTTTGTTGGGGTGTAAGAAACATATTAGATGAAATGATTTATAATCTTTGTGAAAATGCTATAAAATATAACGTGCAAGGCGGTAAGGTGAGCATTTGGGTTGGACATACCGCGCAAGGAAACAAAATTGTAGTAGAAGACACAGGGATTGGCATCCCAAAAGATCAACAAGAACGTGTTTTTGAGCGTTTTTACCGAGTAGATAAAAGTCATTCAAGAGAAACCGGCGGCACGGGACTTGGACTTGCAATTGTGAAGCATGCGGCTGCTTTTCATCATGCTCAGATTGCGGTGGAAAGTGAAGTCGGTAAAGGAACAAAAATGGAAGTTATTTTTTGAGTAAAAAGGAGCAGATAAATGTTTTATATAGGAAATCACGTGTCATCTTCCGGCGGATTCGAAGCCATGGGGAGAAAGGCAACAGAATTAGGTGGCAACACATTTGCATTTTTTACCAGAAATCCGCGAGGAGGGAAGGCAAAAGATATTAACATAGAAGATGTGGAGCGCTTGCTTGCATGGATGAAAGAACACGAATTTGGCAAAATTGTTGCGCATGCACCGTATACGATGAACTTGTGTGCGGCCAAAGAAGATATTCGTACATTTTCAAAAGAAATGTTCAAGGATGATTTGATGAGAATGGAGTATTTGCCAAACAACTATTATAATTTTCATCCGGGTTCTCATGTGGGACAAGGCACAGAAAAAGGTATTGAACTAATAGCTGAGGCGATGAACGAAGCGTTATGGCCGGAGTGCCGGACCACAGTTCTCTTGGAGACGATGGCAGGCAAAGGCAGTGAGATTGGTGGAACTTTTGAAGAGATTCGTGCAATTATCGACCTTGTGGATTGTAAGGAAAAGGTAGGAGTATGTTTAGATACCTGTCATATATGGGATGGTGGTTACGATATTGTTCATCATTTGGACGAAGTTTTACAAGAGTTTGAACGCGTGATTGGACTGGAACGTCTCTGCGCGATTCATTTGAATGATAGCATGAATGTGCTTGCAGCACATAAAGACCGACACCAAAAACTTGGAGAAGGTAATTTAGGAGTAGAAGCGATGAAACGTATTGTTACGCACCCGGCACTTTATGGAAAGCCATTTATCTTGGAAACTCCAAATGAGGATGAGGGATATGCAAAAGAAATCGCAATAGTAAAAGAATGGGTACTTGAAAAGAATAAAGTAATATTTTAGAATAATAATATCAAATTTAGTAGAAAAGGAGCGGACTTATGAAACAATTAAATGAAAAGGTAGCAATTGTTACCGGAGCAGGACAAGGAATCGGAAAAGGTATTGCGCTTTGCTTGGCAAAACGAGGCGTCAAAGTGGTTTGTACAGGAAGAAGATTGGAACCAATTGAGGAAACAGTTGCTGAAATCAAAGCAGCAGGCGGAGAGGCATTCGCTATGACTTGCGATTCTTCAGATCGCGAAAGAGTCAAAGAAGTAGTTGCAAAAACAGTAGAAACATACGGCACAGTTGATGTTGTTGTGAACAATGCACAGGCAGTTGCAAAATCAATGCCGGTTGAGGAAGTTACATATGATCTTATGTATCTTGCATGGTCAACAGGAACAATTGGTTCTTTGAACTTTATGCAAGAGTGTTTCCCATATATGAAAGAGCAAGGTGAAGGACGCGTTATTAATTTTGCTTCTGCAACCGGTATGTTCGGTTACGCAGGTAATTGTGCATATGGCTCTAACAAAGAGGCGATTCGAGGTCTTACAAAGATTGCTGCAAAAGAATGGGGACAATATGGTATTTGCGTAAACTGTGTTCTTCCGGGTGCAGAGTCTCCGGCAGCGAAAGAATGGGCAAAGAAATTCCCTGAAAAATACGAAGCAATCTTAATGCAACAACCAATGCGTCGTTTGGGAGATTCTGAGAATGATATCGCACCGGTTATCGCATTCCTCGCAGGACCTGATTCATGCTATTACTCAGGACAATGCTTATTGCTTGATGGTGCATATTCTATCGCTCCGTAAGAGAATCTTTTATAGAATAAAAAGTTACTATGGAAAAGAAAAGGTAATAAATATGAAAATGAGAAAACGACTATCTTTGCTCATGGTTATTATGGTGCTTATGGCATCTTGTTTATCTGCTTGCAGTGCAGGAGAAGGAACGCGTGAGTACCGTAAAGCTGTTAGAGGGTTGGAGAAAATAGGACTAACAGAGGAAGGTACATATCAGGTTTCCGAGGAACTGATTATTGCTTCCAAAGAGGCTGAGTATACTGAGCCAAAGAACATCATCTATATGATTGGCGATGGCATGGGTATAAATATCGTTGAAACGACAAGAGAATACTGTAAAAAGAATTTATATGAGGGAATGCTGGCAGTGGATTTGGTGCCGCAAGTTGGTTGGCATTGTTCTTATTCTGCTGATGCACAGGTTACGGATTCAGCAGCAGGTGGAACTGCACTTTCAACCGGTTATAAGACAAGTAATGGAACGGTTGCAATGAATACGACAGATACAGAACCGTACAAAACCGTGTTGGAACTTGCAGCGGAAAAAGGTATGAGCACAGGAATCATAGCTACAAAGTCTGTGACTGATGCTACTCCGGCAAGCTTTACCGCTCATGTTGCAGAACGCGGCATGGAGGAAGAAATTGCTGCGCAGCAGATCCAAATGGTGGTAGATGGAGATTTGGATTTAGTGCTTGGCGGTGGAATATCACATTATTCTACCAGTGCGAATGTTCGTGCTATGAAAGAGGCGCAAGAAAAGGGTGTTTCTTATGTTCATGATTGGGAAAGTACATTGAATGCAGAACTTCCGGTTATAGGACTTTATGCGGCACAACAGCTTTTGGCAATCAGTGATATTACTCCGACTTTGGCTGAAATGACAGATTATGCCTTGCAGAAACTTTCGGAAAATGATGAAGGATTCTTTCTTATGGTAGAAGGTTCTCAGATTGATACCAAGGCACATGCTAATGCATATTTTGAAGAAGTAAACGAAATGTATCACTTTGATTGTGCAATTGGAGTTGCACTTGAATTTGTGGCAATGAATCCGGACACTGCGCTGGTCATTACGGCAGACCATGAAACCGGAGGATTACATTTGCCAAAGGAAAGCACGGATGACGTTTACAGCAATTATTGCTACACGACGGGCAGTCATACAAGTATTCAGGTTCCGGTATATGCCATTGGCTATGGCGTAGAGCAACTAAGTGGTATTAAGGAAAATGTTGATGTAGCAAAATTTGTTGCTTCCCTTATGGGAGAAAATGACTTTGGACAGAAGAGCGAAGTTTACCCATTAATCTTAAAAGAGGATGGAGAGCACATACCGGTTTCTTTTGACCAAACAAAGGTTAAATGGGATTTGCCGGAAGAACAATTTCTTCGACAACTATCTTCTATAAAAAATGCGCGAGCAATACACATCAAGGTAAAGAATGCAAGTGATAACAAAGTTCATTTGCCGTCTCTTATAGTAAAGGGCCCTGGTATTGATGTTGCTGTAGCGCCACAAGTAGATTATCTTGACGCGGAAGAAGAAATGATGCTTACGTATGTACTTCCGAATGAGTGTTGGGGAAATTATGCGATGGGTAGAATCACGGAGTTATCTCTTGCCTATGAATCCAGTTTGGAAACAACGTGGAAAGATATTTTGTTAGATACAGTGCTTGAGGATGCAACGTTTGAGATAGCAGAGATATGGATTACAGATAGAGGACTGACGAATTAAAAGCATGAACGGTTCTCAAGGTACATATACTTATACGAAACCAATATTTGGAGTAAGTATATGGCGGAGAAATTAAAACAAAAATTAAAGACGTGGTCGTTGTTCGGAGTGTTAATTCTGGCAGCGTGTGTGGGAGTTTCTAAGACGGTTACGGTAACCAATACCGTAAATGGCAAGGAACTCCCTATTTATTCTGTGGAGACAGATGAAAAAAAGGTGGCGCTTTCGTTTGACGCGGCCTGGGGAAATGAAGACACAGAAATAATACTGAATATTTTAAAAGAACACGACATTCGTGTCACCTTTTTCATGACCGGTGGTTGGATAGAAAATTATCCTGAGGATGTCAAAAAGATATGTGAAGCAGGGCATGATTTAGGAAATCACAGTGAGAATCATAAAAACATGAGTCAACTAAACGACTCGGATTGTCAAAGCGAGCTGATGAAAGCACATGAAAAGGTAAAAGAATTGACAGGTGTGGAAATGAACCTATTTCGCCCGCCGTATGGAGATTACGACAATGAAGTGATTCAAAACGCAACGTCTTGCGGTTATCAGACCATTCAGTGGGATGTGGACAGTTTGGATTGGAAAGACTATGGAGTGGACAGTATCATCAAGACGGTATGTGAGCATAAAAATTTGCAAAACGGCTCCATCATCCTTATGCACAATGGTGCAAAATATACAGCGGAGGCATTGCCGAAAGTGATAGAGGGATTACAAGCAAAAGGTTATGAAATTGTACCAATCTCAGAACTTGTTTATAAAGACAATTATCATTTGGATGTGACAGGCAGACAGATAAAAGATTAGGAGTGGCTTACAGCGCACTCCCGTTTAATACAGCTTCTTTGAGGCAATCGCCTTCATAAACCAATTTTAATGAGAAAAATGGGGCATTTTCGTCTAACAATTTGAAGAATATTTTATCCCCTTCCCAAAGTGTTAGATGACGAATGTCCTTTTTTGGTACCCATTCTAAAGTTCCTTCATTGCAGGATATGAGTTCCCCTTCAAAACCGTCAGCGGTATAGAGGTGCATATATTCCGCCTCGTCTAATTTATCTGTAATAAAAGTAACAATGCCACGAAAGCGGTAGGAGTTCAGCGTGAGACCGGTTTCTTCCTTTACTTCGCGGAGCAAACATTCCTCTGGTGATTCGTTCTTTTCAAAATGTCCACCAACACCAATCCACTTATCCTTATTCACGTCGTTTTTCTTAGACACACGATGTAGCATCAGATACGCATCATCTTTCTCGATGTAGCAGAGAGTAGTTAACTTCATAAACGTATACCTCCATTCATATTCCATATTTTATCTGTGCATATACAAAATGTCAATGAGACGTCATGTTTATATCGAAATACCTCTTGCAATATTACATACAAAGTGATATCATTTTGATATCAAATAATAACAGGAGGTTATTAATATGAAAGAAATTCAATTAGAAAACAAGAAAAATGGTATGGCAGCATTGTTGTTAACATGTACATTATACCTTATTACCATTGCAGGACTTATTTATGGCGGAATACACAACAATATACCGCTGATTGTAATCACGGTCATTTGGGTATGCGTTGGTTGGATTCCACTTTGCGGACTTCGCACATTAAAGCCGCAAGAAGCATTGGTGCTTACTTTGTTTGGAAAATATGTTGGAACCTTAAAAAATGACGGCTTTTATTTTGTGAATCCGTTTTGTGTGGGATTTAACCCGGCGGCAAAAACAAAACTCAATCAAAGCGGTGACGTGGATGCCGCGAAGAAGCCAATGGTAATTGCTGCGGGCACAACAGATTTATCAATGGAAATGCCGGACAAGAAGATTTCGTTGAAAATTATGACGCTTAATAATAATCGTCAGAAGATTAATGACTGTCTTGGTAATCCGGTAGAAATCGGCATTGCAGTTATGTGGCGCGTGGTGGATACGGCGAAAGCAGTATTTAATGTTGACAATTATAAAGAATACTTATCACTTCAATGTGATAGTGCACTCCGCAACATTGTTCGTATTTATCCGTATGATGTAGCTCCGAATGTGGACACAACGGGAGATGGCGTTGCGGACGAGGGAAGCCTTCGTGGTTCCAGTGAAGTGGTTGCAAAGAGAATCAAAGAAGAAATCCAATCAAAAGTCGAAGAAGCAGGTCTTGAAATCATCGAAGCCCGCATTACATACCTTGCGTATGCGCCGGAGATTGCGGCAGTAATGCTTCAGAGACAACAGGCATCTGCTATTATCGATGCAAGAAAGATGATTGTGGATGGTGCAGTAGGAATGGTCGAAATGGCACTAGAGCGTTTAAATGAAAATGATTTGGTGACATTAGATGATGAGAGAAAAGCTGCTATGGTATCTAATTTGCTAGTGGTTCTTTGTGGAAATCACGATGCACAACCTATTGTAAATACAGGAAGTTTGTATTAATATGGCAGATATAAAGAAACAAGTTCCGCTCCGTTTGTCACCGAAATTGTATGATGCCCTTGCAGCTTGGGCCGAAGATGATTTTCGCTCTATTAACGGACAAATAGAATTTTTATTGACGGAATGTGTGAGACAGCATAGAAAAGACGGCAAATACATTTCCAAGGAATTACATGTGCGTCCTTTGATTGAATTGCCGGAAGAGAAAGACCGAAAAAAAGGGGAAAAGTAGATATGAAATTTACAAAAATGCAGGGTCTGGGAAATGATTACGTATATGTAAATTGTTTCAAGGAAAAAATAGATCATCCTAGCGAGGTTGCGATTAAAGTCAGCAATCGTAACTTTGGAGTTGGATCAGACGGCCTCATTATGATTAACCCGTCCAAAGTGGCTGATTTCGAGATGGAAATGTATAATGCGGATGGTTCGCGTGGGGAAATGTGCGGCAATGGGATTCGTTGTGTTGGTAAGTATGTTTATGACTATGGTTTAACAGATAAGACCAGTATAACGGTTGAAACATTGGGCGGTATTAAGCATCTTGATTTTACAGTTGAGAATGGGAAAGTTGTTCTTGTGAAAGTTGATATGGGAAGCCCGGAATTAGTTCCGGCAAACATTCCAATTGTAGCAGAAGGAGATACAGTAATTGATGAACCGATAGAAGTGGATGGAGAAACATACCATATGACTGGCGTTTCTATGGGAAATCCTCATACAGTTATATATGTGGATGATGTTAAGAGAATAGAACTTGAAAAAATCGGTCCGAAATTTGAACACCATCCGCGTTTTCCAAAGCGTATCAACACAGAATTTGCAAAAGTTCTCGATAGAAATACGGTGGAAATGCGTGTATGGGAGCGTGGATCCGGCGAAACACTTGCTTGCGGCACAGGTGCTTGTGCGGTGGCAGTTGCAAGTATATTAAACGGTTTCACTGAGAACAATGTGACGGTAAAACTTCTTGGAGGAGATTTACAAATTGAATGGGATAGAGAAGCGAACAAGGTATATATGACCGGTCCTGCAGAAGTTTCATTCGAGGGTGAAATCGAATTATAAATTTGTCATGGGGTAAACGACTTTAGCATCCAATAGGCAAAAAATTTTATTCTTGTTGATGCCAAAGAAATTGGAATTTTTCGAGAGGCATGTTTTACGCATATGGAAGATGTTGTTTGCCTGCTACGGTTATATTTGTTTTTTAAAAGTTTAAGACCGTAATTTATTGAGCAAACTACGGTCTTAAAAAGGATTTTGGAATTGCAAACCGTATAATTCTGCATATCTTTACGGTTTAAGTATTTGTTCTTTTAAAAATGAGCCGTCACGCTTTCTTGTTTTTACGGTCTATTTTAAGAACAATTCAATTCAAACCGTAATAAAGACATATTAATACGGGTAAATATGATAATTTATAAATATCAACCGTAATTGGAGTACAAAATACGGCCCATGATTACAAATGTGTCAATTGGACTGTAATCGAGTTCACAAATTCTAATTTTCAGCCCCTTTGATTTGCATAAAAAAATACCGGAAGCTTCATAAGTTCAAAGTTCCCGATACCTTAAGTCGGAGTGACAAGATTCGAACTTGCGACCTCTACGTCCCGAACGTAGCGCTCTACCAAACTGAGCCACACTCCGCTAACTATTTTATTAAATAAAAAACTACGGAAAAGGGATTCGAACCCCTACTAACAGAGTCAGAGTCTGCTGTGCTACCATTACACCATTCCGCACCATTATTTACCGAACAAACTACATTATATCATTATTTTATTAAAAATCAACCTTTTTTTATTTTTTTACTTTTTAATCTCGCTTATAAATATTCTTTAAAAATATGTATCGTTAATATTTACAAAAAATATTGTCAACAGTGTGATTTTGTGATAAAAAAAGGGTGAGATGTTTTTTGGTCTCGTGACTAATTTGTTTGCACAGAAAGGACAATCAAAATGGAAAAAATCTATGTAGGGAAAACAAAAGACGTATATAAGCTGGATAACGGAAATGTAATGTTGAAGTTCAAAGACGATTGTACGGGAAAAGACGGAGTGTTTGATCCGGGTGAGAATACTGTTGGATTAACAATCGAAGGAATTGGGAAAGCGAACTTAGAAACATCAATCCATTACTTTGAATTATTAAAGAAAGCAGGAATTAAGACACATTATGTTAGTGCTGATTTAGAAAATGCAACTATGGAAGTGCTTCCGGCAACAGTTTTTGGACATGGTCTTGAAGTTATTTGCCGTCAGGTTGCAACAGGAAGTTTTATCCGTAGATATGGTGAATATATTGAAGATGGTACTGTTTTAGAAGGCGGATACGTTGAATGTACATTTAAAAACGACGCATTAGGCGATCCACTTGTAACAGGGGAAGGTCTTGCAGCACTTGGTGTTATGACACCTGCTATGTTTGAAAGTATGAAAGACCAAACACTTAAGATTACAAAAATCGTTTCTGATGATTTAAAATCTATCGGTCTTGATTTGTGGGACATCAAATTTGAATTTGGATATAATAATGATGAAGTTATCTTGATTGATGAAATTGCTTCAGGTAACATGCGTGTTTACAAAGATGGTGTCATTGTTGAACCGGTTGAATTGACAAAACTTATTAATAACAGATAAGGTATGACATTATAGAAGGCTCTTGGAATTTTCCAAGAGCCTTTTTGATGTTTCAAACTGTGAATAAAAATTACTGAATATGATATTCCATAATATAATCATCCATTACAAAACCATTTCCGATATCCGTCGCTTCCTCGCGAACAATCTTAAATCCCCAGTTTTTGTATACATTTAAAGAATGTTCATTATGACGATTACAAGTCAGCCAAATGGTATTCATATTTCTCATTTTACAGATCTCAATAAATTTTTGGAACAAATAAGATGCAATGCCTTTACCACGAAAATCTTTGTGAACGTACAATTTACTCAAGAAAAGTTTCCCGTTTTCTTCATGAATTCCGGCAAAACCGGCAAAAGTATATTCGTACGAGAAAACAAAATATTCATATCCGGAATTAATCTGTTCCACAAGAGCTTCCGGTGATAAAAATTTCTCTAACATATATTCTACTTGTTCTTTGCCGATAATCGGTGTATAATGCTCGCGCCATATTTCTTCAGCTACGGCAGTAGTAGAGTATACGAGTTCCATATTTGTAACAGGAATGATTCTTAATCCATCCATTTTTATATTCTCCTTTTGTATGTATAGTCTTAATTCAATACTCGTATTGTATCACACATTCTGTTTTCTGTGTCAATTTATAAGAAATTTATAATTTTAATAAAATTATTAGCACTCTAGAAGAGAGAGTGCTAATTTCGTATTGACATTTGTTTTTTGCAGTATTAATATATGTTTTAGGTAAACTTTAGATTGAAAAGGAGATGCTTATTATGGCAGTAAAACATGGAAATCTTTCTATTAATAGTGAAAATATTTTTCCGATTATTAAAAAGTGGATGTATTCGGATCACGACATTTTTGTTCGTGAGTTAATTTCTAACGGATGTGATGCGATTACAAAACTGAAAAAATTAGATATGATGGGTGAGTACCAAATTACGGATGATTATAAGGCGAGCATTCAAGTTCTTGTTAATCCGGAAGAAAAGACGTTGAAATTTATTGACACAGGACTTGGTATGACGGCCGAAGAAGTAGAGGAGTATATTACTCAGATTGCCTTTTCCGGTGCAACGGAATTCCTTGAAAAATATAAAGATAAAACAACAGAAGATGATATGATCGGCCACTTTGGTCTTGGATTTTATTCTGCATTTATGGTGGCTGACGAAGTACAAATCGACACACTTTCTTATAAAGAAGGTGCCACTCCTGTACATTGGACTTGTGACGGCGGAACAGAATATGATATGGAAGATGGAAATAAAGATACCGTCGGAACAGAGATTACTTTATTCCTTAATGAAGATAGTTTGGAATTCGCAAATGAATATCGCGTAAGGGAAGTAATTGAAAAATACTGTTCTTTTATGCCAGTTCCAATTTACTTGGCAAAGGAAAATGCGGAACAAGAGTATGAAACTATTCTGGCAGACGAACTCAATGAGGATGATGTGGTTGTTGAGCACATTCATGAAGAAGCCAAAATGGAAGAGAAAGAAAACGAAGATGGCACCAAAGAAATGGTAGAGGTGTCACCGGCGAAAGACAAAGTTAAAATAAACAAGCGTCCGGTAGCACTGAACGACACAACACCTCTTTGGGCGAAGCATCCAAACGAATGTGAAAAAGATGATTATATTGCATTTTACCGCAAAGTGTTTATGGATTACAAAGAACCACTGTTTTGGATTCATCTGAATATGGATTATCCGTTCAACTTAAAAGGTATTTTATATTTTCCAAAAATTAACACAGAATATGATTCCGTAGAGGGTAAAATCAAATTGTATAATAACCAAGTGTTTATTGCAGATAATATCAAGGAAGTAATTCCGGAATTTTTAATGGTGTTAAAGGGTGTTATCGATTGTCCTGATTTACCGCTTAATGTGTCACGAAGCGCACTTCAGAATGATGGATTTGTAAATAAAATTTCAGAGTATATTTCTAAGAAAATTGCAGATAAACTTACAGGAATGTGCAAGACAGATAAGGAAACATATGAAAGCTACTGGGACGATATCAGCCCATTTATTAAATTCGGTTGCCTCAAAGATAACAAGTTCTGTGATAAGATGAGCGATTATATGTTGTTCAAGAATCTTGACCACAAGTATTTGATGCTCAAGGAATGTATCGAAAAGAACGGTGGTACAGAGGAGCCGAAAGAGGGCGAAGAGAAGAAGAAAGTTACCATCTACTACGTCACAGATGAACAACAGCAAAGCCAATATATCAATATGTTCAAAGCTGAAGGAATGGATGCAGTCATCTTGACACATAATATCGACTCGCCGTTCATCACACAGTTGGAGCAACGCAACGAAAATGTGAAGTTCGAGCGTATTGATGCAGATTTGACAGACACATTCAAGCAAGAAGTTGCAGCGGATGAGGAAGAAACCTTTAAAGCGAATACAGAAACTTTGACAAACATTTTCCGCAAAGCACTTGAGAATGAAAAACTAGAGGTCAAGGTCGAAAAACTTAAAAACGAAAGCGTGGCATCTATGATGACACTTTCGGAAGAGTCACGCCGTATGCAGGAAATGATGAAGATGTATGGCATGATGGGTATGGATCCAAGTATGTTTGGCAATGATGTAACTTTGGTTCTTAATGCCAATCATCCATTGGTTCAATACGTTCTTGAAAATGGAGAGGGAGAAAACACAGCGTTGTTCTGTAAACAGTTGTATGATTTAGCACTTCTTAGTAACAAACCACTTAACCCAGAACAGATGACAGAGTTTATTAAGAGAAGTAATGAGATTATGATGTTACTTGCGAAATAAGAGAAATTAAAAATTATAGAAAGTGGATAGGTCTTTGGACTTATCCACTTTTAATACACTAATATTTATAATTTGTCAACATTCTAATTGTTGAATAAATAAGTGGAAGAATGTTATTATTATATTACATCAAAAAAGACACAGATTTTTTCAAATCATTCAGGGTGTCTAAAAGGCGTTTTTTCTATAAAACGCATCTGAATTTCAAGACGGTTCAGTCGAAGAATTTCAAACTTGATGAAAACAAAATAACGAAACGGAGGTAGATGCCTATGATTGCGTGTGATTTGCGTATTTTATACGTTTTTACTACCAATGCGACTAAAAATGTGATATAATAAAAGGAGAAAAGAAAATGAATCAAAAGAAAACTTTACAAGAATTAACATTTAAGGATAATTTCATGTTCGGTGCAGTTCTATTAGACCCTGAGAATTGCAAAGGAGTTATAGAAAGAAGTATCGGTACTGAAATAGAGCGTGTCGAAGTTAGCAGAGAAAAAAGCATTGTTTATAATCCGAAGTATAAAGGTGTGCGCTTAGATGCATACGCAAAGGATGAGAATAACACCCACTATAATGTGGAGATGCAAGTACTGCCGAAAGCGGCATTACAGAAACGTTCAAGGTATTACCATAGTCAAATAGATATGGAAATATTGCTTACAGGCATTTCGTATAAAAAACTTCCAGATACCTACGTAATTTTTATTTGCGATTTTGATCCCTTTGAAGAAGGTAAATATCGTTACACAAGGAAGAATGTTTGTAAGGAAGTTCCCGAACTCAACATGGATGACGGTGCGCATACAATTTTTCTTAGCACCAAGGGGACAAATGAAGATGAAGTTTCAGAAGAGTTAGTAAAATTTTTAAAATTTGTTGGAGCGAAACTTTCAGACAGTGAAAAAGATTATCAAGATGCATTTGTAAAAAGATTGCAAGAGTCTGTAAGAGAAGTCAAGGCAAGCCGTGAAATGGGGGCAAGATATATGACGTTTCAAGAGATGTTATATGATGAGCGTATAGAAGAACGATGTCAAGTGATTATTGAATTATTAGAAGAACTGGGAAATGTATCAGACAAACTTCAAACAGAGATTCGGCAAGAAAAAGATTTGAATGTATTAAAGAAATGGTGTAAATTAGCAGCGAAGTCAAACACAATAGAGGAGTTTGTTGAAAAAATGTAAGAGGAAATAGGAAAACAGCCGGTTGTACGGGATAGAGTACAATCGGCTGTTGTTTTATGTGATAGGTTTGGAAACAACTCAACGGACTTTGATAGATTATTTATGTGGATTTTTGAAACAATCAATGGTTTCTAGAAGAACTGCAACTTGTTTTTGCGAGAGCCCGACAATGGATATGGTAGAAGTGTTTCCCATACCTAGTAGGTAGTCAGTTGAAACATTAAATTGTTTGGCAAGCTCAACAATGTATTGCGTGGAGGGAACAGATAAGCCCATTTCCCAAGCGTTGACACCAGAACGAGATATGCCTAATGTACGTGCAATTTCTGCCTGCGTTAATCCGGCGCTTTCTCTTAGTGATTTAATTCTATCTGCTAATGATAATAATTCCTTTGACATAGCAAATCCTCCTTTTGAAAAGCATAATTCAATCAAAATGATATTGCATTATCAAAAAGATAGTATAAATTGACATAAAAAAGCAGATGATGTAAAATTTAGGAATAATATGTCGAATAAATTATCGGAGGAGCGAGGGTATGGCATTAGCAAAAATAATCAAATATGAAGGAGATAACACAACATTCGTATGGAAATCACCAATAGAAGATTTCAATACGCTATCTCAATTAATTGTACATCAATCACAAGAAGCAGTATTTTTTAAAAATGGTCAAGCATTAGATTTGTTTGGACCGGGAAAATATACGTTGGACACGCAGAATATTCCTATATTGCGAAGATTCTTAAATCTACCTACGGGTGGTAAAACGCCATTTCATTGTGAAGTATATTTTGTGAACAAAACTCAACAAATGGCAATCAAATGGGGAACTGATAGTCAAGTACAGTATATGGAACCGACATATAAGTTTCCGCTTCAGATTGGTTGCTCAGGAGAAATGACATTATCAGTTTCGGATTCGCGACGTTTACTTGTGAAGATTGTGGGAACTGAAAAGGGGTTAACACAAGCAGAATTGGTTCAGAAGTTTAGAGCTTATCTAATGTCAAAAATCAAACCATATATTGCATCGACTATGCAGACTGCGGAATTTTCTATATTTGAGGTAGATGCACATATGGATGAGATATCTTCTGCATTAAAGGAAAAACTTATGCCTGATTTCACGGAGTATGGAATCTCGCTGGATAAATTTTTCGTTACTACCATTGCGAAACCAGATGGTGAATCTGCATACGAAAAGTTTAAAGAGTTACATATTCGTCAGTATTCAGATGTGGCAGAAGCACAGTTAAAACAAAAGGTGGATATCATTGAACAGCAAACAGAGGCACAAAAACTTGTGATTGAATCACAGGCAATTGCACAGAAACGAGCTCAAGAAGGTTATACCTACCAGCAAGAAAGAGGTTTTGATGTTGCTAGAGATCTGGCACAGAATGAGGCATCCGGGGACATGACAAATCTTGGTATTGGACTTGGTATGATGGGTGGTGTCGCTAAAACCATGGGAGATATCATGGGAGATACATTAGGGGCTGCCACAAATGATCCTGTGCAAACGGATAATGGTATGGATGCGTTTAAACTAAAGTTGGAAAAGTTGAAATTAATGAAAGAGAGTGGTCTGCTTTCAGATGAAGAATTTGCCAATGCCAAGATGGCGTTGCTAAAAGATTTATAAAAAGGAGTGTACGAATATGGGATTCAATAAGAATAAAGGTCTTTCTGTAGTTGCAGTATTAATTGTTTTAGTAATTGCAAATGTTGTGGGATTTTTGTTGCCGACAATACATAATATTACTTTTTGGTTGGGATATAGTTTTGCCACATTAGCAGTATTGTTGATGTTGGCAGTAGTATTGTTCTTTTTTAATTCGGCAGATAAATATCAATTATTTTTACGTCTTCCGCTAGTGAAAATCGCATGGATATATTTTGTTCTGCAAATGGCTGTAGCAGTTGGTCAGATGTTGAACATAACAATTCCTTATTTATCCGCACTTATTGCGAATTGCTGCATAACAGGTTTCTTTTTGATTTTGGTATTATCTTCACATATTGCCGTTGAGGGTATTGAAAAACAAGAAGAGGAAGTAAATCAAAAAGTACTATTTTTACAGAATATTCAAGTGATGTTGCAGTCAATCAAATCAGATGATGCAACACTATCTTCAAAAATAAAGAATCTAACAGAAGATTTTCAATTTAGTGACCCTATGAGTCACTCTATGCTTGCAGAAGTGGAAAGCCAAATTGAAGCGAAAGTAATGTTACTTAAGGCAGACGCTTCAGATGTATCAAAATCAAGTGCAGATATCGATATTATTAGTAGTTTGTTACAAGACAGAAACGCAAAATGTAAGATGCTGAAAAGTGTAAAAGAACCGAAGAAGGAAAAGGACAATTCCGGCGTAAGATATGTTACGGTGGCTGTTGGCGTAATCGGTCTTATGGCTACAGTTGCGTTAACGGTTTGTTTTTGGATTATTCCGAATAACAAATATAATTTTGCTATGTCTCTTTATGAAGCAGAGAGGTATCCGGAGGCAGTTGTTGCATTTGAAACAATAAAAGGTTTCCGAAACAGTGATGAAATGCTTGTATTATCACAGGAAGCAGTTAAAGAAACTGTCTATCAAGAAGCAAAAGAATTGATGGCTAACGAGCAGTATGTGGAAGCCATTGCTGTTTTAGAAAAAATGGGTACTTACAAGGATTCTAAAGAATTGATTGAATTATCACAAGAAAATATTAGAAAAGATAAGTACAGTATTGCAGAGGCATATTTTAATGAACAGAATTATGTGGAGGCAATCAAAGTATATACAGAACTAGGCGATTATAAAGATGCAAAACAAAAAATAGAGCAGATTTATAACCGCATCAGTGATGAGGATGGAGTTGTATATTATGGTTCTTATCTTGGAACGCCTATTGCGTGGGAGATTGCAGAGAAAAAATCTGATAGATTAATGCTCATTACAAAAGATGCAATTTGCGAACTGCCATACAACGATGAATTGAAGAATGTGGAGTGGAGTGAAAGCACACTCTGTGCATGGTTAAACACGGAGTTTGTCAAGTCATTTTCCGAAGAACAAGTAGAGTCTATTTTGCCAACAAAGATTGATGGTGTGGAAAACAAAGTATTCCTGCTTAGTCAAAAAGAAGTGAAAGCAATTAAAAAAAGCAGCATTTTGAAATGCGATAAAGAATGGTGGATTTGTACACAATCGAAAAATAATGCACTTTTTGTAAACACAAGTGGAAAAGTAGATAAAACGGGTGAAAATGTTGTAAAAGCAAAAGGTGTAAGACCGGTTATTTGGTTGAGTTTAGAATAGGAGCATTGTTATGAATTATAAATGTAAAATATGTGGTGGAACTCTTAGTATTGATCAGGCATCAGGAATAGCAATATGTGATTATTGTGGAACAAAGCAGTCGCTACCACAATTTACTGATGAGAGTGCAAAACATTTATATGATAGAGGTAATAATTATCTATTACATAATGAATATGAAAAGGCTGAAAATATGTTTGCACAATTACTGTCTATTAATCCGCAGGATGCTGAGTTGTATTGGGACTTGGTGTTGTGTAAGTATGGCGTAACATATGTATGCGATCCGAAAACGGGGAAATATATCCCGACTTGCAATCGCACACATTATGTATCAATTTTTAATGATGAAAATTATTTAAAGGCATTACAATATTCTACAGGTGAGAAGAATGAATTGTATAAGACGGATGCAAAGACAATTGATACAATTCAAAAAGGAATCCTTGCCGTATCAAAAAAGGAGAAGCCATTTGATATATTTATTTCTTATAAGGAAACGAATGTCGAAGGAACTCGAAGTAAGGATAGTGTTGTTGCACAGGAATTATATGAAAAACTAACTAACGAAGGATATAAGGTCTTTTTCTCACGCATTACGTTAGAAGATAAAATTGGTACAGAATATGAGCCATATATTTATGCGGCATTATCATCAAGTAAAGTAATGCTTACAATTAGCTCTTCGAAAGAGAATATTGAAGCAGCCTGGGTGAAAAATGAGTGGAGCAGATATTTGACCTTGCGTCAACAAGATTCGTCGAAAACATTGATTCCGCTTTATTTTGATATGGAAAAATCGGATCTGCCTGAGGAATTTGCAATTCTTGCATCTCAAGATATGAAAAAAGAAGGCTTTGGGCAAGAATTAATTCGCGGTATTAAAAAGTTGATTCCGCTTCCGATTATGAAGGCTCAAAGACGCAAAAAAAATCGAAAGATATTTACTATTGTAGCATTACTTCTGATTGCAATAGGAATTGTTTCTGCACCTTTTATTAGTAAAAATATTAAATATGAAAATGCTTTGAAATTTTATAATGAAGAAAAGTACGAAGATGCTACAAAGGTATTTAAAGAACTTGGCGATTTTAAAAAAGCCAAAGAAATGCAGAGCAAGTCAGTAGAGCTCAATACAAAGTTAAAAGCATATGAGGCAGCCATGCAACTCTATTATGATGGTAATTATCCAGAAGCGGCTTGGGCATTTAAGGAATTGGTTGGATTCAAGGATGCTGAGGAAATGCAAGATAAGTCCGAGAGGGCATGGAGAGAAAGTTTAGCAACGATTGCAACAGATAATGAGCTCGGTTCGACTTCGTATGGTTCATATTACATATCGCCAAATGGAACAGTTGAAGCGTTTAATTATAATCCAGGCACAGCCAATGAAGGGATAGAAATAAACCAACATGGAAAGATTGTGTCTATTGCAGATAATTATCAACTGTATGCTTTGTATGAGGATGGGTATGTTTATAATTCGGCAAGGCATAACCAAATGGATGAAGACTGGGAAGATGTAATTCAAATTACACCAGTATTCAACACGACAAATGTCGCGCTAAAAAGTGATGGGACTGTTGTGTACGGTAATTTACAAAATGTAGATAATGTAGAAGATACAGATGAATGGTTGAAAGAGATAAGCACATGGGAAAATATTATTGGTCTAAGTTGGGATGTTTCTAAGGCAGGATACGGGGGTCTGACGAGCGCCACACTCATTGGTATTACAGCAGATGGTGTGGTTCGTTCCGTTTCTTACAGATATAACTATGACGATCCTCGTTGGTCTTCTTTTAATTGGGAAGATGGTGAATGTTTTATGGACTCGTTATCTAACATCAAAAAGATAGAATGTTATGGCAACCAAATTGTAGCGCTAGATATGAATAATAACTTGATTTATTATTCAGAAGGACAATCTAACTTCATTTCTAATAAAAATTACAGGGATATTGGAATTACAATGTTGCGTGAAGGCGATATTGAAATAATGGTTGTTGATAATAAAAAGAATTTGTCTATATTTGAACATTCTAAAGTGATTATGGAAGATGTTATCTATTTAAATCAATCACATATTGTTACTTTGAGTGGGAATGTATATCGTTATTCTTATGGTGAACTGCAAGAAACAGAGGGAAAAACACAAGTAAAAGATATATGGTTGGAAGGAAACTAAGATAATGAAGTGTAAAAATTGTGGGAGCGCATTGAAATATTCTGAAGGAACATACATTTGTGAAAGTTGTTACAGTCAATATGAGGCAACAGATTTTTATGAAAAAATCGATACGTATATTTGTTATGTTGAAAATGATGAAAATGGGAGAAGAACAAAAGACTCAATCATTGCACAAGATATTTACCAAAAGTTAGAAACCAATAAAATTAAAACATTCTATAGTCGGATATCAGCAGACGGTCTTCTCGGAGTAGAACTCGAGCAGATATGTAATGCAGCTATCCACATGGCAAAAACAATAATTATTTTTGGAACTCAAAGACAATACTTTGAGGTTCTACTTGAAAAGTATTCTGCTTATTTTGAAGGAAAGACTGTAATACCAGTATATGTAGATATGGATGCTTACAATATTCCAAAAGGAATTAGTGCAATTCAGGCGTTAGATTATAATAGGGTTGGCGCAACAGTCGATTTAACAAAAAGTCTTTTGAATACATTGGGTCGCGAAAAAGAAGTTGATTTTATAACAATGTCTGAGAAGTCGACATCTAAGAAAAAAGTAGTTTGGATTATAGTGTGCGTTATTGTCGTGCTTCTTGGTGTACTAACATTTTCTGTTGCATATATGAAAAATAAGGGGAAAAACATTAAGAATCAAGAAAATGTTTTAAGCCCAGAAGATGTGCAAAGTAGCAAATATAAAGAAGCGTTATCCTGTGTGGAAGAAGGAGACTTTGTAAAAGCAATGAAGATGTTTTCATCATTAGAAGACTATCAAGATAGTCAAAAAAAATTGCTCTTATTGTACGAGAAGTATGGCGGGTATTACAAAGATGATAAACAAAACATCACATTTCGTCTACAAATATGGGAGGGTAACACTGCAGGTATTGAAGTAATTGCAATAAACGAAAGTGGAGTACAATGTAGTATTTCAGAAACTTCACAGTTAAAAGAAAACAAACTAGAGTTGGAGTTTAATGACAGTGAAAATAATAAAGGAAGTATTGTTGTCGAATTACAAAATGAAATGATTAATCTTTTGATAGATACAACAAATCAAGTCAGTGATGTTTCAGTAGGTAATGTCGAATGTGCGTTTTTAGTAAGTGAAAAATCTGATAAGCCATTTGCCTTTTCGCTAGATGCTGAAACGCTTATGGGAATTGTAAAAAATAAAACCACTTTGAGTCAATTGAAGCAAATGGGGATTGAGGTGGAATTTATTTCAGCATTGTATAAAGATACGAGTGCGAGCAGATATAAAATAAAAAATACTGAAATTGAACTTGCTATTTATAATTATGACATTACAAACGTAGGTGAAGAGGGTTATGTCGATGACGAACCTGTTTCTAGTCCTATTGTTTTTGCGATTTCCGCACCTGCTGAATTGATAGCGGCAGATAAAATTGACAAATTGAGTACCTCCTATGTAGATGAAGAGTTCTTATTTGTTCCCAATTCCATTTTGGCGCAGGACTACTATGTGCTTGATTTTTATGTTCAATACGATGATGAGACTATTTCGAGGAGTACCCCTATTTGTTTTACTAGTAAGTCCTTAATTGGTGAGGTGCATTTTGATTATTTAGCTATTCGTTATCTTATTGAGCAACCATATGAAGAACAGTATTCTCTTTTGTTCGCGCAAACAGAGATGGATGAATATGATAAATATTATATGGTGCATGTGAGTGACAGTGACGGGAAAGCGCCGAATCTTACATATAAAATGGATAAAGAAACATATGCGGTTGAGCTGATTACAGACTAAAGTTAGAGAAACGGAGAGAACTCAAATGTACATAATAGCATTAAAGGGAAAAAGTGATAGCGGAAAGACATCGTCGATAAAATATTTAATTATGAAAATGTTACAAATTCCAGATGTACAAGTTATTTATACTAGCAAATTTGGAGCATATCTGTCTGAAAAAGAAAAACTTGTCGAGATGATAAAGAACCCTTGGGATGGCAAAACTGCCGGTTTAGATATTACAGTGTTTCTAAAATATAAAGGAAAACTCATATACATTACAACAAATGGAGATTATCTCAAGGATATTTTAAGGAATTTAGACAATGTGATAAGAAAGCATGGAGATATAGATATTTGCGTATGCGGACGTCACAAATGTAATATCATAGAGAAAGAATTTTCAACATATTCAATTGATTGCGTTTCCACGATAGAAAAAAGACGTGCTGTGAATAGTGATTTTGATAAAGAAAATCAGGACACAGCAAATAAATTATTTTTAGAAATTGAGAAGATTTTACAAATGAGGTAAAGATTCATGGCTGTATTGAAATGTAAGATGTGTGGTGGAGATGTAGAAGTCAATGAACATATGAGTTTGGGTACTTGTATGTACTGTGGTTCTACTATGACTGTACCACGCATTGATACTGAGAAAAAAGCACGACTATTCAATCATGCAAATCAGTATCGTTTAAATAATGAATTTGACAAGGCATATGATGCATATCAGGCTATTGTAGATGAGGATGAGCAGGAAGCAGAGGCGTATTGGGGACTGATTTTATCAGAGTATGGTGTGGAATACGTAGAAGACCCAAAAACAAAAAAGCGAATTCCAACCTGTCACAGAACGCGTGTGCAGGCAATTCAAAATTCCACGAATTATGAATTGGCATGTAAGTATGCAGATGCGGAAAGTCGTTTTATGTATCAAGATGAAGCAGAAGTTTTGGACCAGTTGCAAAAGAAAATTATTTCGATTTCTGCGAAAGAAGAACCATATGATGTCTTCATTTGTTATAAGGAAACGGATGACGAAACTGGTGAAAGAACAGAAGACAGCGTGTTGGCGCAGGAAATATATAACGAGTTGACAAAGCAAGGCATTCGAACTTTCTTTGCAAGGATTTCATTAGAGGACAAGTTGGGCGAGAGTTACGAGCCATATATCTATGCAGCGCTACAAAGTTCTATGGTTATGCTTCATGTTTCAACAGCGTCGGTACACAGTAATGCCATTTGGGTGAAGAATGAATGGAAAAGATATATTGATTTCATGTCGGAAAACGATAATAAGACATTAATTCCTGTTTACAGAGGTATATCTCCGTATGAATTGCCAGCAGAACTCACAAGATACCAAGCACAAGATATGGCAAAAGTCGGTGCCATACAGGATTTGGTTTATGGTGTTCAAAAGCTTGTCAAACGCAAAGGTAATAGCACGCAAATCGGATTGAAACAGCAGGAAAGAGACTTGCTGAATAGAATAGAAAAGAATCAAAAAAACACAAAATTAGTTATTTCTAGTGTTATTGTGCTTTCGCTTACATTTTTGGGCGTGGTTATGTGGGCATCATCAACGAGATTTAGCAAACTATTTTTCACTCCAAACGGATATGTTTCTATTTTTAAACTACCAGGTCCAGATATACTGGATTTACCATTGTTATACTTGTTGTTTCCGTTGTTATACGATATAGGAATTATATGTAATATTATGCAAGGTTTTAAATCAAAAATTGCTCAAGCCATTTATTTCGGCGTTTTTGCGGTTATAACGATTACTCTTGGTATTTTGCGTTTCTGCGAAATAAGACCATCTAAGATTTTATTGGCAGTTTATGTGATGATTGTTCTGTTGGCGTTGGTTAGTAGCGTTATTGTCTATTGGCGAAATAAAAAAAAGTTATTTGTCTTGTTTGGTGTTAGCATACTTAGTTTGTTAATTCTAGTCGGAACCTTAGTGTTTGGTCCTTCTCAATCTAACAAGCGCGATGAAAGTATTAACCAAATCAAAATCACCACAGAATATATTAATTTACGCACCAAGTCCTCGCTAAAAGGTAAGATTATAGGTCTTGTTTATGAGGGGGAAACATATACCGTGTTAGATGTTGTAGAAGAAAAGGATTATACGTGGTATAAAATCTGTACATCTGATGGAAAAACTGGATATGTGGCATCTGGAGATAATTATGTAGAGTATATAGCAGCTGAATAAAAGTTTACGGTGCAAAAGCATGTTTTCATGTTTTGCACCGTAAATCCCAATATCACATCACTTCATACGCAATCTCTTTCTGCGCAAAAAACTTCTGAACCATCACATCCCATGCTTGTTCAAGCGACTTATCCAATGTAAATAAATTCATGGCTGTTCCGGTTACACATTGCAACTTCTGACCATCGTACTTGAGATTAATGTAGAGTCCGCGCACATCTTCCGGTTCAAAATCCAACCCTTGTTGTGCAATCAATTTCGTAATATTCGCGTCAGATAATCCTAAGACAATTTTAAAACTAAGAGGCGTGCGTTTCCCTTTAATTAAAGAAAAACAATATTCGCGCACATCTTTCCAAAGAGCATATTCCCTTTCAGGAGCACTTCCTTCTTCATAAAACTCTTTATTCAAATACCCATCTATCGAAAAGGTGGCATATGTCATAATCTCTCCTTCCACGAATAAAAAAGGATCAAATGTTTCAGACAATAATAACTTTGACATGCATTCCTTCACTTCGGTTAACGACAAGGCAATCATGCGACTTCCTCCTTTGTATTTTTAATATGATTTTTTCCATTTAAAAGGCAAACCGATAAGCATAGAGTAACTAATTCGGCCAACGGCACAGATGCCCAGATACCCACAACTCCAAACTTTGGCGCCAAAATTGATACAAATATCAGGCTGAGGACACAACCTCTTGCAAGGCAAACAATTAAAGATAAATACGGTTTTTCTATGGATTGAAAATATCCCACAACAAACATGTTAATACCCATCACAAAAAAGCCGATAAAATAAATACGGATTGCGGATTCTGACATTGCAAGAATCTCCTCATTGGGATTAATGAAAATGTATGTAAACATATTAGGCACAATGAATCCTAATATGGCAGGTATCGAACAAATAGTTAACGCAGTTTTGATTCCCAGTTTGCGAATATGTCTAATGCGTGCATCGAGGCCCGCACCGTAATTGGTAGAAAGTATCGGTTGAGCAGACTGGTTAATTCCATTGCATAGGCAGGTAACAATAATCGCTGTATTGCAGATTACACCGTACATGGTTACACCGAGTTCTCCGGCGTATTCCAACACCTTAATATTAAATACGAACATTACAATTCCGGCTGTAACCTCAAGCAAGAAACTGGTAAATCCGTTTTGAAAGATTTTCCCAATGTAGCCTAATGAGAAAGAGGTTAGTGAGAACTTTAATCCGTTTGTTTTAGAGAAAAAGTGTAACAATAAAATGCAAATGGTACACAAAGAACCTAGTACACTGGCGATTGCGGCGCCAGACATTCCCATTTGCAGTGGGAACACAAAAACAATATCTAAAATCACATTCATTACACCACCGGATATCACGGCAATCATTGCAAGTTTCGGTGCACCATCATTTCTTACGAAGGTTTGCAACAACGTAGAGAAGGAAAATGCACTTAATCCTACAATTACATATGGAGCATATCCCATGACATAAGGTAAAGTTGTTTCGGTTGCACCAAGAAAATGCACAATCGGTTCCATGAAAATGAAAAGTAGAATCGTCAATGTAATACAAGTAACCGCATTCAAAATCACAGACAATGTGAAGTAGCATCTTCCTAATTGTTCATCGCCACGTCCACGTGCGATAGACATAAGAACAGAACCACCCACACCGAATAAAAGTCCGGTGCCGAAAAAAATATTAAATAGCGGAAGAACAATATTAAGAGCTGCCATGGCAAGAGTGCCAATACCTTTGCCGATAATAATCGTGTCAGCCAGTATATATATGGAGGTTACCAAGTTTGCCATAATAGCAGGAAAAAGGTAACGAAAAAACATTTTTGAAACCGATTCTGTTAATAAGTTGTTTGTTTGCATAAACTACTCCTTATAAAGAGAAATTTTCATTTCGCTTCTTGCACACGGTATAGTATAGCAGATAGCCTAAAAAAATACATTCTATTTTTGCGAAAAGTTGACTTTTATTTAGGGAAACAGTATCATAAATAGGTAAGAAAAAGGAGACGAGTTATGAATTATATTGATAAATTATTTAACATGGTAGAAAGTGCCACTTCGCAGTTTCATACAGCAGAGGCAGTAAAAGAACAATTGCGCGAGAAGGGCTTTCAAGAATTGACATTAAAGGATGAATGGAATCTGCAAAAAGGCGGTAAGTACCTCTATACCCATCACGGTTCTACTGTTTTTGCATTTACCATCGGAGAAAATTTTAAAGTGGGAGATGGTTTCCGCATTGCAGCATCTCATGGAGATTTCCCTTGTTTTCGCATCAAACCGAATGCAGGTATGGAAGTAAACGGATATCTGCAATTGAATACAGAAGGATATGGTGGAGCAATCTTATCTACCTGGCTTGACAGGCCGCT
This sequence comes from Faecalimonas sp., assembly GCA_045632945.1. Lineage (GTDB taxonomy): Bacteria > Bacillota > Clostridia > Lachnospirales > Lachnospiraceae > Faecalimonas. The sequence goes on along the minus strand of JAZQXU010000016.1, from coordinate 20,750 downwards.
TTCTGTAGCAGGACGAGTTGTGATAAAGTCAGAAGATGTTTTCAAGCCAATCGTGCGATTGGTAGATTTAAAGAAACCGGTTTTGATCATTCCGAATCTTGCGATTCATTTTAACCGCGAGATGAACAAAGGCGTGGAATTACGCAAACAGGTGGAAATGATTCCAATCTATGGAACTTCCTCTGAAGAAATGACGAAAGATGCATTTATAGAAGTAATAGCGGATAACTTGGGAGTAAATAAGGACGATATTTTGGACTATGAGCTTACGATTTACAATACAGATAAGCCGAGTTATATCGGACTAAAAGATGAGTTTGTTTCCGCTCCAAGATTAGACAATCTCACTTCTACACAAGCGCTAGTGGAAGGGATGACTCAGGGGACTCGTCAAAGAGGCCTTAATATGATGGTGATATTTGACCATGAGGAAATCGGAAGTCGCTCAAAACAAGGTGCTGCATCCACATTGTTAGCTACTATATTGGAGAAAATATATGTTTCATTTGGTCTTACTCATATGGATTTCATGAATGCACTGGAGGATAGCCTTCTGATCTCTTCGGACGTAAGTCATGCATACAATCCAAATTATGCTGCGAAGTATGACCCGACAAATCGTCATGTGCTGAACACGGGATTTGCCATCAAAGAAGCTTGTGCGCAGAGTTATGCAACAGACAGTGAAGCCATTGCGATTGTGCAGCAGATTTGTGAAAAAGAAAATATTGCGTATCAGAAATTTGTGAACCATTCGGATTCCTTAGGTGGTGGAACAATAGGGGCAATTGCCTCTGCTATGGTGCCGATTCGTACTGCAGATATTGGAGTTCCGGTCCTTGCAATGCACTCAAGCCGAGAGACTATGGGTGTTAAAGATTACGAAAGCCTGGTTCATTTTATGACAGCATATTACAGTTTGTAGGAGAAAGTATGGAGATACGTTTAAATAAATATATCAGTGAGGCTGGCATTTGTTCAAGGCGAGAAGCGGATCGCCTTATCGAAAGTGGAAAGGTGACGGTTGATGGCAAACTTGCAGAAACCGGAATGAAAGTTACTGATTCCCAGGAAGTGCGAGTAGGTAAGAAAGTGATTCGACCGAAAAATGAAATGGTGCTTCTTGCTGTAAACAAACCGGTAGGTGTCGTTTGTACTGAGGACAAGCGAGAGAAGCATAATATTATAAATTTTCTAAATTATCCTACAAGGATCACATATATTGGAAGATTGGACAAGGATTCGGAAGGTCTTTTGCTCATGACTAACAATGGCGATATCATTAATAAAATGATGCGCGCGGGTAACCAGCATGAAAAAGAATACAAGGTCACTGTGAACAAACCGATTACGCCGGAATTCATTGAAAATATGGCAAATGGAGTGCCGATTTTAGATACTGTTACACGCAAATGTAAAGTAGAAGCAATTGGAAAATATAAGTTTCGAATTATCTTGACGCAGGGCCTGAATCGCCAGATACGTAGGATGTGTGAATATCTCGGTTACAAAGTGACGCGCTTGGAGCGTGTGCGAGTAATGAATATTGAACTTGGCAATCTGAAGTCGGGCGAATATCGAGAAGTGACCGAAACAGAAATTGCCGAATTATATGAAATGATAAAAGATTCTAGAAATTGAGGAAAATCAGATGGAACAAACAAAAAGACGTATGCAGGAACTGGTTGAACTGTTAAACAGAGCATCCAAAGCATATTATCAGGAAGCAACAGAGATTATGAGCAACTTCGAGTATGACAAGTTGTATGATGAGTTGCTTGAATTAGAGCGCACGTTAGGTATTACTATGGCAAATAGTCCGACGGTAAATGTGGGTTATGAAGTGTTGAGTGAGCTTCCAAAAGAACGTCACGAGAAACCGATGCTTTCTTTAGATAAGACAAAAGAGGTGTCAAGACTGAAGGAATTCTTGGGCGACCAAAAGGCTTTCATTTCATGGAAACTAGATGGACTTACCATTGTACTTACTTATAAGAATGGTGTTTTGGAGAAGGCTGTTACCCGGGGTAATGGTGAGGTTGGAGAGGTTATCACGAACAACGCCAAAACTTTCAAGAATTTGCCACTTAAGATTGCTTACCAAGGCGAACTGATTTTGCGAGGAGAAGCAGTCATTGGATATCAAGATTTTGAAAAAATTAACGCAGAAATTGAAGATGTAGATGCTAAATATAAAAATCCGAGAAACTTGTGCAGCGGTTCTGTACGTCAACTGAATAATCAAATTACAGCGAAACGCAATGTGCAGTTTTTTGCATTTTCATTGGTTAAAGCTGAAAATGTAGATTTCCACAATTCAAGAATTCGCCAATTAGAGTGGCTGAAGGAACAAGGTTTTGCAGTAGTAGAAGGATATGAGGTTACAGTAGACACCATTGAGGAGAAAGTTGCATATTTTGCAGAAGAGGTGTCAAAAAATGATTTTCCTTCAGACGGCCTTGTGTTAGTGTATGATGACATAGCATATGGACAGTCGCTTGGAATGACATCCAAGTTTCCGCGGGATTCATTTGCATTTAAATGGGCTGATGAAATACGTGAAACCACATTGCTGGAAATTGAATGGAGTCCATCGCGAACAGGACTCATTAACCCGGTTGCCATATTCGAACCTGTAGAGCTTGAAGGCACAACAGTCAGTCGTGCCAGTGTCCATAATATTAGTATTATGGAGGAATTAGAATTGGGAATTGGGGATAAGATAGAAGTATATAAGGCCAACATGATTATTCCGCAGATTGCCTCTAATTTGACAAAAAGCGGTGTCAAGAATGTTCCGACGGAGTGTCCGGCTTGTCACGGCAAAACAGAGATACGACAGTTAAGTGACGCGAAAGCCTTATATTGTACCAATCCTGATTGTAGCGCAAAGCATTTGAAATCATTTGCGTTATTTGTCAGTCGAGATGCTTTGAACATGGATGGCCTTTCAGAGGCTACTTTAGAAAAGTTTATTGCAAAAGGCTTTATCAATGTGTACTCTGACATTTTCCATTTGGACAGATATGCAGATGAAATCAAGAGAATGGAAGGGTTTGGTGAAAAGTCTTATGATAATCTTCAAAAGAGCATTCAAAAAGCTCGAATCACAACCTTACCACGTTTGATTTACGGGCTTGGAATCGCAGGAATCGGACTTGCCAATGCAAAAATCATTTGCAAGGAATTTAAGTATGATATTGGAAGAATGATACATTTATCAGAGGAAGAACTAAGCAGCGTGTCAGGAATCGGACCGGTGCTTGCGCGAGGCTACGTGGAATATTTTTCAAACGAAAAACACATCGAGGAATTGCAAAAACTTTTAGCGGAAATTACTATTCCGGAAGAGCAAGAGAATACAGAGGAGCAAATTTTTGCTGACAAAACATTTGTTATCACGGGCAGTGTGGAACATTTTGCAAACCGAAACGAAGTGAAAGAAGTAATTGAAAGCAAAGGCGGCAAAGTGACCGGCTCGGTAACAGCTAAAACAGATTATTTAATTAACAATGATGTGAATTCTACATCATCAAAAAATAAAAAAGCGAAAGAACTGGGTATTCCGATTATCACGGAAGAAGAGTTTTTGGAAATGCTTGATTCATAAAGGAGATTTTTTAGTATGATAGTTGTAACAACTCAAAATTTTGAAACAGAAGTCATGAAATCAGACAAACCGGTGCTTGTCGACTTTTTTGCAGAATGGTGTATGCCATGCAAAATGTTTGCACCGATTTTGGAAGACGTGGCAGAGCAATATGAGAAAAAACTTAAAATTGTCAAAGTGAATATTGACGAGTCGATTCAGTTAGCTCAAAAATATCGTGTTATGAGCATTCCGACTATCAAGTTGTTTGTGGGAGAGGAAGAACCAAGAGCTACATTTGTGGGAGCAATGTCACAGGAAGAATTGATTGACTGGCTTGCAGAAAACGGAGTAGAGTAGGAGAAGTGAAAGATGGAAAATAATTGTTTGGATGTAGTTGTAATCGGCGGCGGACCGGGTGGATATTGTGCAGCACTTTATGCCGCAAGAGCGAATCTTACCACTATGGTAATTGAAAAATTTGCTCCGGGTGGACAGATGGCAACAACTGAAATTGTAGAAAATTATCCGGGATTTGTGGATGGTATTAATGGATTTGAACTTGGCATGCAGATGAAAAAGGGTGCAGAGCGTTTTGGAGTAAAGACAAAATTGGCCGAGGTAAAGAGTGTGGAGCTTGACAAAAATCCAAAACTTATTCACACATCCAAGGAGACTTTTGAGGCTAAGACAGTGATACTTGCGCTTGGTGCATTCCCGAGAGAACTGGGCTTACCAAATGAAAGAAATTTGCGTGGGCGTGGTGTGTCTTACTGTGCAACTTGTGACGGTATGTTTTATAGAAATAAGACAGTGGTCATTGTGGGAGGCGGCAATACAGCTGTAGCAGACGCTTTGTTTCTTGCAAAGATATGTGAAAAAGTTTATTTGGTGCATCGCAGAGATGAACTGCGCGCGTCTAAGACATATATGGAGTCGTTAGAAAAGACATCCAATATTGAATTTGTTTGGAATAGCGAAGTTGTGGAAATTTTGGAAAAAGACAATCTGGTAAGCGGAGTGAAAATATCAAACCGCCAGACACAGGTTGTTCAAGAGGTTGCGTGCGATGGTATTTTTGTGGCAATAGGAAACATTCCGAATACAGAACTGATCAAAGGTCAGGTTGAACTGGACGAGGCAGGGTACGTGCTTGCTGATGAAACAACAAAAACGAACATTGCGGGAGTTTTTGCGGTTGGCGATATGAGAGCGAAACCACTTCGCCAGATTGTAACAGCCGTGGCCGATGGTGCTGTTGCGTCAAAGTACGCAGAGGAGTATATAGATTTGTAGAACGATAGGCAAAAAGGGGAATACATATGTCAGACAGAATTGAATTTGAAGAAAAAATATGCTTTTTGTGTCATCGTCCGGAAAGTGTTGCGGGGAAAATGATAGACCTTCCGAACAACATATGCGTGTGTCCGGATTGTATGCAGAAAAGTTTTGATGCAATGAATAACATGCCGATTGATCTTAGTCAGTTGTCGAACACACCGGGAATTCATTTTATGAATCTTTCTGATTTGGATGGCATCATGCCGAAAAAACAGAAAATCAAAAAGAAAAAAGAGGGAGAGCCGAAGAAACCGATTATCAATATTAAGGATATTCCGGCTCCGCACATGATTAAAGCCAAATTGGATCAGTATGTGGTTGGACAAGAGCATGCGAAGAAAGCTATGGCGGTTGCCGTATATAATCATTATAAGCGTGTTGCGACAGATACGATGGATGATATTGAGATTGAGAAGTCCAATATGCTTATGATTGGACCAACAGGCTCCGGAAAGACATATCTTGTTAAGACCTTGGCGAAACTTTTGGATGTGCCGCTGGCTATTACAGATGCTACATCCCTTACAGAGGCAGGGTACATAGGCGATGATATCGAAAGCGTAGTTTCTAAATTACTTGCAGCTGCAGACAACGATGTCGAGAAAGCAGAACAGGGCATCATTTTTATTGATGAAATTGATAAGATTGCAAAGAAGAGAAACAGCAATCAGCGAGATGTCAGTGGGGAGTCTGTGCAACAAGGTATGCTAAAACTCTTAGAGGGCAGCGAGGTGGAAGTCCCGGTTGGAGCTAATAGTAAGAATGCGATGGTACCGCTTACCACAATAAATACAAAAAACATTTTATTTATTTGTGGCGGTGCATTCCCTGATTTGGAAAACATTATTAAAGAACGTTTGAACAAACAGTCTTCTATGGGATTTATTGCTGATTTGAAAGATAAATATAATCACGAAAAAAATCTTTTAGAACAAGTAACGGTGGAAGATTTGCGCAATTTTGGTATGATTCCGGAATTCATTGGTCGTCTTCCTGTTATCTTCACTTTACAAGGATTGGATGAGGATATGCTTGTAAAGATTTTACAAGAACCGAAGAATGCGATTTTAAAACAATATCAAAAGTTATTGGCATTGGATGAGGTGAAGTTGGAATTTAGCGATGATGCGTTACATGCTATTGCGGCCAAAGCAATGAAAAAAGATACTGGTGCGAGAGCTCTTCGTTCTATTATTGAAGAGTTTATGCTGGATATCATGTATGAGATTCCAAAAGACGATAATATTGGAATGGTTACCATCACAAAAGAATATGTGGAAGGAACGGGTACACCGATGATTACGATGCGTGGTCAGGCCAAACTTCCGATGAATCATTAAACTTAACGGGATGTCACATTGACATCCTGTTTTTGCATATATTAAAGAAAAAGATTAGGAAAAATTATGCCTGAAAATGTATGTCGTGACCAAATCTTATCGGAAAATTATCGTGATTTTCTTGTAAGTGAGTTGCAGAAAGATTTTTTCGAAGAGAAATTCGGAAATGCAGTATGCACGCAGGAAACTGGTTTTTTTTATCAGTCTGTTTATGCAAATCAGGACCAGGCAGACCCCATACAGTTTGGAACATACCCTTATAATTCTGTGCCGAAATGTTTTACCCTTTTGGATACAGCAGCAATGGAACAGGCAGGGATTATACAAGTGCAGAACTACCCTACGCTTAATTTACAAGGGAGTGGGGTGTTGATTGGTTTCGTAGATACCGGAATCGATTATCAGAACCCTGTTTTTCGAAATATAGATGGAAGTACAAGAATTGCAGGCATATGGGATCAGACAATTCAAACCGGGCCATCGCCGGAAGGGTTACATTACGGTACAGAATATACAGAACAAGAGATAAATGAGGCTCTTCAAAGCAATGATCCGTTCGCGTTTGTGTCAAGTAGGGATGAAAACAGTCACGGAACCTTTCTTGCAAGTCTTGCAGCAGGAGGAGTCAACGAAGATAATAGATTTATAGGCGCCGCACCAGATTGTCGGATCGCCATGGTTAAATTAAAACCTGCCAAACAGTATTTGAAAGATTTTTATCTTATTCGGACCGACAAACCTTGTTATCAGGAAAATGATATAATGTTAGGAATTGCATATCTTCACCGATTGGCGGAGCGTCTTGACCTTCCGCTTGTTCTCTGCATCGCGCTTGGAACAAACATGGGAAGCCATGCAGCCAGTTCACCACTAGTCGGTACATTGGACATAATAGGGAACTTGGCAAATCGGGCCGTTGTGATAGGTGGCGGAAATGAGGCTAATCAGAGACATCATTTTCTAAGAAAGGAAGACAATCCAAATGATGAAAAACAGGTAGAAATCCGCGTGGGAGAAAATGTTACCGGGTTTTGTATGGAACTATGGACCGATGCGCTGAATTTGTTGGCGGTTTCCATTACTTCGCCAAGCGGAGAGCAGACTTATCGGTTTCCAATTCGTAGTGAGCAAACCACAAGCTATACATTTGTTTTAGAAAGAACAACAGTATCAGTTGATTACAAGGTGTTTGTAGAACGCTTGAATGCAGAACTTATATTTTTTCGTTTTCAAAATCCGACTGCGGGAATTTGGAAGGTAGTAGTGGAGCCTGTACGTATTGAGGAAGGGATATTTCACATGTGGCTTCCGGTGACGGAATTTCTCGAAAATGAAGTCTTTTTTTTAGAACCGAATCCGGATTACACCATCACAGAACCAGGCAGTAGTTTGGTGGGTATGACAGTGGGATTTTACAACGGAAACGATAATTCTGTTGCTATTCAGTCGGGAAGAGGATATACTAGGAGTGAACGAATTAAACCGGATTTTGTAGCACCGGGGGTTAACGTAACAGGAGCCACCGCGCGGGAACAGTTTGCCATGCGAACAGGTTCAAGTATTGCGGCGGGGATTACTGCCGGGGCAGCAGCGCTTATCATGGAGTGGGTCGTGTATAGGTTGCAACAGAAAACCATTGATTCCACGCAGATTCGCAATTTGCTAGTATTAGGTACGGAAAAAAGACCGAATGAAACATATCCGAATCGCGAATGGGGTTATGGAACATTGGATGTATATAATACATTTATCACAATAAGACGGATTTGATTCTAAGAAAGGAGATTGACAGATGAAAGAGTTTTTTGAAAATCTGGGAAAAGTTATTTCTGAGAAAGCAGAGGTTGTAGGGAAAAAAGCAGAGGAAGTTGTAGATGTTGTTTCTAAAAAGACAGAGCAGACTGTTGAGATTCAGAAAATCAAAAGCCGAATCCACACAATGGAACGTAACAATGAGAGAGATTATCAAGATATCGGGAAAATGTTATATGATAAATTTAAAAAAGGCGAAACCATAGATGAACTATTCGTAGAATTTTGTGAAGCAATTGCAGAGAGAGAAGATTCTATTGAGAGTGCTAAGCAGGAAATTGCCGAACTCCGAGGTATGGAAATGTGCGAAAAGTGTGGTTCATATGTGGATGAAAAAGCAACGTTTTGTTCGAAGTGTGGAGCGAAAGTAGAAGAAGACGCGGAAGCGGCTTTTGAAGACGAAGAATAGTTACAAAGGAGAAGATGATATGATTAATAAAAATGCATTCCGAGATTTATCATATGGAGTATATATTGTTTCAACGATGGATGGACAAAGACCAACCGGCTGCATAGCGAATAGCGCTATGCAGATTACTGCAGAGCCGGCAACTCTGGCTGTAAGCATGAATCGTGATAATTACACACATGCATGTATCGAAAAAACCGGTAAGTTTGCAATTTCAATTTTGTGTGAGCAGTCAGATCCGGGGTTGATTGGAACGTTTGGATTTCAGTCAGGAAAGGATATAAACAAATTTCAAGATGTAAACGTTATAGTTAAGGAAGGGCTTAGCGTGGTGACAGACGCATGCGGTTATGTCATATGTGAAGTAATTGACAAAATGGAGACAACTACTCACACTGTTTTTTTGGGAAAAGTAATCGCAGCAGATACATTACAGGGCGGCAATCCGATGACGTATGCTTATTATCACAATGTTATCAAAGGAAAGAGTCCAAAGAATGCCCCAACTTATATTGAGGAAGAACAGGAACAAGTAACGGCTGAGGACAAGTGGGCATGTGGCATTTGTGGATATACATATCAGGGAACAGAACCTTTTGAGGGATTGCCGGCATCTTATGTGTGCCCGGTTTGCAAGCAGCCAAAGTCTGTATTTAACAAAGTGATTTTGTAGGCATAAAAAAGGCAAATAGGAGAAAAAAGATGAAAACACAAGTGATTTGTTTTGCAAATAACAAAGGAGGAAGCGGAAAGTCAACCACGTGTGCAAATGTTGGTTATGGTTTGACGCAACTCGGACATAAAGTTTTACTGATTGATGGAGACATGCAACTCAATCTGTCTTTGTCTTATTTTTCAGATGATGAAGTTTTGGAAATGGCGCAAGGGGAAAAGAATCTTTATCACGCCATACGTAATCAAAGAGATTTGCAGAATTATATCATACATACACCATACGAGAATTTGGACATGATCCCGTCTTCGACATTGATGAGCTCCATTGAGTACGAATTATTTTCGAAGTGGCAGAGGGAATTTATCCTTAAAAAATGTCTCAGCGGAATCGTACAATCAGGAGAATACGATTATATTTTGATTGATGCTCCACCGACACTTGGCGGATGGGTTATGAATATACTATGCGCATCTGATAGAATCGTTATTCCGGTGGAGGCAACACCGTGGGGATTGTTCGGACTTGGAAATATGTTTGAATTTTTAGAACAAGTTCAACAGATCACACCAGAATTGCAAGTGCTTGGTATAGCAGTTACGAAAGTTGATACGAGAAAAAATTATTTCAAACAAACTTTTGAGGCCTTGCGCGACATGGATGATTTGCATGTGTTTGATACATTTATCCGTGTGGATAGCAGTGTGGAATGGTCTCAGGATAATAACATGCCAATTATGGCTTACCGTAGAAGCAGCAGAAGTGCGCAAGAATACATGGCACTTACAGAGGAAATTGTAAACCGAAAGTAGGATACATATGAATGCAGAACTTGTAAAACAGTTATCTGTCATTACAGAGGAAGAACAGAATATCTTAGATGGACAAAAGAATATCAATAAGACGATATACACAAAGAAAAAGGAATTGGTAATCGACAGCGAACATTTTCTGCAAAAAGGGAAACTTATACAAGTGCGAACGCATACACGCTTCGTACATTTTCCTAAACATCGACACAATTATGTGGAGATGATTTATATGTGCAAGGGTAGTACCACACATATCGTAGATGGCAATCGGGTTGTGCTTGAAGAAGGCGATTTGCTTCTCTTGAATCAAAATGCAACGCAGGAAATTTTGCCGGCAGGAGAGGACGATATTGCAATTAATTTTATTATTCTTCCACAATTTTTTGACAAAGCATTTGAAATGATTGGAGCAGAGGATAATTTGCTTAGAGATTTTCTTGTGGGTAGTCTCTGTGAGGACAATCGTAGAACCTCGTACCTTTATTTTCATGTATCTGATGTGCTTCCGATACAAAATTTAATTGAAAACATGATTTGGTCGTTGCTTAACAGCCAATGGAATAAGCGTAGTTCCAATCAATTGACAATGGGACTATTGCTATTGCATTTAATCAATCACATTGAAAAAATGGAAACAGGAGGAACGGCTTACCATCAGGAGTTTGAGGTTACAGTTTTGAATTATGTCGAAACGCAGTATAAGGAAGGAAGTCTTTCCGAACTTGCGGAGGTCATGGGATATAATATCTATTGGCTAAGCAGAGAAATTAAGAAACGCACCGGAAAGACCTATAAAGAACTTGTTCAGACAAAAAGGATGAATCAAGCAGCTTATATGTTAACCAATAGTCGTGTATCCATTGATGAAATAATTCGCATGGTTGGATATGATAATTCGAGTTATTTTTATAGGAAATTTAAAGAGCGTTTTGGTGTATCGCCAAAACAATACAGAGAAAATAGATAGAAACGCAAATAAGGACGGTATTTTTTACAAATAGCGTCCTTTTTTACGCAAAAAAAGACGTATATAATGTTAGTAATAATGAAAAAGCGAGGTAATCAATATGGGTAAGTATTATTTGGCCATTGATATCGGGGCATCAAGCGGCCGTCATATCATCGCAGAAATCGTAGATGGAAAAATTGTATTAGAGGAAGTTTATCGTTTCTGGAACGGAATGGATGATGTGGATGGTTCATTATGCTGGGATGTTGACCGATTGTTTCATGAAATCGTATCCGGTCTCAAGAAATGTAAAGAGATTGGAAAGATTCCTTCTTACATGGGTATCGATACATGGGGTGTTGACTATGTGTTGTTGGACAAGGATGACAAGATTCTCGGCAAGACATATGGATATCGTGACAGCCGTAACAACGGTATGGATGAAAAAGTTTATGAAATTATTTCACAAGAAGATCTTTATAAGAGAACCGGCATCCAGAAAGCAATTTTTAACACGGTTTATCAGCTCATGGCTGTAAAACAGAACAATCCGGAACACTTGGAAGCAGCAGAGACATTGCTTTTCATTCCTGACTATTTCAACTATAAATTGACAGGTGTGAAGGTAAATGAGTACACAGAAGCTTCTACAGGACAGCTTTTGAATCCTGAGACAAAAGATTGGGATTATGAACTCATTGAGATGCTTGGATATAACAAGAATATGTTCTGTAAAGTGACGAAACCGGGTACAAAGGTTGGTAATTTTACAGAAGCAGTACAAGCAGAAGTAGGATTTGACTGTGAGGTTATTTTACCGGCAACACATGATACTGGTTCAGCAGTACTTGCAGTTCCAACTAATGATGATAATGGTATCTACATAAGCTCAGGCACATGGTCACTGATGGGCGTAGAAAGAATGGAAGCTGATTGCTCTATCGAGAGTATGAAAGAGAACTTTACAAATGAAGGTGGTTATGATTATCGCTTCAGATATTTGAAAAACATTATGGGTCTTTGGATGATTCAATCAGTGCGATATGAATTTCCTGAGGCGTTCAAGTCTCATTATCCAGAGTTGTTATCGTTTGGTGAAATTTGCGCCATGGCATCAAATGAAACCATTGCTTCTATTGTGGACTGTAACGATGATTGCTTCCTTGCACCAAAGAGTATGATCAAGGCAGTTCAAGATTATTGTGCAAACACCAATCAACAAGTTCCGCAAACAGTAGGAGAGATTGCTTCAGTTATTTATAACAGTTTGGCAAAATGTTATGCAGATACGATTGAGGGCTTAGAAAAAGTAACCGGAAAAACATATGACAAGATTCATGTGGTAGGGGGCGGTGCAAACGCAGGATACCTCAATGAGTTGACAGCAAAATATTGTAAGAAACCGGTATATGCAGGTCCGACAGAAGCAACCGCTCTTGGAAATCTCGCAGTACAGATGATGTACTCAGGAGAATTGGGAAGTCTCGTGGAAGCAAGAAACTGCATCCGCGACTCATTTGATATTAAGGAATATAAAAACTAAGGTTTTTATCATAAGGAGGAAAATAAAATGACAAGATATGAATCAGCAAAAGAGATTTATGCAAAGTATGGCATCGATACAGATGCAGCTATTGCGAAATGTAAAGAGATTCCGGTTTCCTTGCACTGCTGGCAAGGTGACGACGTAATCGGATTTGACCACGACGGTGGACTTACAGGTGGTATCCAGACAACAGGTAACTATCCTGGAAAAGCAAGAACACCGGAAGAATTATTGGCAGATATGGACAAAGCAATGAGCTTGATGCCGGGTGCTAAGAAAATCAACGTACATGCTTGTTACGCAATCTTTGAAGAAGGCGAATTTGCAGATCGCGATGCGTTAGAACCAAAGCATTTCCAAAAATGGGTTGATTTTGCAAAAGAAAGAGGAATGGGTCTTGACTTCAACCCAACATTCTTCTCACATCCAAAGGTAAAAGATGGCTTAACACTTTCAAGCCCTGACGAAGAGACGAGAAACTTCTGGATTGAACACGGAAAAGCATGTATCCGTATTGCTACATATTTTGCAGAAGAAACAGGCTTCCCATGTGTTATGAACATTTGGACAGGCGATGGATTTAAAGATGTTCCGGCAGACCGTATGGGACCAAGAATGCGTTATAAAGAATCTATCGATGCAATTCTTGCTGAACCATATGATTTCAATAAAGTAAAACCATGTGTAGAATCGAAAGTGTTTGGTATTGGTGTAGAAGCTTTTACAGCAGGTTCTGCTGAATTTACACTTAGCTACGCCGCAGCAAACAAAGATAAATGCTTGCCACTTATGGATAACGGACACTATCATCCAACAGAAGTAGTATCAGATAAGATTCCTGCATTGCTTTGCTTCTTCCCAGAGGTTGCACTTCATGTAACACGTGGTATCCGTTGGGATTCAGACCATGTTGTTGTACTTGATGATGAGACAAAGGAAATTGCACAGGAAATCGTTCGTTGCGACGCAATTGACAGAGTTGATATTGCATTAGACTTCTTTGATGCATCAATCAACCGTATTTCTGCTTGGGTAACAGGATTCAGAAGTATGCAAAAAGCACTTCTTAACGCGCTCTGTACTCCAAGTGCATACTTAAAAGAATTGCAAGATACAAATCAATTCTCACGCAAGATGGTTGCAATGGAAGATTGCAAGATGCTTCCAATTGGTGATGTTTGGGCTGAATACTGTAGACAATGCGGTGTGGCAGCAGACAATTACTATGATGAAATTGAAAAATATGAAAATGAAGTACTGCTTAAGAGAGTATAAGACATTAGAAGAAGGTGTTTCCAAAAGGGGACACCTTCATTAGAAAGAGGAAATGCTATGAAAAAACTACATCTTATTTGTAATGCTCATTTAGACCCGGTATGGCAATGGGATTGGGACGAGGGAGCAGCTGCAGCCCTTGCAACATTTTACAGCGCAGTTCGTCTTGCTGAAAAATATGACTATATTTTTTGCCATAATGAAGTTATCCTTTACGAGTATATAGAACGATTTGATCCAACTCTTTTTGAAGATATAACGAAGTTGGTTAAAGAGGGAAAATGGCATATTATGGGAGGATGGTATGATCAACCGGATTGTCTTGTCCCATCCGGAGAATCCTTTATACGTCAGATTACTTTGGGGAAAGAATATTTCCAAGAAAAATTTAATACATATCCAAAAACAGGTATTAATTTTGATGCTTTTGGTCACACAAAAGGTTTGCCGCAAATCTTAAAAAAATGCGGATTTGAAAATTATTTATTCTGCAGACCGTTACCTTGGTTTACTTGGTTAAAAGCGCTTCCACATGGCCCGTTTTTATGGGAAGGATATGATGGAAGTAAAATTAAAGCACTTCGTCAAGAAGATTTGGACATTTATTGTAGTCAGCCGGGACAGGCAAAAAGCGATATTATCCGCAAGGCGCAGGTTTATGAAAATGATAAAGAAGAGGATGTGATTGTTCTCTGGGGTGTAGGTAATCATGGTGGCATTAATTCAGAAAAAGATTTGAATGACATCATCAAGCTTACCGATGAGAAAAAGGGAACTTGGGAGATTATACATTCTACTCCGGATGATTATTTTGCAGCAGTTACTCCTACACAAGATTTCTCGGAAGAGATCATTGCTTTTATAAAATCTTACTCTTCCGTAAATTCCATCAAGCAGGTGCATGATCGTCTTGAAAATGCAATATATCGTGCCGAGCGCTTCTTGTCTATGTTGGGTATTGCGAACATTTATCAATATAATAAAGAAGTATTTAAAAATGCAGAACGTGCGCTCTGTCAAATAGAATTTCATGATGTACTTTCCGGTACATCTATCAAGACGGGTAATGATTCTTCTATAGAAAAAGCACTTGCAGCAATACAACAGGTAAACGGTGAATTTTATAACGGATATTTTAGATTTAGTGGAATGCTTCCTAAGGCCAAAGATGGCGATGACTGTTTCGTAGTCCTCAATCCACATCCATATGAAGTGACCACTGTTGTTGAGACAGAACTGTTTGAAGCAAGACCGGGAAAATTTGTTTTGAATATGTATGACTCCAATGGTCAAGCGGTGGATTCTCAAATTATACTGGAAGAATCTATCATAAACTTTTCTCGAAGAAAACGACTGATATATAAATATACATACCCGGCTATGTCAGTGACACAATTTGGAATTCATACTGAAACAGTTGAAGTAGAACCACCACGCTACGTCGGAGATACATCAACAGACGACATCATTTTAGAAGATAAGTATAAAAAAGTAAAAATCAGCAGAAGTACAGGTCTGATTGAAAGCTACATTCAAGATGGTGTCGAGTATGCAGCGGGAAATTTGTTTAATCCAATTGTATTTGATGATAACGAAGACCCATGGGGTTGGCGAATGAACAAACTCGGTAGCAATCAGCGAGCTATGAGTCTGGACACAACAGGCAGTGGCTTATTTGAAGGGTTAAAAGGCGTAACTATTATAGAAGACGGACCGGTGCTTACTCAGGTAGAAGCTTTGTTTAGTCAAGGTGAATCACATGTAGTTGTGAATTATAAATTCTATCACAATCTTCCTTACATCGATGTAAAAGCACATGTTATTTGGAATGGAAAGGGTAAGGGATTGAAGATACAATTACCACTTAACGGCAAACGTGGCTTCTTTACACAGGCGGCTTACGGAACGCAGTACAATCCAAATAATGGGGATGAAAAACCGGGAAATAGATTTGTCGGTGTGGAAAATGGTGATAATGCATTTGTTGTTTATAACCGTAGTGGCATTCACTCTTATTCCAAAGAAGGCAAAAACTTATATTTGACACTATTAAATGGTTCCGCATACTGCGCTCATCCGACGGATGAAGGAGTGCCGCTTATTGTAGATGAGACACGTTATACTCAATTTATTGAAATTGGAACGCACGACTTTGACTTCCGTATTGGTGTGAACAAGGTGTGTGAATGTGAGAAGAACGCACAGGAATTTAATCAACCGCTTTACAGTGTGCTGACATTCCCTCATGGAAAAGGAAATGCACCGAAAGAACTTGTGACAGTTTCAAACGAAAATGTTGTTATTACTGCATTCAAACGTAGAAAAAATGGCACATATGTTTTAAGATTACATAATAATTACAAGTCAAGTGCCACAACAACCATTCAAATAAATGGTATTTCAAAAGAACTTAGATTTAAGAAATACGAATTTAAAACATTTATTTATAATGGAAAAACAATACGTGAATCAAAGGATGCCGCACTTTACTAAAGCTAATAAAGAGAAAATGTTGAATAATCAGCATTTTCTCTTTTTATATTGAAGAAACATGTGTTATAATCTTTCTATAACAAATACACAAGAAAAGGTGAAGCAATGATTATTACAATTGATTTTAACAGTGATGAAGCCATTTACATGCAGCTTCGCAATCAAATTATTATGGGAATAGCAACCGCTCAGATTGTAGAAGGAGACTCATTACCTTCTGTTCGTCAATTGGCGGAAGAAATCGGCATCAATATGCATACAGTGAACAAAGCGTATGCGGTTTTGCGAGAAGAAGGAATTATTCATCTTGATAGAAGACGTGGGGCAGTCATTGCAATCGATATGGATAAATTACAAGCAATGGCGGATATGAAGTCCCAACTTCGAGTTGTGCTTGCAAAAGGTAGATGTAAGAATATCACGAAAGAGGATGTTTACGAATTAGTTGACGAAATATTTGCAGAGTATTTTTAACATCAAGGAGGATATAGAGACATGAATAAAGATTTTACAGTACAGGCCGAGCGCGTCCTGGAGATGGCAAGATCTCTTGCTAAGAAATGGAACCATCCACATATAGGCACGGAACATTTATTGTTGGCTCTTAGAAAAGAGTATATAGGAGTGGCAAGCCAGATACTTGCGGCAAACGGAGCCGAGGAAGAAGAAATCATAAAAGTGATTGAGAATCTGGTTGCACCGGTAGATGGTAACAAGAAAAAGCGTATCCAATTCAGTCCGAGAATGGAGTTCTTGTTAGATAATGCTGAACAAGAAGCAATTCGTTTGCGCTCGGAAAAAATCGGAACAGAGCATATGTTACTAGCTGTAGTGCGAGATGCAGATAGTGTGGCGACAAAAATTCTCGCAACTCTCAATGTGAATTTTGACAAGGTTTTAGATGATATTTTCCAAGTTGTCGGAGTAGACCCGAAAGAATACGAAGAAGAGTTGACCGGCGGACGTGTTCCGGGCGGTGTATTGGAACAGTTTGCTACCGATTTAACTGCCAAGGCTGCAGATGGAATGCTTGACCCAGTCATCGGGCGCGACGAGGAAATTGCAAGGCTTATGCAGGTCCTTAGCCGCAGGACAAAGAACAATCCATGCCTTATCGGTGAGCCAGGTGTTGGGAAAACGGCTATCATAGAAGGATTGGCAAATAGAATCGCTGAAGGTATTGTGCCGGATGGTATGAAAGAGAAACATATTCTCACACTGGATTTGTCAGGTATGGTGGCAGGTTCAAAGTATCGAGGCGAATTTGAGGAGCGCATGAAAAAACTGATTCGTGAGGTGAAATCAGATAAGAATGTTATCCTGTTTTTGGATGAAATTCATACAATTATTGGAGCCGGAGGGGCAGAAGGTGCCTTGGATGCGGCCAATATTCTCAAACCGGTTATGGCTCGCGGTGAGATTCAACTTATTGGAGCGACGACTATTACAGAATATCGCAAGCACATAGAGAAAGATGCGGCATTAGAAAGAAGATTTCAGCCGATTATCGTGGACGAACCGGATGATGTTCTTTGCAAACAGATTTTAGACGGTTTAAAAACAAAATATGAAACGCATCATCGCGTAAAAATTAATGGGGAAGCGTTAGAAGCGGCGATACAGATGTCGAAAAGGTATATCCATGACAGACATTTGCCGGATAAAGCGATCGATGTACTTGACGAGGCGTGTTCAAAAGTTAGCCTTCGCGGATACAAAGCGCCGGAGAATCTGAAATCCTTAGAATGTCAGTTGCAAGAGATGGCTGTCAAGAAAGAAGAAGAGATTACTGCCGGTCATTTTGCGGAAGCATCTTTGATTCATCAGGAACAAGAACAGATAGCGAAGAAGATTGAAAAAATCAAAAAGCGTTTTCGAAATATGCATGAGAAGCAAGAGCTTATGGTCTTAGAAGATGATATTGCAGAAGTTGTTTCGGCATGGGCAAAGATTCCTGTTCAAAAGCTGACGGAAAAGGAAAGTGAGCGCTTGAAAAAATTAGAACAGACACTCCATAAGCGTGTGATAGGTCAGAATGAAGCGGTCACAGCAGTTGCAAAATCAATTAAAAGAGGTCGAGTTGGTATCAAAAGTCCGAACCGTCCAATTGGTTCATTCCTATTTTTAGGGCCGACAGGAGTTGGGAAAACGGAATTAGCCAAGGCTTTGGCAGAAGCGTTGTTTGGCAAGGAAGATGCGATGGTACGTGTTGACATGTCCGAATATATGGAAAAGCACAGCGTTTCTAAGATGATTGGTTCGCCTCCGGGATACGTAGGTCATGATGATGGCGGACAACTCAGCGAAAAAGTCAGACGTAATCCATATTCAGTTGTGCTGTTTGATGAAATCGAGAAGGCGCATCCGGACGTATTTAATATTTTGCTGCAAGTATTGGATGACGGACACATTACAGATTCCCAAGGCAGAAAAGTAGATTTTAGAAACACAGTTATTATTATGACATCTAATGCGGGTGCCAAATCAATTGTTGAACCGAAGAAATTAGGATTCGGTGCCAAGGAAGATGCAGCAGAAGATTATAAAAAAATGAAATCTAATGTAATGGAAGAGGTAAAACGTTTATTCCGTCCGGAATTTTTAAATCGTATTGACGAGACAATTGTGTTCCATGCTTTAAATGAAGAACACATGAAAAAAATCGTTGGACTGCTTTGCCGTGAATTCATCGACAGAGTCAAAAAACAACTAGACATTAAATTGACGATTCGTGATTCGGTTAAGAAACATATTGTTGAGAAGGGAACAGACAAGAAATACGGTGCGCGTCCATTACGTCGAGCTTTACAAAACGAGCTGGAGGATAAATTAGCAGAGGCTATTCTAGACGGTCAAGTAAAGGGCGGAACGAGCGTGGAAGTTTGTATTTCCAAAAAAGCAATCACATTTATTACAAAGGAAGATTAATTTAGGAGGAAATTATGGCGAAAGGGAAAAAAAGTATCTTTTTTTGTCAAAATTGCGGACACGAAGAAAACAAGTGGTTAGGGCAGTGTCCAATGTGTAAAGAATGGAATACATTTGTAGAAGAAAGCATTTCTATTTCGAAAAACAATACAACAAAAATGGTTAAAGAAGCAGAAGTTGTAGCATTAAAGAATATAGAAACAGATTATGAAGAAAGAATTTGCACACAGATACAAGAATTAGACAGAGTACTGGGTGGTGGAATTGTTCCGGGTTCGCTTGTTTTGGTGGGCGGAGATCCGGGAATTGGAAAATCTACTTTGCTTCTACAAGTGTGTCAAAAATTGTGTGAAAACAAAAAACAGATACTTTACATTTCCGGCGAGGAATCCCTAAAGCAGATTAAGTTACGTGCCAATCGCATGGGTGAATTTAAAGAAGATATGTATTTGCTCTGCGAGACTAATTTAGAAGTGATTCGAGGTGTGATTGAAAAACGCAAACCGGATGTGGTTGTTATAGACTCGATTCAGACTATGTACAGCGAAGAGGTGGCTTCTGCGCCGGGCAGCGTATCACAAGTACGTGAATCTACAAATGTGTTTATGCAGATGGCAAAAGGACTTGGTATTTCCATATTTATAGTTGGTCATGTAACAAAAGAAGGAACAGTTGCCGGCCCGAGAGTTTTAGAACACATGGTAGATACAGTTTTATATTTTGAAGGCGATAGACATGCATCGTATCGTATATTAAGAGGCGTAAAAAATCGTTTTGGTTCAACGAATGAAATTGGTGTGTTTGAAATGCGTCAGAATGGACTTGTCGAGGTGGAAAATCCATCGGAGTTTATGTTAAATGGGAAACCGGAGCATGCGTCCGGGTCGGTCGTAGCTTGTTCTATAGAAGGAACACGTCCTATTTTAATAGAAATACAGGCTCTTGTATGCAACAGTAATTTCGGTATGCCGAGAAGAACTGCAGCCGGCACTGATTATAATCGAGTTAATCTTTTGATGGCAGTGTTAGAGAAAAGACTAGGATTGCACCTTTCTAATTATGATGCATATGTTAATATAGCGGGTGGCGTGAAAATGAATGAGCCGGCAATTGACTTGGGAATTGTAATGGCGCTCATTTCAAGTTACAAAAACAAACCAATAGACGAGAAGATGATTGTCTTTGGTGAAGTCGGACTCAGTGGCGAGGTAAGGGCGGTCAATATGCCTGAGCAACGAGTAGCAGAAGCAAAGAAACTTGGATTTGAAATCTGTGTCTTACCGGAAGTGTGTGTAGATATGGTAAAAGGAATTCAGGGCATCCGAGTTATTGGCATTAAAAATATCGGTGATGTATTGCAGTTGATTTAGTTGTATAAAGGCAGTTAATTGTTTCTGTAAAAAAACAAAAAAAGTGGTTGACAATGAAAATTCATTGTGATATTCTAATCTAGCTGTCGCGAGACAACAAGAGAACATTGATAATTAAACAATAGATGACAAAGAAAAAGTTTCCTGAAGATTTCTTTAAGAATAATTCAAGAACGGACATCGAAAAGATGACCTTAAAACAGTAAAGTAAGG
>JAZQXU010000015.1:0-7922 GCA_045632945.1 Faecalimonas sp. | reverse complement strand
TACACCAAGTGCTTATTATAGCGGAAACTTTAAGAATGTCGGAAACGGATACTTTTATATAGGTGGGCTGAATGCTGTGGCTGGTACTACGGTCACGATAAAGGGACATTTCGTATCATCAAATGGAGCTTGGAATGTTGTGGGTAATTATTTTATTAAAGAACTTTGCTTCATGTATGATGGAAGTACTTGGAGTGAGTATGTACCGATTTCTACATATCAAGGAAGTCTAACACGTGAAGGTGCAGAACAGAATGATGCTCATGCAGGTGCGATTTACTTAAAAGGAAATGACGAGTATCTTGCAAATGACACGTCGGGTAGTTGGGAGTCGAGCGCGTCTCAGTTGAGTGATAATGCAAATGATGACACAAGTGGTATTTTTATAAACAATGTAAAGCAAGAAAAAGGTTTGTTGATAAAATACGATGGTGCAGGTAATCGCTATTATGTAAAAGGATTTACGACGACACCAACCACAAGTGACGTTGTAACAATCAAAGGTACTTTCTATTCAGCAGATGGACTTGCAAGCGTTACTTTTACTGAAGGCAAATTCCAGTGGAATGGAACACAGTGGGTAGATTATGTAGAAATTATCAACTATCCAGGCGTGCTTACTTACACAACTAGAGACGGAAGTGCGACGAATGTGTATCTGGACACAACAGATACCATGCCAACAATTAGTTGGACTCAACCATTAACGGCGTTAAATGGTGATAGCGGTATTTATGTAAATGGTACAAGAATGCCGAATGCCCTGTTAAAGAAGGTTGATACAGCAGCATACTATGTTGAAAACTTTGGTACATTAAATGCAGGCGATATTCTAAAAATCAAAGGTCTCTTTGGTTATTCGACAAATAATGAAACAGTAACTTTTGAGGAGGCACAATTCCAGTGGACTGGAAGTGCATGGAAAAATTATGTTGAATCTGACAAATATACGGGAACTCCTGTATTTTCTTTGGACGGTCAATGCGGTAGTGCAAACGGTTTTTATTTCACATCAGAAGATGGTGCGCCTTATGATACAAATTGGAATTTGATATATAAACCTACAGACGGAGACGCCAATGGTGTTTTGGTAAATGGTGAAAAAACGGATATTTATCTAAAGAAATTTGATACCAATAAGTGGTACGTATGTATTCAAGAATATACCAATCAATCAGGGCTTACAATGAAATATGGCGATGTGGTTTCCATCCAAGGAACATTTTTATCAGAGGATGGACTTTCAGAGGTTACTTTTACAGCAACCGAATTTGAGTTCAACGGCAGACATTTTGGAGAAGGAACTTTTACACCAACTGATATTACAGTTACGGGTATAGACTACAAATCCATTCGATTTAACACAGACAGTAATTGTTGGGAATTGTTTTTTACATTAAACACTAATATGGAGGGCGATGTAAACGATACTTATTTCCCATATATGGCATATGAGGTGAATGGAACAGAATATATGACACATTGGTGGAAATCATCATCTAGTCGTACGGAAAATGATGTGACATATTACAGTCTTTATATGAACATTCCAAGTAGTGTATTGCCACAGACATTGGCAGAAGACACAGAATATACAATTACTCTGAAAGCTGGCTCATCTCAAGGACGTAATAATAGTACGGGCACAGCACGTGAAGACGGTATCAGATTGACTGAAGACTTTGCAGTTGTTGTAGGAACTTCACATGAATCATCCGCGCCGGCAATCGATTATGTAACAGCAGGCGGTGGTACAGAAGATGGCATTTACCTTTCAGCGACCGATACTTTCCCAACTACCGGATGGGATGCACAATTGAAAAAGGTTGGAGACAACTCTGGTATCTACAAATATGATTCAAGTACAGATACTTATGTAGAGACAGAAGTCTTTATCAAGAAGTACGCTGATAATAAATATTATGTATGTCTTTCAGACGTAGAAGAAAGTGCAAAGGAAGGCACGATCGTAATGCTGAAAGGTACATTTACCTTTGCGGGATTGTATGAGGTAACCTTTAAGACTGCGAAATATATCTTCACAGGCGGAGCATGGAAAATATATACTGCAACGGCGGATACGGAAGAAAAAGTTGAGTGGTATGGTGATGCCACAGGAGATGCAACTGCTGCGGAAGACATTAATAGTCTCGACCTTGTGCGTATCATAAGATATCTTGCACAGGAGGAGGAACAGATCCAAGCAGCTAATGCGGACTTAAATAGTTCGGGAAATATTGACGAACATGATGAAAGACTGATGAGATGGCTTCTTGTAAACGGCACAACTTATTTTGTAAACGGTTCTAATATTAAAGGTGCTCCAACTTATGTAGATAATCTGGAAATGCGACTTGCAGCATATATCAGTCCAGATTTGAATGGTGATTTCCAATGGTATAAAGATGCAGGTTTCACGACTCTGATGGGAGAAGGAGACGGTAGAGCGAAATACGGAAACGCAGGATTGAACAGTGACGGATTGGATGCTTATATGCAGAAGGCGAAACAATACGACTTGGATGTGCTAGTAGTTTCAAGTGCTATTCAAGATATGGTTGCAGGCACACTAGGGGTTAACGCTGCGACTATTGAAAATGCTTACAAAGACTTGTCGGATACTTATGGAGATACCTTCCGTGGCTTCTTCATGTTGGATGAACCGACTTATGCTCAATTGGAAAGTCATAAGCAAGTATTAAATGTGTTGAACAGTCTTAATGCAGAGAAAGGAAAAGATATTTTTACATCCTTCTATCCGACGTATGCAGAGGGCGCTAACACCCTTTGGAATGATGATTCTCTTTCGTTGGATGAGAAATATGTAAAATATGCAGATGCATACGGCAATCTGTTCGGAGAGTTTGTATATGACTTCTATCCATTTAAGCA
Source organism: Faecalimonas sp. (assembly GCA_045632945.1). GTDB lineage: Bacteria > Bacillota > Clostridia > Lachnospirales > Lachnospiraceae > Faecalimonas. The sequence goes on along the minus strand of JAZQXU010000015.1, from coordinate 5,030 downwards.
TAAAATATCAGGATCCTGGTTCTGGAAAACGGAAGAAGATTACATGCGCCAAGACTGGTTTAACAACCTAGAACTTTCAGCACAAGCGGGACATGGAAATTATGAAACAGGTATCACAGTGCAAAGTCATGCTACCGGAGAGTTGGCATCACAAGAAAAAGACTACTACCGTGATCTTACAGAGGCAGATATTTCCTTCCAGGTATATTCTGCACTGGCCTATGGTATGAAGTCTGTTCAATACTTTACATATGATAAACACTGGGATGAAACTGTGGGAACGACTAAGTCCATGATTTTCAATGGACAAAAGACGCCAATCTATGATGCGGTTAAAGCAATAAACACAGAAATCAAGGCCATCGACCACATCCTTCTCAATTACAATTGGCAGGGAACTATTGGTATTTCAGTGGATGATGAAGATAATATTATGGACTCAGTAGCGACATATTCATCACCACGTATTTCATCATATTCTGCAACAAATGATGCGATTATTGGATGCCTCAAGGATGTAAACGGATATGACGGCTTTATGTTGGTACATGTAACAGACCCAGCTGAGAACAAAGGTAGCATTAACATGTCAGTTACATTCAACAATGCAACCCATGCTAAAGTTTATATCAATGGTGTGGAAAGTACAGTTGCATTAACCAACGGAACTTATTCGGCAACCTTAACTCCGGGACAAGGAATTTTCGTGATTCCATACATTGCGGAGTAATTGGATAGGAGATTAGACATGATGAACAAGAAACGCTATAAAAATACAAAAGCAGAATGGATATGCATCATTGTATTATGTGCTCCGGCTATTATACATTTGCTGATATTTTGGTTGGGAGTTCAGCTAGAGACTTTCCGTATGGCATTTACAGATGTTTACACAAGACAGTTTGACATGACCAACTTTGAGTGGGCAATCAATAACTTGTTTGCAGGCGCAGCGTCCAGTGATATTTCACTGGCGCTACGCAATACGATGATATTTTTCTGTGTACAGCTTCTAATGATTCCGCTAACGATGTTTTTCGCGTATTTGATTTTCCGTCGTAGCTTCGGACATTCATTTATGAGAATTGCATTGTATCTGCCGGGTGCAGTCAGTGGTATCATGATGGCTCTTTTGTATAGTAAATTAATGGAATCCACCAGCCCGTTGATGCAACTCATTCAACAGGCAATGGAGACCGACGAACCGATTATTTTTATGGTAAATAACGGTTTGCTGTATATTATTATTTATGACGTATTAGTAGGAGTCGGCGGTAATCTCGTCATTTGGCTAGGCGGAATGAGTCGTATTCCGTATGATCTTATTGAGTATGGCAAACTGGAAGGAATCAAACCGATTCGAGAATTTGTTTCAGTTGTTCTTCCGCTTATTTGGCCGACTTTCGTAACAATGGTTTCACTGCAGATTATCGGTATCTTTGGTGCCAGCGGTTCTGTCCTCATTTTGACGGACGGACAGCACAACACATATACACTGGCGTTCTGGATGTATAAGATGGTACAGAACAGCTTGACCGGTGAATATCACCACGTTGCGGCATTGGGATTGATTTTCACAGTACTTACCATTCCTCTTGTTGTGGTTTGTAGAAAGATTATGAACCGTTTTGGAGAGGAGGTTGAGTATTAATGAGAAAACAACAGAACAAAGTAAAGAAAGACTCCGCTTTGCGCCAGAGAATCGGCGAACTGAAGCGTAACGGTCTTGTAGTAAACCTATTCGGATTGGTTCCAATGATTTGGAGTCTCGCGTTAGTTTTCCTTATTATATGGGGACTCAATGTAGCATGCTCTGACCCAAACTGGTATCTGGGTCATGCAAACAGTTTCTTTACAGGAGATTTTACATTAAGAAACTTTATAGAGGCGATTAAAAAGTTCAGATTGCAGATTAGCGATGCAGAGATTGGAATGCGCTGGGTTGGTTATTGGGAAATGACATGGAACAGCGTATGGTTCAGCGTTGGTTGTACATTAATGAAAATGTTGTCAACCGTATGTTTCGCATATGCTGTAGCAAGATTTGAATTCCCGGGAAGGAAATTCCTATATGCATTTGTCGTTTTGCAAATGATGCTTCCGGTATACGGACAGACATCAGCCAATTATAGTTTGCTTTTTAAATTGGGCTTGGTTGACAATGTAGGGTATCTCCTTGGACAGGGAGCAGGACATGGAATGTATTTCTTAATCACGTATTCATTTTTTAGAAATTTACCATCGGAATACGTGGAAGCAGCCAAGATGGATGGAGCGGGTCCGTTTACTATATTTTTCAAAATCATGGTACCGCTTGCACAATCCATTATCTCGGCATTGGCGATTATGTTGTTTATCGGAAACTGGAATGACTATCAGAACGTTATTATTTACTTGAAGTCATATCCGACATTATCATCGTCCTTATATTATATAAAATCACAGGCATTCAACCTTGGAATGCAGACACCGGAGTATTTTGCCGGAATATTTATATCAATTATTCCTGTCGCTGTTTTGTTTATTATATTTAACAAACAGATTATGGAAAATGTAACTATTGGTGGAATTAAAGGTTAGGAGGAAGAACATGAAAACAAAATTGGTAAAAAAATTAGTGGCTATTCTCTGCGTGGCAGCGATGGTATGTACAGCATTTGTTGGTTGTGGTAACAAACCGGAAAAAGTTGACAATTCAGGTCAGGATGCAACAACTCTTAAAATTATGTTGTATGCAAAAGGTTATGGTACAGATTGGCTCTATGCTGCAGCAGATGCTTTTGAAAAGAAAAACGAGGGCGTAACTGTAGAAATTACGACAGTGAACTCGGCAGAAGTTATGCAGGCAGATATTAAAAATGCTGAATATTGTGACACAGACCTTTATTTTGATATTGTTGAGCTTAGTGGACACAAATTATTAGAAGAATACAAGTATTCGTATGAGAACACACAAGCAATGCGTGATCTGACCGAACTTTATAACACAGAGATTCCGGGAGAAGGCATTACATACGGCGAGAAGATGAACGATTCTATTCGTTACGCATGTACTGTTGACGGACGTACAACAGAGGATACAAGCGATGACAAATTTTATTTTGCACCATATGTAACCGGAGCAATGGGTCTGTATTACAACGAAACAGTTATCGATAATGCATTAGGTAAAGGCAACTGGGAAGTGCCAAATACAACGGATGAGTTGGTTGCACTTTGCAAGCGCTTGCAAGAAAAAGGATGTCAGATTATGTTGCCGGGTGCATTAGATGCATGGACATCTTCTTTGTACCTTTCATGGTGGGCACAATATGAAGGAATGGAAAATTACAAGAAGTTCTTTGAAGGAATCGGTTTTGAAAAGAACAGTGGTATGGAAGCAGAAAATTCTGCTAACATTTTTGAACAACCGGGACGTTTGGCAGCCCTTGAAACATCTTATGATTTGATTTCTTATGAAAATGGTTTTGCACCAAAAAATGCGGTAGAAATCAACGTAAACAACTTAAATGAATATCAGACAAGATTTACACTTTCTGAATACAAATACGCATTTTATGCAATTGGCGATTGGTTAATGCAAGAGCTTGAGAACAACAGTACAATTGAGTCTGACAGTGTAATTAAGATGATGAAAACACCTGTTATCAGCTCTGTTATTGATAGTGTAAACAGTTATTCAAGAGGACAAGAAAAACGCCTTCCGAATATTACATCTGATGAAATGCTTTCACAGGTAATTGATTATGTGGACGGAAATGGTGAATTGCCGGCAGGAGTAACAGAAGAAGAAGTTGCATTCGTGAAAGATGCACGCAATGCGATAGGAAGTAAGGCATTAGAGCACGTTGCTTACACACCTGTATTCTCAAATGCCAAAGACCTTGTAGACAAATTTTTACTGTTCCTTGCATCTGATGAAGGTATTCAGGTATTCAAGGATAACTGTATTGGTGGTTTTGCACCATTTAACTATGAATATGATGGATTAGATGTAACAGAACAGTCTGTGTATGATGCAACAAAAGAAGCAATCTATGTAGATGATTTTTGTCATAATGAATTGTTCTATCGTGCAGGAGTAAGAGCTACTTCAACGGGTACAAGTGATACGTTAGAGTCGCTTTTGTGTAAACCAAATGGAAAAAATGCAAAAGAAATCTATGACATGATGATAGCAGCTTTCGGCGGTTCTAAATGGAGTGTATATTTGACTACAATTGGTCAATAAGAAAGGTGTGTGAAATATGTTAAGGAAAATTACGGCAATTATATCAGCCATAACGTTGTTGGTTGGTTCGTTGAGTGTACCGACACTTTTATCACAGGCCGCTAGTTACTCAGGAAAACTGACTATTGCAGGAGCGGTGGTTGAGGACAATACCGATGCTAGTTCTTTTTATATTAAAGGTACAGATGAGTATTCGCTCAATGGTGTTGATGGTTGGGGTACTACATTACGACCAGCTGACGGTGACACAGAAAGCGGTATTTTTGTAGACGGACAAAGAATAGAAACATATTATACTTCGCATGAGGGATATACGAGTTATGTGTGGTTGAGAAAATTCAGTGATACGAACAATGGCTACCATATCAGTCAGATCCCGAATGTAAAAAACGGCAGTATTGTTACGATTAAAGGAACATTTTATGTAGATGACAATTGGACACAGGGAACGGTATTTGACCCAACACCGATTGTGATTGAAGAATCAAGCTTTCAGTGGAACGGAAGTCGGTGGGCAGATTATGTAGCACCGGAGGAGCCGGATACACCGGAACCTTATACAGGTGTTCTGACCATTGCGGGAGCAGAGCTTGAGAATAACACTAATGCTACTGCCTTTTATATCAAGGGCACAGATGAGTATATGACTGGCAAGGGACCATGGGCTGCAGAGACCATGATGATACCTGCTGACAATGATACAGAGAGTGGTATCTTTGTAGATGGCCAAAGGATTGAAAATTATTTTAGTGCACATGACGGTAGCAATGGATATGTACGTTTGAGAAAATACAATGAC
>JAZQXU010000014.1:0-126905 GCA_045632945.1 Faecalimonas sp. | reverse complement strand
ACAACGATTACCAATGTTCGTTTAGAAGGTGGAGTAAACAAAGCCATCGAATTAAGTGACGCGACATGGACAAAAGGAGCAGAAGCAGGCTATAGTTGGTCAAATAGTAATGGCGTAGCTTCATATAATGCAGGAGTAGTTTCAATCACAGATGGATTCCGCTATGATGGTCATGAAGTAACCTTTGCAGAACCAGTTACAACAGAAGAAGAACCGGAAGTACCGGACGTACCGGAAGAAATCTTCCTTTGCATGGATATGGCAATCAACACAACAGGCGGTTGGACAGATCCGATTACAGTGAGATTTTTCAATCACACATACACAGGTTCAGTTGGTGATGCAGGAATTGCTGAACAAGTAATCACAGCAGACCAAGCTAGTGCAACAGAAATCAGATTAAACATAAATGACTTCTTAGTGGATGGTGTACTTCCTGGATTCGGATTTGCTATCATGGGTGGACCGGAATGGGATGCTAAATGTGCAGATGGATATACACCGAATAGAACGACCACAACGATTACCAATGTTCGTTTAGAAGGTGGAGTAAACAAAGCCATCGACTTAAGTGACGCGGCATGGACAAAAGGAGCAGAAGCAGGCTATAGTTGGTCAAATAGTAATGGCGTAGCTTCATATAATGCAGGAGTAGTATCAATCACAGATGGCTTCCGCTATGATGGTCATGAAGTAACCTTTGCAGAACCAGTTACAACAGAAGAAGAACCGGAAGTGCCAGACGTACCAGACATACCGGAAGAAATCTTCCTTTGCATGGATATGGCAATCAACACAACAGGCGGTTGGACAGAACCGATTACAGTGAGATTTTTCAATCACACATACACAGGTTCAGTTGGTGATGCAGGCATTGCTGAACAAGTAATCACAGCAGACCAAGCTAGTGCAACAGAAATTAGATTAAATATCAATGATTTCTTAGTAGATGGCGTACTTCCGGGATTCGGATTTGCTATCATGGGCGGACCGGAATGGAATACAGCAATCTCACCTGGAGTATACAACAGAACAACAGTTACTGTATCTAATGTTCGTTTAGAAGGTGGCGTAAATAAAACCATTGACTTAAGTAGCGCAGTATGGACAAACGGAGCGAATTCCGGATTTAGCTGGGCAAACAGTTCAGGAGCAGCGTCATATAGCGATGGAGTTGTTTCAATTACCAATGGTTACCGCTATGATGGTCATGAAGTAACCTTTGCAGAACCTGTAACTATGGAAGATGCGATGGTAGCTGAAGCAAATTGGTTTAGTACAATGGTGTTTCGCATTAAAAGATTTATAACTGAAATTTTTGTTTAATTCATGAAGCTGTCTCATTCATATTCAATTTATGGATGTGGCAGCTTCCGTAATACTATGGGAGATTAAAGCATGAGAAAATCTAGTGTTTTTATAACAAGTACTTTTGCGTTGTTTCTAGCATTAATTCTGATGCTGGGAGGTTGCGGTAATTCAAAGCAAAATGAACAATTAAACAGCAACGATAAGAACGAGGAAATGTGGGAAAATTCCATTTCTGAAGACATGCTATGTGTGGACTTTCAAGTATCTGAAAACACAATAGAAACATCTGAAACATGTGATATCATTCTTCGATCTTTGATTCATGAAGTGTCCTACAAAGAAGTGGGATTTATTGTCAAATGGGAAGGAGAAGAAGAGACATTTATAGTAGGTCAGATGTTAGAAGAGGCTGATAATTATTATATATCAGCAACTATTAAGAATGTTTCTAACAATTTATTTAGCACAGGAATTTTAGTCACACCATATGTTGACACACCGGATGGAAGCCGAGTAGAAGGTAAGGGTAGATACATTAGAGTAGAAGATACATACTTGGATGTTGTTAATGTTCCGGTGCAATTTCGTTCCGATGCTGAGATGCAATCAGAAACCGTTACAGTTAATTACGATGCGGATAATTTTGATTATCTTGGAATCGACAAGGGCAATGTTTGTACAGAGGATTTTGATATTGATACCACAATAGCAGGCAAGATAATATGTACCATCAACGAAAAAACAGTCGCGAATGGCATGTTTGCTAATTTTAGATTTAGATTAAAAGAGGATGTTACGCTTTTGTATCAAGATTCTCTTGATTTATTTACGGTAACTGCGAATGAGAAATGGAATTGCTCTTACTTTGTGCATACACAAATAGAACCGGCAATCATAATTGAAATGAGCGAAAAGGAACATAAATGGTTGCATAATAATGATACTGGTATTACCGGCGGCCATGGAGGTGGCAACTTTTCTTATCATGACAGCATATTGAAAATCGCAGATTGTTGGGCACTTGCTGTGCACGAATTACAATTCATAGATGGAGGACAAGAGTTTGATTCTGGTAGAACGCTTCGCATGCAGGTGAAAGCAATTCCGAGTAGAAGCGACATGAATAATCTGAAGCTGGTGTTTTTTAATTGTGATACAACCGGAAGTTTGGCTGACGATAATCTTACGCGCGTTGTAAAAGATGTTGAAAAGCAAGGCGAATGGGTAACTATCGAAATGGAATTGGATATGTTTTTGAATTCTGAAAACAAATTCCCAGGTATGGTAATTGTGACTGGTGGTTACAATGATTGGCAATCGCAGGAAATGTATACTTTTGAAATAAGAAATGTTGAAATATTTTAGGAGCATATCACTTGATATGCTCCATTAATTTTAGCTGTTTTGTTTTAATGCACTTCTGTATTTAGATGGAGAAATCTGATATTTCTCTTTAAACAAGCGACTAAAATGTGCACTATCACAAAAGCCACAGTTATTGGCAATGACTGTAAGTGGATTATTGGTATGTTTCAGCATGGATCTTGCTTGACGTAATCGATAATCCTGTATGTAGTCGATTGGAGGACAGTTAAACAGTTGTTTAAAATAGCGGATGTAAGAGGAACGAGACATGCAAGATATAGTATACAATGTCTGTAACTCGATTTTTTCCCCGTAATTAGAATGGATGTATTCTACTGATTTTAATAAATCGAATAAGTAGCGGTTATTACCATTATATGATGTTTTTTCTTCTTCCATCATGTCACATATTTTGGCAATTACATACAGTGCGAGATGCTCTTTTTCCTGCTCATAATTGCCTTTTTCTGCTCTTTCAAGCGATGCCAATTCATTGAATATTCTCATTAGATTATAATTTTCTTTGACATTAATGTGAAGAAAATTATTCACGCCGCTTTTTTGATTTCGAATCAGCGGATCAATATTAAATAAAATTTGATATCCGCTTAGATTATTCAAATGTTCTTCATGTTTTTTGAAGAAATCTTTGTTAAAAAGCAAATGGAAAATAGAATATTTTTTGGAATCAAATGTATAGCCATGGCTAATGCCGGGAGGCATAATGAAAAAATCTCCGGTGGTAATACGGCATGAGGAGGTGTTCATATGATGTGTTCCATCCCCTGATATGACAATATTCAACTCATAAAAATTATGAGTATGCATCGGAGTATAATTATATGTTTCGTCATGGAAGTATGCTTGCACAAGTTCGTGCGGCTTAAAAACTTTATCTTCCGTATAGTGTTTCAATTTATCCATTCAATTACCTCAGTTTCTCTTATAGATATAACTATTATACTTTATGAAATAATGGTTTTCAATACATGTAGTGTAGGAATAATTTTCCATGCAGAATATTTTTGATATTTGAAATTTTTGTACAAAAAAATTAGATTTAAAAAAAATAAACTTGATAGACGTATGTGTTAAAATTTAAAATAGAGATAGTGAGAAAAGAAGCGAAAGGTTATCTTACAAAAAAGGTATAAAAAGGAGATTAGCGATGAGCATTACGTTTAACAAAGATAACAATATTTTTTATCTAAATAACGAAAAATGTACTTATGCATTCTGCATAGATTGCGGAGGATATTTGCGTCATTTGTATTTTGGGAGTAGAATTCCCGAAGAAAATATTCGATATGTAGGAGAGAATAATGATGAAGTGGCGTTTGCCCCGATAGATAATGAGTCAGAACGCAGTTCTAGTTTAGATGTGATTCCACAAGAATATCCAATTTATGGGATGGGAGATTTTCGGGAAACAGCTGTGCTAATTCGAACTCAGTCAGGAAATCGAGTTACGAATTTTAAATATCAATCGCATAAAGTGACAGATGAGAAACCAAGAATTATTGGAATGCCTTCTTTGCGGGGTGGAGAGACTCTGATTGTGACACTTTGGGATTGTGTGAATCAATTAGAATTGGAACTGCACTATACAATTTATGAGAAACAGTCAGCAGTGGTAAGAAGAACGGTTCTAAAAAACAAAGGAAACAAAGCTGTTAGTATATTGAAATTGAATAGTTTTAGTATGGATATGAATCGTTCGGATTTTGATAAGATATGTCTGCATGGTGGATGGGCAAAAGAACGATCAATGGAGCGCACGCCGCTTTCTCATGGTATTTTCGAAATTTCCAGTACGCGTGTAAGTTCTTCACACCATTTAAATCCTTTCTTGGCTTTATGTGACATACGTGCGAGTGAGGATTATGGTGAGATATACGGATTTAACCTTGTATATTCAGGTTCGTATTCTATCAAAACTCAGGTTGACCAGTTTGGTTTTACCCGGGTCGGCGGTGGAATCAACGAAAAAGATTTCTGTTGGAAACTTGATGCTGGTGAGAAGTTTGAGACACCGGAAGTGGTTCTGGTTTACAGCTGTGATGGACTGAACGGAATGTCACAGCAATTCCATCGTTTGTACAGAGATTACTTAATTAATCCTAATTATGTAAACAAAAAACGTCCAATTGTGTTAAATAACTGGGAGAGTACTTATTTTAATTTCAATGAAGACATTTTGTGCGATATGATAGAAAAAGCAAAAGGAACAGGTATTGACACTTTTGTTTTGGATGATGGCTGGTTCGGAGTCAGAAATTCGGATACGACGGGACTGGGAGATTGGTTTGTGAATCAAGCAAAATTGCCTGGTGGCCTTAAAAATGTAATCAAAAAATGTCATGAATGTGGTATGAAATTCGGAATCTGGATCGAACCAGAAATGATAAGTGAGGATAGTCAATTATACCAAGAACACCCAGATTGGTGTATTCGAACGCCGGAACTTCCACCGTGTAAAAGTAGACATCAATTGGTTTTGGATTTTTCCAATCCAAAGGTGGTGGGATACATAAAAGAATGCATTGGGAAATTGCTTTCAGAAAATGATATTTCTTATGTGAAGTGGGATATGAATCGAAACATTACGGAATGCTATTCGTTATATTTGACATCGGAACATCAACAAGAATTAGCACATCGATATATTCTCGGGGTGTATGAGTTGGCGGAATATTTAACAACCAGATTTCCAGATGTATTTTTTGAAGGATGTTCCGGTGGTGGTGGAAGATTTGATCCGGCTATGCTTTTCTATTTTCCGCAGATATGGACTAGTGATAATACGGATGCTGCTTCCCGTGCATATATTCAGTATGGTACGAGTATGTGCTATCCGTTGTCAGCAATGAGCGGGCATGTATCAGTTTGTCCTAATCACCAAAATGGACGAACAACGCCGTTTCAATCACGCATGGACATGAGTTCGTTTTGTTCTACGGGTTATGAATTAAATTTGAATGCATTGAGTAAGGAAGATTTTGAAAGTATTTCTTCCCACATTTGCTTTTATGATTCCATATCTCATTTGATTTTAGACGGAGACTTATATCGTCTGCTTAGTCCTTTTGAAGGAAATTATTTTGCCCAAATTGTTGTGTCAAAGGATAAGAAAGAGGCGGCATTTATATTAATGAAAATGTCGGCAAGGAGCAATGACTGCTATCCAGTAGTAAAACTAAAAGGATTGGACGAAGAACTCTTGTATGAGATTGCAGGAATGGGAGTCTATAGTGGAAGTGTGTTAATGAATGTGGGTCTTAAGTTTCGAAATAATCTTTGGGATTTCGAAACAATTTGTTTTAGGTTAAAAGAATATCGTTAAAATTTGAAATTTCCATACAATTTATTAACATTTTAAGTCAATACAGTATGAAGTGGGGTGTGATATTATTTGAATGTAATAGACTATAATGCAGACAGAGGGATGTTTTTTAAAATGAAACGATTGTATGACAATTCAATTAAGACCAAGGGCATTATGGATAAGACCGTTTGGTTTGTAATTAATAATCAATTAAAGGATAGAAGTGCATGGGAAGCATACATTAATGTTTTTTCAACTCGAGAAGATGCACAAGATGAGAGATGGCGCGGAGAATATTTTGGAAAACAGATGCGAGGCGCATGTTATGCTTATATGTATACGCAAGATGAAGAATTATATGATGTGTTAACGTGGGCCAGTGAGCGCCTTTTGGACACACAGGATGAATTGGGGCGTATTTCCACATACACGACAGAAAATGAATTTTGTGGATGGGATATGTGGTGTAGAAAATATGTGCTAACCGGTTTGCAGCATTATCTTCGTATCTGCAAGAATGAAGAGCTTAAAGAAAAGATTCTAATGGCTTGTTGCAGACACCTTGATTATATTATCGATAAAATCGGTGATGGTAAGATTGAGATTTCGACTACGTCTAAATGGTGGGGCGCTGTAAACTCTAGTACAATCTTAGAACCAACAGTTGAGTTATATAAGATGACACGAAATGAGAGATATTTGGATTTTGCAAAGTATATCATTTCCAGAGGCGGAAGTAGTGATTGCAATTTGGTTGAGTTAGCTTTAGAGAATAAACGAATGCCATATCAGTATCCAGTGACAAAAGCATATGAGATGATGTCGTTCTATGAGGGCCTTTTGGCATATTATGAGGTTACGGGTGAGAAATTATATTTTGACGCAGCAGATCGATTCTTTGAGGCAGTTGCTAAGAGTGATATTACAATTATTGGTTGTTCAGGATGTACACACGAACTGTTTGATCATTCGGCAATCATGCAAACGGAACCAACTGATCATATCATGCAGGAAACGTGTGTAACGGTAACATGGATTCGAGTGATGACTAGAATGTATCTCTTAACGAAAGATGCAAAATACATAGACAGAATCGAACAATCAGGTTATAACGCGCTGTATGGAAGTCTTAATACAAAGAGTTGTAAGCAGTTGGAACTGGAGTCGCGGGAATATCTTGAACCAAAAACATTTGACAGTTATTCACCGCTTTATATGAATACCCGTGGTCGCGGAGTTGGCGGCTATTTGAAGTTTGCGAATGGAGAGTATGGCGGTTGTTGTGTTGCAATAGGGGCTTGCGGTATTTCACTTATGCCACTGACTGCGGTGATGTATGATGAGGATAATATCTATATCAATCATCAGTTTAAAGGTGAAGTTATAGTTGAAGATGCGAACGGACAGGAGATCAAACTTGAATTTGACAGTGAGTATCCAACAGAAACAACATGTAAGGTAACCATTCATTGCAAAAAAGAAAGCTGTCTGAACTTTAAAATAAGAAAACCAAGTTGGTGTAAGGATATGATTGTGGACGGCAACAGTGTTCAAGCAGAAGGATATTTCAAAGTATCCGGTCGATATCAAGATGGTGATGAGATAGTATTTGTTTGGCCGGCAACTTTGAAAGTACATCGATTGAATGAAAAAGTAGCGTTTACGTATGGTGCGATTACTTTGGCATGCGACACTGCAAAGAGCGAAAGAGATATCAAGGCACCAGTGGTTGTTTCAGATGAACCTGCTTATCAAGTTCTGTTCCCGCAAGAGGATGAACTTGTAAGAATAGAGTGTGACACATGTAACGGAAAAGTCTTGCTTACAGATTATCAATCCTGTGGCAAAAACTGGTTATCAGAAAAGAATATTATAACTGTTTGGTTAAACACAAAGTAAGTCTATAAACATTTAGGAGGAGTAACAACATGAAAAGAAAATCAATTATTACACTTGCAATGGCAGCAATCTTGGCATTATCGTCTATTTCTCTTACCGGTTGTGGTAATGGCAGTAGCAATAAGGCAGATGCGACCAAGACACATTTATCAGTACTCAATTACGATGGAGGAATTGGTTCAGAGTGGCTTAAAAGAGCAGCAGAAAGATTTGAAGCAAAATATGCTGATGTTTCATTCGAAGAAGGGAAAAAAGGTGTTGTTATCGACATCACAAACAATAAAAACGATGGTTCTCAAGGCGTGACAACCACTTCATATGCAGTGTGGTTTTCAGAAAGTAACGCATATAATGACTTGATTGCTTCAGGACAGGTTGTTGAAATTACGGATATCGTGACAGAATCTTTGTCTGACGCATCTAACGGTTCAGAAACAGGTACAATAGAAGATAAGTTGTCTGAAGCACATAAAGAAGCGATGACGGCAATTGACGGAAAGTATTACTGTATTCCACATTACGAAGTGTATACAGGTCTTGTTTATGATGTGGATTTGTTTGATGAATATGGATACTATTTCAGTGAAGCTGGTAGTTTTACCAATGTTGCGGAAGAAAAGACAGTTGGACCGGATGGTGTTAGAGGAACAAAAGATGACGGACTTCCATCTTCCTATGAAGAACTATATACACTGATGGATCAAATGGTAGCTGATGGAGTAACTCCATTTACATGGGTAGGTCAGCATGAAAATTATTCGAATGACTTATTTGCAGGACTCCAAGCGGCTTATGCTGGAAAAGATGAACTTTTATTAAATGTTACATTTGACAGTAGTGCATCAAACACTCAAGCTACTATTGTAGAGTTTGAAGGAAATAAAGCAGTAGAGAAAAAAGTAGACATTAATAGTGAAAACGGATATTTGATGTCACAACAAGCTGCTAAATATTACGCATATGAATTGTTTGAAAAAATCATGTCTAGTGATAGTTACCACACAAAATTAGACAAATCAACATCTCACTTAGATACACAAGAAAAATTCATCTTAAGTAGTCTGAAGGCAGGAGAAAGCCCGATTGCCATGATGGTAGAAGGTAGTTACTGGTATAACGAAGCGGTAGAAGCGTTGAAACGTTCTGTGAATACATATAAAGAGCAGGCAGAAGGAAGAAGATTTGGTTGGATGCCACTTCCGGTACAATATTCAGGTAGTGTCACAGAAGGTAACGGACGCAAAAATACAGTATTGGAAACATTGAATTCCTTCGCATTTATCAATGCAAGATATAAAGATGATGAAGCGATTTGCAAACTTGCAAAACTGTTCTTACAATTCTGCTACACAGATGAATCATTAGTTGATTTCTCTGTTACGACAGGACTTCCAAAAGGTGTTAATTACACAATCCCGGAAGATAAGTTGGCAGAGATAGACAACTATTTCCAAAGAGATTTATTAGAGACAAAGATGAATTCAGATGTGGTATATCCGTATTCTGCACATCCGATCTTTATTAACGATCAAGGAAGTTTTATGTTCCAACAGGGTTCGGAATTTTGGGCTGCAACAATTGATGGTGAAAAATTTGCTAATTATTTTGCAGCAAATAAAGTTGGAATAACAGCAAAAGAGTATTTTGTTAACGCAGCTATCGACAAAAAAACATGGGAAGAAAAATACGGAGAATATATAAAATAATCCGAGAAACTTGCGGTGAAAGGAGTTTTTTATGAAACCAAATACGAAACGTAAAAAAATGGGTAGAGGAAAAACCATATTTTATTGGAGTATACTTGCTTTTCCTCTTTTGCAATTTTTAATCTTTTATGTTGGTGTGAATTTAAACTCCTTCGCACTTGCGTTTCAAAACTTTGATTATTCAGGTAATGGTTATACCTTTGTAGGATTTGATAATTTATTTAAGAATTTTTTAGATGTATTTAAAGAGTTTCAGGAAGCCAAATTTTTACAAACTGCAGTATGGAATTCTGTGTTAGTATTTGTTTTGGGACTTGTTATTGGTTTGTCGCTTGGCTTGCTTTTTTCGTACTACATATATAAAAAATGTGCCTTGAGTAAATTTTATAAGGTTATATTGTTTTTACCTTATATTATTTCAAGCATTACATTAGTTATTATTTACAAATATTTTGTTGAACAAGCAGTTCCTGAAGTTGTTTTGAAGATTTTTAACATTGAAATGGATGGTTTGCTTAGTAATCAGAATACAGAGTTTGGCGCTATTTTATTTTTTACCATATGGACGGGATTTGGAGTGCAAACACTTATCTATAGCAGTTCCATGAGTGGCATTTCTAATGAGATTGTTGAAGCTGCTAAGATTGATGGTATAACACCATTGAAAGAATTTTTGCTTATTGATATTCCGATTATTGCGCCGACAATTTCGGTGTTTGTCGTATCAAGTGTAGCCACATTATTTGTAAATCAGATGAATTTGTTTAACTTTTATGGTGTAGAAGCGCCTTATGGTATATATACCATTGGATACTATATATATCGTGGAGTTTCTGCTGCTGGAACAACATTATCAGATTATCCTTATTATGCTGCATTTGGTCTCATAATGACAATGATTACAATCCCTATTACATTGCTTGTAAGAAAAGTAATGAATAAATTGGATCCAAACGAGGGGTAGATAGCGTATGAAGAAAGAGAAAATATCCATTTTAAATATACTTTTATTTGCTATTTTAGCAATCTATTCTATCAGCATGATTTTTCCGATGTTCTGGGCTTTGATTACGTCAGTGAAAGAGCAATATGACTTTTTAGATAATGTTTTAGGATTGCCGACTAAAGTTATTACTGAGAATTTTGCGACGGTTATTGAGTTTTTTGAAGTACCGGCACAACAAGGTGATGTGCAGGTGTTCCATGGTTTTTGGCAAATGTTTTTAAATACGATTTTATACGTGGGCGGTTGCTCTTTGACAGCGACACTGATTCCGTGTATCACTGCATATGCAACTGCAAAATTTCCGCAAAAGAAAATGAGCTCGATTATTTATGGTATAGTTATTATAACAATGATGATACCGATTGTAGGTTCTTACCCGGCGGAAATTGATATGTTACAGAAACTCGGTCTATACAACACACTTGTGGGTACTTGGATACAAAAAGCAAATTTCCTCGGAATGTATTTCTTGGTTTTTCATGCGGCATTTAAGGCATTGGCCAAGGACTACTCGGAAGCAGCTGAGATTGATGGTGCAAACGAGTTTACTGTAATGACAAGAATTATGTTGCCGTTGGTCAAGAATGCTTTCTTCACGGTATTTCTTGTGAAGTTTGTGGAATTTTGGAATGATTACCAAATGCCCCTGTTATATTTACCGAGCAGACCGACACTTTCTTTTGGTCTGTATTATATTTCGAACAATACTGCCAATATGATAAGCACAGTTCCAATGCGTATGGCGGGATGTATTATCATATTAATACCGATTGTTATTATATTTACCATTTTTAGTGATAAATTGATGGGTAATATTACTTTGGGTGGAGTAAAAGGATAAACAAAGAAAGGAAGAGAATGCAATGAATAAGAAGAAAGTTGTGATAGGAGCAGTTCTCGCATGTATCTGCGTCGCATTGGCAGTTGGCTATTTCAATGTTAATTCATATGCTGAAAAAGCAAGCATTGTTGATTGTAACATGGAATCCCAATACAGTTATGGCGAAGAATTTATGATGCCTGAAGGAAAAATTTCTTATAAAGGCGAAGAGAAAAAAGCAGATAGCAAATATGTTGTTTTTCCATCTGGAAAAGCAAATGAAAGTGAAAAAATTGTTTTATCTGAAAAAGGAAAATATGAGGTTGTATTTAAAGCGAAATTTAATGGTGTGACTGTTTCTGCAAAGAAAGAGTTCATCGTTAGCAAATCGTTATTAGATGTTCAGAACAAAAATTCAACAGCAAAGATAGATGAAGGAAAAATCAAAGTAAACTTGGCTACAGATGATATTTTCACCTATAACGAAGTTTTGGATTTGACTAATTCATCAACAGATGATCCGTTAATTGATTTGGAACTTAATCCAAATGCAATTGGAACAGCAGACGTGACACGGTTTAAAATTCGCTTGACGGATTTATATGATGAAAATAATTATATTACGATTAGCGTAAACAACTATCCTGAGGCTTGGGCAAACGGTGTTGCATACATTACTGCAGGAGCAACAAATCAGCCACAAGTCGGAATAGAAAATGTGGATAATCCGGAAAAAACAAGTATTAAAATTAATGACATATATGGTTATGGTGCCGCAGTAAACTTCTCTTTGGTCGGATTACCTAATTCTGATTTGGATACTCATTTAAAACTTTATTTTGATTATGAAGAACGAGCGTTTTATGCAGACCGAGAAGCATATAGCGGTGGTCAACAACGTATTGTAGTAGATTTGGATGACAAAAATATCTTTGGAGATGATATTTGGTCAGGCTTTACCAGTGGTAAAGCGAAATTATCCATTTTTGGCACGAATTATCAAGCACCTACGCTTAACTTCATGATATCAACAATTAATGGAAACAGCGAATTTGATGATAAAGGTGATGTGAATGCACCGCTTATTACGATTGATTCAGAATATGACTTAGAAAAATTGCCGAATGCATTAGTGGGTAAACCGTATAAGGTATTCGAAACACAAGCCGTAGATGTTTATGATGGGGAAATAGATACTGTTGCATCTGTATATTATAAGTATTATTCGGAAAAACCGGTAAAAATGGCATTGACAGATGGCAAGTTTACCCCTAATAAAGAAGGAACATATGTCATTGAATATACAGCGACTGACCTGTCAGGTAATGTGGCGACAGAGTTTGTTGAAGTTCAGGCAATCAAGGGCGATGGATTACAAGTTGAATTAAAGGATGTTGCTTCTGAAACAAATACAGGTGTTCCTGTGAAACTTCTTTCTGGTGTTGATTATGCAAATCAATCGGGAAATGTGAAGTATTCAGTAAAAGCGAAACACAGATCAACAGACGAAGAGATTAAGATTGACAAAGATACAATGGAATTCATTCCTATGATAGACGGAGAGTGGGAAGTTGTTGTTACTGTAAAGGATTATGTATCTACAGTGAAGAAAACCTTTGATATCAAGTCAAATCACACAACACAACCGCAAGTATATGAAACAGTAGCTGTGCCACAATATTTTATTGTGGGTGCAACTTACAACATGCCTAATAGTTTCGGATATGATTTTACATCCGGAAAGGGAGTAAAAACGGACATGGATTTGTTCGTTACTGAAAGCCAAAGTGCTGAAAAGCAAATAGAAAAAGGTCAGTATATTCCGGAAAAAGCAGGTAATGTTACACTTACCTATCGATTGACAGTTGATGGTAAAACTTGTGAACGTTCTTATGCAGCTACAGTTGTTGATATTGGATATACAGGTAATTTAGAACTTGCTAAGATGTTTGTCGTTTCAAAAGGCAATGCGACGGCAGAAAGCAGTAATACATCAATTACCTATAATATTGGAAAAGATTCAAAATTGGATTTTGTGAATTATGTTCAAACAAAAGAATTTGCATTCTCTTTCCAAGTTGGTGAGAAGAACGCTTATAACAAAATTAATATTTATTTAACCGATATCATCAGCGGAAAACAAGTAAAATTGTCATATAGAAAAACGGCTGATGGTACTGTATTCAATGTGAATGATGGACCAGATGTGAAAGTAACATCCACATTTGATGACCTAAATAGAAACTTTGCCTTAGAATACTATAATGATAGTCATCTTGTATCGCCGGATGCAGATGTAAATGTTGAAGTTAAACAATTCCTTGACGGTAGCAAATTCGAAGGATTTACAGACTCTGTTGCTTTATTTGCAGTCGAAATCGAGGGCGTTTCAGGAGCATCTCAACTTATCGTAAATAATGTAAATGGACACACTATGAATTCGTCAAGAATGGACAGATTTGCACCACAGATTCTTGTAGAAACAAAAGCCGGTGACAGAGGTAAAGGTGAAAAGGTTGAGTTAAAAGGCGCATTTGCTTACGACGTTATTGACCCGATTTCAAAAATGACATTAGATGTAACAGATCCGGATGGCAAGTATGTTACAGATGAAAATGGTGTTGTCCTTGATGGTACACAGGATCCGACGCAGGATATTGTTTTTGATTTGAACAAATATGGTGACTTTACTATCAGATATGTCATAGCAGATGGTAGGGGTACAACGGACACGTATGTATATGCTATTTCGGCGAAAGATGTTACCAGACCATCAATTGAAATCAAGAAGCATAAAGAGACTGCGAAAAAGGGTGCAACAGTTAAGGTGGCCGAAACAGAAGTGGAAGACAACATGTCAAAAGAATGCACAGTAGAGGTTTATGTATTTGATCCGGAAGGCATCAATGTCAATGTTACAGACGGTGCATTTGAGGCAACCAAGTCAGGTACATATACTGTAAGATATATTGCATTTGATGAAAATGGAAATTGTACGTTTGCTTCCTATGAAATTGTTGTAAAGTAGGTGAAAAATATGAAAAAATTACGTCGACTATTAATATTTATTTTGGTTACCGCCTTGGCTTTTGGAAGCGTGGGTTGTTCACCGGATAAAGAAACATCAGGCAATGGTTTAACTGCTGTAAAGGGAAAATATCTTGTAGATGAAGGTGTATCGAAATATAAAATTGTTGTTCCAAAGCAGGAAAGTAGTTTAATCACAATTGCTACTTCGGAATTCAACAAGTTCTTTTCGGAATCAACGGGAGTGACGCTCCCGGTGGTTACCGATGATGAGATAAAAAAGGGAGATAAATATATCTCTATTGGGGAAACCACACTTTTAGAAGAAACAGATATTACTTATGAATTTGAAGAACTGGGTAGAGATGGTTATAAGATTGTTACAAAGGGTGATAATCTGTATCTAATCGGTGGAGGAGAATATGGTTCTTTGTACGCTGTGTATGAATTGCTAGAATATATTATCGATTATGATTTCTTCGCTGAAGATTGCTACACTCTTGCAAAAGGCGTTAGCCAGATTCCGCTATATCAGTTTGACTTGACAGATATTCCGGATATCGATTATCGAATGGCATCAGATGGAATCGTTACCGGAGATTCGTACACACTTTATCGATATAGACAAAGACCACATAGTGAAATGTTTATTAACGTAAAAAATCAGTGGACACATAACTCCTTAGAGTATGTACAAGATGCACCGGATGCAAATGCAAACTGGTATAATCGAGACAAAACACAATTATGTTATACAGCTCACGGAGATGAAGCAGAGTATGAGAAACTGTTAAATGCTTGTTTCAATACAATGAAAGAAGAATTAATAAATACTCCTGACAGAACATCGATTATGCTTACCAATGAGGATAATCATGATGTGTGTGAATGTGATGCATGTAATAAAATAGTAGAAGAATATGGTGCGATATCTGCGTCGATTGTTTTATTTATCAATGATTTAAATGCCATGGTTAGAGAGTGGTTTGAGACAGAGGAAGGAAAACCATATGCAAGAGATTTGAGAATTGTATTCTTTGCGTACACCGGGTATGAGACTGCTCCGGTAACATATAATGCAGAAACTGATGAATATACGCCGAATAAAGGTATTCATCTTGACGACGGTGTGTATTGTCAGCTCGCTATCATTAAGAACGATTATTATCGAACAATAACAGATAAAGCAAATGCAGAATATTTAAAAAATTTACGTGGATGGTCTGCACTGGCAGGTGAGAATCTATACCTTTGGCTTTACAGTACAAACTTCTTTTATTATCTAGCACCATATGATTGTTTTGATTCATTTGCTGAAAGTTATCGTTTGGCAGCAGATCTTAATGCATTTTATATGTTTGATCAACGTCAAACCGATGAAAGAGGTGTATTAACCGGTTGGTCATATTTGAAATCATATATTTGTAGCAAATTAGCTTGGGATGCAAATCAAGATATAGGAGAGTTAACTGATAAATTCTTCGATGGTTATTTCGGACCGGCTTCTTCTGATATGAGAGAAGTATTTGAACAATTACGTACTCTTACAAATTATAATAAGGAGCATAATGAATTAGGTGGTGATTCTTCTATCTATTTGCAACTTGCTGCAGATGTTTATTGGCCAAAAGATGTTCTTAAACGTTGGCTCGATTGTTATGATAAAGCTGAAGAAAGCATTGCGGGCTTAAAAGAAGATAATCCAGTGATGTATCAGCAATATTATGACCATATTATGGCAGAAAAACTGTCGACATTGTATTTGTATGTAGAATGTTATAATTTCAATACAAGTGCAGAAGTGATTGATGCATATAAGACAGAATTCAAAGAAATTGCTGACCACTTTAACATAACACAAGTTAGTGAAGGGAAAAATATATCCAATCTCTACGACAAGTGGGGAATGAAATACTAAAATAATAAGGTAGTCTTCAGTTAAAGGGGGCTACCTTATTTTGACAGGAGAGAATAGTATGGCTGTAAAAATCATTCCGACTTTAAATAAGAAAGATAATTATGTATTCATTCCTGCGTGTTGCTATGCGGGAAATCAGTTTCGTGTTTTGAAATATAGTTATCCACCATTATTTAAGCCTGATAATGCAAGAATTGATACCCCAATTACAATTTCAGACGTTCCAAGACTTGAACCTGATGGCAGTGGAAAGATTGAAGTGACCACGGGCGATGCGGCTACGCCTTGCGTTGGTGTGTTTTCGCCTTCTGAAAAAAGAGGGATTCTTGTATTTACGGTACAACAAATTAACGGTAAAAATGTTGGACTCGCATATGAAAATGGAGAAATTCGTCTCACATGGCCTGCAAAGAGAGAAAAAGTATATCGTATGTGCTCTATGATCGACAATGAGACAAAGTGGGTTGATGAACCTGAAGATATTCCGTGTCAAATATTGGATTTTGCTTGTGAGAGTTTATCACAGTTTTACCGAGTGTTTTTTAAAAATCGCAAAATTATGGGGTTGGACTGTCAAAGACCGGAGCCACTGCCATATGATAAACAATTCGAGATACAGCGAGGCAAATTTAATGCGATGAACTGGAATGAGAGTCTGGGAATATACCAAGTTGGTACTACAGACCATCGTTTTCAGGTGTGGCAGCCTGGATGGGTTGGTGGATCAATGAGTGGATATCCGCTCATGAAATTAGGCGGAGAAATTGAATTTGAACGTCAGATGAAAACGTTATCTTTCTTATTTTCAACCCAATGTGAAAGTGGATTTTTCCATAGTGTGGTTGATAAAGATGGAAATCCGTTTGGTGATGGATTGGATATGAAAGGTGCTGAACATTGGCATTTGATTCGTAAATCTGCGGATGTACTTTATTTCCTATTTAAGCATTTTGAGTTAATGCGAGAGAGAAATATCGAAATTCCACATGGTTTTGTGCAGGGGGCAAAAAAGGCAGCAGACGGGTTTGTTAGATTATTTGAAAAATACGGACAATTTGGTCAAATTGTCGATGTACATACGGGCGAAATTTGTGTGGGTGGTTCTACTTGTGGAGCCATTGTACCTGCAGGATTGGCAGAGGCTTATCGCTTTTTTAGGAACCCGGAATATTTGCGTGTGGCAAGAGATAGTGCAGAAGCATATTATCAAAATTCGTTATGTAAAGGATATACTACCGGTGGTCCTGGAGACATGCTCCAATGTGTTGACTCTGAAAGTGCTTTTGGTCTTTTGGAAAGTTTTGTTGTTTTATACGATATTACCAACGAGGAAAAGTGGCTTGAGTATGCGAAAGAAAATGCACATTATTGTAGTAGCTGGGTGGTAAGTTATAATTATCTTTTCCCGAGTGATAGCGAATTTGGTCGGCTTGGAATGAAGACGGTAGGAAGTGTGTTCGCAAATCTTCAAAACAAGCATTCAGCTCCTGGTATTTGTACGTTGTCAGGCGATAGTATATACAAACTATGGAAATGGACAGAAGATCCATTATATCTAGAACTTATTAAAGATATTGCGCTTACAATTGGGCAGTATATGTCTACAGATGACAGACCGATTTACGATTGGGAACCAGAGGCGTCTCGCATGCCACAAGGTTTTATCAATGAACGTGTAAATATGTCCGATTGGGAAGGAACGGATAAGATAGGCGGTGTATTTAATGGAAGTTGTTGGTCGGAAACAAGCAATCTGCTTGCATTAGCAGAAGTGATACCTATGCTTCATGAAATAGTATAATTATACAGCAGCATTCCCTTTAAAGAGGGAGTGCTGCTGTATGTTTTTTATGCACGTATATTTCTTCGATATTGGGTGGGTGTAACTTCAAAGCTTTCCTTAAAACAACGGTTAAAGTTTCGCAGTGACGAAAAACCGCTATTGTATGCGCATTGTAGAATAGACTGCTCTGTATTTTCCATAAGATAGCACGCATGACTTAGACGGTAATGGCTTACATAAGTATTAAACGAAATGCCAATTGTTTTCTTGAAGTATCGTGACAAATATGAGTAATCATATCCTATCACAGTAGATAGCTTGGAAAGTGAACACTCATTGCTAAAGTTATCCTCGACGAAGGAAAAAATTTGATATAACAATTTTTTGCTATCGGTATTTTTCGTGATATATTTTGCTGATTTATCAAACTGTCCGCAGAAAGAATACAAAATTCCCTTTTTTTCGGCAGCGGACGAGGAAATATCGAGTTTTTTCAGCGCATTAATAAGATAAGCATCTGGGGTAAATTTATTGTCTTTTGGAATTTTGTCAGTAAGTCTTGTGACATATGCCTGCACAAGACGCGGTGAAAAAATGCATAATATATGCTCGCTATTTGTTGACTCAAGATCATGTATCTGATTTGGAAATATAAGCAATGCTTCGTTTTTGGATAAAACAAATTTGTTTCCGTCTACGGTTATTTTCATTTGCCCTGAAAGAATAATTATAATTTCGAAACACTGGTGTAAGTGGGAGGGAAAACTGAAATTAGTACCGTTTTCTATTTTAAGATAGTCAGGCGAACCCAGATGATTATATTGATAAAACATAAAACATAGATACTCCTTTTAAAAGTCAAAATCTGTCTATAAAGTATATATAAATATGCTAGAAAAGTCAAATTCTATGAAATATACTGAAATAAAAATGCGGAAACATGAGGGGCGCAAGGAGAAAACAATGAAATATTTTATCGGTGCCGATCTTGGGACATCGGCTTTAAAACTTTTGCTAGTTGATAGTAACGGTAATATCGTGAATGAGATATCTCGTACTTATGATGTGTGTTTTCCTAACCCGGGATGGAGTGAGCAAAGCCCAGAGGACTGGTGGGATGCTTTTGTTTCGGCTGTGAAAGAAATCACACAGAACCTTGATACATCTGAAATTGTCGGTATTGGCGTGGGCGGACAAATGCACGGGCTTGTTATTCTTGATGAACAGGACAATGTCATAAGACCTGCGATTTTGTGGAATGATGGTCGCACCAACAAGGAAACAGAGTATCTTAACGAAGTTGTTGGCAAGCAAAATCTATCTCAGTTTACTGCAAACATTGCATTTGCAGGTTTTACTGCACCGAAAATACTATGGCTCAAAAATAATGAACCTGAGAATTATGCGAAAATTTGTAAGGTTATGCTTCCAAAGGACTACATAAATTATAAGCTTACAGGGGTACACTGTACTGACTATTCTGATGCTTCAGGAATGCTTTTATTAGATGTGAAAAACAAACGCTGGTCACAAGAAATGCTTGGTATCTGTGGTATAAATGAAAATCAAATGCCTACATTGTTTGAAAGTTATGAGGTTGTAGGAAATTTGTTACCGGAGGTTGCATCACAACTTGGCATTGATGGTGGTATAAAGGTTGTTGCAGGAGCTGGAGACAATGCAGCGGCAGCAATCGGTACAGGTACCGTATCTGATGGAAACTGCAACATATCGCTCGGAACATCCGGAACAGTATTTATATCATCTGACACATTTTCTGTTGATAAAGAAAACGCGTTGCACTCGTTTTGTCACGCAAATGGGGAATATCATTTGATGGCATGTATTCTTTCAGCTGCGTCTTGTAACAAATGGTTTTGCGAAGAAATTCTCGAGACGAGCGATTATAAAAAGGAGCAGGCGCCTATAACGGATGATGATCTTGGCAGAAACGATGTTTTTTTTCTACCGTATCTTATGGGTGAGCGCAGTCCGATTAATGATACCGATGCAAGGGGAACGTTTATCGGTATGAGAATGGATACAAAACGCAAAGATATGGTTTTGGCAGTGTTGGAGGGCGTAGCATTTGCAATACGTGATAATTTTGAGATAGCCAAAGCACAGGGTATTCATATCACTTGTAGCAGTTTATGCGGTGGTGGTGCAAAATCAGAGTTATGGCAAAAAATTCTCTGCAATATTCTCAATGTTGACATTACGCTATTGCAGACAGAACAAGGACCTGGCTACGGCGCAGCAATGCTTGCAATGGTTGGTTGCGGTGAGTTTAAGAATGTAAAAGAGTGTGTAAATGCATTTGTCCAAGTTAGAAACAAGATTACTCCGGAACCGGAAATTGTGACGCGCTATGAACATCAATATCGTAAATTCAAAGAAATATATCCTTCGTTAAAAAATACATTTAAAAAAATAAAGTGAGGTAATCGTGATGAGTGAAATTTTTAAGAACATTCCAACTATCAAATTTGAGGGACAAAAAAGTAAAAATCCGTTGGCATTTAAATTTTATGATGCTGACCGTGTTATTATGGGAAAGCCAATGCGTGAACATTTGCCTTTTGCTATGGCTTGGTGGCATAATCTTTGTGCTGCAGGTACTGATATGTTCGGAAGAGATACGGCTGACAAATCGTTTGGCGTGGAGAAAGGCACTATGGAACATGCAAAAGCAAAAGTAAATGCCGGTTTTGAATTTATGCAAAAGCTTGGCATTGAATATTTCTGCTTCCACGATGTTGACTTAATTCCTGAAGCGGAAGATATCAAAGAAACAAATAAACGTCTTGATGAGATAACGGATTATATACTTGAGAAAATGAAAGAAACAGGTATTAAATGTCTTTGGGGTACGGCAAATATGTTCTCAAACCCTCGTTTTATGAATGGGGCAGGTTCTACAAATTCGGCTGATGTTTTCTGTTTTGCAGCCGCCCAAGTCAAAAAGGCCTTGGATTTAACCGTGAAACTTGGCGGCAGAGGATATGTTTTCTGGGGTGGAAGAGAAGGCTATGAAACATTACTCAATACTGATATGAAGTTTGAACAGGAAAATATTGCCCGTCTTATGAAAATGGCAGTTGAATACGGACGATCTATTGGATTTGAAGGTGATTTTTATATAGAGCCAAAGCCGAAGGAACCAATGAAACATCAATATGATTTCGATGCAGCAACTGCAATTGGATTTTTGCGTCAACACGGACTTGACAAAGATTTCAAAATGAATATTGAAGCAAATCATGCAACGCTCGCAGGGCATACATTCCAACATGATTTGCGTGTTTCTGCTATAAACGGTATGCTTGGCTCCATTGACGCAAACCAAGGCGATATGCTTCTTGGTTGGGACACTGATGAGTTCCCGTCAAATGTTTACGATGCAACAATGTGTATGTATGAAGTATTAAAGGCGGGAGGCCTTACAGGCGGATTTAATTTCGATTCCAAAACACGCAGACCAAGTTACACTGCTGAAGATATGTTCCATGCATTCATACTTGGTATGGATACTTTTGCACTCGGTCTAATTAAAGCGGCAGAAATTATTGAAGATGGAAGAATTGATTCCTTCATAAATGAAAGATATTCTTCATTTAAAACAGGCATCGGTAAAAGCATTGTGGAAGGTAATACGTCCCTTTTAGAACTTGCAAAAATTGCCGAAGATATGGGCGCTCCAGAATTGCCATCAAGTGGCAGACAGGAGTATTTGCAAAGTGTCATTAACGAAATTATGTTTAGATAAGCAAAAAGTGAAACCGGATGAGTTAGTATACTTATCCGGTTTTCTGATGTTAAATTCGTAATTTATAATGACAAATTCAAACTTTCTGTGGTAGACTTAACTCAGATCAAATTGGGAATTGAAAAACATGCCTGATTAATAAATAAAAAGGAAACACAATACAACCATGGATAAACAAACCTACAATACATATTTACAAATTTTACATTCACAACTTGTGCCGGCAATGGGATGTACAGAACCAATTGCTATCGCACTTACAGCGGCCAAAGCCAAGGAGCATATGACTGACCAAATCTCAAGTGTTATTGTCAGTGTGAGTGGCAATATTATTAAAAATGTGAAGAGCGTTATGGTGCCAAATACAGGTGGGCTTCGTGGAATTGAGGCGGCTACTGCAGCCGGAATTGTTGCCGGAGATGCGACAAAAGGCCTTGAAGTTCTTACCGGGATTACCGAAGATAGACAAAAAGACATCGCAGAGTTTATTAAACGTGTTCAAATTGTGGTGGAAGAGGCGCAGAGTGAATATGTTTTGGATATTGGAATCACGCTAAAAAGCGATGAACATATGGTTTATGCAAGAACAGCACAGCACCATACAGGTTTGTGCCTCATAGAAGCAGATGGGAAAGTTGTGTATGAAAAAGAAATTGAAACAAATGCAGAGGATATGGATCATTCAATTCTTAGCATAGAAGGAATTATTGATTTTGCAGACCATGCTGACTTAAATGATGTCAGCGACCTCTTAGACCGACAGATTGCATACAACACAGCAATTGCAGAAGAAGGACTCACAGGGAAATATGGTGCTGCAATCGGACGGACATTACTTATGTCTTACGGCGACACAGTTCACAATCGAGCAAAAGCGTGGGCAGCGGCAGGTTCAGATGCAAGAATGAATGGTTGTGACCTACCGGTTATCATTAACTCTGGAAGTGGTAATCAGGGTATGACAGCATCACTTCCGGTCATTATATATGCAAGGGAATTGGGCGTCTCTCAGAATTTGTTATACAGAGCATTGCTTGTGTCCAACTTAACAACTATCCATTTAAAGACAGGTATTGGATGTTTGTCTGCGTATTGTGGTGCGATTAGTGCCGGATGCGGGGCGGGAGCAGGCGTGATGTATCTTCACGGTGGCAAATTTAATGAGATTGCGCATACGATTGTAAACGCAATTGCAATTAATTCCGGTGTTGTTTGTGATGGTGCAAAGGCTAGCTGCGCAGCAAAGATTGCATCAGCGGTGGAGTCAGGGCTACTTGGCATGCAAATGTATATGCATGGCAAGGAATTCTACGGAGGCGATGGAATTGTTGCAGGTGGTGTGGAAGACACCATTCGTAACGTAGGACAGCTTGCGCAGAGCGGTATGGCAGAGACGGACAAAGAGATTATAAGAATTATGTTAAATAATTAAAAAACGAGGTTCATTTATGCACGAAAAGGGAGTTTTTCAAAACTCCCTTTTTTGTAGTTGCATTGACAGATAAAACAAACCACCTGCTATGCAGGTGAGTTCCCAAACAACTTTTGCTTCAGGCTTTAGAGTTGCGATTATTCGTATATAAAATAATTACGTAAAAACTAACCCCAAAGGCTCCTTTTTGAGTTAGAAAAAGGCAAATTATTTCATACAAGAACAAAATGTTATAAAAAACAAGAAATTCAACTTGAATTGGGTTAGATTTTAATGGATTTTTTCTAATACATACAAATAACCGTTAGGTTTGCATATAATTCCAAATGTGTATATGGGCAGAAAATTCTGACCATGACAGTTGCGAAAGAAATTTGTGGGAAGAAAGTCAAACTAGTCTTGTAATATTACAACAAAACGTGCTATTATTAAGGTAATTATATTTATACAATAGGGAAAAGGGAGATACCAAAATGAAAAGAGTAATGAAACGTTCTTTAGCCATGTTGATGGCGCTTATGATGAGTGTAAGCGTGTTCTTTGGCGTGGATTTATCAACTCAGGCAGCTAATGTGGATTATACCTATGCAGGTGACTACATATTGAACTGGGGCGAGCGTGGAACAGATGCTACGTTTTTATCACAAAATGCAGAGAAGTTTTATGCAGACAACAACACTTCTTACATGGAACTTGCTGCTTTATCAGGAAGCAGTACGGTGAGTAGTGTACCATCAAGTGCTTTATATGGAGAATTACAGGACTTGATGACTGAGAATCATTCGTATCAGACATCATATGATGCTACGAGACCATTGTTCCAATATACTGATTGCCAGAATAGTGGAAAGACAAGTAACAAGATTTCGTCATTCTATTCCGGAAAAGCAATCGGACCGGCTTGGGATAGTGGAGCAACATGGAATCGTGAACACACATGGCCGGATAGTAAAGGAAATAAAGGCAGGGATGCAGACGATATTATGATGCTTCGTCCTTCGGCGAAAAGTGAAAACTCAAGCCGTGGTAATCAGGCTTATGGCGTGAGCGGTGACTATTATGACCCAAATGAAGTGTCAAACGGCGCATACAATCTACACGGCGACGTAGCACGTATTATGTTATATCAATATGTACGTTGGGGCCTTACAAGTAAAATGTGGGGAACATCCGGTGTTATGGAAAGCAAAGATGTGCTTCTTGATTGGATGGAAGAAGACCCGGTTGATACATGGGAACTTGGAAGAAATGATGCCGTGGAATCCATTACCGGAACTCGAAATGTATTCGTTGACTATCCGGAATTAGCTTTTATGTTATTTAACGAGAATATTCCGGAAAATTACATAACTCCATCAGGAAATGCATCAGAAAGTGAATATGAGATTACTGCATATTCAAATATTTCTTCATGGGGTACTGTTGCGGTAAGCGGAAATGTAATTAATGCTTCTCCGGCTACAGGTTATGAAACAGCTGGATATACAATTTTAAGTGGAAATGCAACAGTTGTTAGAAACGGAAATGTATTTACTGTTTCTGCAACAAGTGATGTATCCATCCAAATTAATTTTGCTGCTCGTTCACAAAAAACAATTCGTTTTGAAGAATCGGGTAATACAGCGAAGACTCAAATTGCATATGCAGGTGATATGATTCAATTGCCGGCACACACAGGAAGTGTACAAGAAGGATACACATTCCTTGGTTGGGTATCTACATCGATTCAACAAGAGACTACAACGACTCCGAATTTCTATGCAGTAGGTAGCAATTACACGGTTACAGATAACGCTTCTTTATACGCGTTGTATTCTCACGTTGAACAGGGTGGAACTACACTAAGTGATGTGTTTGTACCATACAGCGGCGAACTGACAGAAGGAGATTATCTCTTTGTTTATGACGGTGGAGCTATGACTGCAGCAGACACAGGTAAAACACGTCTTGCAATCACAACCGTAACTCGCACAGGTTCTGATATTATCACATCAAATGGTGCGATTATCTGGACATTAAAGAAAGACGGAAGCGATTGGACATTTTACAATGCTTCTACCGGAAAATATGCAGCAGGTAGCGGAACGAAGAATCAAGCTACACTGATTAGTTCAGTAACAGATTATGCAAAATTTACTGCAAGCGGAACAAGTACATATGAATTCATTAATAAAGGTAATGATGCGAAGGGTGTCAATCCGTTGCTTCGCCGAAATGGAGACGTTGGTTTTGCGTGTTATGCAAAAAACACTAATGTAGGTGGACCATTATCATTATACAAACGTTCTTCAGGCACAACTTATTATTCCACAACAATAAATACTGGCAGTTCGGGTGGAAATCAAGGTGGCAGTGGTAGCACGCAACCTACAGTAACCAAAAACTATGTAAAGGTAACTGAGGCACCGGCTGATTGGTCTGGCGATTACTTGATTGTTTATGAAACTGGTAAAAAGGCATTTGACGGTAGCCGTTCGTCCTTGGATGCTGTAAACGATTATGTGGCAGTTACAATCACTGATGGTAAGATCGAGGCGACTGATACGATACAGGAATCAGAATTTACTATAGAAAAATCAGGTAGCAATTATGTAATCAAATCAGCAAGTGGATATTATATTGGCCAAACAAGTAATGCAAATGGTTTGAAATCAAGCACAACAACTAAGTATAGCAACACAATTTCCATGAATTCAGATGATACCGTAAACATTGTAAGTGGTGGTGCATATCTTCGTTTTAACGCAACAAGTGGTCAGAACCGTTTCCGCTACTACAAGTCTTCTTCATATACAGGACAAAAAGCTATTACATTATACAAGTATGTTGAAACGGTGGAAAAAGTTGATCAAGCAGCACCGACAAATCTTGGAGTAGAAAACGAGACGATTTATAATAAAGCTGATGGAAGCATTACCGGTGTTAACTCTAATATGGAGTATCGTATCGATGGATTTAATACATATTTTGAAATTACAGGCAATACAATTGGCAATTTGCCGGGTGGCAAATACTTCGTACGTTACAAAGGTGATAATGCTCACAACCCTTCACCGGAGACAGAGGTAATTGTTGGTGAAGGAACGAAATTACATGTTGTTTTACCAAGCAATCAGATTGGTTATACAGTTACGGCATCTCCGATGGAATACGGTTGGCATGATGAAGTTACTGTTACACTTGAAATCAACGAAGGTTACGCAGTAACAGATGATTTTAAAGTATACTTCGGTAGTACAGACAGACTTTGGGGAACAGATCAACGCGTTGACAGCACAAACAATACAGAGAGCGACCTTATTGTAACAGTTGAAGGTATCGCAGACGTTTCTGCACCACAAGCAACAATCACTTATGGTGAAAGCGTATGGGACATCATTCTTAAAGTAGTTACTTTCGGTATTTACGAAAGCGATAGTGTTCAACTTGAATTAGCAGCAACTGATGCTGGTAGCGGTATTAAAAAGATTGAATATTATATTGCTGATGAAGATTTAATTGCAAATGCGCAGCTTGCTGATTCTGATATTGCAAGCCAGATTGAATCCAAAGTGTCTGATTGGACAACTTATGAATCGGGTTCAAAGATTGATTTGAAAGACAATCAAAAGAATGTTCTTTATATTAAGGCAACTGACAATGCGGGTAATGTAAGTTATATAAATAGCCAGGGTATTGTTATCGACAAACTTGTACCAGCTATTACAGGTGTTGAAAACGGACAAACATATTATGGTGACGTTATCATTACTGTTAACGATGAACTTGCAGGTGTTGATGTGGTTAAGGTAGATGGAGAAGATGTTACTTTAACGGAAGGTCAATACACAATCGTTGCTGACAATGCAGAGCATACAGTTGTGGCTACTGATAAAGTAGGAAATGAGATTACATATAAGGTTACAATATATAAAAATTATAAAGTAACTTATATTGTAGATGGCGAAGTGCTTTCGACAGAAATAGTTGGACATGGCAAGGATGCGACACTTCCTGAAATTCCGAGAAAAGAAGGCTATACACAAACAGCTCCTACTTGGGATAAAGACGGAAAGAATATCGTAGAAGATACAGAAATTAAAGCTGTTTATACGAAAGATCCTGCAAAGGAACCTTCAAAACCAGCAGACACTACAAAACCGGCAGATTCTGATTCGCCGAAGACATTTGATAATAACAATGTTGTATTATGGGCAGTTCTTGTAATTGCTTGTGGTGGATTAATGAGTTGCGTAATTCTTCGTAAAAAACGAGAGGAATAAGATAATATAAAAACTCCTTTTGCAGATAATACTCACACATAGAGTAAAGTCTGTAAAAGGAGTTTTTTTATAAAAGGACCTCTTTGTTAGTGCCATAGAAGATATCATTTTTATTACTGATGAGTTTGAAAAATTCTTCAAGTTTCAACCAATACTCTGCATGGTAATCCATTTCAAAAGAATGTCCCCATATGTAAAAGATTTTTGGCGTTTCAGTCTTTAAGTCGATAAATTCTTGTCCCAGTTTCATTAATGACTCAAAGTCAAGATGAAAGGCTGTTGGATTAAAACGGAAAAGATTGCTTTGAACATCAAAAGAATGATTAGTTGTAATCGTACGGCAATATTGAATTCCCGTGTTAGCCTCAATTATGCCTGCGACGCGGTCGTCATTATTTACGCCGCCACAAGGATATGCCATACCAACAACTTCATAACCAGCCAGTTCAGATAAATTCAATCGATCCTGTTCAACTTGCCGAATAATCTCGTGTTCTTCCAGTTGTGTGAGATTAGGATGCGTTAATGTATGAGCAGCAATTTCATGGCCCTCATATACGCTTTTTATATCGTCGGGATATATCTTGTAATGAGAAATGCGCTTTCCTTCACGCAATAATATCCCTTTATTGGCTAAAAGTTCAGAGTTTAGATTAAATGTGCATTTCAAGTTATACTTGTTTAACAGTTCGATTAATCGAATGTCTTGCGTTACGCCGTCGTCGTAGCTAAAGGTAATTGCTTTGTTAAAATGTTGCTTGGTATTCATGATATAACCACCTTATTGTTTAATCTAAAATAAAGGAATCATTTACTGCTTTTTCAAAATTGAATTGTATCACAATAAATAGCAATGCTGAAGCATGTGCAAATTGCTGAATTCATTCAATTCACCACCTTTTATTTATTATAGCATATTTCGCTTCAGAAGCAAATCTTGCCGTATATTTAGCTAAAACAAAAAGAACACTTGTTCGATTAAAATAAAGGTGATATAATAAAAACAAGATTGAAAAAATAAGACACATACGGATTTTAATTATGGCGATTTCGCCATAATTAAAATAATTGAAGGAGGATGTTTATATGTCAAAAATAATTGTCGATGATACGGAAATTAATATTACAAAAATCAATGATGAAGATTATATATGTATAACAGATATGCTTAAAGCAAAAGATGGCGATTTTTTTATTTCAGATTGGTTGCGCAATAGAAATACTCTTGAGTATATTGGAACTTGGGAGAGCGTATATAATCCTGATTTTAATTATCCAGAGTTTGCTCAGAACACAAATCGTTCTGGCTTGAATAATTTTAAATAAGTGTGAAAGAATTTGTTGAAAGAACAAATGCCATATCAATTACTGCAAAAGCTGGAAGATATGGAGGAACTTATGCCCACAAAGACATTGCTTTTGAATTTGCCATGTGGATAAGTCCTCAATTCAAAATTTACATAGTAAAAGAATTTCAAAGACTGAAGGGCTTGTCAAATTAAATCAAATTGCAATTTATCAGATATCTGTTTTACAACAAACTGACAATAGGAAACTTCTTAAATAGTATGTTTTGTGGAAATACAGTGAGTTTGGTATATTATTTCTCCTTTTACAGATAATACTCACAGAGTAAAAATTGACAAAAGGAGAAATTTATATATGAAAGCAACTGGTATTGTACGCCGTATAGACGACCTCGGTCGTGTCGTTATCCCAAAAGAAATCAGAAGAACACTTCGCATCCGTGAAGGAGATTCACTCGAAATATTCACCGACCGACAAGGCGAAATTATTTTAAAAAAATATTCACCAATTGGAGAGATGTCCAACTTTGCAAAAGATTATGCAGAGAGTCTTGCAAACACCCTGGGAAGTACTGTGTGTATCACAGATCATGACCAGATTATTGCAGCGGCAGGCTATGGAAAAAAAGATTTGCAGGACAAATATATTAGCAAACGCTTGGAGACTGTAATAGCAGAGCGGGAGCAAGTACTAGCATATCAAGGCGAAAAGAAATATGCGCCGATTACCGATGATGTGCAAGATGCATTTTACGGTCAGATTATTAGTCCCGTTATCTGTGAAGGCGATGTGCTTGGGGCAGTTGTTTTGCTTGAAAAACAGGACAAGAAGAAACTCGGCGAAACGGAGCAAAAAGTTATTACGAGCGCTTCTAATTTTTTGGGACGACAAATGGAACAATAAAAGAATAATCTCTCTCTTTTTCTCATACATTGGGATAAACAAGGAGGGAGATTTTTTATGCGTAAAAAAGATTATATTAATAAGATTATGTGGGTTTTGAAATCACTTTTGGCATCTTATATAGTGACAGGATTGTTACTTTTAGGTCTTACATATCTGGTTTATCAATTTGAATTAGGCGAGCAAATGGTTGTGGTTGGGATTATTGTAATTTATGTTATTTCAACATTTATCGGTGGTTTTATTATCGGAAAGTTAACCAAGCTAAGGAAATTTATATGGGGCATGATTATTGGTGCTATTTATTTCATTTTGCTTTTTGCAATTTCTTATGGTGTTTATCGCGAATTTAGCACAAATGGAATCAATATTTTAACAACAATTATTCTATGCATTGGCGGTGGAATGCTCGGAGGAATGCTTTCGTGATAGAGTTATAAATAAATGTATGATTAAAGATAAAAAACAGTAAAAAAGTCTTTACAGAACGGAGAAATAAGGTCATAATAAAACAAGATAAACAAAAGAATAGGAGATTAAAAATATGATAGATGTTACAGCTTTAGGAGAGTTATTGATTGATTTTACTCAGCACGGTAAAAGTGGACAGGGTAATGATTTGTTTGAATGTAATCCGGGCGGAGCGCCATGTAACGTTCTTTCTATGTTAGCGAAATGTGGAAAGAAAACAGCTTTTATCGGTAAAGTAGGAAATGACATTTTCGGAACCTTCCTAAAGGGTACGATAGAGTCGGTTGGTATTGATACTCGTGCACTTGCTTTGACAGACGATGCAAGAACTACATTGGCATTTGTAAAACATGATGAATCAGGAGACCGCAGCTTTGCTTTTTATAGAAATCCTGGTGCTGACATGGGCTTGACAGAGGCAGACATTGATGCCGAACTTATTAAGGAGTCACGTATTTTTCATTTTGGTACACTTTCTATGACACATGAGGGAGTTCGTAAAGCTACAAAGCTTGCACTTAAGATTGCCAAAGAAAACGGCGTATTGATTTCTTTTGACCCGAACCTCAGAGAAAGCTTATGGAAGAGTTTGGATGAGGCTGTAGAGCAAATGAAATATGGTTGTTCTGTATGTGACGTGATCAAGATTGAGGAAAAAGAATTAGAGATTATTTCCGGAGAATCTACAATTGAGGGTGGCGTAAAATATTTGCGTGACAATTACAACATTAAGTTAATTACTGTTACATGTGGAGAAAATGGAAGCTGGGCTTTCAGTGGGGACAGCAAGGTGTTTGTTCCGGCTATGCTTACAGACAAAACGGTTGATACAACCGGCGCCGGTGATACATTCTGGGGATGTACTTTGAATTACATATTGAATCACGGAACAGAAGGTATTGATGCACTTTCAGAAGATGAACTATTAGGCATGTTGAAGTTTTCAAACGCTGCAGCGTCTTTGGTTACTACGAAGATGGGCGCGATTCGTTCTATGCCTACAATAGAAGAAGTAGAAAATTATATGGCATAAATCATCAGGAAAGGATAGGGAAACACATAGTTTTCCTATCCTTTGCTAAATTAGTAGAGAGGTACTTATGGAAAATTGGTTTGTAATGCGAAAAGGAGCACCTTTTCAGGAAATCGCAGAAAAATTTCATATTCACCCTGTGATAGCAAGACTGATTCGTAACCGAGATGTGGTTGGGGACGAGGATATTGAGTTATATCTCAATGGAACAATTGCTGATTTACATGATGGAATGCTCATGAAAGATATGGACAAGGTAATTGACATTTTGTTGGAGAAGATTCATGAAAAGAAGAAAATTCGTGTAATTGGAGATTATGATATTGACGGTATCAACGCTACTTATATTTTGCTTGAGGGATTGAAAACTCTTGGCGCAAAAGTCGATAGCGACATTCCCGACCGGATGAAAGACGGGTATGGGTTAAACAAAACGTTAATTGACCGTGCACTTGATGCAGGGGTTGATACGATTATCACTTGTGATAATGGCATTGCAGCAAGGGAAGAGATTGCTTATGGCAAGGCTTTAGGCATGACGATTATCGTTACTGACCATCATGAAGTGCCTTACGAAGAGGATGAAGCAGGGAAAAAGTTCGTTTTGCCACCTGCTGATGCAGTTATTGACCCGAAGAGAAAGGATTGTATTTATCCTTTTAAAGAACTTTGCGGTGCTGCAGTGGCATACAAGGTTGTGGAAACGTTGTTTGAATCTTGTGGACGTGATGCAGAGGATGTAGATTATCTTATGGAAAATGTGGCAATTGCCACGGTAGGGGATGTGATGGATCTCGTTGGTGAGAACCGGATTTTTGTAAAGCAAGGTTTGGAGATGTTGAAACGCACGCAAAACCTCGGGTTAAAAGCATTGCTAGAATGTACGAGGGTAAATGTGGAACAGTTATCAGCGTATCATATTGGATTTGTTATAGGTCCATGTTTAAATGCAAGTGGGCGTTTGGATACTGCAAAAAGAGCGCTCGAGCTTTTGTGCGCGAAAACAAGCAAGGAAGCGGATATTCTTGCAGGAGATTTAAAGGCATTGAATGATAACCGAAAAGACATGACTGCGATTGCAGTGGAAAAGGCAATTTGCCAGGTGGAAGCAACAGAACTTAAGAACGATACGGTTTTGGTTATATTTTTGCCGGATTGTCACGAAAGTCTCGCGGGTATTGTTGCGGGAAGAATTCGTGAAAAATACTATAAACCGACAATTATTCTGACAAGAGCAGAAGATGGTTTGAAGGGCTCAGGACGTTCCATCGACGCTTACCACATGTATGAGGAATTAAACAAAAGCAAATCGCTGCTTACCAGGTTCGGTGGACACAAACTGGCAGCAGGACTTTCATTGCAAGAGAAAGATTTGGAACAATTTCGCAAAATATTAAATGCAAATGCAGAGCTTTCCGAGGATGATTTAATGCCAAAGGTTTCTATCGATATGCAGATGCCGCTTGGTTATATTGATGAACAATTAATACAGCAGTTACAACTTCTTGAACCTTTTGGAAAGGGCAATTCAAAGCCGGTTTTTGTAGAAAAGGATTTGGTGATTTTAAATTTAAGAATTATGGGAAAGAATCAAAATGTATTAAAGTTACAGGTGAAAGATTTGCAAGGCATAGTAATGGATGCATTATATTTTGGTAACACACCAGATTTTGTTGCATATTTTGAAAAAAGAAAGGGCATGAAAGCGGCATTTACCTATTATCCAAGTGTCAATGAATTCCAAGGAAAGAAAAATCTGCAGATTATCATTCAGAATTATCGATAGAACAACTTAAAAAGTTTGAAAAATCGACAAAACAATGCTATAATATCGTATATTTTTTAAATTAGGAGTGACGAAAATGAAAAAATCAATTGAAGAATATGTAAGAAGTATACCGGACTTCCCGGAGGAAGGAATTATCTTTCGAGATGTGACCAGTATTTTGGAAGATGCAGATGGATTATGCTTGGCTATTGACTTGATGCAGGAAAAATTGAAAGATGTTGATTTTGACGTAATAGTTGGTCCTGAATCAAGAGGATTTATTTTTGGAATGCCGATTGCTTATAATCTGCACAAAGCATTTATTCCGATTCGTAAAAAAGGAAAACTTCCGTGCGAGACGGTAGAAATTGAGTATGATTTAGAATATGGAAGTGCAGTAATTGAAATGCACAAGGATTCTATCAAACCGGGTCAAAAAGTAGTGGTTATTGACGACTTAATGGCTACCGGAGGAACGATAGAAGCTATTATTAAGTTAGTAGAACAACTTGGCGCAGAAGTTGTTAAAGTTGTATTTTTAATGGAATTAGAGGGCCTTATGGGCAGAAAAAAATTAGAAGGATATGATGTAGAAACAGTGATTTCTTATCCAGGTAAATAAGCTATCAGAGGGGGCAAACAGCTATGTCTGATGAGAGAGTATTGGAAAAACCATATAGCGGACTTGATGTTGTTGGCGGGCATACAATCAAAGCCCCGGCTGATTATCAGGACCCAAAAGCTTTATATGACAATTTAATACAGCGCGTGCGTAAGTACCATCCTTCTGATGACATATCGATGATCGAGAAAGCGTTTGACATTGCTTATCATGCTCATGAGGGACAGTGTAGGAAATCGGGTGAACCGTACATTATTCATCCGCTATGGGTTGCCACCATTCTGGCCAATTTGGAGTTGGATAAAGAGACAATTATAGCAGGTATATTGCATGATGTTGTTGAGGATACTGTTTTGACCGATGAGGAAATTACAGAGATTTTTGGTGCAGAAGTTGCGCTTCTGGTTGATGGTGTTACGAAACTCGGACAGTTGTCTTATTCGTCTGATAAAGTTGAAGTACAGGCGGAAAATCTTCGCAAGATGTTCCTTGCCATGGCAAAGGATATTCGCGTTATTTTGATTAAATTAGCTGACCGTCTTCACAATATGAGAACACTTCAATATATGCGTCCGGAAAAGCAGATTGAGATTGCAAAAGAGACGTTGGATATCTATGCGCCTCTTGCACAGCGTCTTGGTATATCTAAACTAAAAACGGAACTTGATGACCTTGCTTTGAAATATTCAAAACCGGATGTTTATTATGATTTGGCAAAACAGATTGATTCTAAGAAAATTGAAAGAGAGGCTTTTGTCCGACAAATAGTCGAAGAGGTTTCTCAACACATGAAAAATGCCAATATCAAAGCGGAAGTAAAAGGAAGAGTAAAGCATTTCTTCAGTATTTATAAGAAGATGGTAAACCAAGACAAGACGGTGGACCAGATTTACGACTTGTTTGCAGTACGTATTATTGTGGATTCTGTGCGTGATTGTTATGCAGCACTTGGAGTCATTCATGAGATGTATACGCCTGTTCCGGGAAGATTTAAAGATTACATTGCGATGCCAAAACCAAACATGTATCAGTCG
This sequence comes from Faecalimonas sp., assembly GCA_045632945.1. Lineage (GTDB taxonomy): Bacteria > Bacillota > Clostridia > Lachnospirales > Lachnospiraceae > Faecalimonas. The sequence continues at coordinate 92,143 of JAZQXU010000014.1, read as the reverse complement.
CTTCACACCACTCTTATGAGTTCTGTAGGACAACCTTTTGAAATTCAGATAAGAACAGAAGAAATGAATAAGACTGCGGAGTATGGTATCGCAGCGCATTGGAAATATAAAGAAGCAAGCGACGGCAAGAAGAGCAGTGGCAATCAAGAAGAAGAAAAACTCAGTTGGCTTCGTCAGATACTAGAGTGGCAACAAGACACGGATAATAGAGAATTTCTTAGTTTGTTAAAAGGTGGCTTGGATTTGTTCGCGGAGGATGTGTATTGTTTCACACCAAATGGTGATGTTAAGAATCTTCCGAATGGTTCTACTCCGGTAGACTTTGCTTACTCAATTCACAGCGCCGTTGGAAATAAGATGGTGGGTGCAAGGGTCAATGGGAAATTAGTCAACATTGATTATCAAATTCAAAACGGCGATCGCATCGAGATATTGACGTCTCAGAATTCTAAAGGACCAAGTCGTGATTGGCTAAATATTGTAAAGAGCACACAAGCTCGTAATAAAATAAATCAATGGTTTAAAAAGGAACTCAAAGAAGAAAATATTGTGCGTGGCAAGGAATTGCTTCAAGCATATTGTAAAGCTAAATCTTTGGTTCTCAGTGATTTGACAAAACCAAAATACATGCAGGTTGTTCAGGCTAAGTATGGCTTCAAAGAATGGGAAGGTATTTTATCCACAATTGGACACGGCGGATTGAAAGAGGGTCAGGTTATCAATCGTCTTTTGGAAGAATATTCAAAAGACCATAAAGAAGAGCTGACAGACGAAAAGATTATCGAACGTGTAAAAGAAGCTACGAAACGTACAGCACATGTTGCCAAATCAAAGAGTGGTATTATCGTAAAAGGAATTGACGATATGGCAGTTCGTTTTTCGAGATGCTGTAATCCTGTGCCTGGAGATGAGATTGTTGGATTTGTTACAAGAGGTCGTGGAATGTCGATTCACAGAACAGACTGTATTAACATCCTGAATTTGTCTGATTCTGAGCGTATTCGCCTGATTGATGCAGAATGGGAAACAAGCATTACCGAGGAACACGGACATTACTTATCCAGCATCAAGATATATGCCAATAATCGTCAGGGACTTTTGATGGAAGTTTCGAAAGTATTTACAGAAAATAAAATTGACATTAGTGGTATCAATACACATACAAGCAAGCAAGATGTTGTTACCCTAGATATTAGTTTTGTCGTGGGTGGCCGTGATGAGCTGAATCATGTTGTTGAAAAATTGCGTCAGATCTCAGGAATAATTGACATTGAACGTACAACTGGTTAGGTTGGAAGATTTTGGACCTATGCAAGTTTATGCTTGTGGTAGGTCCATTTTTTAGAAAAGGTGATATGTTATGAAAGTTGAAAAATTTGTACTTGGTTCCTTGGGAACGAATTGTTATTTATTGATAAATGAAGAAACAAAGGAATTACTAATTGTGGATCCGGCTACATGTCCTGATTATGTTGTATCTCATGTGAGAACAAACGGACTGAAGCCAAGGGCTATTCTTCTCACACATTCTCATTTTGATCACGTCATGGGAATTGATGGTTGGTTGAAGGAGTATGATATTCCTGTGTATATCCATGAAAATGAAAAAACGTTGCTTTCTGACCCGGAGCTGAATCTATCAGGTCTGTTTGGTGCAAGTTATTCATATGACAATGTTATATGCTTGCAAGATAATGAGATATTAGAACTGGCAGGTTTTCGGTTACAAGTTATTCATACACCGGGACATACAGCGGGTGGTTGCTGTTATTATGCAGAGGCGGCAGATGTTTTGATAAGTGGTGATACATTGTTTTACCGAAGTGTAGGAAGAAGTGATTTCCCAACAGGAAGCGCGTCTACGTTAGCACTCTCAATTAAAGAAAAATTATTCTGCTTGCCGGATGACGTTATGGTATATCCAGGTCACGGCGAGGAGACCAACATCGCAGATGAAAAAATAAATAATCCATTTGTTTAACGCAATTACAGAGATGAGACGAGGTATTATATGATTAAAATTCAAGTAAACAGCGAGATGTTTGCGTACGATATGTATCATATCAGTAAAGCGTTCTATCCGGGTGTGGAGATTGAACAAAAAGTGGATCAGACGAGCGAGGAAGCCGTTATGATCCATATAAACGAAAAAACCAGCATGAACATTTGCGGGCAAGAATTGTCACAAATTGAAGATAGAAAATTGAAGAAACGTTATGTTAACCACAAAGTCTACAGATGGTTCGCACAAATCACGGGAAAAAAACTTGCTTGGGGAATTATGACAGGCGTCCGTCCGACAAAACCGATAATGAAGCTGATAGAAGATGGCATGTCGGACAAGGAAGTATTGGGCTGGATGCAGGAGAATTATTGTGTAATCGATGATAAAGCGCATCTGGGATTAACGGTTGCAAAAAAAGAAAAAGAACTACTAGAGCAATTGGATTATAAAGATGGATATAGTTTGTACATTGGCATTCCATTTTGTCCGACAACTTGTTCTTATTGTTCGTTTACTTCTTATCCAATCACAGAGTGGAAACAGCATGTGGATGAATATTTGGACGCAGTTTGTAAGGAACTCACTTTTATATCAAAGCAATCTCAAAACAAAAAATTAAACACTATCTATGTAGGCGGTGGTACACCAACCACGTTAGAACCAGAACAGTTAGATAGATTATTAACACATTTGGAAAATAATTTTTCTTATAATGATTTAAAAGAAATTACAGTAGAAGCCGGAAGACCGGATAGTATTACGAGAGAAAAACTCGAGGTACTTAAAAAACACAATATAGGAAGAATTTCTATCAATCCACAGACAATGCAACAGAAGACGCTTGATCTTATTGGACGCAAGCATACTGTGCAGGATGTGAAACGTGTTTTTGCAATGGCAAGGGAGCTTGGCTTTGATAATATCAATATGGACCTTATAGCCGGTTTGCCGGGCGAAACGGTGGAAGACATGAAGAATACATTGGAAGAAATTAAAGCAATGGCGCCGGATAGTCTGACAGTTCATGCTCTTGCTATGAAACGCGCGTCAAAAATGACGCAGGAAAAGAAAATCGCACAAGAGGCGGGCGAAGAGCAAGTGAGTGATGATGCAAAAACAGCTTATATTTTATCAGAGATGATTGAACTTGCAGGTAGTTATGCAAAAGAGATGAATTTAGAGCCGTATTACCTTTATAGGCAAAAAAATATTGCGGGAAATTTTGAAAATGTTGGCTATGCAAAGGTTGACAAAGCCGGAATATACAATATACTTATTATGGAGGAAAAACAATCGATTATTGCTGTTGGAGCGGGGGCTTCCACAAAGGTTGTAGTTCCAGATGATCAGATTATCATTGACCCGAAGACCGGCAATCCGAAAAAGATTGTAAGGGCGGAAAATGTAAGGGATATCAATCAATATATTAGTCGAATAGATGAGATGATAGAGCGAAAAGGAGAGCTTTTATGGCATTGAAGAAGAAACCGGTTACCGGTATGAAGGACATGCTTCCAAAAGAAATGGAAATTCGTGATTATGTAATTCAAATGATTAAGGACACTTATAAAACATTTGGATTTACTTCTATAGAAACACCATGTGTGGAGCACATCGAAAATCTTTGCAGTAAGCAAGGTGGAGACAATGAAAAATTAATCTTTAAGATTTTAAAACGTGGCGAAAAATTAAAAATAGATGAAGCGCAGGAAGAAGCAGATTTGGTAGACGGTGGACTTCGTTATGATTTGACAGTTCCGCTTGCAAGATATTATGCAAATCATTCTAATGAATTACCGGCTCCGTTTAAAGCAATGCAGATTGGAAATGTATGGAGAGCAGACCGTCCACAGAGAGGTCGTTTTCGCCAGTTTGTACAATGTGACATTGACATCTTAGGCGAAGCAAGTAATTTGGCTGAAATCGAACTTATACTTGCAACAACAAGCATGCTCGGGAAATTGGGATTTCATAATTTTACCGTATGCATAAATGATAGAAATATCTTAAAAGCTATGGCTGCATACAGTGGGTTTAGGGAAACAGATTATGATGAAGTTTTCATTATTCTTGACAAGATGGACAAGATTGGTGCAGAAGGTGTTGCAAATGAGCTGGCTGAACTGGGCGGATATACGAAAGAAAATGTAGATACTTATCTTGCTTTATTTGAACAGATTAGTGGTGATATTGAAGGTATCCGTTTCTGTAAAGAGAAGTTGGAAGGATTTTTGAATCCGGCAATTGCAGAGAGTATGGAAATGATTATTTCCAGCGTAGAGAGCGCAAAAGAAGCGGATTTTAAAGTACAGTTTGATCCAACGCTTGTTAGAGGACAGTCTTACTATACCGGAACTATTTTCGAGATTCGAATGGATGAATTTGGCGGTTCGGTTGCGGGAGGCGGACGTTACGACAAGATGATTGGTAAATTCACAGGTCAGGACACACCGGCATGTGGTTTTTCAATTGGTTTTGAACGTATTGCAATGCTTCTTTTAGAAAACGGATATGAACCGGACAATAAGAAGGAAAAGAAAGCTTATTTAATTGAAAAGAACATGCCACAAGAAGGCATTCTAAAAGTACTGGCACTTGCCAAAGAAGATCGTGCAAGTGGCAAACAGGTCTTAATTGTGAACATGAAGAAAAATAAAAAATTCCAGAAGGACCAGTTGATTGAAGAAGGATACTTGGACATTCAGGAAATTTATAAGGATAATATTTAAGAAAGAGGATAAATAAATGGCAGAATCAATGAGAGGCTTAAAGAGAAGCCACAGATGTGCGGAATTAAACAAAGCAAATATCGGCGAAACAGTTACTGTTATGGGTTGGGTACAGAAGAACCGTAATAAAGGTGGTATCGTGTTTGTTGATTTGCGTGATCGTTCCGGAATTTTACAGTTGATTTTTGAAAACGGAGATGTAAGCGAAGAAGATTTCGAAAAAGCAGGAAGACTTCGCAGTGAATTTGTTATTGCAGCAACAGGTGTTGTTGAGGCACGTTCCGGTGCAGTGAATGAGAATCTTGCGACAGGAGAAATCGAAATACGTGTCAAAGAACTTCGTATCTTATCAGAAGCAGAAACACCACCGTTTCCAATCGAAGAAAACAGCAAGACGAAAGAGGAATTGAGATTAAAATATCGTTATTTAGACCTCAGAAGACCTGACTTACAGAAGAATTTGATTATGAGAAGTAAAGTGGCAACATTAACACGTCAATTTCTTGATGAAGAAGGTTTCCTAGAAATCGAAACACCGATTTTGGTTGGAAGTACACCGGAAGGAGCGAGAGATTATTTAGTTCCAAGCCGTGTGCATCAAGGAAGTTTTTATGCGTTGCCACAATCGCCGCAATTGTTCAAACAACTTCTTATGTGTTCTGGGTACGACCGTTATTTCCAGATTGCGAAGTGCTTCCGTGATGAAGATTTGCGTGCAGACCGTCAACCTGAATTTACACAAATCGATATGGAATTATCATTTGTTGATGTAGATGATGTAATTGATGTAAATGAACGATTAATTGCAAAAATTTTCAAAGACATATTAGATGTAGAAGTACCGCTTCCAATTCAGAGAATGACATGGCAAGAAGCAATGGATCGTTTCGGTTCAGACAAACCGGACGTAAGATTTGGCATGGAATTAGTTGATGTATCTAATGTTGTGGCTAACAGCGAATTTGTTGTGTTTAAGGGCGCACTCGAAAATGGTGGAAGCGTACGTGGTATCAACGCCAAAGGACAAGGTGAAATGCCACGTAAGAAAATTGATAAGTTGGTTGATTTTGCAAAGGATTACGGTGCAAAAGGATTAGCATACATTGCAATTCAAAATGACGGAACTATTAAATCCTCTTTTGCTAAATTTATGAGTGATGATGAAATGGCAGCTCTCGTAAAAGCAATGGATGGAGAAAATGGAGACTTGTTATTGTTTGCAGCTGACAAAAACAAAGTTGTTTGGGATGTTCTTGGCAACTTGCGTCTTGAAATTGCAAGACAATTAGAGATTTTGGATAAAGGTGAATACAAATTCATCTGGGTAACTGAGTTCCCATTGCTAGAGTGGAATGATGAACAAGAACGTTACCAAGCTATGCATCATCCATTTACGATGCCAATGGATGAGGATTTGCCTCTTCTTGATACAGATCCAGGAAAAGTTCGTGCAAAAGCATACGATATTGTATTAAACGGTACAGAGCTTGGCGGCGGAAGCGTGCGTATATTTGACAGAGATATTCAAAACAAAATGTTTGAAATGCTTGGTTTTACACCAGAACAAGCACAGACACAATTTGGATTCTTACTTAACGCTTTCAAATATGGCGTTCCACCACATGCAGGACTTGCATACGGTTTAGACCGTTTGATTATGCTTATGGCAAAAGAAGACAGTATCCGTGATGTAATCGCGTTCCCGAAAGTGAAGGATGCATCATGTCTTATGACAGAAGCGCCAACAAGAGTAGAGCAAAAGCAACTTGATGAGCTTGCGATTGCCCTTGTTGAAACAGAAGAATAGAAATCATAAACGTGGTAAATTTGCACTTTGCAAACTACCACGTTTTTTTTATGAAAGTTCGGCAATTCTTGAAACGCCCACATATATCTCGGATATTTTATACCATGTTTTATAGTCAACAATACCGGTCTGTGGTAAGCCAAACACAGATTGGAAGACACGGACTGTTTCAGCTGTTGCAGGACCGTATATGCCATCAGCAGTGATTTTAGGAATGGCAGGGTATGCACCGGCTATAACGTTTAATTGTTCTTGCATTTGCTGTACTTTGGCACCGGAAGAACCGATATTGAGAACATATCCCGGCCATGATGAAGGAATTCCGGAAATCTCTTCTGCAATGTTGATGTACATATTATCACCATAAAAATAACGCAGTATTTCAATAGGAGTATACCCCTGGTCTCCAAGAGCTTTAGAACCCCACTGGGTCATCCAACCGGGGCAACTTACACGATTGCCGTCACAATATTGCGTTAAAATTGGTTGGCGCACATTTGGACGCGAAAGATAATTAGAAAATAGTTCATCTACGATAACAGAAATTGTATTATAGTAATTTCGTTCAGGAATCCATTTGTGGTCAAAAGCGGTAGAAGAAGTTATTGTAAAGTCGAAGCCCTGATTTCTATACCATTCTGTATAAACACGGTTTAATGTAAAAGACATAATGGCAAGTACATTTGCTCGAATTGTATTAGCAGGCCATGTTGCATAGATTTCGCTGGAAGCAACATTTTTGATATAGTCTTTGTATTTAACATAATAATTTTGTGCCGTAGAGTCGTTTGGTGTTCCGTTATGAACAATAATATATTCGGGAACAACAACACGACTAAGAACAATTTCGCCAGTTTCTCTGATTGGTTTGATTTCCGGCTCCGGAATTTTCGGAGGATATTCTTCGTACAGTGTGTGTCCGGGGATTACAAAAACTTCTGCTGCGGGCTCATTTGGTTCACTTGCCTGCATGGTTATATTTTGGAGAGCAGTCACATCAGCAAGAATTTCTGTTCCTGAAATGCTGACCGGTTCAAATCCGGGTGCTGTTACATTCAGTGTGTATTCTGAATAAGGTTGTATGTCAGTATTGGGATTAAGGCTGTATTCGACGGGAGGTGCTGCCAGTTCTATCGTCTCAGTTTGACCGGATGAATTTGTTCGCAATTGCTCCAAAGTAGGTCCCGGTATACCTGTATATGAGATGGAGATAGTAGCATCTGTAATAGGAAAAGTGTTATTGGCTGAAGTAACACTGATTTGCAGGCGACCACGGTCAATATTATTGGTATTGTCGGTAGTTTGACAAGATTTGAGAATATTCATATGGATACCTCGTTTAAAATCTGTTACTATTAGTTTATGAAAGTGAAAGAAAAAGGTGAAAGCTTATGAATGTTATTGTGTGTTTAGATGAAAACAATGGGATGCTCTTTAATAATCGTCGTCAAAGTAAGGATAGTAAGGTATTACAAAATCTAGCAACGTTAACATCGAAACTTTGGATTCATCCGTTTTCGGAAAAAATGTTCTGTGAAGTTCAAGGAGAGTTGTGTGTTGAAGTGAAGATAGATCGCGATTTTCTTGATAAAGCAACAGAAGGAGAGTATTGTTTCGTTGAAGACCAGATGCTCGCTACTTACATTGATAAAATTGAACAGATCATCATTTATAGGTGGAATCGAAGATATCCCATAGATTTTGTTTTTGATGTGGATTTACATGAATGGGAACAAATAGAAAGCGTGGATTTTGAGGGAACATCCCATAAGAAAATCACACGCGAGATATACAAAAAAAGAGTCGAAAAATAAGAGATGCTAAACAATAATGCTTGCATCTCTTCATTGGTTTATTTAAATAAGTAGTCTAACATTTTTAATGTCATATCCAAATGTTCTGTTTGCGTGATAATTCCAAAAGAAACCTTTTCAGTATCATCGCCATATATATCTTTTAATTCGGTCTCACTAACATCAATGAACACCGGTATTGGTTCTTTCATTGTATCAGGGGCTGAACAGTCAGGATAATCAAATTCAAAGTTGGTTTCCATTTTTTCACTTGCTTCTATAATCTGATTAACCACATCTTGATCAATATATTGGAAATATGGTTCATATAGTTTAATTTCTTCTTCAGTAAGCAAACTTCTCAAATCGGAAAAATAGCCTTTGTACGCAAACTCAGTCATAATCTCTTTGTCTGAACATATAAAATCAATTGCTCCGGCAGAACTCCATGCCATAAGAGTTTGCAGTGTTGTATAGTTATAAGTTGAATCTGTTGTAGAGTATGATAAAGTAGTGTTAAATGTAATGTTATATTCCTCTGTATCCACATCGTATGTTTTATATAGGTTCTGGATTAAATCGGAGAATTCTTCCTCATTGCCCAAATGTGCACTGTTCAAGAAAACACCGTTTAATATTGTTTCAGGATCGGTTATCACGTGATATATGTGGTTGGACACAAGGATTATTATCACAAGTGGAATAAGCACATACCATTTATAATAATCCCAAAAATATTGTAATTTTACCTTGAAGGGTGCATTTTTAATACTTTCACGTTCCTGTGAGAATTCGTTCATTACAGCCATCTAATCTACCTCGTATCGTTTGTTTGACTTTGATAAGTATATCACGAAGAAAACGTGATTACAAATTAAAAATTAATAAAATCTATAAAGAGGGTGGCAACTTTCGACAAAAAAAGATATAATGGAGAAGATATGAAAGAAGAAGGACATATATGATGAAAAAAGAAGATTTTTATTTTGATTTACCGGAGGAATTAATTGCACAAGATCCTCTTGAAGACCGTTCTGGGTCAAAGCTTCTTGTTTTGGATAAAGATAGTGGCAAGGTAGAACATCGTATATTTAAAGATGTCATTGATTATCTGGATGAAGGTGATTGTCTTGTTATTAATGAGACCAAGGTTATTCCGGCCAGACTTTTCGGTTCCAAGGTGGGAACGGATGCCAAGATTGAAGTGTTACTTTTAAAACGAGGAGAGAATGATACATGGGAGACATTAGTTCGACCGGGAAAAAAAGCACGCGTAGGCACAAGGATTAGCTTTGGCGATGGGCTTCTTGTAGGAGAAGTAGTAGATGTTGTCGAAGAAGGGAATCGTTTGATCCGTTTTGAGTACGAAGGTATTTTTGAAGAAATTCTCGATCGTCTTGGACAAATGCCTTTGCCACCGTATATCACGCATCAACTGCAGGACAAGAATCGTTATCAGACGGTTTATGCAAAACATACTGGTTCGGCCGCTGCACCTACTGCAGGGCTTCATTTCACACCGGAATTACTTCATAGAATTGAAGAAAAGGGTGTTGATATTGCCCGTGTCACTTTACATGTTGGTTTAGGGACTTTCAGACCGGTAAAAGTGGATAATATATTGGACCACCATATGCATTCTGAATTTTATATGGTAAGCGATGAGGCAGCACAAAAGATTAACCGTGCGAAGGATACCGGGAAGCGTGTCGTCTGTGTGGGGACAACAAGTTGTAGAACAGTCGAGTCGGCTTCGGATGAAAATGGTAGAATGAGAGAAACCAGTGGATGGACGGAAATATTTATTTATCCTGGATATCAATTCAAAGTTTTAGATGCTTTGATAACAAATTTTCATTTGCCTGAGTCAACACTTGTTATGCTTGTGTCCGCACTTGCAGGAAGGGAACAGGTCCTTTCGGCTTATGATGAAGCAATTAAAGAAAGATATCGTTTCTTTTCTTTTGGAGATGCAATGATTATCAAATAAATTGTAATAATGGAGAGGGGTACAAAGATGAAGGAACCTAAAAAGTTGGGATTAATTGAACGGAAAAGACAAGAAAGAAATTTAAGACGTAAAAAAGCAAGAGTTCGAACGGCAGTTGTTATTTCGGCAGTTGCAGTTGTTTTGGTGGCTGTTTGTATTGTGTGGAAACCGTGGGAACGATTTTCTTTTGGAACCACTGTGGAAACAAACAAGGACACTACAAAGGATAAAGATAGTAATAAAGAAAATAATGTTGATAAGGACCAAGTTCGCGTTTCAAAGATAGACGAAGCAGAACGTATGGCGGCTTCATATGGATATGATGAAGCTATCGAGATTTTAAAGAGTGTTGATGGTTATGAAGAAGATACAGAAATTCAGGAGATGATTTCGGATATTTCTGCAGAAAAAGCCACTTGTGTGTCGGTTAAACTTGAAGAAGTGACGCATATTTTCTATCACACGTTGGTAGTTGATGAAAAACGTGCTTTTGCAAATCAAGACACAGACTCACAAGCAGTTGGAAATAATCAGTGGATGACAACAATTGACGAATTCAATGCAATTACGCAGGAGATGTATGACCGTGGATATGTCATGGTAAGTATTCATGATTTATATGAAGTAACAACGGATGAAAACGGAAAAGAAGTTTGGCAACCTGCTGAAATTCTGTTACCGCCTGATAAAAAAGCATTTGTCTTATCTTTGGATGATTTGAGCTATTATCATGCATATGATAACTATGGCTATGCAACCAAGCTTGTCATTGATGATAACGGTGATGTTATGAATGAATATACTGATGCAGAGGGTAATACCACAATTGGTGCATATGACTGTGTACCACTTATGGATCAGTTTGTAGAAGCACATCCGGATGCTTCGTACAAAGGTGCTAAGGGAATTATTGCTCTTACAGGATATAACGGAGTACTGGGCTATCGTACAGATATTACTTATGATTATGATCATCCAAATTGTGACAGACATCAAAAGAAATGGATGGATGCACATCCTGATTTTAATCTGGAGACGGAAAGGACAGAGGCAAAGAAAGTTGCGGATGCCATGAAAGAAAACGGATGGGAGTTTGCAAGCCATACATGGGGACACGTACGTGTGGGCGATAGAAGCTTATCGAGTCTTAAAACAGACACAGAGAAGTGGCGGGCAAACGTAGAACCGATTGTTGGTGCTACTGATACGATTATTTTTGCACATGGACAGGACTTGCATGCAAAGACAGGTGCATATCCGGAAAGTAATGAAAAATATCAGTATTTTAGAGAACAAGGATATCGTATTTTCTGTAACGTGGATTCTACCCAATATCAGACATTTTTGGGAACTGATTATTTGCGTCAGGGAAGAAGAAATTTAGATGGATATCGCATTTACAAGAATGCAATTGGTGCTCAAAACAACGTGTCAGATTTGTTTGATGCATCAAAAGTATTAGACCCTGATAGACCGCCGGTTCCGGAATTGTAAAGGAAAATAATGGATAAACAAAATATAAAAACATTTTCAAAACTTCATAGGATTTCGCTCATAATTGGCGCACTCACAATTTTGCTTCCAATTCTTTTTTGGAATAGAATTCCGGATACCCTGCCAATGCATTACAATGCATTAGGACAAGTGGATAATTGGTCGGACAAAACTTCGCTAATCTTATTATTTTTTGTAGTTGCATTATTAATGGGTGTGATGAGCATTGCGGTTTATTTAGTCAAAATGAACATGGAATCTAAGTATTCTAAGGATGCTGAAAAGTCAGAAATGCGGGCGGCATATCCAGTGGTCATTCTCATGAACTTAATTATACAGATTATGTTTGCTTATATGATGTTTTGCTGTGTGACTTGCAGACCCCTTGAAACATGGTTTTTACCTGTTTTCTTGATAGGAACTTTTGCGCCAATCGTTTGTTTAATTTTTAAGCGTAATAAAACACGAGGGAAATATATTTTGATTGAACAAGATGAACAAGGCGTCGCTTATCGTACAGCAGTTGATTGGTGGATGGGATTGTTGCTTGGAGGCTGCGAAGTTCTCGTGATATGGCTGGCGATAGAACCTATTATACAAACAAGTAAAATTGAGTGGGGCATGCCACTTCTTGCGGTTGGGATGTCAATTCTTATCGTTCCGTTATTTGGCATTAAGTATGTAATGTATTCAGAACATTTGCTTGTTTCCATGAGTATATTTGGGAAGGTAAGAATCAAGTATCAAGACATTGTTGAGGTTAAGAAAACGCATAATCCATTGTCTTCGGCAGCGATGTCACTTAAAAGAATACAGATAGATTATGTGGAAAATGGTGTTCATCGCATGGTACTTATATCACCCGTAAGAAGAAAAATGTTTTTAGAGCAGCTGGAGGAACATAGACATGAACAATGAAAAGAAAATAGGTTTTGTAGGATTGGGATTAATTGGTGGTTCTATTGCAAAAGCAATCCGCCTGTATTACCCAAACTATGAGATTGTTGCTTTTGATAAAAATAAAGAAACGTTGGCTCTTGCAACACAGGAATCTATCATTAATGTTGCATGTACATCTATTGATGATAATTTTGCAAATTGCAATTATATCTTTCTATGTGCGCCGGTTTCTTATAATACAGCCTATCTAAAACAACTGAAAAATTATGTAAACGCGGACTGTATTTTGACTGACGTAGGAAGTGTGAAAACTTCCATACATAAAGAAATTATAGCGCTAGATATGGAAAAGAATTTCATAGGCGGTCATCCGATGGCTGGCTCTGAAAAATCCGGCTATGTCAATGCGAAACCGGTTATTATTGAAAATGCATATTATATTCTGACACCTTCTGCGAAGGTCGTTCAAGAAAAGGTTGATGAATATGCTGCTTTTATTGAATCTTTAAAAGCATTGCCGGTTGTTCTTGATTATGAAAAGCACGATTATGTTACCGGTGCAATCAGTCATTTGCCGCATATTATTGCAGCAACACTTGTTAATTTTGTAAAGAACAAGGATGATAAAGATGAATTGATGAAACAGCTTGCAGCGGGTGGATTTAAAGACATCACTCGTATTGCTTCATCATCACCTACCATGTGGCAACATATATGTATGAAAAATCAAGAAAATATTGTTAGTATCATAGACGAATACATAGCTTTATTAGAGAAAGCCAAGGGTTCAGTAGCAAACGGCCACGAACAAGATATATATAATTTCTTTGAATCGTCAAAGAATTATCGCAATTCCATACCTGGAGGTTCGTCGGGGCCAATTAAAAGAATGTATGCCGTATATTGTGATATTATTGATGAAACAGGTGGAATTGCAGCTATTGCAACAATTCTTGCCGCCAACAATATTAACTTGAAAAATATAGGCATAATACACAATCGCGAATTTGAAGAAGGTGTTCTTCGTATAGAATTTTATGATGAGTTTTCATCAAGAAGAGCAGCGGAAATATTGCAAAAATACAGATATATTGTGTATGAACGTTAATTCTTGACATTATTGCGTTAAAGTGCTAATGTCTAATGTATATTTTATAAAACAAAGGAGGTAGCTTATGAGCAAACAAATACCATACAAAATTTATCTTGATGAAAACGAGATGCCTAAGCAGTGGTATAACTTACGTGCAGACATGAAGAATAAACCGGCACCTCTTTTAAACCCGGTAACACTTAAACCGATTACAGCTGATGAACTTGGTGAAGTGTTCTGCGCAGAACTTGTCAAACAAGAATTAGACGAGACAACGCCGTATATTGATATTCCTGAAAAAATATTGAATTTCTATAAAATGTATAGACCGGCTCCATTAACCAGAGCATATTGTTTAGAGGAAAAATTACAAACACCGGCTAAAATTTATTATAAATTTGAAGGTAATAACACCAGCGGTAGTCATAAATTAAATTCGGCCATTGCACAAGCTTATTATGCGAAGGACCAGGGATTAAAAGGTGTTACAACAGAGACCGGTGCGGGACAGTGGGGAACAGCTCTTTCTATGGCATGTTCTTATCTTGATTTGGATTGTAAGGTTTATATGGTGAAATGCTCTTACGAGCAGAAACCGTTTAGACGTGAAGTAATGCGTACTTATGGTGCTTCTGTAACCCCGTCACCATCTATGGAAACGGAAGTTGGAAGAAAGATTTTAGAAAAGCATCCGGGTACAGGAGGAAGTCTTGGATGTGCTATTTCTGAAGCTGTTGAAACGGCAGGAAAATTAGACGGATATCGTTACGTTTTGGGAAGCGTGCTTAATCAAGTTTTACTTCATCAGACAATTATTGGATTAGAAGCCAAGGCAGCTATGGATAAATATGACATTAAGCCTGATATTATCATCGGATGTGCCGGTGGTGGTTCTAATCTTGGAGGACTTATTGCGCCGTTTATGGGGGAAAAATTGCGAGGCGAGGCTGATTATCAATTTATCGCAGTAGAGCCTGCATCGTGTCCTTCACTTACACGCGGTGTATATGCCTATGATTTCTGTGATACAGGAATGGTTTGTCCGCTTCAGAAAATGTATACTTTGGGAAGCAATTTTATACCGGCATCTACACACGCAGGAGGCTTGCGCTATCATGGTATGAGTTCGATTCTTTCGCAACTGTATCATGATGGATATATGGAAGCACGTTCAGTGGAACAGACATCAGTATTTGCAGCGGCAGAACAGTTTGCAAGAGTGGAAGGCATCCTTCCTGCTCCGGAAAGCAGCCATGCTATTAAGGTTGCAATTGATGAAGCATTAAAATGCAAAGAGACGGGAGAAGAAAAGACCATTCTGTTTGGCCTTACAGGAACTGGCTATTTTGATATGTATGCCTATGAAAAGTTCCACAACGGAGTAATGCAAGATTACATTCCTACAGATGAAGAATTGAAGGCAAGTTTTGCTACATTGCCACATATTCCGGAATAAAAAACAAGACTCGAGGAAACTCGGGTCTTTACTTTTACGGCTCTGCAACATTTGTTGCAGAGCCACTTTTACTAAAGAGTTTGAAAATTCTGAAAATTTAAAATGTAAAGTTGTATAAATTTAATAAAAAGGTTGAAAAAATCAAAAAATTTTAGTACAATATCAACATGTGATACTACAAATAAGGAGGCAACACACATTATGAAAGTTTACAGAACGGACGAAATTAGAAACGTAGTACTATTAGGACACGGAGGAAGCGGAAAGACTAGTTTAGTTGAAGCCATGTTATACGTTTCAGGCGCAACAAACAGAATGGGAAAAATTGCAGATCATAACACAGTAAGTGATTTTGATAAAGAAGAACAAAAACGCGAATTTTCAATTAGCACAAGTTTGATTCCTATCGAGTGGGAAAAAGCGAAAATTAACATTTTAGATACACCTGGTTATTTTGACTTTGTCGGAGAAGTAGAAGAAGCAGTTAGCGCAGCTGACGCCGCGGTTATCGTTGTTTCCGGTAAAGCAGGTGTGGAAGTCGGAACAGAAAAAGCATGGGAATTATGTGATAAATATAAATTGCCAAGAATGGTGTATGTAACAGAGATGGACGTTGATGATGCTTCGTTCCGTCAGGTAGTAGAAGATTTAACTGCTAAATATGGCAAGAAAATCGCACCTCATTTCCAACCAATTCGTGAAAATGAAAAATTAGTTGGATATGTTAACGTTATTAAAAATGCAGGTCGAAGATATACAGGCGTTGGACAGAGAGAGGAATGTGCTATTCCGGACTATTGTTTGCCAAACTTACAGATTTGCCGCGAAGCGTTGATGGAAGCAGTTGCAGAGACGAGTGAAGATTTCATGGACAGATATTTTTCGGGAGAAGAATTTTCTGTTGAGGAAATTCGTGCAGCAATGCGTATGTCTGTAACAGATGGTAGCATTGTTCCTGTAGCAATGGGTTCTAACATTGAGGCTCAAGGTGTGGCTAACTTATTATCAGATATTGTTCGTTTCTTCCCAAGCCCTGATAAAAAGACTTGTGCAGGTATTAATCGCAAAACAAATGAGATATTTGAAGCAAATTATGACTTCTCTAAATCTAAGAGTGCATATGTGTTCAAGACAATGGTTGACCCATTTATCGGTAAATATTCCTTTATTAAGGTTTGCTCAGGTGTCTTAAAAGGTGATGATGTACTTTATAATACAGATGCAGATTCAGAGGAAAAATTGGGCAAGTTATATACAATGATTGGAAACAAACCAGTCGAAGTTTCAGAACTTCATGCCGGTGATATTGGAGCAGTAGCAAAACTCACTGCAGCAAAAACAGGCGACACACTTTCTACAAAAAATACACAAATCATGTATGGAAAGACTGAATATTCCAAACCATATACATATATGAAATATGTTGTTAAGACAAAAGGTGATGAGGATAAGGTTTCCCAGGCGCTTGCAAAAATGATGGCAGAAGATGTTACTCTTAAGGCTGTTAACGATAGTGAAAATCGTCAATCATTGATTTACGGTATGGGTGACCAACATCTTGAAATCGTTGTTAGCAAATTAGCAAGTCGTTACAAAGTAGATGTAGAACTTGAAACACCTAAGGTGGCTTTCCGCGAGACATTGCGTAAGAAATCTGATGTTGATACAAAATACAAAAAGCAATCAGGAGGACATGGTCAATACGGTCATGTTAAGATGACATTTGAACCATCCGGCGATTTGGAGACACCATATGTATTCGATCAAATCGTTGTTGGTGGAGCTGTTCCAAAGAACTACTTCCCGGCTGTAGAAAAAGGTTTGCAAGAATCTGTAGTTAAAGGTCCTTTGGCAGGTTATCCGGTTGTTGGTGTAAAAGCTGTATTATACGATGGCTCATATCACCCGGTAGATTCTTCTGAAATGGCATTTAAGACAGCTACAGTTCAAGCGTTTAAGAAAGGATTTATGGAAGCAAGTCCAATTCTTCTTGAACCTATTGCTAACATTAAGGTTACAGTTCCGGATGAATTTACAGGAGACGTAATGGGTGACCTTAACAAACGTCGTGGCCGAGTACTTGGTATGACACCAATCGCAGGTGGCAATCAGATTATTGAAGCAGATATTCCAATGACAGGAGTATTTGGATATTGCACAATTCTTCGTTCTATGACAGGTGGTAGAGGAACATATGAATATGAATTTGTTCGTTATGAACAAGCACCATCTGATGTACAGGAAAAAGAAATTGCAAAGAGAGCAAATGAAGAGTAATGTGAAAGATTTTCACACAATATTAGGGCACGGTGTAAAACCGTGCCCTGTTTAGAGGAGATGTTTTATGAAAAATGTAAAGGTAAAAATCATTGGCGTATTAGTTATGCTAGTATTAACGGCACTGTATTACTATATTACTCTGCCGGCAATTAATATTCATTCTTCGGGTTTTTGGATGTTTCTAATGCTGCTTGTTGTAACCGTTTTGGTTATTTACGTCATTCGAAAGCGCATGCGACTTGACGAAATGAAGGAATCGAAAGGTGTCAAAGTAATCATTGGAATTTTTGTTGTGATTTTACTTGTTTATCTTATCGGTTCTTTATTGTCTTCGCCGATTATCAATGCAAAAAAATATCAACAATTGTTAAAAGTTGAAGATGGTGAATTTACCAAAGATATTGTGGAATTATCATATGATCAGATTCCGCTTTTGGACAGAGATTCTGCAACGATTCTTGGTAATCGTAAAATGGGTAGTATGATTGATATGGCATCGCAATTTGAAGTGGATGAGTTGTATAGCCAAATAAATTTCAATGACAAACCTGTACGTGTTTCGCCACTGAGATATGCAAGCACGATCAAGTGGCTTACCAATCATTCTGAAGGAATTCCTGCTTATATGATGATTGATATGGCTACGCAGACAACAGAACTCGTGAAACTGGAAGAGGGAATCAAATACTCTACAGCGGAATATTTCAATCGAAATATATATAGGCATTTGCGCTTTAATTATCCGACTTATATTTTCAATGAACTTAGCTTTGAGATTGATGAAGAAGGAACACCATATTGGGTTTGCCCGGTTAAAAAGTTTAACATTGGTTTGTTCGGTGGGGAGACTGTGGGGCGTGTTGTGCTATGTAATGCCATTACCGGTGAAACGAAAGATTATGCTATAGAGGAAGTGCCGACATGGATTGACCGTGCATATTCAGCTGATTTGTTGATTTCACTATATGATTATTATGGGACATTAAAACACGGATATTTAAATAGTATATTAGGTCAAAAAGACTGCCTTGTAACTACAGACGGATATAACTATCTTGCAATCGATGATGATGTGTGGGTGTACACCGGTGTTACGTCTGTAAGCAGTGATGAATCCAATGTTGGTTTTGTACTCATGAACCAGCGCACCATGGAAACAAAGTTCTATGAAATCGCAGGAGCAGAAGAGTATTCGGCCATGGATTCAGCTGAGGGTCAGGTTCAGAACCTAAACTACAGAGCAACATTCCCATTGCTATTAAATATCAGTGGAGAACCAACCTACTTCATATGCTTGAAAGATGCTGCGGGATTGGTTAAGAAATATGCCATGGTAAATATTGAAAAATATCAGGTGGTTGGTATCGGAGACACTGTATCTGAATGCGAGGAAGAATATCAAGAATTGCTATTTAAAGAAGGTATTCAAATAGAAACAGATGACAGGGAAAGTGGCACAGTTACAGGAGTGATAAGAAAGATTGTCCAAGGTGTAGTGGATGGAGATTCTCATTACTTTATCATGCTAGACAACTCGGATGAGATTTATGATGTATCGGTTGTAGAATTTATTGAGATTATCAAATATGAAATCGGACAGGAGATTACGCTAGAGTATAAGATTGGTACAAACAGCAATGCAGTTACAAAAATTCAATGAGATTGAACCTTCATCGTAAAAAAAGGTTGTGGACTTAAATCCACAACCTTTTACTATATAAGTATTAATTTAAATAATTACAATTTTCTGCGTTTACACTTGCCAAATCATCTTTGCTTGCGCTGATGCTAACATAGAAATCAACATCGTGTCTTTTTGAAATGTTTGCAAGACGGTCAACAAATCTTGGAATGTTTTCAAGAGAAACACTTGCTTGTTTTAAAATACCATCGATAAAAATCACTTGAATATCACTGTTTGCGCTAAGCATTCCATAAAGGAATCCTGTATATTCATCAATGTTACGGATAGAAGGATAATCATCCATACAATTTACTCGGATATCGAATGATAAACTATATGTATCGCTGTGGCTATTCTTAATAAATACCACATTTCCGTCACATTCCTTTGCTTTTAAATTTGCAGCTTCAATCATTTGTTGGGTCTTGCCGCTACCTTTTTGCCCTGTCAATAAATTTACCATGGGAATCACTCCTTTGTTATGTATTTTCCTTTCGGTCTTTTATATGGAACATTATACATCAGATTTTTGAATTGGGCAATACAAAATAAGCAAGTTGTACAAAATAAAATTTGTCATGCATTTTAATGGAAAAATATGTTATAATTAGCACAGAAACGTGTTGTTTTTTATAAAACGTAAGGCCAGTTTCATCTGAAATTTAGAAAGATGGTGAAAGAATGTTTCAAGTAAATGATACAATTATGTACGGCACACATGGCATTTGTAAAATTACAGATATTACGGAAAAAGATTTTATGGGTACGAAAAAAGAGTACTACGTGTTAAAGCCGATGAATGATGTTGCGGCAACTTTGTTTGCACCGGTTAACAACCCAAAAATTGAAGGGAAGATGAGGCGCATTTTGTCAGAGCAAGAGATTTATCAGTTGATAGAATCTATGCCGAAAGAGGAAGCTGTTTGGATTGACAAAGAGAATGAACGCAAAGAACATTATAAAAAAATCATTACAAGTGGTAATCATGCGGAGCTGATTAGGATGATTAAGGCGTTGTACCTTCATAAATTAGAGCGAGAAGCAGAAGGGAAACATTTATATCTATCGGATGAACGTTTTTTTAAAGAAGCAGAGCGTATTTTATATGATGAATTTCAATATGTGCTCAATGTTAAGCGTGAGGAATTGTTACCGCTTATCTTTCAAAAAATAAATGAATGCATAAAATAACAGGTAAAAGACATACTATATTTTGATGGAAATTTCTTATGCGGAGGTAGTATATGAACCGTAGTTTAAGAAAAAGCGAAATCATAGGATGTCTTTTTGTTTGGATTGTGGGAACATTGTTTCATTTCGTTTACGATTGGACAAATCAAAACCAATTTATCGGATTATTTACTCCAATTAATGAATCGGTGTGGGAACATTTGAAACTACTGTTTTTTCCATATGTTTTCTACATGATTTCTCAATATTTTCATATTGGAAAACAATATTCAAGTTATTTTACTGCAAAATTACTTGGAATCTTATGTGGAATGATTTTTGTCGTTGTAGTGTTTTATCTTTCGTTAGCAATTGTAGGAAAACCAATTACATGGATTGATGTCACACTCTTTTTTGTAGGGGGATTAATTTCTTATATTGTTTCATATCAATATATGATTAGAAAAGAGACATCAGATGTGGTTGAGGTGCTTTCCTTTATTACCATATTGATTATTATGTTGTTGTTTTGGGGATTTACTTTTAATCCACCGGATTTTTCGATTTTTCAGGAAATAAAAGAATCATGATATAAGGGGATTGCTCTGCAGTTCCCTCTTTTATTTTGCACAACTTTCTGATAAAATGAACGAAGTAATGGAAATAAAAGGAGTTAATACATAAATGAGTATCTTAAATGTTGAACATTTGTCACATGGTTTCGGGGACCGTGCTATATTTGGAGATGTTTCTTTCCGCCTCCTGAAAGGCGAACACATTGGACTCGTGGGAGCTAACGGAGAAGGGAAATCGACCTTTTTAAATATCGTAACAGGGAAATTGATGCCTGATGAAGGAAAAATTGAGTGGGCAAAAAATGTCCGAGTAGGGTATCTGGACCAGCACACTGTGCTTGAAAAAGGAATGACTATTCGTGACGTGTTAAAATCAGCATTTTCCTATCTGTTTGATATGGAAAGAAAGATGAATGAGATGTTTGACAAAATGGGTGAAGCTTCGCAGGAAGAAATGGAAATGCTTTTGGAAGAAACCGGAACCTATCAGGATTTGTTGGAACAACATGATTTTTATATCATTGATGCCAAGGTAGAAGAGGTTGCAAGAGCTTTGGGACTTATGGATATTGGTCTGGACCGTGATGTAACCGACTTAAGCGGCGGTCAGAGAACAAAGGTGCTTCTCGCCAAACTTTTGCTTGAGAAACCTGATATTTTGCTTCTTGATGAGCCGACCAACTACTTGGATGAAGAGCATATTGCTTGGCTTAAGCGCTATTTGATTGAGTATGAAAATGCGTTTGTTCTCATATCGCATGACATTCCGTTTTTAAATGAAGTTATTAATATTATTTATCACATGGAAAATCAGGAACTGAATCGATATGTTGGTGATTATGATCATTTCCAAGAAGTGTATGCTGTGAAAAAATCGCAGTTAGAGGCGGCATATAAGCGTCAACAGCAGGAGATTAGTGAACTAAAGGATTTTGTTGCAAGAAATAAAGCGCGTGTTGCTACAAGAAACATGGCTATGTCAAGACAGAAGAAATTAGACAAAATGGATGTGATTGAACTTGCCGCTGAAAAACCAAAACCGGAATTCAATTTTAAAATCGGACGTACACCGGGACGATACATTTTTGAAACAAAGGATTTGGTTATCGGATACAACGAACCGCTTTCTAAGCCGTTATCGTTATCGATGGAGCGTGGTAGCAAAATTGCGCTCGTTGGTGCAAACGGTATCGGAAAGACAACGTTACTAAAAAGTATATTGGGGCTCATTCCATCCCTTGGCGGTTCAGTTGAGTTTGGTGAAAATCTATTAATCGGATATTTTGAACAAGAATCAGCACCGAATAATTCAACTACCTGTATTGATGAGATTTGGAAAGAATTTCCTTCTTATACACAGTATGAGGTGCGCTCTGCACTTGCAAAATGCGGCCTCACTACAAAGCACATTGAGAGCCAAGTTCGTGTGCTAAGCGGTGGTGAGCAGGCAAAGGTAAGACTCTGTAAATTGATTAACAAAGAGACGAATATTCTTCTTTTAGACGAGCCGACCAACCATTTGGATGTGGATGCAAAGGAAGAATTAAAGCGTGCCCTGAAAGAGTACAAGGGCAGCATCTTGCTTATATGTCATGAGCCGGAATTTTATCTTGATGTTGTCAGTGAGGTGTGGGATTGCACCAAGTGGACAACAAAAATATTTTAGAGGAGTTTGTGAAAGATGATTCAGGATTTACATTCGCATACCTATTATTCTTTTTGCGGTGGAGATAAACCGGAAGAAATCGTTGAAGCAGCAATTGCCGGTGGAATTGAACTTTTTGGAATTTCTGATCATAATTATGGAATTGGGAACGCAAGAAAAAATGTTTTATTTAATAGCAATGCGGAAAATGATTACGAGAGGACATTAGAAAGGTATTTTGACCATATTAATCTGATCAAAGAAAAATATGCTGATAAGATTAAGATTTTGCGCGGCATTGAGATTGCTACTTTAACGGAAGGCAAATATGCATTACCGGATTCTGCAGACATTTCGTTTTTTGATTATTGTCTTGTGGAAAATTTAGATCGCATTGAAGGGTCGATTACCGGGGGAGATTTGTTTGCCTTTGCAAAAAGATGTGGTTGTCCGGTAGGCGTTGCTCATACAGATATGTTTTCTGTTATTGAGAAATTAGGCGAACAGCCGGAAGCGTATTTCAAACGCATGGCAGAAGCGAATATTTTTTGGGAGATGAATGTCAGTTATGATAGCATTCATAACTATAGAGAACATGAATATATGTTGCGCTTTTTCGAGGATGAGGAGCAACAGAACATTGTGCGTGATTCCGGTGTCAGACTCAGCGTTGGGTTTGATGGTCATCGTGTGCAGGACTATTTGCCGGAACGTGTTGCATCTTATTGCAAACAGATTACAAACATGGGGATAAAACTAGCATTTGAGGACTAATTATGACTTCCTTTTCTGAAAAGATTGTGGTAAAATGTTCGGAAGTGATAGTTTGAAGCCTATTTTAAGGAGGAGAAAATTATGGCAACACCTTACAATCATAAGGCAATTGAAAAAAAATGGCGTGAAAACTGGGCAGTGAACCCGGTGAACGTAAAAGAAGATGAGAATGGTAAAAGAGAAAAATATTATTGTCTCGATATGTTTCCATATCCATCAGGAAATGGTCTCCATGTAGGCCATTGGAGAGGATATGTAATCTCTGACGTATGGAGCCGTTATAAATTATTAAAAGGATATTATATTATTCATCCAATGGGATGGGATGCGTTTGGACTTCCTGCAGAAAACTATGCAATTAAGATGGGTGTTCATCCGGCAATTTCTACAGCAGAAAATGTTGCAAATATTAAAAAACAAATTAATGAGATTGCAGCTTTATATGACTGGGATATGGAAGTAAATACAACTGATCCGGAGTTCTATAAATGGACACAATGGATTTTTGTAAAAATGTTCAAAGAAGGACTTGCTTACGAGAAAGAATTTCCGATTAACTGGTGTCCATCATGTAAGACGGGTCTTGCAAACGAAGAAGTAGTAAACGGTAAATGTGAACGCTGTGGAACTGATGTTACAAAGAAAAATCTTCGTCAATGGATGCTTCGCATTACAAAATACGCTGATCGCTTATTAAATGATTTGGACAAGCTTGATTGGCCGGAAAAAGTTAAGAAAATGCAATCAGAATGGATTGGCAAATCTTACGGTGCAGAAGTTGATTTCCCGGTTGAAGGAAGAGAAGAAAAGATTACAGTATATACAACGAGACCGGACACATTACACGGTGCGACATTTATGGTTCTTGCTCCGGAGCATGCACTGGCAGCAAGTCTTGCTACAGACGAAACACGAGAAGCAGTAGAAAAATACATTTATGACTCTTCTATGAAATCAAATGTAGATAGATTACAAGACAAAGAAAAAACAGGTGTATTCACAGGCTCTTATGCAATCAATCCATTAAACGGTGCTAAAACACCAATCTGGTTATCAGACTATGTATTGGCTGATTATGGTACAGGAGCAATTATGTGCGTACCTGCACATGATGATCGTGACTTTGAGTTCGCTACTAAATTTAATATTCCGATTATTCAGGTTATCGCAAAAGATGGTATTGAAATCGCTGATATGGCAGAAGCTTATACAGAAGCGGCAGGAACCATGATTAATTCCGGAGATTGGAATGGCATGGAGTCAGCCGTTCTTAAGAAAGAAGCACCACACATGATTGAAAAGATGGGCATCGGTAAAGCAACTGTTAACTTCAAGTTGCGCGACTGGGTATTCTCGCGTCAACGTTACTGGGGAGAACCAATTCCGATTGTTCACTGTCCGAATTGTGGAGCCGTTCCGGTTCCGGAAGACCAACTTCCGCTTACACTTCCTGAAGTTGATTCTTATGAACCGACAGGAACAGGTGAATCACCGCTTGCAGGTATTGAAAGTTGGGTAAACACAACATGTCCGGTGTGTGGTAAACCTGCAAAACGTGAGACAAATACAATGCCACAATGGGCTGGTTCGTCATGGTATTTCTTGCGCTATGTTGACAGTAAGAATTCAGAAGAATTAGTTTCAAAAGAAAAAGCACATGAATTCTTGCCGGTTGATATGTATATCGGTGGTGTAGAACATGCTGTTCTTCACTTGTTGTATTCTCGTTTCTATACCAAGTTTTTATATGATATTGGCGTAGTTGATTTTGAAGAACCATTTACGAAATTATTCAATCAAGGTATGATTACCGGTAAAAATGGTATCAAGATGAGTAAGTCAAAAGGAAATGTAGTTTCACCGGATGATTTGGTTAGAGATTACGGATGTGACTCGCTTAGAATGTATGAATTATTTGTGGGTCCGCCGGAGCTAGACGCAGAATGGGATGATCGTGGTATTGACGGTGTATATCGTTTCCTTAATCGTGTATGGAATCTTGTTCTTGACAGCAAAGATAAAAATGTTGCTGCCACAAAAGAAATGATTAAGATTCGCAACAAGATGGTTTACGATATTACAAACCGTTTAGAAAGCTTTAGTTTGAATACCGTTATTTCCGGTTTCATGGAATATAACAACAAATTAATGGAAATTGCTAAGAAAGAAGGCGGTGTGGATGTAGAAACCCTTAGCACACTTGCAGTTCTTCTTGCACCATTCGCACCACATATGGCGGAAGAGTTATGGCAACAGTTAGGTCATGAAGGTAGTGTATTTGCTGCCGGATGGCCAACCTATGATGAGGCGGCAATGAAAGATGATGAAATTGAAGTTGCTGTTCAAATCAACGGTAAAACGAGAGCTGTCGTGACAGTTCCGGCAGATGTGACAAAAGAAGATGCGATTGCAGCGGGTAAAGCGGCAGTTGCAGATAAACTTACAGGTACAATTGTTAAAGAAATTTATGTTCCTGGAAGAATTATTAATATTGTTCAAAAATAGTACGAATAGATTGGGATGTAGTTTATGAGTTTTGGACAGACAGTAGCACAGATCATGTCACTATTTTTAATTATGGTAATCGGATATATTATAAATAAGCGAGGAATTCTCGATGATGTTGCAAATGTTCGACTTACGAAGCTTGTTATTAATATTTCTATGCCTGCGCAGATTATAAAAGCGTTTGTTTCTAACCAGGGGATTGTATCAAATAAGGAAGTCCTCATGGTGTTTAGAATATCTTTTTTGATGTATTTTGTTTATGCAATCATTGGGGTGTTATTTCTTTTTGTGACACGTGTGAGTAAAGAACAGAGGGGAACCTATCTGTTTATGACTATGTTTGGAAATTGCGGATTCATGGGATTTCCGGTGGTTGTAGCAATGCTTGGTGAAGAAGCATTGATTTATGCCGTCATCTTTAACGTAGTGTTTAATCTGCTCGTTTATTCTGTGGGCATACTAATGATTGGAAAAGGCTTTGATGCGAAAAAATTAATTAACATGCCATTAATGGCATCCCTTTTGTCCATTGTTCTATATTTTGCAAATATTAAGCTTCCGGTTCCGGTGATGAATTGTCTTGACACACTGGGAAATGTGACAACACCGGTTGCAATGCTTCTTTTAGGCTCTGTTATTGCAGGAATGAACATAAAAGAACTGTTTGATGAATGGCGTGTTTATTTATTTACTATTGTAAAATTGGCTGTTTTACCGGCGGTTTCTATTTTCTTGATAAACAGATTACCAATACAATCAGACTTAATTGTAGGTTGCATGATATTGCTATCTGCAATGCCGGTTGCAACAAACACAACCATGTTGGCATTAGAATACAATGGAGATGTTAAGTTATCATCAAAGGGTATATTTTTCACAACAGTATTGTGTATGATATCCATACCGATAATTACCGCATTATATTAAAGGAGGATACGAACGATGGCAGATAATTTTGGTTACAAAGCAGGAAAAGCAGTGAAAGCATTAGAAATAGATGGCTATTATGTATGGGATTGTTCAGTTATCAAATCAGGAGGGAAATATCATATGTTTTCGTCCAGATGGAAAAAAGAGTTAGGGTTTG
Organism: Faecalimonas sp.; assembly: GCA_045632945.1. Taxonomy (GTDB): domain Bacteria; phylum Bacillota; class Clostridia; order Lachnospirales; family Lachnospiraceae; genus Faecalimonas. Next base: position 65,153 of record JAZQXU010000014.1, on the reverse strand, counting down.
GTTGGAATTGGTGTTTTAATAGTGAGATTGTACATTCCGTATCAGATACTCCGGAAGGACCGTATAAATTTCAAAACGTTGTACTTGAGCGTCGTGGAAGACAATATTTTGACGGAATGAATACGCATAACACTTGCATCAAAGAATACAATGGTAAATTTTATCTTTACTATATGGGAACGACTTTTGGCGGAGATATTCCGGAAAACGCGGAAGAATTATCACAATTTTATGCAGAAGAGACCTGGAACCGTAAGCGTATCGGACTTGCGGTTGCAGATGATATTAATGGTGAATTTATAAGACGAGATACGCCGCTTTTAGAACCAAGAGATTGTAGTTATTGGGATTGTACGATTACAACGAATCCATCAGTAGCAATTTTGCCGGATGGAAAGACATATATGATTTACAAATCTCGTTCTGCGTATGGGAAACCGCTGCAGCTTGGCATCGCCGTTGCAGACAAACCGGATGGAGAGTTTAGACGACTTTCAGATCAGCCGATTTTAAACTTTGACGATGAAGATTTACATATTGAAGATCCATTCCTCTGGTATGATGCAAACAAACAAAAGTTTTGCCTTATTACAAAAGATGATTGTAAGAACGGTTCTACCGGTATCACGGGCGGATGGGGAAACGGTTTCTATGCAGAAAGTGATGACTGCATGGACTTTGAGATTCCGGATGATCCGACTGTTTATACAAGAACAGTTACATGGGAAGATGGCAGAACAACATTACAAGGCAATTTAGAGAGACCGGCAGTTTTGTTTGATGAAAATGGAAAACCAACACATTTGTTCTGCGCAAGCGGTAATGGTTCACCGTATTGTTTTGATGACACCACATTCATCGTATGCCTTAAATTAGAGGAAGTATAACTTTAGTTTTTTGAATATCGAATTAATGCATGGAATAACTGTTTCATATTGGATGGAGAGTCAATCATGCATTCCGGATGCCATTGCACACCGAGAACAAAGGTGTGTGATGGCATTTCTATTGCCTCAACAATAGCATCGCCTGTGAAACCGGAAACAGTCAAACCTTTTCCTAAGCAGTCCACAGATTGATGATGAAAACTATTGGTATATGCAAAGTTGCCCAACAATTTGTTTGCTTTTGAACCAGGTTCAAAAATGACCTTATGACTGATGTCTTTCCGCTGCAAGCTGTTTTGCATATGATTAATGGTTTCAAAACCGGTAAGAGATAAATCCTGAAAAATAGTTCCTCCACAAGCAACATTTAAAACCTGCATGCCGCGACAAATGGCAAGAAGTGGTTTGTCTGTTTCAAGAATGGTTTTCACAAGACGAATTTGAAACAAATCCAATGAAATATCCGTTTTACCGATGCCTTCGGCAGGCTCTTGCCCAAAAAGTAGGGGCGTAATGTCTCCACCACCACATAGCATGAAACCATCACACATTTCCACATATTCTTTTATAATTGTTCTCGATTTCACAAGAGGGAGAATGATCGGCATTCCTCCAACTGATTTTACCGCATGTATATAGACATCACTTATATACTGTTTGTTTTCTTCGACGCCACAAATTACAATTCCGATTTTCGTTTTCATATATACAACCTCATAAGAATAGGGTAGACTAGAATAATAAAGTTTATGCAGGGAGCCTTAAGAAAATGAGATTAATTGATATGCATTGCGACACGATATGGATGTTCATGCGGGATAGGGGTACAGAGCTAAAACAGAATCAATATTGTGTTGATATACAGAAAATGAAGCAAGCCGGTAGCATGGCGCAGTTTTTTGCATGCTTTATTCATATAGATGAGCTGAATGGAATTACTCAAACTGACAAATTTGAACAGGGATATTTCAAGGCGTTGGAGATGATAAAAACAGGCAAGAACGAGTTTGTAGCAAATGCCGATGATATTCGACTGGCTTGCAATTATGATGATATGCTAAAAAACAACAAACAAGGGAAAATGTCTGCGTTTTTGACAATTGAAGAAGGCGGAATCTTATGCGGGGATATGGCTCGATTGGAAAGACTATACAAAGAAGGTGTGCGTCTTATGACACTTACCTGGAATCATGAAAACTGCATTGGGTTCCCAAACAGTAAAGACGCAAAAACCATGATGAAAGGTTTAAAACCATTTGGGATGGAAGTGATTCGAGAAATGAATCGACTTGGCATGATAATTGACGTCTCCCACTTGTCAGATGGTGGATTTTGGGATGTTGTAAAATATAGTCAAGCGCCTTTTGTTGCATCTCATTCTAATGCCAGAGAATTATGTCCGCATCCTCGCAACTTATCGGATGAAATGATAAAAGCGCTTGCCGAAAAAGGCGGTGTTGTGGGAATCAATTTTTATCCTTATTTCATAAATGAAAATGGTGTTGCAACAGTGGAAGATATTGCAAACCATATTGCTCATATGTATCAGATTGGCGGCGAAGATGTGGTTGCCATCGGAACTGATTTTGATGGGTTTGACGAGGGAGAACTTGAGATTGGGCATTTGGGAGAAATAGATAAGGTTTACAATGCAGTAAAAAAACATGGATTCAGTTCAAGACAGATAGATAAACTATTTTGGGAAAATGCAAATCGTGTCATAAAAGAAGTTCTTTAAAGGCTTGCAACAATTATGAAAATCATGTAGAATGGACAAGATATAAAATAAAAGCAACATTTACATAAAAGAGGAGACGATAAAATGAGCAAAAAACCAACAGTATTAATGATTCTTGATGGTTATGGATTAAATGAAAAGTGTGAGGCAAACGCTGTGTGTGAAGCCAAGACACCGGTTATGGATAAATTAATGGCAGAATGTCCATTTGTAAAAGGAAATGCAAGCGGTATGTCTGTAGGACTTCCGGATGGACAGATGGGTAATTCAGAAGTCGGTCATCTCAACATGGGCGCAGGCCGTATCGTGTATCAGGATTTAACAAAGATTACAAAGTCTATTCAGGATGGAGATTTCTTTGAAAATGAAGCATTGCTTATGGCTTGCGAAAATGTAAAGAAAAACGATTCTTCATTACATTTATTCGGACTTGTTTCAGATGGTGGAGTGCATAGCCATAATACACACATTTATGGTCTTTTGGAACTTGCTAAAAGACAAGGAATTGAAAAAGTATATGTACATTGTTTTTTGGATGGACGTGATACACCACCTGCATCTGGAAAAGATTTTGTACAGGAATTAGTTGATAAAATGGAGAAAATCGGTGTTGGGGAAGTTGCAAGCGTCATGGGACGTTATTATGCAATGGACCGTGATAATCGTTGGGACCGTGTGGAATTAGCCTATAACGCAATGGTTAAGGGTGAGGGCCAAACAGGTTGTTGTGGACCTTGCGCAATTCAGGAATCTTATGATAACGATAAGACTGACGAATTCGTCCTTCCAACAGTTATTATGAAAGATGGTAAACCGGTAGCTACTATTAAAGAAAATGACTCTATTATTTTCTTTAACTTTAGACCTGACAGAGCAAGGGAGATTACCAGAGTGTTCTGTGATGATGAATTTACAGGATTTGACAGAGGAGAAAGAGTTAAGACAACATACGTATGCTTTACAGAATACGATGTTACGATTGAAAACAAAGACGTTGCGTTCCGTAAGACAGAAATCACCAATACATTTGGCGAATTTTTAGCAGCAAACGGACTTAAACAAGCAAGAATCGCTGAGACAGAAAAATATGCACACGTTACCTTTTTCTTTAACGGTGGTGTTGAAGAACCAAACGAAGGTGAAGACAGAATTCTTGTCAAGTCACCAAAGGTTGCGACTTATGATTTACAACCAGAGATGAGCGCTTATGAAGTTTGTGACAAATTAGTTGATGCAATTAAATCAGATAAATATGATGTAATCATCATTAACTTTGCTAATCCAGACATGGTTGGTCATACCGGTGTTGAGGAAGCTGCAATCAAGGCTGTTGAAGCTGTTGATGAATGCGTTGGCAAGGCTGTTGATGCAGTGAAGGAAGTAAATGGTCAGATGTTTATCTGTGCAGACCATGGAAATGCTGAGCAACTTTTGGATTATGAAACAGGTGCTCCGTTCACAGCACATACTACCAATCCTGTACCATTTATCTTGGTAAATGCAGATCCATCTTATAAACTTCGCGAAGGTGGATGCTTGGCAGACATTGCTCCAACTTTAATTGAATTAATGGGAATGGAACAGCCAAAAGAAATGTCAGGCACATCGTTATTGATAAAATAACATGAAAGCGGTAATAAGATTTGTTAAACAGAATACCGTTACTTGCATTGCGTTCTTGGCAGCGATTCTTACATGCATTATTGTGCCGCCGGATAAAGAGTATTTGGGATATTTTGATTTCAAAACGCTCACTTGTCTATTCTGCGTACTTGCGGTTGTTTGTGCTTTAAAAAATGTGAATTTCTTTTACATGTTGGCACGTAAAATTGTACAACTCTTTAAAAATGCCAGAATGAGCGTTTTGGCTTTGGTCTACATTACCTTTATTGGGTCTATGCTTATTGCAAATGACATGGCACTTATGACGTTTTTGCCATTAGGCTATTTGGTAGTAAAAAAGACGGGACAGGAAAAATACATGGCGTTTACATTTGTCATGCAGAACATTGCTGCGAACTTGGGTGGGATGCTTACGCCATTTGGAAATCCCCAGAATTTGTATTTGTATACCAAATTTGAAATACCTAATCTGGAATTCATGAAAATTATGGCTCCGCCGTTTGTTATATCGGTCTTTTTAATTACGTTATGTTGCATTGTGTTTGTGAAGCCGGAACCACTGCAACTAGATGACAAACAATTTGCAATAGAACCGATAAAAACAGTGATTTACCTTCTTTTATTTGCGTTGTCAATTGCAATTGTTTTTCGCGGTATTCCATATGGAATTGGCTTGATTATCATTCCGCTTGTTTTGGTATTTATGGATCGTGAAGCGTTGAAAATGGTAGATTATGGGCTCTTGTTTACTTTTGTATTTTTCTTTATATTCTCAGGGAACATGGCGAGAATTGATTTGGTCAGAAATGTTTTTTCTAAACTTTTAGACACAAGTACGCTTTTGATTAGCGTATTATCTTGTCAGTTTATCAGCAATGTGCCAAGCGCAATTTTATTGTCGCAGTTTACCGACAACTACAGGGAATTGCTTTTAGGTGTTAATATTGGTGGTGTAGGGACACTCATTGCATCCCTTGCCAGTTTAATTACCTTCCGAGAATATACAAGCCATAATCCGGAAAGAACGCGATATTATATTAAAATGTTTACTATATTTAACATGGCATTTTTAATTATTTTAACGGGAATTATGTTGATTTTCTAATTGAAAAGGAGCTTTGCTATGAAACTATTGAACAAATTGGAACGTAAGTTTGGGAAGTATGCAATTTCGAATTTGATGTTTTATATTGTAATCTTATATATCGTTGGATTTGTTCTTAATTTGGTTTCGCCGGCATTTTATGCGAGCTATCTATCGCTCAATATGGCGGCAGTACTGCAAGGACAAGTATGGCGCTTGATAACATTTATTATTCAACCACCGAATACGAATCTTTTATTTGTGATTTTCACGTTATATTTGTATTATATGATTGGACGCCAACTTGAATACGCTTGGGGTGCGTTTCGATTTAATTTCTACTATTTTATTGGTGTTTTGTTTCATATAATTGCGGCATTGCTTGCTTACTTTATTTTCAAAATATCTTTGCCAATGGGAACATACTACCTCAACATGTCATTGTTTTTTGCATATGCGGCTCTTTATCCTAACCAACAGTTTTATTTAATGGGCATTCTGCCTATAAAGGTGAAATGGCTCGCATGGATTGATGCGGCATACTTTGGATACACAATTTTGCAAGCGTTTTTGCCTTCATATGGCGGACAGACTGGAATTTATGGTTCCTTTTACAAAGCGGCAGCGTTGGAGGCGTTTGTTTCCTTGCTTAATTTTCTTGTCTTTTTCTTAATGACTAGAAATATGAAAAAATATTCGCCGAAAGAAATTAAAAGAAGACGAACCTATCGCAAGGAAGTGCAGCGCACAAGAGAACAGGCACAATATGCCAACGGTGCAAAGCATCGCTGTACTGTTTGCGGACGTACAGAATTAGATGATGAGAATCTGGAATTTAGATATTGTTCAAAATGTAATGGCAATTACGAATATTGTCAGGACCATTTATTTACACATGAGCATATAAAATAGGATACAAACATTGAGAGAGTCTGCTTATTGCAGGCTCTCTTTTTACCAATAAATGTTGCAAGAAAAAAGCATTTGTGATATAATGCAATAAGTTATGGGCATTTATTTGAACCGAGACCACTGAAAAGAATATTTTGTTTTGATATAAAATGTGTTTTTCAGTTGTTTCGGAGAAATTGCCCGAATAATTAAAAAAGGAGAACGAATATGTTTAAGAAATTTGAAATGGAATTAGCCGGCAGAACACTTCGTGCTGATATCGGACGAGTAGCAGCCCAGGCAAACGGTGCAGTTCTTTTGCACTATGGTGACACAGTTGTGTTATCAACAGCAACAGCTTCAGAAAAACCAAGAGAAGGAATTGATTTCTTCCCACTTAGCGTTGAGTATGAAGAAAAAATGTATGCAGTAGGCAAAATCCCAGGTGGATTTAACAAAAGAGAAGGAAAAGCATCTGAAAATGCAATCCTTACATCACGTGTAATCGATAGACCAATGAGACCATTGTTTCCGAAGGATTATAGAAATGATGTTACACTCAACAACATGGTAATGTCAGTTGATCCTGACTGCACTCCTGAGCTTACAGCAATGCTTGGTTCAGCAATTGCAACAGCAATCTCTGATATCCCGTTTGACGGTCCTACATCTACAACACAGGTTGGACTTATTGATGGTGAATTTGTATTCAACCCAAATGCAGCTCAGAGAGCAGTTTCTGACATGCAACTTACAGTTGCTTCTACAAGAGAAAAAGTAATCATGATTGAAGCCGGCGCAAACGAAGTTCCGGAAGCAAAAATGATCGAAGCAATTTTTGCAGCTCATGAAATGAACCAGGAAGTTATTAAATTTATTGACACAATTGTTGCTGATTGTGGAAAAGAAAAACACACTTATACAAGCTGTGCAGTTCCTGAAGAATTATTTGCAGCAATCAAAGAGATTGTTACTCCGGAGGAAATGGAAGTAGCAGTATTTACTGATGAAAAGCAAGTAAGAGAAGAAAACATTCGTGTGATTACAGCAAAATTAGAAGAAGCATTTGCTGACAACGAAGAATGGCTTGCTGTACTTGGAGAAGCTATTTATCAATATGAAAAGAAAACAGTTCGTAAGATGATTTTAAAAGATCACAAACGTCCTGATGGAAGAGCAATCGACCAAATTAGACCGCTTGCAGCAGAGACAGATATTATCCCTAGAGTACATGGTTCTGCTATGTTCACACGTGGACAAACTCAGATTTGTACAGTTACTACACTTGGACCTTTATCAGAAGCTCAAAAGCTAGATGGACTTGATGAAGCAGAAACATCTAAGAGATACATGCATCACTATAACTTCCCGGCATACTCTGTTGGTGAAACAAAACCTTCAAGAGGACCTGGACGTCGTGAAATCGGTCATGGTGCATTGGCTGAAAGAGCTCTTGTTCCTGTACTTCCAAGTGAAGAGGAATTCCCATATGCAATCCGTACAGTGTCTGAAACATTTGAATCAAATGGTTCAACATCACAGGCTAGTATCTGTGCATCAAGTATGTCACTTATGGCTGCAGGTGTTCCGATTAAATCAGCAGTTGCAGGTATTTCAGCAGGTCTTGTAACAGGCGATACAGATGATGATTATATTGTATTAACAGATATTCAAGGTCTTGAAGACTTCTTCGGAGATATGGACTTTAAAGTAGCAGGTACACACAAAGGTATCACAGCTATTCAAATGGACATTAAGATTCATGGACTTACTCGTGCAATCATTGAAGAAGCAATTGCTTGTACAAAGAAAGCAAGAACATACATTTTAGACGAAGTTATGTCAAAAGCAATCGCAGAGCCACGTCCGGAAGTTGGACAATATGCTCCAAAGATTCAATCAATGCAAATTGATCCGGCTAAGATTGGTGATGTTGTTGGACAACGTGGTAAGACAATTAACGCTATTATTGAACAAACAGGCGTTAAGATTGATATTACAGATGACGGTGTTGTATCTATCTGCGGAACAGATGCCAAGAAGATGGAAGAAGCAATGAAGATGATTGCTACAATTGTTACTGATTTCGAAGCAGGAATGGTATTTGAAGGTAAAGTAATCAGCATCAAAGAGTTTGGCGCGTTTATCGAATTTGCACCTGGAAAAGAAGGAATGGTACACATTTCTAAGATTTCTAAGGAAAGAATTAAACAAGTAGAAGACGTTCTTACATTGGGAGATCAAGTTAAAGTTGTTTGCCTTGGAAAAGATAAACAAGGTAGAATTAGCTTCTCAATGAGAGATGTTGTAGAAGAATAATATAAAATATATTAAAACGAGATATGTCGGATGACATATCTCGTTTTTTTGCATATTTTGGGAACTTGTACATATATTGTCTAAAGAGGTGAGGACATGAAGTACAAGCAGATTATGAATATCCTTTCACGGGATGTAAAAAGTATATTACAGCAACAGAATTTAAAGATGGATGATTTGCAGGAAATCAGACTTCGGGCAGGGTGTCCGATTATATTGTTTTATCGAGGAAAAGAGCAAATATTGCCTATGCAGATTACAGAGGGCAACATACGGGAAACTTTGGATTACGTTAGTAATTATTCCCTATATGCTTATGAAAACGAGCTGAAACAAGGTTTTATTACAATTGAAGGAGGACATCGCGTTGGCATGGCGGGCCAGGTGTTGATAGAAAATGGGCGAGTGAAAAATATGAAACAAATATCGTCATTAAATATCAGGGTATCGCATGAAATTTTAGGGTGTGCGGACAAACTGTTTCCATACATAACACATAATAAACAAATGTATCATACCTTGCTGATTTCACCACCGAGATGTGGTAAAACAACTATTTTGCGTGATTTAATAAGACAGATTTCAGATGGAAACAAATGGGTAAAGGGTTGCACGGTAGGTGTAGTTGACGAACGCTCTGAACTTGCCGGATGTTATCAGGGAATTCCGCAAAATCATTTAGGTATGCGAACAGATGTCTTGGATGGATGTCCAAAAGCAGATGGAATGTTGATGCTTATTCGTTCCATGTCGCCACAAGTAATTGCAGTAGATGAAATTGGAGCACCGGAAGATGTGCAGGCAATTAAGTATGCGATGCATTGTGGTTGTAAAATGCTTGCAACAGTACATGGAGAATCATTAGAAGAAATTCAAAGAAAACCATTGTTTGAAGAGATGATGAGGGAACAATGCTTTGAAAGATATGTTTTGCTTCATAACAGACAAAACATTGGCGATATTGCCGGTATTTACGGAAAAAATATGAAGACGGTGTATAAGGAAGATGAATATTTATAAAATAATAGGGTCTATCATGATTCTTTTAGCGTGCGGTGGACTTGGTTTCTCAAAAAGTAGAGAATTACAACTTCATTTAAACGAGTTGGAAGAAATCAAAAAAATTTTTTCGTTATTGAAAAGTGAATTGCTGTATACAAGAGCACCTTTTAGTGAGGTCTTTGAAAAAATATCGAAGAAGACGTCGCCAACATATAAAAAATGGCTAATAGGATTACAGCACAAATTGGACAACAAAACAAAGTCGTCCTTTTGGGAAATATGGTGCATGTCTATTACAGAAGATTTGCATGAGAGCAAACTGAATAAAGATGAATTGGAAGAATTAAAAAGTGTTGGAAAAAGCTTAGAATACTTGGAAAGTCTTGATGTGTACATAGAACAGATGGAATACAAAATAAACAACACCAGAGAAACATATAAGTCGAAAAGAAAGTTATGTCAAAGCATAGGAGTTATGGGAGGCGTTTTTCTTGTAATTCTATTCTTGTAATGTAGGAGGAGAAGATGGGAGTCAGTCTTATTTTCAAAATTGCAGCAGTAGGAATCTTAGTGTCTATTTTAAGTCAGGTTTTAAAACACAGTGGAAGAGAGGAACAGGCATTTTTAACTAGTTTTGCCGGACTGTTGCTAGTGCTTTTTTGGATATTACCATACATCATCGATTTGTTTGAACAGATACAACGATTGTTTGAATTTTAGGAGTATTTGCTATGAACATCATTCAAATTGGAGTTTTGGGAGTTATCGGTATTCTTTTTGCGCTTCAATTCAAACAGGAAAAAGCACAGATTGCTATTGCTTTGTGTATTGTCATTAGTTTACTTATTTTCCTATGCATTACAGAACAATTAGAGATGTTGGTTAATGTTATTCGAGAAATTGGAACTTATATTGATGTGGAGGCTTCATATATTACGACGCTTATAAAGATGCTTGGAATTACATATCTTGCTGAATTTACTTCCGGAATATGCAAGGATGCCGGATACCAGACCATCGCAACACAGGTTGAAATGTTTGGGAAAATTACCATCTTAGTATACAGTATTCCGATATTACTTGCGTTGCTTCGAACAATACAGGAGTTTTTGGTATGAGAAAGCGTAAATATATCAAAATGATTATAACAATAATCGTAATTTTAATATCCGTCATAGTTACAGCTATTGATGTTAATGCCATGGAGACAACCGAAACGGATATTCAGCAGGAAATATTTAAGCAGTTTGATTTTGAAGAACTAGATGAGATGTTAAGTGATATTTTTCCGAAAGAAAAAATGACATTTCAGAAAACAGTTACTGATTTAATTGCAGGAAAGACGGATTTTTCCTTTGAACTTATCAAAGATCTCATTGTAGAACAGTTTACTTATGAGCTTAATAGTAGTAAATCGGGAATGATACATATCGTATTTCTTGTCATTATTGCGTCCATATTTTCTAATTTTTCAAGTATGTTTCAAAGTACACAGGTATCAGAAATCAGTTTTTCTATGCTATATATGCTTTTGCTTACAATCTGCCTGAATAATTTTAGAATATTAGTAGAGTCTGCTTCGAATAATGTGTCTCAGCTTATGAAATTCATGGAATTACTTGGGCCGGTTTATTTTATGGCGGTCGCTTTTTCAACGGGAAGCAGTACATCCATTACATTTTATCAAATAGTTTTGCTTCTCATATTTGTAATAGAAATGGTGATTCTTAATTTTTTAATACCGCTGACGCAGCTTTATTTAATTATGAGAATTCTAGGGGAAATATCAACAGAAATACATTTAAGTAAATTTGCAGAATTGATCGAAACAATCATTTTATGGGGTTTGAAAACATTGCTTGCCGGAGTCGTTGGACTAAATGTGATTCAAGGTCTTCTAAGTCCGGCTATTGATTCCGTAAAAAGGAGCATTTTAACAAAAGGCGGAGAAGCGCTGCCTATTGTAGGAGACGCAGTAGGAGGAGCAACGGAAATTGTTCTTGGAACAGCGGTTCTTATAAAAAACGGTATTGGTGTTGCGGGAATGATTATTTGCTTTGTGATTTGCTTGTCGCCGATTATACAAATGGGAGTAACGGCACTTGTTTATCAACTTGTTTCAGCGCTTGTTCAACCGATTTCTGACAAAAGAATGGTTAATTGTATTAGCAGTATGGCAGATGGCACAAAACTGTTACTTCGAATTGTATACACAACAGATATGCTTTTTTTATTGACTGTAGCAGTAGTTGCGACGACGACAGGAGGATAAGATGTTTGAGTTTATATATGATTGGATGGAAAACATCGCGTTTTATATGGTTCTTATGGTTGCAATAATGCAAATGATACCGGGAAATGAATATAAAAAATATGTCAAATTTTTTGCCGGAATGATTCTGATTATACTTCTAATCAAACCACTTGTTAACATCTTTGGTGTAAGTGAATTTCAAAATCGAGAATACGAAATGCAAATGGATAAAATTGAAAAAGCTTCAGAAGATATGAAGAACATGTTAATGGAGGAGGGAGATGGTGGAAAATAAATTATTAAAATATCTTCCAAAGAAAAAGCAGTGGTTTGTTTTGCTTCTCGTTGGAATTTTACTTATTATCATGGCGCTTCCGACAAATAGTTCTTCGGAAAGTGATATAAATACAACGAAACAGACAACCTATGAGTATACCATGTATGAAGATGCATCTGATGATGAAAGACATTTGGAACATATGCTTAATCATGTGAAAAATGTAGGAACTGTGCATGTAATGATTACATACAGAAATAATGATGAGGTTTGCGGAATTGTGGTTGTGGCAGAAGGCGCAGATGATGAAGAGGTTGTTCGTAATATAACAGAAGTAACACAAGCATTATTTGATGTGGACTCGCATAAAATTAAGGTAATAAAAAGCAAATAAATTAGTTGGAGGAATTGTTTTGAAACGTATATTTAAGAAAAACCAAATTATGATTACAGCTCTCGCTGTAATGATTGCAGTTGCAGGGTATTTAAATTATTCAGGACGACTATTTGGAGATGATGCAAAGACAACAGATAATGAATTGGCAAACAAAGAACTTTTGGATATCAGTTTGGAAGAAACAGCCAAGCTAGATGATGACATTGTAGATATTGATGGCACACCGGGAGAAGCTGTTCTGACAAACGGAACAGGAATTGTTTCAGAGGCAAAATTAACACGCGAGCAGGTTCGTGCTGCAAACAAAGAAACCTTGCTTGAAATCATCAACAATACCAGTATTGGTGATGAACAGAAAGCAGAGGCTGTTTCAAGAATGGTTGAAATGACAGAAATCGCAGAATTAGAGGCGACAGTTGAGACAATGCTACTTTCCAAAGGATTTTCAGAATCTGTAGTGACAATCACGGAAAATGGTGTGGATGTTGTGGTAAGCAGCAAAGAGTTGACTGATGCAAATCGCGCACAAATTGAAGATATCGTAATGCGCAAAACCGGTGTTGCACCTGAAAATATTGTGATAACACCAATGTATGAATAGATTTTTGTTTGCAGAGAAAGAATAGATATGATACACTAAGCGAGTATGTTGAAGTAATAGATAGAGGAGAAAATTATGTCACAAATTACAGATGAGATAAAGAAGAGAAGAACGTTTGCTATTATTTCCCATCCGGATGCCGGAAAGACTACCTTAACAGAAAAGTTTTTGCTTTATGGTGGTGCAATCAACCAAGCCGGCTCAGTAAAGGGGAAAGCCACTGCAAAGCATGCAGTTTCTGACTGGATGGAAATTGAAAAAGAAAGAGGTATTTCTGTTACGTCGTCCGTTCTTCAATTTAACTATGATGGATATTGTATTAACATTTTGGATACACCTGGGCATCAGGACTTCTCTGAAGATACATACCGGACGCTTATGGCAGCGGATTCGGCAGTAATGGTTATTGATGCGTCTAAGGGTGTAGAAGCGCAAACAAGAAAATTGTTTAAAGTCTGTGTGATGCGTCACATTCCGATTTTTACATTTATTAACAAAATGGACCGTGAGGCACGAGATACATTTGAACTTTTGGATGACATAGAAAAAGAGCTTGGAATTGCAACATGTCCGATTAATTGGCCGATTGGTTGCGGAAAAGAATTTCGTGGAGTGTTTGACCGTGAACATAGAGAAATTGAACTTTTCTCTGACACAAAAAAAGGAACATCCATGGGAGAAGTAAGAAAAATTGCATTAGATGACCCTGAAGTGGATACATTAATTAGTGCAGAACAAAAAGCGCAATTGGAGGAAGAAATTGAACTTCTTGATGGTGCAAGTGCAGAACTTGACATTGATATGGTTAGCAAAGGAGAACTTTCCCCGGTGTTCTTTGGTTCGGCTCTCACAAACTTTGGAGTAGAAACATTTTTACAGCATTTTCTTATGATGACATCATCGCCACTTCCAAGAATGTCTAACAGGGGAAGCGTTGACCCATTAAAAGAAAAAGGTTTTTCGGCATTTGTTTTTAAAATTCAGGCAAATATGAACAAGGCACATCGAGATCGAATTGCATTTATGAGAATTTGTTCCGGTGAATTTGAGGCTGGCATGGATGTTTTTCATATTCAAGGTGGCAAAAAAGTAAGATTATCTCAGCCGCAGCAGATGATGGCAAGTGAGCGAAAAATGATTGAAAAAGCATATGCAGGTGATGTGATTGGTATCTTTGATCCGGGCATTTTCTCGATAGGAGATACACTGACAACTTCTGCAGACAAGTTTTCATACGAGGGAATTCCAACGTTTGCTCCGGAACATTTCGCTAGAGTTCGTCAGATGGATACGATGAAACGAAAACAGTTCATTAAGGGGATTAACCAAATTGCACAGGAAGGTGCTATTCAGATTTTCCAAGAGTATAATACCGGTATGGAAGAAATTATAGTTGGTGTTGTTGGAGTGCTTCAATTTGATGTACTTAAATATCGCTTGGAGAACGAATATAACGTAGATATAAAACTTGAGACACTTCCTTATGAACATATTCGATGGATTGAAAATGACGACATTAATCTAGATAAGCTGGTCGGAACCTCTGACATGAAAAAGATAAAAGACTTAAAAGACAGACCGCTTCTTTTATTTGTAAACAGCTGGAGCGTAAGGATGACGTTAGAACGTAACGAAGGATTGATTTTATCTGAGTTTGGACGCTCGTAAATTGTTAAAAAGTTTCTATTTGCAAATGTATATAATTTTGATATAATAAATAGAGTAATAAGCCAAGCTAGGAGGTTTCAATCATGGGAAAAGAAGTGAAAAATGAATATAGAATGCAATTAGATGATAATCGCGGAGAAATTATTGTTGCAGATGAAGTTATTGCAGTAATAGCAGGATTGGCAGCAATGGAAGTTGAAGGTGTAGCCTCTATGGTTGGCAACACAACAAGAGAGTTAATCAGCAAGATAGGCATTAAGACATTATCAAAAGGTGTCACAGTGGATATCCTTGAGGATGTAGTAACTGTTGTTGTTGCGTTGAATTTAAAATATGGTTACAACGTAATGGAAGTTTCCGCTAAAGTACAAGAAAAGGTGAAGATTGCTATTGAGAATATGACAGGACTTACTGTTGCAGACGTTAATATTCGCGTAGCAGGCATCGAAGTAAATGCATAGATGATTATGAAGAATCTCGTAAATATTTTCGAGATTCTTTTTTTGCATAATTATGCATTGGAAGTTGCCAATTGTTCGTAGTTTGTAGTATAATAAATCATAGTGCGAAACTTTAAGTAAATTTAAAGGATAAGGGGAAAGCCATGACTAGAACAGAACTTAGAGAACATATTTTCAGAATGTTGTTCCGTATTGAATTTAACAGTGATGAAGAAATGAGGGAACAGGAAATTTTCTACTTTGAAGAACTTCCGGAAGCTACTGGGAAAAATAAGGAATATATTTTGAATAAATATAGAGCAATCGTAGATAAAAAAGATGAGATAGACGCTCTTTTAAATGAGGTGACAGAAGGTTGGAAAACTTCGCGCATGAATCGTGTTGATCTTACTATTTTACGTTTAGCCACCTATGAAGTGAGATGGGATGAAGATGTTCCGACGGGAGTTGCAATTAATGAGGCTGTTGAACTCGCTAAAAAATATAGTAGTGATGATGGACCAGCATTTGTAAACGGAGTTTTGGCAAAAATTGCAAAATAGGGGTAATTTTTATGCGTAATGTATATTCAGTAAAACAAGTGAATGCATATATAAAAAATATGTTTTCACAGGACTTTATGCTGAATCGAATTTATGTAAAAGGTGAAGTGTCAAATTGCAAGTACCATTCGTCCGGACACATTTATTTTTCATTGAAAGATGAATCGGGGGCAATTGCCTGTATTATGTTTGCAGGACAAAGAAACGGACTTGGTTTTAAAATGCAAGACGGGCAGCAGGTGATCGCATTAGGTAGCATAACTGCTTATGAACGAGATGGGAAGTATCAGTTATATGCGAAAGAAATTATTTTAGACGGCGCCGGCCTTTTGTATGAAAAATTTGAAGCATTAAAAAAAGAGCTTAGCGAGATGGGGATGTTTGCGGAGGAATATAAGCAACCAATTCCTGTATTTGCAAATAAAATCGGTATTGTTACAGCCCCAACGGGTGCTGCGATTCGTGATATTATGAATGTTTCATCAAGAAGAAATCCATACGTGCAACTTATCTTATATCCGGCTCTCGTGCAGGGAGAAGGAGCTGCGGCAAGTATTGTGAAAGGTATTGAGACTCTTGATAAACATGGTGTTGATGTCATAATTGTAGGACGTGGAGGCGGGTCTATTGAAGATTTATGGGCATTTAATGAGGAAATCGTTGCGAGAGCAATTTTTGATTGTCAAACACCGATTATTTCTGCGGTTGGTCATGAGACAGATACAACCATTGCAGATTATGTAGCTGATATGCGTGCGCCTACACCGTCAGCAGCTGCAGAACTGGCAGTTTATGAATATCAGACCATTGCAAATTTATTGGACGAGAAACGTCTTATATTCAAAAAGAATTTGTACCAGAAAATACAGTTGGAACGCATGAAAATAGAGCGTTATCGTGTACGCATGAATTATCTTCATCCAAGCAATAAGTTGCGAGAGCAAAAGCAACGGTCAATTGATATTGAGCAAAGAATCAAATCTGCAATGGATAAAAAGTTAGAACATGCAAAACAAAAACTTGTAATTCGGATTGAACGTATGAAGGGCGCATCACCACTTGGTAAACTCAGACAAGGTTTTTCTTATGTTGCTTCATCAGAAGGCACAGTTGTAAAGAGCATAGATAAGATTAAAAAAGGTGACAAGTTAACAATCTACATGACAGATGGTATTGCCACAACGATAGTGGAAGATACATCGAAGGAGGATTATGGCGAAGGAACAAACTTTAGAAGAAGTATTTGAACAATTAGATAAAGTTTTAGAGCAATTAGAGGGTGATTCCGTATCACTTGAGGAATCTTTTCAATTATATCATGAAGGTATGGATTTGCTTAAAACATGCAATGATAAAATTGACATAGTAGAAAAGAAAATGATGGTTTTAGATGATAATGGAGAACAACATGAATTTTAAAGAGGAACAGGCTCAAAAAGTCAATTCGATTGAAATGATTTTAAAAAAATATTTGCCTCAAAGAGAGGGATATCAGAGCGTTATTATGGAAGCCATGGAATACAGTTTGATGGCGGGTGGAAAGCGTTTGAGACCAATGCTTATGCAGGAAACATATCGGTTGTTTGGTGGAAAAGATGATATTGTCGAGCCGTTTATGGCTGCAATTGAAATGATTCATACGTATTCACTCGTTCATGATGATCTTCCGGCAATGGATAATGATGAATATCGCAGAGGAAGAAAAACAACGCACGTAGTATACGGAGAAGCAATGGGAATTCTGGCTGGAGACGCGCTTCTTAATTATGCCTTTGAAACAGCCGGAAAGGCATTTGATATGTATCCGGAAAAGAGTATTGTTGTTGGTAAAGCGATACAGATACTTGGAAAGAAGGCCGGCATCTATGGAATGATTGGCGGTCAAGTTGTAGATGTTGCAAATGCAGGATGTGCGCCTACGAAAGATGTGCTAGATTTTATCTACGAGCTAAAAACCGGTGCACTTATCGAGTGTGCAATGATGATAGGAGCTGTTCTTGCCGGTGCAACTGAAAATGACATCAGACAAATGGAACGCATTGCAAAAAATATTGGGATTGCCTTTCAGATTCAAGACGATATTTTAGATGTGACAAGTACGGCAGAGATTTTGGGAAAACCCATTTTAAGTGATGAAAAAAATGATAAAACTACATATGTGACATTGGTTGGATTAGAACAAGCAGCAGAGTATGTAGAAAATATTTCTATGGAAGCCATAGAACTATTACAGGGATTTTCGAAAAGAAATATTTTTTTGGAAGAGCTTGTTAAAGTGCTGATTCACAGAGAAAAATAAAGGGGTGCTCTTATGGTATTGGAGCGTATACAAAAAGCAAATGATATAAAAAAATTAAGCTGGGATGAACAGGAAGTTCTTGCGGCGGAGATACGTCAGTTTTTAGTAGAGAAAGTCAGCAAAACAGGCGGACATTTGGCATCAAATCTTGGCGTGGTAGAGCTTACTATTGCCATGCATTTGGCATTTTCCCTTCCAAAAGACAAAATGATTTGGGATGTAGGACATCAAGCTTACACTCATAAGATTTTGACCGGAAGAAAAGATGAGTTTGATAATCTCAGGCAATATGGGGGAATGAGTGGATTTCCAAAACGAAAGGAAAGTGCGTGTGATTCATTTGACACAGGACACAGTTCCACCTCAATTTCAGCTGGACTTGGTTATGTGGAAGCCAGGGAATTGTTGGGCGAGAACTATAAGGTTGTATCCGTAATTGGTGATGGTTCACTTACCGGCGGTATGGCTTACGAGGCGCTTAACAACGCATCTCATTTACAAACAAATTACATTATAGTTTTAAATGACAACAATATGTCTATTTCAGAAAATGTTGGTGGAATGTCCAAATATTTAGATGGTATCCGCACTGCGGAGTTTTATAATAATCTTAAAAAAGGTGTCACACACACTTTGAATAAGATTCCTGCTGTCGGAGAAAGACTTGTCAGTCATATTCGTAAGACAAAAAACAGCATTAAACAATTACTTGTTCCGGGCATGTTGTTTGAAGATATGGGTATTACTTATCTTGGACCGATTGACGGACATGATATCAAACAATTATATCGAGCATTTAAAGAAGCTCAAAAGATGGATCATGCAGTATTAGTTCATGTTTTGACAGAAAAAGGAAAGGGATATGCTCCAGCTGAGAAATATCCTTCTAAGTTTCACGGAATAGGTTCGTTTGATGTTCAAACCGGTGAAACAACGGCTAAAAAGATAGATTCATACACAGATGTTTTTGCCGATATTATGTGTAAGCTTGGAAAACAAGAACCTAATATGGTTGCCATAACGGCAGCAATGAAAGATGGAACCGGATTAAGTAAATTCAAAGAACAATATCCGGAACGATTTTTCGATGTGGGCATTGCAGAAGGCCATGCAGTTACGTTTGCAGCGGGGCTTGCAGCAGCAGGGCTCAAACCGGTATTTGCAGTATATTCTGCATTTTTACAAAGAGGATATGACCAGATTGTACATGATGTTTGTATGCAGAATCTTCCGGTTGTTTTTGCAATTGACAGAGCAGGATTAGTTGGAAATGATGGGGAAACTCATCAAGGAGCATATGACATTGCATATTTAAACCATATACCAAACATTACAATGTTGGCACCAAAGAATCGATGGGAATTTGCAGATATGATGGCATTTGCCATAAAGCATGATGGCCCGGTTGCCATTCGTTATCCTCGAGGAAGTGTGTATGATGGCTTAAAAGAGCATCAAACACCGATTGAATATGGGAAAAGTGAAGTGATATATAAAGAATCAGATATTGCTATTTTGTCAGTCGGACACATGATGGAAGAAGCACAGCAAGTGTGGGAAAAATTGAAAGAAGAAGGCTATCAATGTAGTCTTGTTAATTCGCGTTTTGTCAAGCCGATGGACACGCAAATATTGGATGAATTGTCTCAAGATCACAAATTATATGTTACCATAGAAGATGGTGTTATATCTGGCGGTTATGGTGCAGGAGTTGCAAACTATATTTTGGAAAAGCATCCACAAATTCATGTGTTACTGAATGGTATTTCTGATGAATATATTGAGCAGGGAAGCATAGGTGAACTACGCAGAAAGATTGGTTTGGATGCAAAAAGCATAGTAGATAAAACAAAAGAAGCGTGGAATAAAATCAGATAATAGGTGAACTCATGAAGGAACGTTTAGACGTATTGTTAGTAAAAAGAAATCTGGCCGAATCCAGAGAAAAAGCAAAGGCTATTATTATGTCTGGCAATGTATTTGTAGAAGGACAAAGAGAAGATAAAGCAGGGAGTACATTTCCGGAAGAAGTATATATTGAAGTTAAAGGCAATAAATTACCGTACGTTAGCCGGGGTGGATTAAAATTAGAAAAGGCAATTGCAAATTTTGATGTGGAATTAAAGGACAAGGTATGCACAGATGTGGGTTCATCGACGGGTGGATTCACAGATTGTATGTTGCAAAATGGCGCACGAAAGGTTTACGCAATTGATGTCGGGACTAATCAACTTGCATGGAAATTAAGAAGTGACGAGCGTGTTGTTTGCATGGAAAAAACAAATATACGTTATGTCACACCGGATGATTTGGGAGAACCAATAGACTTTTCATCCATAGATGTTTCGTTTATTTCTCTTACAAAGGTTTTGTTGCCGATTTATAATTATTTGAAAGATAATGGACAAGTAGTAGCACTGTTCAAACCGCAATTTGAAGCGGGACGTGAAAAAGTTGGCAAAAAAGGTGTAGTTCGAGAAAAAAGCACACATTATGAAGTGATAGAGTTTGTATTATCTTATGCGACATCTATTGGATTTTCGGTATTAAATCTTGATTTTTCGCCAATTAAAGGACCGGAAGGAAATATCGAATATCTTGCGCATCTTCAAAAAGGTGTTTCTCTGGGAACAGCTGAACAAGCAAAAATCGATTGGAAACAGATTGTTGACCAAGCATTTGATACGTTAAACAAATCATAATATGAGGAAATTATATGAATAAATTTTATATCATTACCAATCAAAGCAAGGATGAGTCCTTGATAATGACTTATCGCATTAAAAACTATATCGAGAATCATGGCGGAGAATGTATTTTAGAGGCCGAGCAGGGGCAAATATCTCGTGATGTTGAGTGTATTATCGTCTTAGGTGGTGACGGAACTCTTATGCGTGCAGCAAGAGAGTGGCATTCTTGGGACATTCCGTTTTTTGGCATTAATATGGGGACTTTAGGGTACTTGACAGAGGCGGAAGTTGCGAATGTTGAAGAAAGCCTGTCAGCATTAATGAATGGGCCGGTTTACACAGAAGAACGCATGATGCTGCGAGGAGTGTTGAATGGCAAGGCAGAAGATATCGCCCTTAATGACATTGTTGTCACACGTTTTGGAGCACCACATTTAATTCGAATGAATATCTATGTAAATGGAGAGTTCTTAAATACATATCATGCAGACGGAGTAATTGTATCAACACCGACAGGTTCCACTGCTTACAACTTATCTGCGGGTGGTCCGATACTTGAACCGACAGCCTCTATGATTGTTATCACTCCGATATGTTCTCATGCCCTTAACACAAGCAGTATTGTGCTATCAGCAGAGGATGAAATCACAATAGAGATCGGAAATGAAAGACAAGACCGTATTGATCAAATCGGCATTTCTTTCGATGGTGAAAATAATGTCGAAGTATATGCAGGCGATAAAATTGTAATCAGCAAAGCAGATGCAAAGCCAAAACTTTTAAAACTTAATAAAGTTAGTTTCTTGGAAATATTGAGAAGAAAAATGAAAGGGAACTAGAAATGAAAGTAAATAGACACGCAAAGATTGTAGAATTGGTTAACAAGCATAATATAGAAACGCAAGAGGAACTGGCAGACAGATTAAGGGAAGAAGGATTTCAGATCACACAGGCAACTGTTTCAAGAGATATCCGCGATTTAAAACTCACCAAAGTTCCGACGGATGAAGGACGTCAAAAATATGTCGTTTTAAAAGCTACTGAAAATGCACTTCGTGAAAAGTATATCCGCATTATGAAAGACGGTTTTATATCGATGGACATGGCAATGAACATTCTTGTTATTAAAACTGTTTCAGGAATGGCAATGGCAGTTGGAGCCGCGATTGATGAAATGAATTGGCATGAAGTAGTTGGCTGTATTGCCGGAGATGATACAGTTATGTGTGCCATTCGTACAGTTGAGGACACAGAAAATGTGATGGGAAAAATCCGAAAAATTGTATTATAAATAAAAAGATTTGCCAAAGAAGAGTATATGGGAGAACATAATGTTACATGATATATACGTAAAAAATCTCGCATTAATTGATGAGATGGAAGTTGAACTAAAAAATGGATTAAATATTTTAACCGGTGAAACCGGAGCGGGAAAGTCAATTATACTTGGCTCAATTAATTTAGCTCTTGGAGGCAGATATTCGTCCGATATGCTTCGAAACGAAGAAGAACCAGGATATGTTGAGCTGACCTTTTTTATAGAAAATCCAATGCAACTCGAATTGTTAAAAGAGAAGGAAGTATATGCAGAAGAAGGTATCGTGACACTTAGCCGTAAAATGATGGGAAAACGCAGTGTTAGTAAAATCAATGGTGAAACGGTGCAAATATCACAGTTAAAAGAAGTGGCTGCAATTCTGATTGATATCCATGGTCAACATGAACATCAATCTTTGTTATATAAAAAGAATCATTTAACTATTTTAGATGCATTTGCAAAAGAAGAGATAAAAAATATAAAAGAAGAAACTGCCAAATCTTATTATCAATACAAAAAAATAAAAGAAGAACTTGAACATGCAAAGGTAGATGAAAAAGAACGTAATAAAGAGATTGGATTTCTTGAGTACGAAATAGGTGAAATACAAAGTGCACAATTAAAAGAGCAGGAAGACGAACTGTTAGAAGAACAGTATCGTCGTATGATGAATGGGAAGAAAATAACAGGAAGTTTGTCAGAAGCCTATTCATATACAGCAAATGAAAAAAATAATGCCAGTGATTTGCTTAGCCGTGCAATACGCTGTATGCAGGATGCAGCACGCTACGATGAACGCGCCTATGCACTCAGTGTTCAACTTGCAGAAGTCGACAGTTTACTTAATGATTTTAACCGTGAACTTTCGGATTATAGTTCGTCCTTTGATTTTTCAGAGGAAGAATTTTATGAAGTGGAAAGTCGATTAAATGAAATTAATCGATTAAAGGCAAAATATGGAAACAGTATTGAAGAAATACTTTCGTACTGTCAGCAAAAAGAGGAAGAACTTGTAAAACTTCAACATTATGATGCTTATATAGAAACACTAAAGGCTAATCTTGAATGTGCCGAAAAGGCGCTTCAAAAGAATTCGGCTGAGTTATCGGCATTAAGGAAAGCGGCTGCCAAAATCCTAACAACGTCAATTATAGAAGGGCTGTTGGATTTAAATTTCCTAGATGTGCAATTTGAGATTGTTTTCCATAATACGGAGAACTATAATGCAAATGGATATGACGATGTTGAATTTATGATTTCCATGAATCCGGGGGCGCCTGTTCGGCCGCTTGTTGAAGTGGCTTCCGGCGGAGAACTTTCGCGTGTCATGTTAGCAATCAAAACAGTTATGGCTGAAAAAGACCAAATAGAAACGCTGATTTTTGATGAAATTGATGTGGGAATCAGCGGAAGAACAGCTCAAAAAGTTTCTGAGAAATTAGCCGTTATCGGAAAAACCCATCAAGTTATCTGTATCACGCATCTTGCGCAAATTGCTGCAATGGCTGATGCTCATTATGCAATTGAAAAACAGGTTTTAAATGGCAAGACAATTACAGGAATTTCCTTGTTAAATGAAAAACAGGAAATCGACGAGCTTGCAAGAATATTAGGAGGCGTAGAAATCACAGAAACTGTAATACAAAGCGCAACAGAAATGAAAGAATTGGCAAAGCGAACAAAATAAAACCAGATTGAAAAAATGAATATTCCACATAATAAAGCAGAACTTTGAAAAAAGTATCTGCTTTTTTCTTGAAAATAAGGAGGTTGTGGAATGCAAAAATGGTGGTATCAAAGAATATTAGTCATAGTACTTTTATTGACAACAATCATGGGAACGGGGCTAGGAGCACAACAGATTGAAGCAAGCGAACAAGAACACCGTGTAAGCAATGGGGAGGTAGATGATGAAATGGTTATTCCGGGTGGAATGCCCATCGGAATCTATATGGAGACAGACGGAGTGCTAGTGTTGGCTACTGAGTGCATTGAATGCGTGGACGGAACGGAAAAGGAACCGGCAAAAAACTTAGTCAAAGAGGGAGATTATATTGTTGCAATCAATGGGGAGGAGATTGACAATAAAAAAGAACTGATTCGTGCAGTTAACAACTTAACATCATCAAAAATAATCCTTGGAATCAGAAGATCAGATGAGTATATAAATGTTAAATTAGAGTGCGCCAAAGTCATTCATGAAAAATACAAATTGGGAATCTGGGTAAAGGATAATGTCCAAGGGCTAGGAACAGTTACTTATATGACAACAAATAGTGAATTTGGAGCACTTGGCCATGGAATACATGATGCGGAAACAGAACAACTTTTAGATATTTCTGAAGGTACTGTGTATGAAACAAGCATTGTTGGTGTTCAAAAAGGACAAAAGGGAGAGCCGGGCGGATTGGAAGGTGTGATTATATATAATCGTTACAACATGCTTGGAACCATAGAAAAAAACACAGATAACGGGATATTTGGGTCAATACAAAATGTAGAACGATTATTTGACAGTCAGGAAGCGATGAAAATATGTAAAAAAGAAGATGTGGAATTGGGACAGGCATCAATACGTTGTACTGTGGATGGGAAGATTGAAGAATATGATATTTTAATAAAGAATGTGGACCAATACACTGCAAATGACAATAAAAGTATCATTATTGAAATTGTTGATGATGAACTGATAGAACTTACCGGTGGTATTGTGCAAGGCATGAGCGGAAGTCCAATCATTCAAAATGGAAAGATTGTAGGAGCAGTGACGCATGTGCTTGTGAATGATCCGACAAGAGGGTATGGGATATTTATTGAAGATATGTTGAAGCAATGAGGCCGTGTGGCAATCAAAAACAGCAGACAACGTAAGCTTGCTTACTGATTTGTCTGCTGTTTTTTATTTATTTCTCGGTGTTTGCGTTGACAAGCTTAATTTGTTTGTATACTTCCAACAGTTCCTTTCGAGAAGACACACCTAATTTCCCATAAATGTTTCTGTTATGATATTTCAGAGTATTTTCCTTGATTTGGAGATTGGCCATAATCTCTTTTGTAGTAATGCGAGCGATATAGGCATTATATATTATTTGTTCCGTAGGAGTTAATTGATTGATTCCATTCACAAATATTTCGAAACGTGAAGTGTCGATTTCCTCAGAGCCAAGCGGATTTTCGAGCATTGTATTCGTGTTGTTCTTTTCAAATTCTGAAAAAGTCTGTGCAATTTCCACTTGTTTAACAATCTCACGAAGTCGTTGATTTTCATTCATAACAAGATGAACACCAAGCAAAAATAATTCACTGATTATATAAGAAATGGAAAGCACTTCAAAATCTATAGATACAATCTGCTCAATAAACCAAACCCCAATATTTACAAAAACAGCACTTGCCAGAAACACTGCATGGGTGGTGGTATCAATTGTTTTCTTAATTGATGCACGAATAATAACTGTTACCATAACAGCAAAATAACCGAGTAGATAAAACAAATATAATGGATGAAGTGGTCCATATACCTTGATGAGAGTAGATACACCATTTATTACTTCAAAGGAAACATCTTTGTAGTAAATATCCAAAACACCTGGGCTGGCAGTAATAAGAAATACAATGGCTGCGATACAAAATAAAGTGATAGGTAACCATTTCGAGTACTTTATATTTAAAACATTTAAAATATTCATAAGCATTGCCAATGGTAAAAATACTGATCCGAGATATGCAATGCGGTTTGCCTGTAATGCCATTTCTAAACATGACGAAACTGACAAAAAGGTATAGCCGATATTAACAACTAGCACGGATGAAAATAGTAAAATAAACCATCTTCTTTTTTGCTTTACAAACAAACAACAACCGATTAGTAATAACAACGACAGCATGGCGGCAATGCCATAAATTAAAGATAAATTGCCATTCTTATTGCCGACATAATTGCATCCGGATAAATTTATAATTAAAATTAACAAGATATGTATACATGTAAATATTTTTTTCATTTTCTCTCCTCCGACCGTAATATTTATAATTTGACGGCCTACTTATTCTTAATCCCATACCTTTTTGAAAAAATCTCAAAACCCACACTTTTGGTGTGGGGACAAAACGCATGGGAGCTCATATAATTACATTGTTAAAGTATAAAAGGAGGGTATAGTTTTACCTTTTGGTAAAAGTAAAAGGGGTACCCCTTTATGTGAATTTTACATAAAGAACTCTGTCTACACGCCAATGAACACAGAGTCCGCCCTGAACATTTTTTAATTATATTATAAACATTTGACTCAGTCAAGTAAACACTATACTCCCAAATGCCATACGTCGGGAGCTTAAACAACATTGTATGGCAAAAAAATCCGAGAAGGAGAAACAATATGAATATGAAAATGAAGGCAAGATGGATTAGCATTATTCTTTGTTTCGTAATGGTATTTGGTATGATACCTACGACAGTATTTGCTGCAGCTACATCAGGGGAAACGGGAGACGTTGCTTGGTCGCTTGATGAAGAAGGAATATTTACTGTAAGCGGTACAGGAGCTATGGAAGATTATGAAGCTGCATCAGAAAGACCATGGGATAGTTATGCAGACCAAATTAAGAAAGTGGAAATAGGGACCGGCGTTACCAATGTTGGTGCATATGCTTTTGCAAATTGTATCAACTTGAGCGATGTAAATGTGGGTGATACTGTTACCACAATAGGAGCATATGCATTTGAAAACACGACTTCTTTAACAGAACTGGTTTTACCGCAACAAGTAACTGTGTTGTGTGAGGGGATGTTCCATGATTCGGGAATAAAAAAATTATATGTGTATTCACGCAAAACACAATTTGATGGATTTTGGTCAATTGGTGGGGATGATGATTCAACGATTCCTTTGGACACAGTCATTTATTGTTATGATTGTAGTCACGCGGCCTTTTACTTCAATCGTCCAACTGTAATTATGACAGATGACGTTGTCATGAACATAGATAGTGGGAATAGTACGTTTGCATTAGATCCAAACAACGACCAACATGTAGTGAATCTTTTGGCGGCATCTGAAGCTGAGGATGGAAGCGCTGACAGTATTGTGCTTGATTACACAGTATCTCTAAATACGGAAGATGCAAATCGAATCCACAACTTGATGGTGGATGATAGTTATAAAATCGGAACAGATTACCAGAATAATGGTAATTTGTCGGTCGATGTTGAATTGAGCTTAAGACAAGGAGATTATAATACTCTATATACTTTGCGTGCAGGAGCTAGTTATAATTTCTGGGAAAACAACTTAGAAGGCGAAGCAAACAGTCATTATGGTACGTGGAACTGCTGGAGTAATGGTGAATTTCTTACGGTTACCGGTGATGCGAATGGAGTGTCAGTGGACTTGAATGTAACGATGGAGGAACTGTATGATTTGATTGCTGTGGAGACGGATGCAACAGATTATCAGATTGATGATGTATTTCTTTATATATCTGTAGAAGGAACATCCTACCGCATAGGTTATGGTGGAAATGAATATGAGAATAAATCTACAACAATAGAATCAGCGGCTATATCACTTTATGATGTGCATCTGCGTGAAAGTGAAATGGAACTACAGGACATTCTTACAGTGAACAAAGAAATGAAGGTTCTGGATTATGCGCCATATGAAGGTTCGTTATCTGCAGAAGAATATGCAAAATATTTTGAACCTGTTAGCAGAGAGTATACTTGGAATTATGTTTTTTCAAGAGAAGCATATATCTATAACGAAGAAACAGGAGAGGATGTATTTTTAGGAGATGACTTCTGGGAAAGTGATGGTGTTGTCACAGAGGAATATAACGGCATCTTATATGGTGGCTTTCAAGGAAGCTATAATGCCGGTTCAGATTCTACTGTAACGTTGTGCCAAATGCTTTCGGAAGAAGAATTAACCTTTGTGGAGACACTAAAAGGTGTCGAACCAACCGGTAACGGTGGCGAAGTTCATATAAGTCTGGACTACACATTGGTATTAACTTATGCTGATGGAACAAAAGTCGAGCTATACGGTGAGGCCGCCCATGAATGTACCATGATGGCAGGTGTGTGCTTGCATACATGTACTGTCTGCGGAATGTGTACCAGCGAGGAACTTTTGGCTTGTAATTCCCAATATGGCACTCGAATTAATGCATGTACATGTGATGAACCACAGCCGGATATCGAATATATTGCCGTGGATGATGCGGTAGTTGTTGAGAGTAACACTTATTCAGGAGAAGTAACTGTACGTGTAGAGACATTTGATATTGAGAAAGAGGTTACTACCGATTATTTCAAAGCAGTTACCAGCGGCGTTGGACCGAGTGAGACAGTAGCTGTTTATGATATTACCATTTATAACGAATATGGCGAAGCAGTTAAAATCAACGAATGGGGAGGCACAGATGAGTATGTTACAGTTAGTATTCCTGTTAGTGCCGACATTGCTATAGCTGCAGCTGCCGGAGACATGGGATTATACCATGTTGATGAAAATGGTATTGCAGAACCAATTGCTGTTACTGTTGATACGGTAAATAACACTTTGACATTTACCAGCACACAATTTAGCCCGTTTGTTCTTTTAGAAACTGTTCCTTATTATGGAAGAGCACAGTTGGCTCTTATGTCGAATGCAACAGCATTATTATATGCTTACGACAAAATTGCTCTCGGTGTGGAAGCGTCTTCTGAGACTATCACTGTATACAATGGAACAAACGCATTATCACAAGATGAACTTACCATGGTAATGGATGCATATAGAAGAGATTATGCACATCATTTTTGGTTGGGAAATACTTATCAGATTGCAAGTGATTCAACATCAGTACTTAGCATTAAACCGACATATATACTTTCCGGATATGAACTTGAGATGGCAAAAGATGCATTTAACCAAAAGGTCACAAGCATCTTATCTGAACTGACAAGTTCTATGAGTGAGTGTGAAATCGAATTATATTTGCACGATAAATTAGCTGAAATGATTACTTATGAAGAAGGCACAAATGCTCACAATGCATATGGTGCACTTGTGGAAGGGAAAGCTGTATGCGAAGGATACGCAGAATCATTACAGTATCTACTTCAACGTGCGGGAATTCAATCATTCCTTGCAATTGGGGCAAGTATCAATCCATCCACCGGCCTATCAGAAAATCATGAATGGAATTATGTTCGTATCAACGATAATTATTACCATACAGATTTAACTTGGGATGATCAGGGAGAAAATCTTTTCCATGCCTATTTTAATCAAACTGATACGGTTATAAAAGAAAATCATACAATTAATGCAACACCTTATGCGCTTCCAACATGTAATGCTACAGCTGAGCAGTATTTCACAGGAAAAACTGAATATTTATCGACTTATACAGCTGACAAAGTGGGTAAATTGCTAAAAGATAATGATTTTAAAGTTCATGTATATATTCCGGATTCAATTGATGAATTTTGGACATGGTATCAAGCAAATATTTCCAACATTGCTACTCAGGCAGGAATCAATAGCAGTTTTTCGTATGGATATATGCAATTGGGAAGAGAACTTATTCTTACCATAAACATTATTTGTGAGCACACAGCATTAACACTGGAACCTGCAGCAGAACCATATTGTACTACAGCAGGTTATCATGCTTACTATAAATGTTCATGTGGTGCATATTTTGAAGACTCTTCTGCATCTACTAAGATTCCAGATATTGAAGCATGGAAAGATGGAGATGGCAAGATTAATGCACTTGGACATGAGTATAATGAGAAGATTCAAGATAATGATCATCTTAAGGAAATAGCAGATAAATGTACAGAATAT
This sequence comes from Faecalimonas sp., assembly GCA_045632945.1. Lineage (GTDB taxonomy): Bacteria > Bacillota > Clostridia > Lachnospirales > Lachnospiraceae > Faecalimonas. Next base: position 35,261 of record JAZQXU010000014.1, on the reverse strand, counting down.
AATACTTATTGGTATGATTGTTCGCGTTGTAACGCCAATGCAAAAGATGATAATAATGCAAGAGACAAATATTGGACCAGTACAGTGGCGGGTTCTCATAGTTATACAGAAAAACTTGCGGATAATGCTCATTTTGTAACGGGAAGCGGAGCAAATTGCCAAGATGCAAAGAAATATTATTATGATTGTGCATATTGTGACACAATAGGAACATCCACATGGGCAAGTTCAACTTTTGGTGAGCATGAATATGATACAACGAAGTGGGGTTATCAAGATTTGGACGAAGGTCATGCACACAAATGTAAATATTGTGTTGAGCATGATGATGTTCAGCCACATACTCCTGGTGCTGAGGCAACAGAAGATACAGACCAGATTTGTACAACGTGTGAGATGGTTCTTGTGCCGGCATCAGGACACATTTGCAAGAATCATTTAACACTTAAAATAGCAACAGGTGCGACATGTACAGATGATGGACATGAGGCATATTATCAATGTTCATGTAATGCATGCTATGAAGATGCTATGGCATTAGTTCCAATAGCAGACATTAATGAATGGAAAGTCGGAGATGGAAAGATTCCTGCCCTTGGTCATGATTATGCAGAAAAAATGCAAGATGAAAATCACCTAAAAATCGCAGCGACTAACTGTACCGAGTACAACACATATTGGTATGATTGTTCACGTTGTAACGTTAATGCAAAAGACGATAATACTGCGACAGATAAGTTCTGGACCAGTGCAGTGGCAGGCTCTCATGTTTTCACAGAAAAACTTACAGATAATGCTCATTTTGTAACGGGAAGCGGTGCAACATGTCAGAATGCAAAAGAATATTACTATGATTGTGCATATTGTGATACTGTAGGAACAACCATATGGGCAAGTACTGTATATGGAGAACATAAATATACAGAACAAATTGCAGATGAATTGCACCTTGTAGCAGGAAGTGGCGCCACATGTCAGGACGCAAAATTGTATTATTACGATTGTGTATATTGTGATACTGTAGGAACAACCACATGGGTAAGTACTACTTATGGTTCACATGATTATGATACAACGCAGTGGGGTTATCAGGACAAGAATCAAGGTCATGCACACAAATGTAAATATTGTGTTGAACATGATGATGTTCAGCCACATACTCCTGGTGCTGAGGCAACAGAAGATACAAATCAGATTTGTACAACGTGTCAGATGGTTCTCGTACCTGCAACAGGACACATATGCAAGAATCATTTAACACTCAAAATAGCAACAGGTGCAACATGTACAGATGATGGTCACGAGGCATATTATCAATGCTCATGTAATGCATGCTATGAAGATGCTATGGCGTTAGCTCCAATAGCAGACATTAACGCATGGAAAGCCGGAGATGGAAAGATTCCTGCTCTTGGACATGATTATACAGAAAAGATTCAAGATGCAAGCCATTTGAAAGCAACAGCAACAAAATGTACAGAATATGACACTTATTGGTATGCATGTTCACGCTGTGATGCGATTGCAAAGAATGATGGCACAGCAACAGATAAATACTGGACTAGTAATGTGGCAGGTTCTCATGATTTTACAGAAAAACTTACAGACAACGCCCATTTTGTAACGGGAAGCGGTGCAACATGTCAGAATGCAAAAGAATATTACTATGATTGTGCATATTGTGATACTGTAGGAACAACCAAATGGATAAGCACTGCACATGGAGAACATAAATATACAGAACAAATTGCAGATGATTCACACCTTGTTGCAGGAAGTGGTGCTACATGCCAGGACGCAAAATTGTATTATTACGATTGTGAGTATTGTGGTACTGTAGGAACAACCACATGGGTAAGCACAACTTATGGCTCACATGATTATGACACAACGCAGTGGGGTTATCAGGACAAGAATCAAGGTCATGCACACAAATGTAAATATTGTGTTGAACATGATGAGGTTCAGCCACATACTCCTGGATTAGCAGCAACAGAAGATGATCCGCAGATTTGTACAACATGTCTGATGGTTCTTGTGCCGGCAACAGGACACATATGCAAGAATCATTTAACACTTAAAACAGCAAAAGGTGCGACATGTACGGATGATGGACATGAGGCATATTATCAATGTTCATGTAATGCATGCTATGAAGATGCTATGGCATTAGTTCCAATACCAGACATTAACGCATGGAAAGCCGGAGATGGAAAGATCCCTGCTCTTGGACATGATTATACAGAAAAGATTCAAGATGCAAGCCATTTGAAAGCAACAGCAACAAAATGTACAGAATATGACACTTATTGGTATGATTGTTCACGCTGTGATGCGATTGCAAAGAATGATGGTGCAGCAACAGATAAATATTGGATCAGTAATGTGGAAGGCTCTCATAATTTCACAGAAAAACTTACAGATAATGCTCATTTCGTAACGGGAAGTGGTGTAAACTGTCAAGATGTGAAAGAATATTATTTTGACTGTGTATACTGTGAAACAATAGGTACAACCACATGGGCTAGCACAACTTATGGTGAACATGAATTTGATTTAACTCAATGGGGTTATCAAGACAAGAATGAAGGTCATGCACACAAATGTAAATACTGTAATGAGCATGATGCAATTCAGCCACATAATCCTGGAGCAGAAGCGACAGAAGATACTGATCAAACATGTACTACATGCCATATGATATTAGTGCCGGCAACAGGACACCTTTGTAAGAATCATTTAACGCTTCAAACAGCAGCAGGAGCATCTTGTACAGTTGATGGCAATATAGAATATTATAAATGTTCATGTGGCGAATATTATAAAGATGCATTAGCAACTGAAAAGATTATTGACAAATCTAGTGTGATTATTAAAGCTAGTCATAACTATGGTGAATTAATTTTACAAATAGATGCTACACATACAACCACAGAGTTAAAAGATGGTATGAAAGCGCACTACTTCTGTGAAACTTGTGATACTTTCTTTGATGAAAATAAGAAGGTGGTTACAAAAGATGAACTTGTTATTATAGCTCCGACGCATAATTATGGTTCAGATTGGGGTTATAAAGGAGAAGATGGACACGCACACAGTTGTTCTTGTGGATTAAAAGAAGAAGTGTTTGCACACACCCCGAGTGATGAGGCAACAGAAACAATGCCACAAACATGTGTACAATGTGGATTTGTTTTACAACCTGCATTAGGTCATACACACAAGATTAGTAAGGTTGACGCTACAGCAGCAAGTTGTGCTTCTGCTGGAAATAAGGAATACTATATTTGCGAAACTTGTGATGGCTGGTTTGAGGATGCACTTGGTTTGGTTGCAATCACAAATAAAGAAAGTGTTGTTATATCTGCACTTACATCTCACAATGACAAAGATAACGATGGAAAATGTGATGATTGTGCAAATGTTATAGAAGAAACAAAGAAACCTTCTGATTTGGATAGCCCAAAGACTGGAGAGGGCCACAGCATTTGGCTTTTTGTTGCGCTTCTTTTTGTCAGTGGTTTTGGAATAATAAAAATAACAGCACTTGACAAGAAAAAGGTTTATAAGAAATAATTATAATATACCTTATTAAGAGGGCTGTGGCGGAAACGTCCGTCACAGCCTTTTTTACAGAATACATACAACAAGGAGTTGACATTCTATGCAGAAATTTTCAAACAAAAAAATAAATAGGATAATGATTTTTATGCTGGCGATTTCTTTTGTTATTATCATTATCGGATGCTCGAAGGGCGATGTGTTAAAAGGAACGTGGGATCTTGATGGTACAACTGTATATCATTTTGATGGAAGCGGAAAGGGCAATATGATTCTCCCGAGCAACACATATTCTTTTGAGTACACTATTACTGAAGGGGAAAAATTGGTTAGCATAGATTTCGAAGATAAAAGAGTAACTGATTGCATTTACACTTACAAGATCAATAAGGACAAGTTAGTTTTGTCCGGCAGTGAGGGTGAAGAAAGTTTTTCGTATGAATTTACGAAAACAGAAGATAATTAAAAAGTGAACGGCAAGGAGAGTGAAAATCCTTGCCGTTTTCTTATGAACTGAAAAATTAATAATTCATTGACTTTAAACAATCAATATGATAGATTAAATAAATAAGAATGATATTACAGATTGGAGATAACAACCATGGAAAGAATTAAAACATTAGAAACACGTAACTTATGTGAAAGCGCACAAAATGGTGGATGCGGAGAATGTCAAACATCTTGCCAATCAGCTTGTAAGACAAGTTGTGGTGTTGCAAATCAATCTTGTGAAAACACAGAAGAATAATTATTAAAAGGTGCCGCTGCTTATGGCGGCACTTTTTTATGGAGGATAATTGTTTATGGTACACCAGTATAAGCTAAACGGATTTCATATTGTTTTAGATACATGTTCGGGAGCAGTTCACGTTGTTGATGAAGTGGCATATGATGTCATCGAATTGTATCCGAAGCAATCGGCTGACGAAATTATATCAGAATTATTGGTTAAATATAATGATAGAGAAGATGTTACAGAAGAAGAGTTACGCCTTTGTATTGAAGATGTAGAGAACTTAATTAAAGCAAAGAAACTTTATACAGAAGACACGTTTGAAAATATGGCTGGAACTTTTAAAGAACGCTCAGGAAACGTAGTAAAGGCACTTTGTTTACATGTTGCTCATACTTGCAATCTAAATTGCTCTTATTGTTTTGCCAGCCAAGGGAAATATCATGGCGAGCGAGCGCTTATGAGCTATGAAGTCGGCAAACGTGCACTTGATTTTTTGATTGAGAATTCCGGAACACGTAAGAATTTGGAAGTTGATTTCTTTGGTGGCGAACCACTTATGAATTGGGATACGGTCAAAGAATTGGTTAAATATGCTCGAAGTGTTGAAAAAGAACATAATAAAAATTTTCGATTCACACTTACTACAAATGGTGTATTAATTGATGATGATGTAATTGAATTTGCCAATAAGGAAATGAGCAATGTTGTTTTAAGTTTGGATGGACGTAAGGAAATACACGATTTAACACGTGTTGATTATGCAGGAAACGGAAGCTATGACAAGATTGTTCCAAAGTTTAAAAAGTTAGTTGAGTCTCGTAATGGACAAGGTTATTACATGCGCGGAACATTTACGCATGCAAATCCTGATTTCACAAAGGATGTCTTTCATATGGCCGATTTGGGATTTACAGAGCTCAGTATGGAGCCTGTAGTTTCTGCTAGTGATGATCCGATGGCGCTTACTCCGGAAGATTTAGAAGTTGTAAAAGAACAGTATGAAATTCTTGCAAAAGAAATGATAAAGCGCAACAAAGAAGGGCGTGGCTTTACTTTCTATCATTACATGCTTGACCTTACGGCAGGTCCGTGTATTTATAAAAGAATTTCCGGATGTGGTTCCGGAACCGAATATATGGCAGTAACACCTTGGGGTGATTTGTATCCTTGTCACCAGTTCGTAGGCGATGAAGGCTATAAACTTGGCGATATATGGAATGGCGTAACAAATAATGACTTGCGCGAGGAATTCCGCAGTTGTAATGCATATGCAAGAGAAGAATGTAAAGACTGCTGGGCAAAATTATATTGTTCCGGTGGCTGCGCAGCTAATGCATATCATGCGTCAGGAAGCATCCGCGGTATCTATGAACCGGGGTGCGAGTTGTTTAGAAAACGTATTGAATGTGCAATTATGATTAAAGTTGCAGAAGATGCTGCAAAAGGAGAATAAAGAATGAACACACCGATTGCAGATTTTGTAAGAGGTTATGAAAAAAAGAATATGGCGCGTTTTCATATGCCAGGACATAAAGGTGTGTCTTTTGTTGGATGTGAAAGCATGGATATTACGGAAATTTCCGGAGCTGATGCACTTTATGAAGCCGATGGTATTATTGCCAAGAGTGAGAAAAATGCAACACAACTTTTTGGGACTGCAAGAACATTATATAGTGTAGAAGGTTCTAGTCAATGTATTCGAGCTATGTTATATCTCTGTTTGGAAAAATATTTCTCATCAAATAATAGACCGAAGATTTTAGCAACCAGAAATGTCCACAAAGCATTTGTTTATGCAGTAGCAATGTTAGATGTTGATGTGGAGTGGATAATGCCTGAAACACAACATTCACTTTGCAGTTGTAAGATTTCCCCAAGCGAAGTGGAAAGTCATATCATAGCACAAGATGAACCGCCAGTGGCTGTATATTTGACAAGTCCGGATTATCTGGGCGGAGAATTGGATATTCAAAGTATTGCAGATGTGTGCCATAAGTATGGAACAGTTTTGGCTGTGGATAATGCACATGGAGCATATTTGCACTTCTTAGAACCAAGCTGTCATCCGATAGACATGGGTGCTGATATTTGTTGTGATTCCGCTCACAAGACCTTACCTGTTTTAACAGGTGGAGCATATCTACATATTGGAAAAGATGCTCCGAATCACTTTGTGACAAATGCCAAGAAAGCCATGGCATTGTTCGGTTCCACAAGTCCATCATATTTGACGTTAATGTCATTGGATTTGTGCAATCAATATATAACAGATGGATATCGAGAAAAATTATCTGCGACTGTAAAACGGGTGCAAAAACTCCGGGAAACATTATCTCGTGCAGGTTGGATGATTGAGATGACAGAGCCATTAAAGCTTACGATACGGTCGCCAAGAAAAACCACGGGAAATGAACTTGCTAATCAACTCCAAGCATCTGGCATTGAGTGCGAATATTCTGATCGTGATTATGTGGTTCTCATGATAACACCAGAGAATGCAGAAGTTGATTTTCAATTGATGGAAGATGCACTGGGGAACAACATCTCAGAGTATGGGATACAACATACATTTCCGAAAATAGTTTGTGAGCAGAAATTGTCAATTCGTGATGCGGTGTTTTCGGAATATGAAGAGATAGAAATTACTGATGCCGTGGGACGAGTGTGTGCCGCGCCGACGGTATCTTGCCCGCCGGCAATACCAATTGTTGTTTCGGGAGAAGTGATTAGCGCTGAACACATTGCTCTGTTAGAACACTATCATATACGAACAATCGATGTTGTAAAATAAGATTGACAAAGCATTTATCGTGTGATAATTTTAACCATATCAAAGTAAATAAAAACATATTAGGTGTCAGATAAGAAGATTCTTGATCTGGTGAAAAGGGAAGCAGGTGTAAGTCCTGCACGAACTCGTCGCTGTAACGTTGGAGTTTTATTTCACAATGTCACTGGTTATTCCGGGAAGACGAAATAAAGCGTTGATTACGAAGTCAGAAGACCTGCCTATTATGGTACAGGAAGACCACGAGTAATTGGTTAGTACATAACGGAGAAAATATGCTTTTCTTTTGGTGTTACGGCCTTTTGCTGACTTTATGGCAAAAGGTCTTTTTATTTGCTTCTGATAAATAACCAAAAGAAAAGGAGAAACAAAATGAACAAGAAAAAAGTGATACTTGGCTCAGGAATACTTGTTATTTTAATTGTCGCAATGACACTTATTTGGACAAATTTTCGTGAGAAACCGGTAGAAGGAAGCAAAGAGATTACCATTGAAGTGGTAAATTCCAAAGAGGAGTCAGAAGTATATGAATTAAAAACTGACGCAGAGTATCTTTTACAGGCAATGGAAGAAGCCAAAGAAGAAGGTATGACATTTGACGGAGAAGATGGTCAGTTTGGTTTTACTGTTTTAACAGTCAATGGAGAAAAAGCTGATTTTAATGAAGGTGATGCATATTGGAGTTTCTATGTGAACGATGAATATTGCAGTTATGGGGTGTCGGAGCAACCGGTAGAGGATAAAGATGAATTTAAGATCGTTTACACCAAAATGGAATAAAAATAGTCTGACAGCCAAAGACATCACTTTAATGGCGCTAATGGTTGCGATCATTGAAGTATGCAAGTTAGCTCTTGCGCAGATTCCAAATGTTGAATTAACGAGTTTCTGGATTATCATATTTACCATATATTTTGGAAGCCGAATTTTTTATATTATCCCTGTATTTATTTTGATTGAAGGGGCAATATTTGGGTTTAATCTCTGGTGGATTATGTATTTATATGCATGGCCAACGCTTGCTATTGTCGTTTTATTGCTCAAGAAAAAAAACTGTGGTCAATGGGAATATAGCATGGTGTCTGGCGTTTTTGGACTGCTTTTTGGTTTATTGTGTGCTATTCCATATATTTTTACCAGTGGAATACACGGTGCGGTTACATGGTGGATTGGGGGAATTCCATGGGATTTGGTGCATGGAGTGGCTAACTTTGCAATTATGATGGTGTTATATCAACCAATTAACCGTGTCATGTCAAAAATGGAGAATCTTTAGAAAATCTTTTGGATTTTCTAGAGGTTCTTTTTAGTTTCTTAAAATATGATATAATCGTACATGAAATAACAAACAGATAAGGAGCGAGGGGTAAGAGATGCAAAAGCAATATCACGTATTAATCGTAGAAGATGATGAGCAAATTCGAGATGGTATTGAAATCTATCTAAAAAGTCAAGGATATATAGTGTACAAAGCAGGAGATGGATTTGAGGGCTTAGAAGTTATTAGGAATCATGAAATTCATTTGGCAATCATTGACGTCATGATGCCACGAATGGATGGAATACGTATGGTGATGGAACTTCGTAAATCATTTAATTTCCCGGTAATTATGCTCTCAGCAAAATCGGAGGAAGTAGATAAAATCATGGGATTAAATATGGGCGCCGATGATTATGTAACAAAACCATTTCAACCCTTGGAACTACTTGCAAGAGTAAATTCACAACTTCGAAGATACACGAGATTCTCAAACTTATCCGACAAAGAGAAGGAAGAAAAACAAAATATCTATACGATTGGAGGCTTGGAACTTAACGAAGACACGGTGGAAGTCAGAGTGGATGGCGAGCTCGTAAAAATGACTCCAATGGAATTTAAGATTCTGCAGCTCCTTATGAAATCCCCGGGACGTGTTTTTTCGGCTGAAGAAATTTACGAAAGAGTTTGGGAAGAGCGCGCAATTAACACGGATACTGTTATGGTTCATGTACGACATATTCGGGAGAAAATAGAAATCAACCCGAAAGAACCAAAATATTTAAAGGTGGTGTGGGGAGTTGGATACAAAATTGAAAAAATCTCATAAGTTGGCAACAATTATTATTACATTATGTATTTTATTGCCGGCGTTTATTATTACTTCCTTATATCCGAAAATTTCTTCGGCGATGGAAAGAAGCAAAGAAAAGAAATATGAGGAATATAAAGAAGGACATGGACATGTTGGTCCGGAGTGGGAAGTAGATGAGCAATTCCTTAATTATGCAATGGAAGCAAGTTACTATGTCTACGGCGGTCTTTTACAGGAAGCCACAGGTGAATCGGTTGATTTCCGTGTATTAGACTGGTCAGGTTGGGTATCAGATTATAATTATGTTGCAGAGGTCTTTGGATATTCAGCAACATACAAACATGATGGACAAACAACGGGAACAGAAAAAGGCAATCTCGGTTCGGATGAGGACATTGGATATCTTACGTTTCAGTTTGATGAACAGGGAAACCTGGCAGGCAACATCCAGATAGAAGAAGTCGGAGAGAATACCATCTGGGTTCCTAATAATGATGATTATGATTTACATTTTGTTGCAATGGAGTCGGTAGAGCAATATGAGCGAAATGTGCGAACATATGAAAATGCAAACAATGTTGACATTAATGAAGAACAACTGAAACCAAAAAATTTTGAAATTACGTTTGCCATACGTAATGATTGGCAAAATGGTATGGTTTGGCTTTGTGATTATTTTTATTATAGCACAGAGGGGCTTTTGTTTGATGTGGGCGGAGATTTGTTCAAAGTCATCCTTGTTTGGAACAAATAAATAATCACTACAGAGGGTGTAAGACCGTGTCGAAATATTGGGGACACATTTTCTTGCACCCCTTCTTTTTGCTCATTATAATAGTCGATAGAGGTCAATTTATGTAAAGAAGAATCAGGGGGAACAAAAAAGATGCATTTAAATGTTGCAATCGGAGACGATAATGAGCGGATTTTGGAAGTTTTAGGTGAAATTATTAATAACGACAAAGACCTGACGCTTGTTGGAAAAGCAAAAAATGGCGAAGATATGTATCAGATTATCAAAAACAAAGAGCCGGATGTCGTTTTATTAGATTTAATTATGCCTAAAATGGATGGCCTTAGCGTTATGGAGGAAGTAAATAAAAACACAAAAATCAAAAAACATCCGCATTTCATTGTTGTCACAGCAGTCGGACAAGAAAAGATTACAGAAGATGCCTTTAAAAAAGGTGCAAGTTACTATATCATGAAACCATTTCAAAACGAAACGATTCTTAATCAGATAAAAAATTTCCAACCCAAAGTACATAACAATCATATCGGGTATAAAAGCACAGTAGGAGAAATAAAAGAGGTTCCTAATTTAAATTTAGAGGAACATATTACACATATGATTCATGAAATAGGCATACCGGCGCATATCAAGGGTTATCATTATCTTAGAGACGCAATTATGATGGCAGTGAATGACATGGATATCTTAAATGCAGTTACAAAAATTATGTACCCTGAAGTTGCTAAAAAACACCATACAACATCAAGCAGAGTCGAGAGAGCCATTAGGCACTCTATAGAGGTTGCATGGAACCGTGGGAAATTAGATACATTAGAGGAATTATTTGGTTATACAGTCAGCACGGGCAAGGGAAAACCCACAAATTCCGAGTTTATTGCTCTTATAGCTGACAATATTAGGCTGGAGCAGAAACGCAGATAAAAACTTGACCATCACATTGGCAATGGGTATAATATAAAGGAATGTTTTAATCATGAGTGGAGGATGTATATGAAGAAAATTTTATTTGCCACATCAGAAGCTGTTCCGTTTATAAAAACAGGTGGATTAGCAGATGTTGCAGGCTCATTGCCAAAGAGTTTTAATAAAGAAGAATTTGATGTTAGAGTTATTTTACCTAAGTATGCTTGTATGAAGCAGGAGTGGAAAGAAAAGTTAGAATATATTACTAATTTTTATATGGATTATAATTGGAAAGGCCGTTATGTTGGTATTTTCAAATTGGAATTAGATGGGATTACATTCTATTTTATTGATAATGAAGAGTATTTTAACGGGGACAAGCCATACACAAGCGATGCATTGTGGGATATTGAAAGATTTGGTTATTTTTCAAGAGCAGTACTCAGCGTGTTACCTGTGATTGGTTTCAAACCGGATATTATTCATTGTCATGATTGGCAGACGGGATTACTTCCGGTATATTTGCATCAATTCCAATTTGCCGGAGATTATTATCAGGGTATCAAGACGGTGATGACAATTCACAACCTGAAGTTCCAAGGCGTATGGGGTATGAAAGATATTCGTAATATCACAGGTCTTCCGGAATATTATTTCACATCAGATAGATTAGATGTATTCCAGGACGCCAACTTATTAAAAGGTGGTATTGTATTTGCAGATAAAGTTACAACTGTAAGTAATACTTATGCAGAGGAAATCAAGACACCGTTTTATGGGGAACACCTGGATGGCCTTATGAACGCCAGAAGTGGCAGCCTGTCCGGTATTGTAAATGGTATCGATTATGATGAATACAATCCGCAAACGGATGGTTGGCTGAAATATAAATATTCGGTTGAAAATTTCAGAAAAGAAAAAGTAAAAAATAAAGTTGCCCTTCAAGAAGAATTAGGTTTGGAAAAAGATGCTAAGAAAATGATGATTGGAATCGTGTCAAGATTAACGGATCAGAAAGGTTTTGACCTCGTAGCACATGTATTTGATGAGTTGTGTCAAGACAACATTCAATTGGTTGTGCTTGGAACCGGTGATGAGCGTTATGAGAATATGTTCCGTCATTTTGCTTGGAAATATCCAAATAAGGTATCTGCAAACATTTTTTATTCTGAAGCAATGTCGCACAAGATTTACGGCTCATGTGATGCATTTCTCATGCCGTCACTTTTTGAACCATGTGGTCTTAGCCAATTGATGAGTTTACGTTTCGGAACAGTGCCGATTGTACGTGAAACAGGCGGACTTAAAGATACAGTTGAACCTTATAATGAATATGAAAAGACAGGAACCGGTTTTAGTTTTATGAATTACAATGCGCATGAAATGATGAATACTGTTCGTTATGCGGAAAAAATTTATTATGAAAAGAAACGAGACTGGAATAAGATTGTAGAACGTGCAATGAAAAAAGATTTTTCATGGAGCAGTTCTGCAAAACAATACGAAGAACTTTATAATAATTTGTAAAAAGCAAGCCTCCAATGGGGGGCTGCTTTACTTATAACAGAGGAAAAAAAGATGAAGATCAAAGAGAAATTATCGGAAGACAAGATACATATTTCATTTGAAGTATTTCCACCAAAAACGGATGCCAATTTTGCAAGCGTTCAAAATGCGGTTGATGAAATCTCAAAATTAAAACCGTCATTTATCAGTGTTACATACGGTGCTGGAGGTGGTACCAGCAAAAACACTGTTAAGATTGCTTCGCACATTCAAAATGATCTTAATGTAGACAGTATAGCACATCTTACATGTGTTTCTTCTACCAAAGAAGAGGTACGACAGAGAATTGAAGAGTTGAAAGAAAACGGAATACAAAACATTCTTGCTCTTCGCGGAGATATTCCGAAAGACTGTGCATTTCCGATTCCGAACCAGTATAAATATGCATGCGAATTGATTGAAGATATTAAGAAACAGGGTGATTTTTGTATTGGCGCCGCATGCTATCCGGAAGGACACGTAGAATGTGAGCATAAGGAAGATGATATTATTCATCTAAAACAAAAAGTAGATTGTGGTGTGGATTTTCTGACATCGCAGATGTTTTTTGACAATTCTGTCTTCTATAATTTTCTATATCGAATTCGTGAAAAAGGAATTACGGTGCCAGTGCTTCCTGGCATTATGCCGGTTACTAACGGAAAGCAGATAGCGCGCAGTTGTGAGCTTTCAGGTGCAATGATGCCTGCACGTTTCAAGGCCATTGTTGATCGGTTTGGTGATAATCCGAAAGCAATGCAGCAAGCAGGAATTGCTTATGCTACAGACCAGATTATTGATTTGATTGCAAACGGTATTCAAAACATACACGTGTATTCAATGAATAAACCGGAGGTGGCGGCAGCTATCATGTCGAATCTTTCGGAGATTGTAAAATAGACAGAGGAATTAATATGGATAAACGTACTAGAGAAGCCATTCGGTATTTGGGATATGGTAAAAATACTGTCGATAAAAATACCATGCAAATGATAGAGGAATGTTTTGAAACATTGGATCAAATTGCCGTCCCGGTAAACACATGGTGTGATTATGAGCTTTGTTTTAGCGAAGACGACAAGATGCAAATCGGACCAATTCATATTCACAGTAAGGATTTGTATCGAAATTTAAATGGTTGTCAAAATGCAATTTTATTTTCAGCAACAATGGGTGTAGAGGTGGACCGACAGATACGCAGATACGAATGCGTACACATCGCGCAGGCCGTTGTTATGCAGGCTTGTGCGTCAGCATATTTTGAAGAATACTGCGATATGATTCAAGATAATATTGCAAATCAGATGAAAATGGTAGGGCTATCTCTTAGACCCCGGTTTAGTCCGGGCTACGGAGATTTTTCCATTTTACATCAAAAAGATATTTTAAACGTTTTGGATGCGGCGAAAAAAATCGGTCTTACTATGACGGAAGGTTATATGCTGACACCGACAAAGTCTATCACAGCAATAATAGGTGTCTGTAAATAATAAGGGAGCGAACCATGTTACGGGATAAATTAGGAAAAGAACTTTTATATTTAGATGGCGGAATGGGCACATTACTTCAACAAGAAGGACTCATGCCCGGAGAATTGCCGGAAAATTGGAATATTGAAAAAAAGGAAATCATTCAAAAGATTCATCGTTCCTATCATCAAGCAGGAAGCAACATTATACTTACAAATACATTTGGTGCAAACAGAATTAAATATCATGAACAGCCATATTCAATAGAAGAGATTGTAAATGCAGCGGTTCAAAATGTAAAATCTGTTGCAACAGATGCTTTGATTGCGCTTGATGTGGGGCCTACAGGAAAACTTTTAAAACCAATGGGAGATTTATCATTTGATGAGGCCTATGAAGCTTTTAAAGAAGTGGTGATTTGCGGTGAAAAAGCAGGTGCTGACCTTATATATGTTGAGACCATGAGTGACACGTACGAGGTAAAAGCGGCAGTTTTGGCTGCGAAAGAAAACACAAAACTACCGGTCTTTGCAACACTTATTTTTAACGAGCACGGAAAGTTACTTACAGGTGGGGATGTGCCGTCTGTTGTCGCTCTTTTAGAAGGCCTTGGTGTTGACGCACTTGGCATTAATTGTGGCATGGGGCCAAATCAGATGTTGCCGATATTGCAAGATATTGTGAAATACAGTTCACTTCCAATTATAGTCAAGCCAAATGCCGGTTTACCAAAGCAAAAAGATGGGAAGACTTATTATGATGTGGTGCCGGAAGTGTTTGCGATAGCATTGCAGGAGTTGGTTAAAAATGGGGCCTGTGTGATCGGAGGATGCTGCGGAACAACTCCGGACCATATTCGAGAAATGATTCATTCATGTAAAGATATACCTATTGTAAAACCGACAAAGAGATCGATTACGATAATTTCATCTTATGGCAAAGCAGTTGAACTTAATGATGCTCCGGTTATTATTGGTGAACGCATTAATCCAACCGGAAAAAGCAAATTCAAACAAGCTTTAAAAGAACATAATTTAGATTATATATTGAAAGAGGCCATTATGCAGCAGGATATGGGTGCACATATTCTGGATGTCAACGTTGGGCTACCGGATATTGATGAAATATCCATGATGAAAGAAGTTGTTATAGAACTTCAAAGCATAACAAATTTGCCATTGCAGATTGATACGGTTAATGAAAGAGCACTGGAACAGGCTATGCGTATTTATAATGGAAAACCAATGGTAAACTCAGTCAGTGGAAAACAAGAATCTATGGATGTTGTATTTCCATTAATAAAGAAATATGGCGGAGTTGTTGTCGGTCTTACATTAGACGAAAATGGAATACCAAAGACAGCCGATGAACGTGTCGCCATTGCAGGTAAGATTATAGCGGAAGCTCAAAAATATGGCATAGACAAAAAAGATATTGTGATTGATGTACTAACAATGACCATAAGTTCTGAGCCGGAAGGTGCTCGCGTCACATTAGAAGCATTAAAAAAGGTGCGTGAAGTCTATGGGGTAAAGACGGTTCTTGGTGTATCCAATATATCTTTTGGACTTCCAAATCGTGCAATAATAAATTCGTATTTTTACACTATGGCTATGCAAAACGGTCTTTCGGTGGGGATTATTAATCCAGCTTCGGAAGCAATGATGAATGCTTATTATTCTTATTGTGCATTAATGGGATTTGATAAAAATTGCTGTGAATACATTGCACACTTTGCGCAGAGTATAGGTCTGCAAAACAATGTAAATCAGCAAAAAACGGATTTAAAAATCGCGATTGAAAAGGGTTTGAAAGAGGAGGCGTTTCATGCAGCGAAGGATTTGCTGGCGCATCATGAACCTCTTGATATCATTAAAGAGTATCTGGTTCCGGCATTAGATCATGTTGGAAAAGGATTTGAAAACGGAACTGTATTTTTACCACAACTCTTAATGAGTGCAGAAGCGGCAAAACAGGCTTTTGAAGTTTTGAAGCAGAAAATGACGACCGATGACCATTGTATGAAAAAAGAGAAAATTATTCTTGCTACAGTCAAAGGCGATATTCATGACATTGGAAAAAATATTGTCAAA
Organism: Faecalimonas sp.; assembly: GCA_045632945.1. Lineage (GTDB taxonomy): Bacteria > Bacillota > Clostridia > Lachnospirales > Lachnospiraceae > Faecalimonas. The sequence continues at coordinate 19,340 of JAZQXU010000014.1, read as the reverse complement.
GTTTTACTGGAGAACTATAGTTTTGAAGTCATAGATTTGGGCAAAGATGTTGCGCCGGAAGTCATTGTGGATGCCGTGATGAAACATCAAGTTAAACTAGTTGGTCTTAGCGCACTTATGACGACAACTGTTGTCAGCATGCAAGAAACAATTAAGTTGCTCCGCAAACAAGTTCCGGAGTGTAAAGTGATGGTCGGAGGCGCAGTTTTAAATCAAGAATACGCAGATATGATTCGGGCGGATTTCTATGGAAAAGATGCGATGCAAAGTGTATATTATGCGCAAAGCATTTTCGATTAAAAGAGGTTTGAATTCAAGTTCAAATTATGATATGATAAGGCGTGCAGGTTATAAACAACCGCAAACGGAGGTGTTTTATGACATTTTTAGCAACATTATTTCAAACAATTTTCAAAATGGTTGTTATTGGAGTAACCGCTTTTGGAGGGATTTTGTTGGGAATATATTTTCGGAAGAAAAAGGATAAAAAAGATAGTGAATAATATACACAGGAGGACAATATGAAACAATATGGAGTAAACGAACTGAGAAAAATGTTTTTGGATTTCTTTGAAAGCAAAGAACATCTTGCAATGAAAAGTTTTTCGCTAGTTCCGCACAATGATAAAAGTTTATTATTAATTAACTCGGGAATGGCTCCGCTGAAACCTTATTTTACAGGGGCAGAAATCCCGCCAAAAAAGAGAGTGACTACATGCCAGAAATGTATTCGTACAGGCGATATTGAGAATGTAGGTAAGACAGCACGTCACGGTACTTTTTTTGAAATGCTTGGAAACTTTTCTTTTGGAGATTATTTTAAACGAGAAGCAATTGCATGGTCTTGGGAATTTTTAACAGAGGTAGTTGGACTTGACCCTGAAAGATTATATCCATCTGTATATGTAGACGACCAAGAAGCATTTGACATTTGGAACAAAGAAATGGGCATTGCACCTGAGAGAATCTTTAAGTTTGGTAAAGCAGATAATTTCTGGGAGCATGGTTCAGGCCCATGTGGACCTTGTTCTGAGATTTACTATGATCGTGGTGAAAAATATGGGTGTGGCAAACCGGATTGTACAGTAGGTTGTGATTGCGACCGTTATATGGAAATCTGGAATAATGTATTTACCCAATTTGATAACGATGGAAATGGTAATTATAAAGAATTAGACCAAAAGAACATTGATACAGGTATGGGTCTGGAAAGACTCGCATCTGTTGTGCAGGACGTTGACTCTATTTTTGATGTAGATACAATTAAAGCACTTCGCGATAAAGTTTGTGAATTTGCCAATGTTGTATACAAATCAGATGAAAATAAGGATGTTTCTATTCGTTTGATTACAGACCATATTCGTTCTGCAACATTTATGATTTCAGACGGTATTATGCCTACTAACGAAGGTAGAGGATATGTTCTTCGTCGTTTGATTCGTCGTGCGGCACGTCATGGACGTCTGTTAGGAATTGATGGAAAATTCTTGGCTAAATTAAGTGAGACTGTGATTGAAGGTTCTAAAGATGGTTATCCGGAATTGGACGAAAAGAGAGAGTTTATCTTTAAAGTGCTCACACAAGAAGAAGATAAATTCAACAAGACAATCGACCAAGGACTTAGCATTTTAGCTTCTATGCAGGATGAAATGAAAGCAGCAGGAGAGACATCGCTCTCGGGAGAAAATGCGTTTAAATTATATGATACTTATGGATTTCCGTTAGATTTGACAAAAGAAATCTTAGAAGAAGCAGGTTATTCAATCGACGAAGAAGGCTTTAAAGCAGCTATGGAAGAACAGAGAGTGAAAGCTCGTAATGCACGTGAAGTGACAAACTACATGGGAGCAGATGCTACTGTTTATGATGATATCGATGCGTCTGTTACTACAGTTTTCGTGGGATATGATAATTTGTCGTATGATTCGAAAATCTCAGTACTTACTACGGACAAAGAAATTGTTGAAGCAATCACAGAAGGCGAGAATGCAACAATTTTTGTTGATGAAACACCATTTTATGCGACCATGGGTGGTCAACAAGGTGACAAAGGTATTATCAAAACCGCAGATGCAGAGTTTGAAGTTGCAGATACAATTAAACTGTTAGGCGGAAAATATGGCCATGTCGGTAAAGTGACAAAGGGCATGTTTAAGGTTGGAGATGTTGTTACATTAGAAGTTGATGCAAAAGGAAGAGCAAACACCTGTAACAACCATAGTGCAACACATTTACTTCAAAAAGCACTTAAGATGGTGCTTGGAACCCATGTTGAACAAAAAGGTTCTCTTGTGACTCCGGATAGACTTCGTTTTGACTTTGCACACTTTTCGGCAATGACAGCAGAAGAGATTGCAAAAGTAGAAGAGATAGTAAATGTTGAAATTGCTGCTAATCATCCGGTAATTACACAGGTTATGAATATTGAAGATGCAAAAGCAACAGGTGCAATGGCGCTTTTTGGTGAAAAATATGAAGAAGATGTTCGCGTGGTATCAATGGGCGAATTTTCAAAAGAACTTTGCGGTGGTACACATGTTACAAACACAGGAAACATTGTTACCTTTAAGATTGTATCTGAAGGCGGTGTAGCAGCAGGTGTTCGTCGTATTGAAGCTTTAACCGGGGCAGGTGTATTTGCTTATTATAAAGAGATGGAAAAGACTCTTGCAGAAGCGGCAAAAGTGGCAAAATCCACACCGGCAAATTTGGTAGAAAAGATTGAACATATGCTTGCAGATATGAAAGCTTTGCAAAGCGAAATTGAGTCTATGAAGAGCAAAGCGGCAAAAGATGCATTGGGAGACGTTATGGACCAGGTTCTTGATGTTAACGGTGTAAAACTTCTTGCAACTGCTGTTGAAGGTGTAGATATGAACGGTCTTCGCGATTTGGGAGATCAACTCAAAGAAAAAATCAGTGAAGGTGTCATTGTTATTGCATCGAATGCGGGAGATAAAGTCAACCTTATTGCGATGGCAACTGATGGAGCAATGGCAAAAGGTGCTCACGCAGGAAACTTGATTAAAGGCATCGCAGGTATTGTAGGCGGTGGTGGCGGTGGTCGTCCAAACATGGCACAGGCCGGCGGAAAGAATCCGGCTGGTATTCCGGATGCAATTGCGAAAGCAAAAGAGGTTTTGGAAGAGCAGGTGAAATAGATGGAATTTCATAAGACGTTGGCACAAAGAAGCGGCGTACAGACAATTTTGCAGGCAATTAAAGAACAAGGACCGATTTCAAAACGTGAGTTACAGGAAGTGACAGGACTGAGTTGGGGACATGTTTCGCAAGTAACGAAGCGCTTTCTTGAAGAAGGGTATATTGTAGTTAAAGAACAAGAAATGACTGCAGGTCGGACCAGAGATTTGGTAGATATTAATCGAAACGATAATTATTTTATTGGCGTGGACCTTAACAGTCAAAGAATTCGTGTTGTGCTCACTGATATGAAAGGACGTGTGATATATAGGGTTCGAGAAACCTGGGATGAATCAGAACGCGATGTTGTTTTGGAAACTATCATTAAAGTTATAGACAGAATTATTATTCAATATTGCGACAAGAAAATCATTGGCATAGGTTTTGCCGTGCAAGGTATTGTAGACATTATGGAAGGTGTTTCCATTAGTATCAGTTCTATCAAGAATTGGAATAATGTTCCGTTGAAGCAACTTATGGAAGAACGCTATCGTGTAGATGTTGTATTAGCTCATGACCCGGATTGCCTTATGAAATGTGAATGTAATTTTGGTGTTTTGCAAAAGAGTGATGTCAAAGATGTGCTTGCTGTAAACTATAATTACGGATTAGGTATGGGTATGTCCATTATGATAAACGGTCAAATTTATTTGGGCGCGCAAGGAAGAGCCGGAGAACTTGACCATACTATCTTAAATGTTCAAGAAGATGGATGGCATGATATGTTGGGACAACATATTAATAAACGCGACACAGAGATTGATATGCAAGAATTAAGCAATTATATTGGAAGAAGTATTGCGATGGTTAATTCCTTGTTGAATCCTGAGATTATTGTAATGCACATCGCAGAACCGGATTATCAAGAACTCATCTTTGAGACGGTACAAAAATATTTACAACATTATAGTTATAATAAAAATGTTAGTTTAAAACAATCTGCATTGGATAGAAATGCAAAAGCAATTGGAGCTGCATTGATTTTAATTGATAGACAAATTGATAGGATTGTGTAGGAAGAAAAATAATTATAAAAAATTATAAAAATTAGAGGCGTAGTATTGACTACGTCTCTTTTTGCATATATAATGAAATCAACCATATATCACAGAGTGATAAAAGGTAAAATTTGGAAATTAAATAATAGAGGGAGGATGCAAATGAAAAAGCTAATTTCGATATTTGCAGCAATGAGTCTTTTACTATTGTTATTCGTTTCAGGATGTAGCAAGCAATCGGGTGATAATGCATTAAAACTTAAAAATGGTATATTGACATGGAGTGAAGTAAAAGATGCTTCGTCATACGAGGTAGATTTGGGAAACGGCGGAAAGCGTGTAGAAAAGACGAATTATGATTTGACATCCGCATTTAAGCACGACGGACAGTTTACAGTGACAGTGCGTTATTTTGATAGTAGGGGAGAACGAAAAGATATCGGAACAATAGATATTACGGCATCCTCTCTAAAAAAGGCTGTAATTGGTGTGGAAGATTTGGAAAATGAATTTTATTTTACATGGCAACCGGTAGATGATGCGTTGAGTTATTCCTATGATGCACATGATGGAAAAGGAATTCAAGTTGCAGAACAAAGTAAAGATGGAGCGTATCGAGTTCCAATTACAAATTTATCAGAACAAATGATTACCGTTGTTGCAGTCGGAACATCGAATGAGAATCATTTATTGTTATCCTCCGAAAGCGTTTATACATATAGAGACGGGCGTGTTTTCGACATGTCGCTTTTAGCACAATATCCAGCTGTTTATATTGGGGATGGCGATACACAGGACATTTTTAAAGTAGGAACTACTTTGAAAAAAGGAATCTATGATTTAGAAGTTTCCATGTATCTTATGGATTCAAATGGTAATCGAATGATAGGTAATGGAACTTGGGGACGTCGAATTCTTGATAAGGGTGACAAATATTTTTGGTTTTGTGACAGTTCAGTTGAAGGATTTGAAAAAAGTGGCGGTACAATTCCAAATTCAGATGAAGTCTACAAGGTGAATATGAAACTAAATGTAGACCGAGGTGGAAATGTTCACATCCCGGTTTATGATTTTAATATTGGTGACAGAATTGTGATGGCAGATATTACATATAACGGAAAGTCAGTTTTGAATTCAGAAGGCGGTATAGCAAAGGACGTTGAAGAAGTAGAGAAACTTGACGTTACATCTTTAGATAGTTATCTTGCAGTATTTCGTTCGCCAGGTGGATATTATGTAGAAGGACCAGATAAATACAAACTAGAACTTCCTGTAAAGTTAAGTGATGGAACACATACTGTAAGTGTCACCTATTATGTATGTGATGCAGCAGGTGGCATGTTGGAAGGAAATGGTATGTGGGGAAGACGTATTGCAGGAGCAAATCCGAAAGGCGGACCATTTGTATGGCTCAATGAGTATGACATCAATGCAGACTATAAAGCAGTTGACATACCGCTTCCAACACAAACCAAGACTTCTAAATTTACAGTTGAAGTGCAGAACGGAAAGTTTACTTTAGCACCTCTTGATTTTAATAAAGATGAACTATTAATTGTCACGGATGTAAAAACCGCACGTATGCCGGAAGGCAACGGTATTTTTGTAAGTAAAGGGGAAATTAGCGAAACCTTTAAAGTACAAACGACGTTGACCGGGATACCTCGTTATACAGATGTTACTTTGAGTGTCACCTATAAAGTATCCGATATTTTCGGAGAAAAAGTAGAGGGAAACGGAACATGGGGACGACGTATTGATGTTGGAAATAAGTTATATTGGATCTGCGAAAAGGCAGTTGATAAATATCCGGAAGCGGCAGGTACAATTCCAAATCCAACAAAGGAGATTACAAAAGAATTTTATTTTAGTGAAATCAATAAATTTGGAGTGATTACAATTAACATGTACGATTTCTTGGCAGGAGATGTTGTTGAAATAACAAGTATTAAATATAACGGACAAGAAGTTATGGCCAAATAAGTAGGAGGTTAAGAAAATGAGATTGAAAAGATTTGCAACATTATTTTTGAGTATTTCTTTATTAATTGCTACAGCAGGATGTGGAGCTCGTAGCACAGTGGAGATAGATTCTAGTAAAACAACCTTGACGGTTGGAAACTGGAATGGTGGTGTTGGCACCGAATGGCTTGAATCCGCTATTAAAAAGTTTGAAGAAAAGTACAAGGATGTCTCCTTTGAAGAAGGCAAAAAAGGTGTTCAGGTTATCATTGGATCCAATAATAAGACTACTATGGAAGGTGAAACTTTAAAAGATATTGTTTTGAGCGATGATGTGCATGATGAAGTGTTTTTTACAGAAGGTGTATTTTATCAATGGTGGGCAAGAAATGGAAAAATGTTAGACCTTACAGAATCTGTAAATGAAAAGCTATCTGATTTCGGAGAAGAAAAAAGCATTGCAGATAAAATGGATGACGCCAATTTGAATGCATTAACCATTGATGGAAAAATATATGCACTTCCATTCTGGGAAAGTAGTTATTGTATGGTCTATAATGCGACATTGTTTGATGAGGAAGGCTGGTATATTGCTGAGGATGGCAGTTTTACCAATGCAAGTGGCAAATTAGGAACCGGTCCGGACGGACAGACAGGCACATATGATGACGGAATGCCTGCTACATATGACCAGTTTTATGCGTTGCTTGAAGAAATTAAAAAAGATAATTGCACACCATTCCAATTTCCAGGAGCAAGCCAAGAATATTTTACATGGCTTGTAGCAGAAATGGCAGCTGACAATATGGGTTACGACCAATATATGTTGAATTTTAATTTTACAGGTACAGCAGAGCTTGTGAAAACAGAGACAATTAATTGGGATACAATGGAATTTGAAACAGAAAGTGTAGAAATTACAAAAGAGAATGCTTATGAATTGGCGCGCCAGCCTGGTATTATTTATGCGACAAAATTTGCTGAAACTGTTTTACAAGATACAAGCAATTACGATGTAAACAAGAGTTTATCAGGTTCTTTTAAGATTACACAGTCACAGCTTGAGTTTGTTCGAAACCCTACCATTAGTTCTCAAAAGAATGTAGCTATTATGGTTGATGGTTTCTGGTGGGAAAATGAAGCAGTTGCTTCATTCAAAGAAACGTACGGAACTAATGCTACAAAATATGATGCAGATATGGAATATAAGGTGATGCCGCTTCCAAAGGCAACACAAGAAGATGTAGGTTCTGAAAATGTGGTTGTCGCTGCGCTTGATACATATTGCTTTATTAAATCCAATATTGCACCTGAGAAGATTGAAGTAGCAACGAAATTCTTGCAATTTGTTCATACAGACGCACAGATGGCAGAGTTCACACAGATGACAAGCCTCACAAAACCATATGATTATGAAGTGGATGCTGAAGGCTTAACACCATTTGCGCAATCTATGATTGAAATGATGCAAAATTCAAAAGTGGCGCTTCCGATGGATACAAATGAATTATATACGTATTCACCAGCGGATTTTCGACTGGTTCGTCTCATGAGAACAAAATATGCACCAGATCAAGAAGCAGGAGAAGCTGTTGCAAATGTTTTAACTTCAAAAGAAAGTGGCGCGTATAAGTATACGGCTCAGGATTATTATGAAGGAATTTTCAATTATCGAAAAAATTATCAATGGAAAGAGTATGAGGATATTATGAAATGATAAAAAAGGAATCTACATTGCGATCAAAGAAGCAAAAAGATTTAAGATTTTACTGTCTGATGATGGCAATTCCTATTTTACAATTTTGTATCATGTGGCTTGGTGTTAATTTTAACTCTATTATCCTTAGTCTGAAAGAGTATGATATTCAAATGAATATTACATGGACATTCAATAACTTTATCAATGTAGTTAAAGACTTTATGACGGATAAATATTTACAGACATCGTTATTGAATTCTATACAATTTTATATTATCAATTTTTTGATTACAATGCCGACTTCGCTTATAATTTCATTTTATTTTTATAAGAAATTTGCGTTGTCCAGACCACTGAAAATCATATTATTTTTGCCATCTATTATTTCTGCAGTAGTGGCAATTACTATATTTTATTATTTAGCAGACCGAGGATGGCCAATCTTAGTGGAGTTGTTTACGGGAAAGCAAGATGCAATGGGCCTTTTGGTAAATGCAGAAACGCGATTGGTTACCATACTTGTCTATAATATTTTCTATTCCATGGCAAGTGGATTCTTGTTTTATAGCAGTGCAATGAGTGGAATAGACGAAAGTATTGCGGAAGCCGCACAAATTGATGGTGCGAATATGGTGCAGGAATTTTGGCATATTACAATGCCAATGATTTTTCCGACATTTAAAACCTTTTTGACAGCCGGAGTTGCTACCATTTTGATTGGAGATTATGGGATGTATGCATTCTCAAAAATTTCAGGCGGTTCAGCAGTTCCAACCATGGGATATTATTTCACGTCAGGCATTATGCAAGATACGACCCTGGTTCGATATCCATATTTTGCGGCAATGGGAATTATTTTATCCATCTTAACGGCTATCATTGTTTTTTCAGTACGCGGGATATTAAATCGTTTGGATCCATTTGAAGATATGGTAAATCGGAAAATGAAGGACAAACACAGGAAGGGGGCAGCACCGGCATGCAAAAAAACAAGATAAAAACACCATTTGGTGCAAAAATAATCTGTGTGTTTCTTGTGATTTATGCATCAGCAATACTGTACCCGTATTTGTTGGCGCTTAATTCCGCATTTCGTGATTGGGGAAGTTTTACTGATAATATTTTCGGTGTTTCCAAATGGACATTAGATAATTTCAAACAAGTATTTGTACAGTTTAATTATCCGGTTACCATGCCGGACGGAACACCGGGAGCATTTTATTTTGATGGGCTTTTGTTTAATTCAGCATTATACTCGTTAGGATGTGCAGCTGCTGCAACCATTTGCCCATGCATTGTCGGTTATTGCACCGCAAAATTTCCATACAAATTTAGTAGATTTATCATTTCTATGATTTATGTTTTGATGGGGCTCCCAATTGTAGGAACAACAGTTTCCGAGATTCAGATGTCCCAAACAATCGGTGTCTACAATACGATACCGGGAATGTGGTTTTTGAAATTTGGGTTTGTAGGATTATATACCTTGTTATTTCATTCAATGTACAAAAGTTTACCAAATGAATATGTAGAAGCGGCGTATATGGATGGCGCAGGCAATATGCAGATATTTACAAGAATTATGGTACCGATGGGGATGCCGACAATGTCAGTTGTATTTATATTGTCCTTTGTTAATTTTTGGTCTGATTATACAACTCCAATGTATTTCCTTCCATCTTATCCGACGTTGTCGCTGTCTTTATTGAACTTCGCAGAATTGTCAAGTACAACAGAGACTATGCAAATGGCAGCCTGCGTACTTTTATGCATTCCAAGTTTAGTTTTATTTGCAAGTTTTACAGAAAAATTTACAGAAAATCTGCAAGTGGGAGGTATTAAAGGATAATGAAAAAAAAGAAAATTCTCACAACAATTGTGGTTCTTTTATTGGTTGTAATTGGAGTTGCAGTTACTTCTTTTGCGGAGAATAGTAAAGAAGTTGATCAGTTAAGTTATTTTGAGTTAGCAGGAGCCACTGCAGAACTAAAAGATGAGTCACTTTGTATTACATTGACAGAAGAAACAGCTACGGTTCAATTTAAAAATGTTTTAGCGGCTTCCGGTTTTTCATTTCAATGGAATGGTGTTGACGATAAAGAACAGAAATTGAGACAACTGGCAGTTATTCTGACTGATTCGCAAGATGAAGACTGTAGTGTGAAAGTTAATTTTACAAAGTTAAACGAACGAAACATTGCTGTTAGGTATAACGATGAAACACGGTCATATCTAACTAATGGTTCAACTTATCTGGAAAATGACACGCCGATTTCTCTCAAGTTTAATGAGAATACAAATACTTTTACTGACGCAGTGGAAGCATATAAAATGGTAGCAAATAGCTGCATTAATGGAAAAGATTTTAATGGTTTCGCGTCCAAGGGTGTCAACTTGAAGCTCATGGTAACTGGTGAGGCCGGAGCTACTTTCAGTATTAACGCTATCAATGAACAACCATTTGGAAAGAATTATGTAATAGATAATGTAGAACCTACACTTTGCATTCCGACTGAACAAGCAAACATGATGCACAATTCTATTGCTACATTACCAAAAGCGGCAGCATTTGATGTTTTTAGTGATAAGACATCATTGAAACTAACAGTGCAGGATCCAGAAGGCAATGTGATTAAAGATGTGTCTGGAACATTGCTTGACAATGTGGATGGTAACAAAGAATATCAAATAAAATTTTCACAATATGGCACATATCGTGTTGTTTATGTCGCATCAGACGGAGTAAATAAGACACGTGGTATGGGTTACCAGATTAATGTCAAAGACGAAGGAACACCGGTTGTTCAATTAAAAAAGAACATAACGAAAAATGTTGCAGTAGGTGAAGAGGTAATATTTCCGGAACTGGAAATCGTCGATAATATCGATGGCGAGTTTATTACATGGACGAATGTGTTACATCCGGAAGGGTACATGACGTGTGAAAAAACAAGTTTCATACCTACTACACCGGGGCGATATGTCATCACATTTTGCGCACAAGATGAAAGTGGCAACATTGGTCGTTTTTTGACCAACATTTATGTAGAAGGGAGCAGTAAATAATGAAGACAAATAAAAAGATATTATCCTGTGTAATCATTGTGAGTTTGATAGCAGGTTGTCTTATGGGTTGCTCCAAGGAAAGCAGTATAGCAGGTAAGGAAAACAAACAAAATATTAAATCAATTATTGATGAAACAAAGATTGATTTTATCAAAGACGGAACAAGTGATTATGTTATCGTTTATCCGGCAAATGCCACAGAAAATGAAATTTTTGCTGCAAATGAATTACAATATTTTATTCATGGTGCATCGGGAGCAGAACTTTCTATTGTGGAGGAAACGGATAATTTAGATACAGGAAAATACATCTATGTGGGATCGACTTTAGCTGCAGAGGCGGCCAAGCTACAACCAACTTATAATGAGCTGAAATATAATGGTTTTATAATTAAGCAAATTGATGACGATGTATATCTTTGCGGATATTCGGATATTGGTACTCGAAATGCAGTATATGAATTTTTGTATTATGCATTTGATTATGAATTCTATGCAGCCGATGAAATACGATTAACAGAGACTAAGAATGCAAAAATGCTTGCATACGATTTGTCAGTTGTACCGGATTTTGATTGGCGTGAAGGTAACTATGGTGAGATTATTTATAATCCAACTATCAGTCATCGCATGCGTTTTAATGAAACAGAAGAAATTTTTGTGACAGGACATTTGACACATAACAGTATGAAAATTATTGACCCGACTGTTTATGATTGGAAATCAGACAAGTACAAAGACTGGTTTTCAGAGGCAGTATGGACTGGAGTAGGAGAAAATGAGGCAGAGAAACCTGCACAACTTTGCTATTCCAATGATGAAATGCGTGCAGAATACACTAAAAATCTAATCGCATTAATCAAAGACTCTGACGCACCGAACATGCTGATGGGTATGGAAGACAATCATGATTGGTGTACATGTGAAGCATGTTCTGAAAATAAAGAAAAATATGGAACAGATTCTGCAACCATCATTCAATTTGTGAACAAGGTTCAAAAAGATGTTGATGCATGGTTCTCAGAAAATCGTCCGGGAGAAGAACCGACACATTTGGTTATATTTGCATATTATGCAACGGTGAATCCACCGGCAACATATGATGAGAAAACAAAACAATGGAAACCTATTGATGAAAGCGTTGTGTTAAATGAACGTTCGGGAGTCATGTTTGCACCAATTAAAGCAGAATATGATATTCCGTTTACGGATGCTGAAGTTTCAGATGTAACAAAGCCACATGGACAGGTGCTTGGATGGGCATCACTCAGCAAGAATTTATATGCATGGACATATTCTTTGCTACCACAAAGTGGTTTGTTATTCTTTGATACAGTAGAAGTAATGCAACAGAATTATCAATTATTATTGGATAATGGAACGACCATGCTGTTAGATCAGACAGATATGTATCAAAAAAATATAAATACAGGTTTCAGTCGTTTAAAGGCATATGTAATGAGTAAACTGCAGTGGAACAATTCACTCAACATGAATGAATTGATTGATGATTTCTTTGATAATTATTTTGAAGAGGCGTCCAATACGATGCAAGACTTGTTTAATCAAGAACGTGAGTGGCTTACTCATGTATATTCGGATTTAGGTGCAGTCGGCTACATATCTGACAATTTGGTTGATTCTACTTATTGGACATATAATCAGCTTTGTTCATATATGGATTTGATTGAAGAGGCATATGAAGATATTGAACCATTACGAGATTCAAATCCGGAACGATACACTGTTCTTTATAACCGAATTTTACTGGAAAGTATGCAGTTCCGTTATTTGATGCTTTCTCTCTATTACACAGAGTATACAGAAGCAGAGCTTATGGAAGCGCGTAAAGAGTTCCGCTATGATTTTGAGCGTCTCGGACTTGTAACATATCGTGAAAATGGTATTATTCAAGAATTGTGGGCTGATTGGGGTATCCAATAGAAAGGAGAGTTATTATGAAAAGACATAATTTAATAAAACGTGTTTTGTGTGTAATCATATCAATTGCACTTGTAGTCGGCATGATAACAATCTCAGAGCCAAATCAGGCACAAGCAAGTGATACAGAAAATTTAATTACAAATGGTGGTTTTGACACTACAGAAGGCTGGATTAATAACAGCGACGTGTTAAATCCTGTCGAAGTGTCTATGCAACAGGCAGTTCAAGATAAAGAAGTGAGAGAATACATTTCAAATGGTGATTTTGAATCGGGCAATGCTGACCAATGGGGAAGTGTGCACAGCCTTCCGTCGACAATTGTAGAGGAAAATGGAAAAAAAGTTTTAAAAATTTCCAACGTAACTAACGGAAAAGTATTCCATGTTTTATCTGGGCTTACAGCAGGTGAAACCTATCAGATTAGTTTTGATATTAAGGGTTCAACCAACATCTCGTTCCATTTATTCTGCGGAGACGAAGGCATAAGTAATGCGGAACCATTTTATACATGGAAGACTGCGACAACGACATGGACAACACATGAGATGAGTTATACAGTTCCGACAGGTAACGCAGGCCATCTTGTGTTCCAATGTGTAGGTGGAAGTGGCGAAATGTACCTTGATAATTTCTCGGTTTCTCAAGAAAAAGTAAAGACTGAATTAATAAATGTTATTTCAAATAGTGATTTTGAGTCAGGAAATGCTGAGCAGTGGGGAAGCGTACATAGTCTTCCGGAAGCAATTATAGAGGAAAACGGAAATAAAGTTTTAAAAATTTCCAACGTAACTAACGGAAAAGTATTCCATGTTTTATCTGGGCTTACAGCAGGCGAAACCTATCAAATTAGTTTTAATATTAAGGGTTCTTCAGACATTTCTTATCATTTGTTCTGCGGAGACGAAGGCTTAAGTAATGCGGAACCATTTTACACATGGAAGACTGCGACAACGACATGGACAACACATGAGATGAGTTATACAGTTCCGACAGGTAACGCAGGCCATCTCGTGTTCCAATGTGTAGGTGGAAGTGGCGAAATTTTTATCGATGATTTTATGGCCAAAACAGAACGAGTGGCCGGCACATATACCGAGGGTATAGGGACTTGTTTAGACACAGAACCGGATAATGTACTTGTGATGAAAAACATGACAGAAGTAACCTATCCGGTAGCAATTCAATCTGGGAAAACATATGAATATTCTTTTGCTATAAAAACCGATGCAAAAGGAAGTGGATTTGCAGTTAACTTTACAGCAGGAGAAAATGCTATTTGGAGTCACAACAACGAAACTGAAAACGCAACCGATTGGGATACCATTTCCGGTACATTTACTGCAACATCAGATGCGGCCAGTATTCAATTTGTAAAAACGGGAGAGGGAATCGTATTTCTTGATGATGTTTCACTAACAGAAAGTATTGCTGTGCAACCGGAATTACAAAGTGTAGAAATTTCTTTTTATAATTACAATGGTGGTTGGTATTTTATAGTGGATGACATTACTAAAATTCCAGGCGGTTATTATAAGGTTCCAATAACAATTGATGATAATGCTACGGCAGATGTCATTATTGAATATCCGCAAAGCTGGTATCCAGATGGACTTGCAATATGGGGATTTACAAATTATGGCGGAACAACCCCAACTACAAGCTTCGAAATAGCAGCAGATGCTGTTATGACTCCTATTGATCCTAATACAGGTGTTGAGGATACAAGCAAGAACGGTGTTGTTATTAGCAATACATTGCGAGTGGTATATACGGACGGAGTGTGGCAAGAATATGATTCCACAATACCTACACCACCACCGGAAATACCAACAATTAATTTGGGATACAAAATGGTTGAAGTTGACAATAGTTGGTATTTTACATCAAGTAACATTTCAGATGTAACGGGAAACTATTATAAGACAACTGTGAAAGTGGATGATACAGAGTTTGAAGTTCCGTTGGAGAAGACGGTGGACGGTTTTGTTATTTGGGTGAATTTCTTTGGACTTATTGATACAGCAAAACAGGCACCTACAACTAAACTGGAGATTGCAAAAGACGCTTTATTACAACAGATTGACCCAAATGTAACAGGATGGTCAGTTGCCATGGAAGGTGGTCAGACATTAAAGGTAGAGGAAGATTTGGCTGTTGTAAAGACTGAAACTGGTTGGGAAGTAGAAGGTGAACAAACACCACCGGACGGACCGGAGCAGGATGAACCGAAAGAACCAGTTATAGTTACGCTTGGAAATGCGATGGGACTTTATAATCCGGGAACGGAGCATGAAGTGTTCAGTGTCATGATTAGCGGACCAGATGAAATCAAAACTGCTGATATCACAGCAACAGGGATTTTAAGTGCAGACGGAAGTGATAGAGAACATGTTGTTTATTTCCCGGGAAATGGAGAAGTGTTCTTCTATACAGATGGAGCAACAAATACACTTCTTATTAGCAAAGATTCAGAATTTATTAGTATTGACGGTACTATAGTAAAATTTGATAAAAATTATGAAATCGATTTAATCGATCAAGCTATCTATGAACAAGGAAGCAAACCGGTTGAGAAAGAATCGATAGATTTGGAAATTACATTTGATAAGATAGTAAATGATTCTTTTATGTTTACATGGAAGATGGATGCCGGTTTCAAACCGGAAGCGGGATTTTATCGTGCAGATGCAGTGATTGACGGTAAAGAAACACAGGTACTAATCGAATATTTTCCTGCTAATGATGCATTTTTTATCTACCCACATTGTTTCAATTCAGTTCCTGTAGATGGAAGAGAAGGATATCCAATCGAGAGCTTCGAACTTAAGGAAAGCACAGAACTGACACCGGTTTTAACAGGAACTTGGGCGAAGAATATAGAAGGTCAGCCATATAAGCTTACACGAAAAGTAAGTGTTGTAAAGGAAAACGAGTCTTGGTTTGATACGGATTACAAGGAAGAAATCAGCAAACAAGAACCGCTGGAAGTGAAGATTGTTTTTGATTGTGTAAAAGGAAGTGCAGCAATTTTCCGGGTTGTTTTACCAAATGGAAAAGAAATAGATGATCTATATGGTGATTGGACAACTGCAAGAGGAGTTGTAATGCGAGGCGTAAAAGAGGCGGACGCTAGCAGTTACAGTTATACAAGTGAAATTGCGGCTTATTCTATTACAGGAAATATGTTCTATATGGATGGATTACGATTACACGAAATAGATGCACTGCAGATTGATGCAGGAACAATCCTATATGCAGATGCGACATGTATCTCTA
Organism: Faecalimonas sp.; assembly: GCA_045632945.1. Classification (GTDB taxonomy): domain Bacteria; phylum Bacillota; class Clostridia; order Lachnospirales; family Lachnospiraceae; genus Faecalimonas. The sequence goes on along the minus strand of JAZQXU010000014.1, from coordinate 3,195 downwards.
CACAGCCAATTAAGATTACAAATCAAGTAAGACTAATCCGTGATGAGAATGATGAATGGGTAATAGACAAGAAATTTACAACTGACTATGACCTTGTGACAGAAAATGATAATGTTTCAGGAAATCAAAGTCAGACAGACTCATCAGAGGAACAGAAAGATGTTGTATCAGAGCAAAAAGAGGACATCATTTCACCGGCTGAAGAAGATAAAAATTATGCAAAAGGAAATATCCAATATCATAATAAGTCAAAACATGAAGAAACGAATGCATCTACTCAGAATAACAATACACCTATTATTGTGATTGGAATCGCAAGTGGTATTTCATTAGTCTTATTATGTGTATTGCTGATAATCGCTAACAAGAAACGTAAGAATAAACAAGAGCAGGGGGATTAGTCAATTGGTAACTTGGAAAGACAGACAATTTTATATCAACGATGAGCCAATCGAAATACATGCCGGTTCAATACATTATTTCCGTAGTATGCCGGATAAATGGTATGACTTGCTTCTAAAACTAAAAAATTGCGGTTTGAATGCAGTTGAGACCTATTGTGCATGGAATCTTCATGAACCATTTCAAGGCGAATTTGATTTTACAGGACGTTTGGATATAGAGCGATTTATTCAAATAGCAACGGAACTTGGGCTGTACGTTATTGTACGGCCTGGTCCGTACATTTGTGCAGAATGGGAGTCGGGCGGATTTCCAGGTTGGCTTCTTGCTGATGAACGTATGAGATTACGCACAGATGAAGGAGAATATCTGGATTATGTGCGGAAATATTTTAGGCATTTGATGCCACATATTGTTCCATATCAAGAAACGCGCGGTGGTAATGTCATTTTAATTGCGGCGGAAAATGAGTATGGTTCTTTTGGAAACAGTACGAAATACATGAATCAATGTGTAGAGCTTCTCATAGAATGCGGTGTGGATGTACCAATATTTACAGCAGACGGACATACAGATATGTTTCTAAATGGTGGTCATGCAGATGGCACACTATGTGCATTAGACTTTGGGTATGATTGTGGAGTGCTTACACCGGAGCATACGGAGGCCCTTTGGAATCGTCAACCAGATGCACCGGCATTTCATGTGGAGTTTTGGATAGGAATGTTTTCGCATTGGGGAAGACCGGCACAAAGTTACAAACCGGAATATGTAGCTGAAGAACTGAAAAGACATTTAGAACAACACATGAATTTTTCACTTTATATGTTTCATGGTGGAACAAATTTTGGTTTTACAAACGGAGCAAATATGTTTTTAGAGGATGCAAAACGTAAACGTCACTATACATATTTGCCGGATATTACAAGTTATGATTACGATGCGTTACTTACAGAATGGGGTGAAATTACTCCAAAATATCTTGCAGTTCAGAAAATCATGAGCGAGTATTTAGGCGTAGCGCTTCCAACACCTGAACCAGTACCACTTATGTCACTCGGTGATATAAATTTAACGGAAATAGCAGGTCTGTTTGAAAATCTTAATCAAATAGGAAATCATTATACATCTTCTTATCTTCATAATATGGAATATTATGGACAAAATTATGGCTATATTTTATATCGCACGCATGTTAACCCTACTGACAGGCTGCATATGTTAGCCATTGATGGCGTGGCAGATAGAGCATTGATCTATTTCAACGGCATCTATCGCGGCACCATACATCGCAATGATGAAAAAGATTATCTTGATGTTGATGGTTGGATGGATGAAGGAGGTACACTTGATATTCTGGTGGAAAATCAAGGACGTGTAAACTTCGGTCCAGAGATGGACAAAGGCGACCGAAAAGGTATTTTGAAACATGTACTTGTTTATCAGAAATGTGGACCGTGTCAAGCACTATACAATTGGGATGTTTATACACTCCCGATGGAAGACCTTGACGGGTTGCAATATGATTTTAGCAAGGATACTTTGACGGACAGACCTGTATTTTATAAAGGAACCTTTAAAACGGAGGAGAGAAAGGATTGTTTCATTCATCCTGATAACTTTACAAAAGGTTTCATAGTAGTAAATGGTTTTAATCTTGGGCGATATTGGGAAGTGGGACCACAGCGTTCGTTATATCTTCCAGGGTCCATTTTGAAAGACGAAAATGAGATTATCGTATTTGATGAAAAGCCTACGTCAAATCCTGTAATTTCTATCAAGGACTATCATATTTTGGATTCAATGAAGACAGATGAGGGTCCGGAAACAATTATGTAGTGTAAGGAGGAAACACACATGAAAAAAGAACATACTTTATTCAAACGGTGTCTGAGCATCCTACTTTCAATCACGATGATTGTGGGATTGATTGTAGTAACAGAACCGGAAAAAGCATCGGAAGTACAGGCAGCAGAGAGTACGAATCTCATTACAAATGGTGGGTTTGAGACCACGGATGGATGGACCAACAACAGTGATTCATCAAATCCGGTAGCAGTACAGGAACAACAGAAAGTTGCAGTGACAGTTCCAAATTATGTTGCATATCAAGATTTTGAATCAACTTCAGAATATACGGGTAAATGGAGAAATCAGAGCGAAAGCACAGGAACATTGGAATATACATCGGATCCAGATGATGCTAACAACTATGTGCTTAAATATACATCTACCGGAAATACAACGTTTGACTTCCATAATGGTGATGTACAAATCTTTGAGCAGGGAAAAACTTATACACTGTCATTTAAATACAAGACAGATGTATCTTTTCATGCATATCATGCAGGTATAGACAGTGATTGGAATACATATGCTACGTGGGTTGCAACTAGTTCATCATGGACAACTATGACATGCGAGATAACACCAAATGCTTCGCTTGGTGCATTTCAGATTGGTTTTCAACCACAAGGGACAGGAACCATTTATATTGATGACTTTACAATTTCCTGTGGTGAAACAGAAATAGTAACAGAGAAAACGGTTACAGTATTTGAGTCTGATTTTGATTCGGCAGACGAATTAACAAAAGTACAAAGTAACCCAGGTATATTTGAAATCGATACAACGGAGAAAAAGTCGGGAGACGGTTCTTTGAAGTTGTCTTATACAGGTGAATGGGCACAAGGAGGTCTTGGGACTTTTGAACTGAAGTCAGGAATTACATATACGATTTCCTATGATTGGAAAATACAGGATTTAAGTGGAACACCAAATGCATATTCGAGA
>JAZQXU010000013.1:0-1603 GCA_045632945.1 Faecalimonas sp. | reverse complement strand
CGAAAGCAATGGAACGTGATATGTTTTCTTATGTTCGCCAATTCAAGCCACCTTTTCACATGTATATTCAATATGCTTATGGTCAGTTCTGTAAAAACAGTTCCTTCTTTTTTTCTCTTTCCGATTATTCGCAGTGCATCTTTAGATAGTGGAAGACGGGCAAACATTCCCGTTTTGGCAATGTACTTTTCTATGTATACATGATTCCCGCGTCTAACAAAATGTTCCCATTTCAGATCAAGAATGTCGCTTCTTCTAAGTCCCGTATATATACTGAACAAGCAGGCTTGAGGTATTTGCGGATATTTTTCATATTTTACATGTTTCAACATCATTACCTCTTCATCAGTAAGGTAATCCTTGCTGGTATCATGATTCCATTTTATGGGTCTTATGTCACTTGTATAGTCATGGGAGATGATATTGTCCTTAAAAGCTAACTTTACAATATTCAAGAAAACGTTGAAATAACTACTCGCTGTATTGTGTTTAAGGGATTTGTTGTAATCCGTAAGATGCTTGTCATGTAGGATGTAATATCGGTATTTTTCACAGAAACTTTGAGACAAGTCTCTAAATTTGCATGAGTGACCGCAGAATTCCTCGAAATGTAATCTTGCAGCTTCAAATTTAGGACCATGGAAATCTGCATTCCTATGGAAGTATTCAAGGAAGTCACCGTCGAGATTGTCCTTCCCTAGAAAATTGTAATCGCGTCTGACGATTTGGATATAACGCTGGCATCGTATTGATTCAGATATCTCTTCAATGGTCTTGTTGAATAAACGCTGCTCTTTCGTTTTAGGATTACTATAAACTTCCAAGTTAAGAAATTCATATTTGACAATTTCGCCTTTGGTATTTCGGATTCCTGGATAGAACTGAAGATAAACGGACTTCATACCATTTGTCTTCTCTTTATATCTAATAGAAACTCTGCTCATGATTCATTCTCCATTTAAGTTCCTTTTCAATGTCTCTTTTGAAATAGAGCGTCTTCCCATCAGAATGCTTGATAGACACAGAGTGCTGAGCAACCATGGTATAAAAGAGTGTTAGGGTGATATTGAATCTGTCGATAGCATCTTCCGCAGAGATCCATTTGGCATACTTGAACCACTCCTGATTCCAAGCTTTTTCTGCCTCTTGTTTATTGAATCTTCTATATACACCGCAATAGTACGATGAGATGGAATAACGTTCTACAAAAATGAGAATCCAAGATCGTGTCATTCCCGTTAAATCCATCATTCCTTCTAACGAATAGGATGCATATCCTAAGAGTGTGTCAGTAGTAACAGGCAGGGAAGAGAACCACCTAACAAATGTTTTGCATGAAATGATGGACTTGCCATCAAGCATTTTGGCGGTTATTTTACCTTTTGAAATGAGCTTGTAAATGTGCTGTCTGGAGAATCCGGACAGTTTGGCAACTTGAGAGATTGTTAAATTGCCGGTAGCAATGGCTTGTTGCCACTTATGATCCAATTTCTCAAATGGGTCATAATAATGTTTTGTATAATTTAAGTTCATTATATTATAGGAACCACATTTGAGTGGTTTCTATAATATAAAAATTTGTCAACACCCCTTAATTAGAGTA
>JAZQXU010000012.1:0-17061 GCA_045632945.1 Faecalimonas sp. | reverse complement strand
CAAATACATACCAATAACCGTCAGGTTTGCTTATGCAAGTAGTGCAGAAGGCGAACTATTCAGAGCCTCTTTAGAGGCAAGCAGGTAACAGCGGCTTATAGCCGCAGAGCAAACTACCGGCTAAGCCGGTAGTCATGATTGACAAGCCTTATAATATAAAGTTATAATGGGAAAACATCAAAACAAGACACAGATTTATTTCAAATCATTCAAAGTGTCTAAACGCGTTTATCAAAGAACGTATCCGAACTTCAAGACATTTCAGTCAGAGAATTTCAAGATTGATGAAAACAAAATAAATGGAGGTATGATGCCTATGATTGTTTTGGAAATGTAGAATTTATTTTACTACCATAACGACTAAAAATATGATATTATACAAGGAGAAAAGAAAATGAATCAAAAGAAAAGTTTACAAGAACTAACATTTAAGGATAACTTCATGTTCGGAGCCGTTCTGTTAGACCCTGAAAATTGCAAAGGAGTTATAGAACGAAGTTTAGGCACTGATATTGAACGTGTGGAAGTCAGCAAAGAAAAAAGTATTGTATATAATCCAGAGTATAAAGGTGTTCGTATGGATGCATATGCGAAGGACAAGAATAACACACGGTACAATATTGAAATGCAGATATTGCCGAAACCTGCATTACGGAAACGAGCAAGATATTACCACAGTCAGATTGATATGGAGATTTTACTCACTGGTGTCTCGTATAATGAGCTTTCAGATACTTATGTAATATTTATCTGTGATTTTGATCCTTTCGGGGAAGGCAAATACCGTTACACTAGAAAAGTGATTTGCAAGGAAGTACCAGATCTTGAAATGGATGACGGAGCGCATACAATTTTTCTCAGCACAAAAGGAACCAATGAAGATGAAGAGCCAGAAGAGTTAGTGAAGTTTCTAAAATTTGTTGGGGCAAAACCTTCAGAAAGCGAAAAGGATTATCAAGATGCATTTGTTAAAAGATTGCAGAATTCGGTAAAAGAAGTGAAGGCGAGCCGAGAAATGGGGGCAAGATATATGACATTTCAAGAATTGTTGCAAGATGAACGAGAAGCTGGACGTCTGGAAGAACGTTGCCAGGTAATTATTGAATTACTAGAGGGATTGGGAGAACTACCAGAAAACCTTTTGACCAAAATCCAGCAGGAAAAGAATTTGAACATATTAAAATATTGGTGTAAATTAGCAGCAAAATGTAATGCGATTGATGAATTCATTAGCAAAATGTAAACCCTTGAATGTCGGGACCTATGCATAAAATCTTTGTTCCTAGACCCCAAACATCATGAATGCAGAAACAGCTCGGGCACAAGCCCGGAACTTCGTATGCACTCTAAAATACCCTGCCAATGCGGCAGGGTGTTTTTTATTTGTCATCTTGTTTTAAGAGTGCTCTATATTTCGCAGGTGATACCTGATATTTTTTCTTGAACAATCTGCTCAGATGGGCATTATCCCAAAAACCACAGTCGTTGGCTATGGTTGTTAGCGAATGATCCGTGTGTTTTAACATAGATTTGGCCTGTCTGAGGCGATAATCTTGTATGTATTCCGTCGGCGTGCAGTTAAAAATCTTTTTGAAATAACGTAAGTACGAAGACGCGGACATACAGGATATAGCATATAGTGTTGACAGTTCTATTTGTTCACCATAATTCAAATGAATGTATTCGATAGATTTCAGCATATCGTAAGGATATTCGCGTTGCTTGCGCTGTTCTTCTTTTCCCGACTCAATGATTTCGCAGATTTTAGCGATGACGTATACTGCAAGAAATTCCTTTTGGGTCTCCGTATTACATTTCTGTTCTTTTTCCAATGTAGTCAATTCGTTAAATATACGGATCAGATTGTAATTTTCCGTCATATCTATGTGAAGGAAATGGTTTATAAGTCCATTTTGTCTCTGAATCTGTGGGTCAATATTAAACAAAATATGGTATCCGGACAAGTTATGGAGATAACTCTCGTATTTCTTAAAAAATTGCTTATGGAAAAGCAGATGAAAGATAGAGAATTTCTTGGAGTCAAAATCATAACCGTGGGGTACGTTAGGTGGCATGATAAAAAGATCACCGATGGCAATGTGCATCATATTGCCGTTAATAAAATGTTTACCATTTCCCGCTATAACGATGTTAAGCTCATGGAAGTTGTGGGTATGAATGGGAGTATGATACTCGAGTACTTCATCATGATAATAGGCTCGCACAATCTCATATGGCTTAAATATTTTCTCATCGGTATATTGCTTCATTTCATTCATTTAAGAACCATTCCTTTTCACAAATATATATATCATTATATATTTTGATTTTTTTCATTTCAAGACATACTTTCCACACAGACGATTTTGTACAGTTTTTTCAAAATTGACTTTTTTGTACAATTTTTTTGGCGGACCAATCCTATAATTCAGTCAAAATGCACATTATAATTATATTTAGGACATTATACTTACGGGAGGTGTCACAATATGCAAATGCAACAATTGTACACAAAATCATTAAGAATAGATGGAATCATGGATAAGGCAGTTGATTTTGTGATTGCCAATCAATTAAAAGACAAGAAAACATGGAGGACATATATTGATGTGTTCACTACCCACGATGACTCGGAAGAATTATGGTGGAGGGGAGAGTTTTTTGGGAAACAAATGCGTGGCGCTTGCTATGCATACCTGTATTCGCAGGATGAGGAATTGTATGACATTTTAACATGGGCATGCAGTGAACTTTTGAAGACACAAGACGAATACGGAAGATTTTCTACATACACCATAGATAAGGAATTTAACGGATGGGATATGTGGGGCAGAAAATATGTTTTGACAGGTCTGCAGCATTATTATCAGATTTGTAAAGATGAAGAACTGAAGGAAGCAATTTTAAAGGCCGAAAAGAGACATATGGATTATATCATAAGCAAAGTCGGTCCGGGTAAGATTGATATTACAACAACATCGCAATGGTGGGGATGTGTAAATTCCTGCACCATATTAGAACCTACGATGGAATTGTATAAAGCGACCAACGAGCAGTGTTACCTGGAATTTGCCAAGTACATTATCTCTAAGGGAGGAAGTGCTGACTGCAATCTGATCGAGTTGGCATTGCAGGAGGAATTATATCCATATCAGTATCCGGTAACAAAAGCCTATGAGATGATGTCCTTCTACGAAGGGTTGATTGCATACTATGAAGCAACAGGTGAAGAAAAATATTTGAAAGCTGCAACAAATTTCATTGACGCGGTGCAAGAAAGCGATATTACCATCATTGGTTGTGCGGGTTGTGAGGAAGAATTGTTTGATCATGGAGCAGTCAAGCAAACGGAATATTCCGATAAGGTCATGCAGGAGACCTGTGTAACGGTTACGTGGATACGCGTGTTGGTGCGAATGTATCTGTTAACCGGAGATGTAAAGTACATAGACCGAATAGAGTGCTCTGGTTACAACGCGTTATATGGCAGCCTTAACACCAAACAATGTGAGCACTATAACCAATGGTCAAAGACGTATATGCCGGCTAAGTGTTTTGACAGTTATTCGCCACTTTATATGAGTACTAGAAATAAAGGCATTGGCGGCGTTTCACATTTTGCAAATGGAGATTATGCTGGATGCTGCGTAGCAATTGGAGCATGTGGAATCTCGCTTATGCCACTAACTTCGATAGTGATTATGGGGGATTACACCTACATTAATCATATGTTTACGGGAGAAGCGTGTATCAAGGATGCGAGTGGAAAAGATGTTCACCTGTCATTTACAAGCAAGTATCCGCAAGACGGCATTTGTAAAATCAAAATCCAGTGTGAGGGCGAAAGCCACTTGCGATTAAGAATCCGAAAACCTGCGTGGTGTGAGACCATGTTGTTGAACGGAAAAGAAGTGGTAGCGGAAGGATATCAAGAATTATCCGGCAACTTCCAAGATGGAGACGAGATTACATTTGAATGGAAATTATCACTCAAAGTACATCGCCTCAATGAAAAGGTTGCGTTTACATATGGAGACATAACACTTGCATGTGACAGTGCTAAGAGCGACAGACAACTGGCAAAACCTGTTATTGTTGGGGATGAACCTACTTATAGGATAATATTACCAGAAGAAGATGAGCTTATTCGGATTGAGTGCGACACAGAAGATGGTACAATTTTACTTACAGATTATCAGTCTTGCGGCAAGGAATGGACCGGAGAAAAGAATGTGATAACTGTATGGTCAAATACAAAATAAACTTATTGCAATATATTGGGCTTGAATATGGTAGAATAAAAATATGAGCAGTATGAGAAAACGAAAATACCCGCGGTTTATTGAAACCGCGGGTGTTATATTGTATCGACAGATAAAATAAACCACCTGCTATGCAGGTATGTCCCCAAATAGCTTTAGCTTCAAGTTTATTCATTTCTCTCCATCATCGCTTTTACAGAAGATGAATAATCAGAAGGTGTCATTCCCGTAATTCGTTTAAACTGTCTTGAAAAATAATGAATAGAAGTATATCCGAGTTGCTCGGAAATCTGCGTGAAGTTTAACAGACCATCACGAATCATATGTTTGGCAGCGTCAATCTTCATTTTAGAAAAATATTCAATCACTCCCATGTTCGTTTCTTTTTGGAATACGTTCTGTAATTGCGTACGACCAATCATGTTATCACGACAAATCTGCTCAATGGTTAACCGATTCGAGAGGTTTGCTTCCATATAATCAGCAACACGTTTAAAAATGTCAGCGGAGCTCTTTGTTGCCGGAAGATTGAGTGGATTAGAATCCACTGAATATCTGCGGATTAAATGTATCAAAAAGTGTTCTAAATCCATGCGAATCAATTGTTCTGTGCCGACAGGATAGGATTTTTGCTTTTCCATATGTTTCAAATATGGGTCATCTAGTGGCGAAGAAAAAAGTTTGCGTGCTTCAATCAAAATGTTAGCAAGTAAAGAACGCTCCTTTTCGTCTACCTTCAAGATTTTTTTGCGAAAGAAATCCATCAGGGGACTTTTACATTCAAAAGCGATTACCACAAGATTAGGCGCGGTTAAGCTGTAGGTTGAAACATTGTGGAATTCATTTGGTTCATGAAATGCAATATCTCCTTTATGCATCACGATTTCCGTCTCGTCCATACAAATTTTCACAGCACCCTTGTCTACAAAAACCAATTCCCAGAAATTATGAGATTCTCCCGAAAAAAAGAATTTGTTTGTGTATTCAAAATAATGAATCGTAAATAGCTCATCAATATGAAGGCAATCCTCTAATTTATTTCCTACGTAATTCATGAATCTCAATCCTCTCTTGTAATAAACATCTTTACAACTCCATTTTACCTCTGTTTTTTTGAAAAAGCAATAGAAAAAGGTGAATAGTGCAAATGATGAAGACAATAATACAAAGATTTTCCTGATTAGATGTAATATAATAATCTATTATAGTGCGCAAAAATATACGGAGGTATAGAAAATGAATAAACCAGTATTAGTTATCATGGCAGCGGGAATGGGAAGCCGTTATGGCGGTTTAAAGCAAATTGATCCAATCGATGACCAAGGACATATTATTATGGACTTTTCCATTTTTGATGCAAAACGTGCAGGTTTCGAAAAGGTCGTATTTATCATAAAGAAAGAAAATGAAGCTGATTTTAAGGAAGCTATCGGTAACCGTATTTCAAAAGAAATCGAAGTAGCTTATGTTTTCCAAGATCTACATAATATTCCGGAAGGATTTGAAGTTCCGGAAGGAAGAGTGAAACCTTGGGGAACAGCACACGCAGTATTAAGTGCAATTGATGAAATTGATGGGCCGTTTGCTGTTATCAATGCAGATGATTATTACGGCAGAGATGCATTTCATAAGATTTTCAAATTCCTAACACGCAATCAGGACGACGACAAGTATCGCTATGCGATGGTTGGATACAAGTTGGAAAATACTTTGACAGAAAACGGACATGTAGCACGTGGCATTTGTACAACTGACGAGAATGACCACTTGATAAAAGTTGTAGAACGTACAAGAATCGAGCGCAAAGGTGATGGCGCAGCATTTACAGAAGATGATGGTGTGACATGGACTCCAGTTGCAACGGATAGTATTGTCTCTATGAACCTTTGGGGATTTTCTGCAAGCTTTTTGCAGGAGATTAAAAAGGGATTTGCAGCATTTTTAGAAGAAGGTCTTGCAAATAATCCGCTCAAATGTGAATATTTCCTTCCATCAGTGGTAACAAATTTGTTGGAAGCTGACAAGGCAACTGTAAAGGTATTAACTTCAAAAGACAAATGGTATGGAGTTACTTATAAAGAAGACAAACCGGTTGTTGTAAACGCACTTAAGACCATGAAAGACAATGGTGTTTACCCGCCGGAAGTTTGGTGTGGTCGAGGCGAAGCACTTGTAAACTTCAAATTAAAAGGTATGGTTATGTCTGCTATTCCATATGGAAGCGGTCATATTAATGATACGTTCCTTATGACACTTCGCAAAGATGACGAGACAGAAGGCCGCGTGATCTTGCAACGTATGAACAAGTCTATCTTCAAAAAACCGGTAGAGTTAATGGAAAACATTTTGAATGTTACATCATTCCTTCGCAAAGAAATTATTGCACATGGCGGAGATCCGGAAAGAGAAACCTTGAATGTAATCCAGACAAAAGCCGGACGTCCATATTTTGTGGATTCAGAGGGTGATTATTGGAGATGTTATGTCTTTATTGAAGATGCCAAATCATATGACCAAGTTGAGTCTCCGGAAGATTTTTATCAGAGCGCAGTTGCATTTGGTAACTTCCAAAGATTGCTTGCCACATATCCGGCTGACACATTGCATGAAACAATTGAAGGTTTCCATGACACGAAGGCAAGATTTGAAGTCTTTAAGAAGGCGATTGCAGATGACGTGTGTGGAAGAGCTGCGTCTGTCAAAGAGGAAATTGATTTCTATCTTTCAAGAGAAGATGTGGCAAATGTATTTGGTGATTTATTAGCGAAAGGTGAGATTCCGCTTCGTGTCACTCACAATGATACAAAGCTGAATAACGTTATGATTGATAACAAGACAAGAAAAGGTATCTGTGTTATCGACTTGGATACAGTTATGCCTGGACTTGCAATGAATGATTTTGGTGATTCTATTCGTTTCGGTGCAAGCACCGCAGCAGAGGACGAACAGGACTTAGATAAAGTTTGGTGTGACATGGAGATGTTTGATGTATACACCAAGGGCTTTATTGAAGGCTGTGGAGGTAAACTGACACAAAAAGAAATTGAATTACTTCCTATGGGAGCAAAGGTTATGACCTATGAGTGTGGTATGCGTTTCCTTACTGATTATTTACAAGGAGATACCTATTTTAAAATACACAGAGAAGTTCATAACTTAGACAGATGTCGTACACACATCAAATTAATTCAGGATATGGAAGCGAAATGGGATATCATGAAAGATATTGTTAAAAAATACAATGTATAAAAAAGACCGGAGGAATCGTTATGTCAATTTTAGTAACAGGTGGAGCAGGCTATATCGGAAGCCATACTTGTATTGAACTTATTAACGCAGGTTATGAAGTTGTTGTAGTAGACAACTTATGTAATTCAAGTAAAGAGTCTTTAAGACGCGTTGCGAAAATCGTTGGGAAAGAAATACCATTTTATGAGGCTGATATTCGCGATGCCGAGGCTATGAAAAACATATTTGCAAAAGAAGATATTTCGGCAGTTATTCATTTTGCAGGACTGAAAGCAGTTGGAGAATCTGTCGCAAAGCCTTTGGAATATTATGATAACAATATTGCGGGAACATTAGTATTGTGCGATGCAATGAGAAATGCGGGAGTGAAGAATTTGATCTTCAGTTCTTCTGCAACTGTATATGGTGATCCGGCGTTTATTCCGATTACGGAAGAGTGTCCAAAAGGACAATGTACGAATCCATATGGTTGGACGAAATCGATGCTGGAGCAAATATTAACTGATTTTCACACGGCAGATCCGGAGTGGAATATTGTATTACTTCGCTACTTTAATCCGGTTGGTGCTCACAAAAGTGGTACTATCGGAGAAGACCCGAAAGGTATTCCAAACAATTTAATGCCTTATATTACACAGGTAGCAGTAGGAAAACGTGAATTTCTCGGTGTATTTGGCGATGATTATGATACACATGACGGTACAGGTGTGCGCGACTATATCCATGTCGTTGACTTGGCAGATGGTCATGTGAAAGCACTCAAGAAGATTGAAGAAAAAGCAGGTGTTTGTGTATACAACTTAGGAACAGGCAACGGCTATTCTGTACTTGATATGGTAAAAGCATTTAGCAAAGCGTGTGGAAAAGAACTTCCATATAAGATACAAGCAAGAAGACCGGGAGATATTGCAACATGTTATGCAGACCCGGCAAAGGCGAAAGCAGAACTTGGTTGGACTGCTGCTCGTGGTTTAGAAGAAATGTGTGAAGATTCATGGAGATGGCAATCAAACAATCCAAACGGATACGGAGCTTAGTATGAAAAATAATTTCAAGTTAAAAGGACCCTTAAAACTGTATATGCAATGGCCGGCGCTTATGGCAATTATTTTGGTAGCCATGAATATCTGGATTCTTATTATTGATAAGAATGCAGGGATGGTCATGGGTGTTTTTGTGCTGATTTATATTGTGGCAGTCCTTATTCTGTACTTCCGCAACAAGACTCTTGTTATGAGCAGTTTGATGGATTCTGCGGAGCGGTATGGATTTTTGCAGAATATTTTACTGAATGATTTGCCGGTTCCATATGCTGTTTTATCGGATGACGGTAAAATTATCTGGACAAACGAACAGTTTGCAGCTGTTTTTGAGCGTGAATCTATCATTAATAAATATTTAAGCAATTATGTAGGTGAATTGAATCGTAGCATTTTCCCAAAGGGAAACGGAGAAACAATCACAAAGGAAATCCAATATAACGGACAAGATTACAGAGCGATTCTTGCGCGTGTATCGATGACAAAACAGCCAAATCTAGAGAGTTCTTTTGCGATTCCGGAAGGCAGAGATTCACTCATTGCTATTACGCTAGAAGATGTTACTGCTTTGAATGAATATATTCGAAAAAATGATGAGCAAAAACTAGTATCTGGCTTGATTTATATTGATAACTATGAAGAAGTCATGGAAAGTGTGGAGGAGGTTCGCCAATCTCTTTTGATTGCTTTGATTGATAGAAAGGTCAATCAGTATTTGTCTCATTTTGATGGACTTATCAAGAAAATGGAGAAAGATAAATATTTCTTCGTTGTTAGAAAACAATGCTTCTCCGAAATGGAAAAGAAGAAATTTGCTGTTTTGGAAGATGTGAAGAGTGTAAATATCGGAAACACAACTCCGGTAACGTTGAGCATTGGTATGGGCCTTTCAGCAGAGACGTATGCGCAAAGCTATAATCATGCACGTGTGGCCATTGACCTTGCGTTGGCGCGTGGCGGAGACCAAGTGGTTGTGAAAAATGGAAAAAATATCACTTATTATGGTGGAAAACGCGAGCAGACTTCCAAGAATACGCGTGTAAAAGCCCGCGTAAAAGCAGAGGCTCTTCGCGAATTTATCATGACCAAAGACCAGATTATTGTTATGGGACATCGTATGGCAGACGTGGATTCTTTCGGAGCTGCAATTGGTATTTATAGAGCCGCATATACGCTTGGAAAGAAAGTTCACATTGTTTTGGATGAGGTTACCTCTTCCGTGCGCCCATTTTATAATGCTTTTTGTGAAAGCGCGCAATATTCCGATGATATGTTTATCAAATCTTCGCATATTATGGAAATTATGAACGATAACACCATGGTGGTCGTTGTTGATACGAACCGCCCGGATATGACAGAGTGTCCGGAACTGTTGAAGAAAGCTAAGATGATCGTGGTATTTGATCACCACAGACAGAGCAATGATGTGATTGAAAATACTGTATTGTCATATATTGAGCCATACGCATCTTCTGCATGCGAAATGGTTGCGGAAATGCTTCAATATATTGCAGATGACATCAGAATTCCGCGTATCGAAGCAAATAGTATGTATGCCGGCATCATGATTGATACGAACAACTTTATGAGTAGAACAGGTGTTAGAACCTTTGAGGCCGCAGCATTCCTTAGAAGATGTGGAGCTGACATTACTCATGTAAGAAAAGAATTTCGTGATGATATAGAATATTACCGGGAGAAATGCAAAATTATCAGCAGCGCAGAAGTGTATCGGGAAGAATATGCAATTGCGCAGTATGATAATGAAGAGATTGACAGCCCGACAATTCTCGGGGCACAAGCAGCAAACGAATTACTTAATATCAAAGGAATTAAAGCGTCCTTTGTTTTGACCGAGTATTATGGCAAAATTTATGTGAGTGCACGAGCAATCGATGAAGTGAATGTACAACTCATTATGGAAAGATTGGGCGGAGGTGGCCATATCAATACAGCAGGAACACAGTTCCAGCACACAGATATGGAGGAAGCTGTTCAAGCCCTTAAGGAAACCATTGATACAATGATAGCAGAAGGAGATATTTAGGATGAAAGTAATATTACTCGAAGATGTCAAATCACTCGGCAAAAAGGGAGAGATTGTGAACGTGAGTGACGGTTACGCCAGAAACTTTATATTGCCGAAAAAATTAGGTTTGGAAGCAACCGGGAAAAACATGAATGACTTAAAGCTTCAAAAAGCAAACGAGGTTCGAGTTGCGCAGCAGATGTTAGATGATGCCAAGGAATTTGCCGGAAAGCTTGAAGCTGGTAAAGTAGAAGTTAAGATTAAAGTCGGAGAAGGCGGAAGAACCTTTGGCTCTGTTTCCTCAAAAGAAATAGGAAACGCAGTGAAAGAGCAAATGGGATACGATATAGACAAGAAAAAAATACAACTGAAAGATGCGATTAAAACCTTGGGAACACATAGCGTTCCTATCAAATTGCATCCGAAGGTAACGGCAGAATTGAAAGTAATTGTTACAGAAGAATAGGAGGCAGACTATGGATGAAGCACTCATTAAACGAGTACTGCCACATAGTATCGAAGCAGAACAAGCGGTAGTTGGCGCAATGCTTATTGATAAAGACGCCATTTTGACAGCTTCGGAGATTATTTCCGGAGAAGATTTTTATCAATCAGCATACGGAGTTATATTTGAAGCAATTGTGGAAATATATAACGAAGGCAAGCCAGTAGACCTGGTTACACTGCAGACACGCTTAACAGAGAAAAATGTGCCGTCGGAAATCAGCAGTTTGGAATTTGTTAGAGATTTAGTAACAGCTGTACCGACATCAGCAAATGTAAAATACTATGCGGAAATCGTTTCCGAAAAATCGATGTTACGTCGTTTGATTAAACTAAATGAAGAAATTGAAAACATGTGTTATCTTGGAAAAGAGTCCGTGGAAGCTGTGCTTGAGCTTACAGAAAAGAAAGTGTTTGAATTAGTGCAAAAGCGCAACACCGGAGATTTTGTGCCGATTAAGCAAGTCGTTTTAAATGCTCTTGACAAGATTGAACAGGCTTCAAAAAATGCCGGAAGTGTTACAGGTATTCCTACAGGATTTCTAGACTTAGATTACAAAACAGCAGGACTTCAACCATCCGATTTGGTTTTGGTTGCAGCTAGACCTTCTATGGGAAAGACGGCGTTTGTTTTAAACATTGCTCAACATGTTGCATTTAAGACAAATAAGTCTGTTGCTATCTTCAGTCTTGAAATGTCTAAAGAACAGTTGGTAAATCGTTTGTTTGCCTTGGAAGCACAGGTTGATGCACAATCTTTGCGTACAGGTAATCTTAAGGATGCTGATTGGGAAAAATTGATTGAAGGAGCAGGAATTATCGGACGTTCTAACTTGATTATTGACGATACGCCGGGAATCTCTATTTCGGAATTACGATCAAAATGTCGCAAATATAAAATAGAACATGGCTTGGACCTTATTATCATCGACTACTTGCAGCTTATGACAGGACGTGTTGGCGGACGAAGTGAATCACGACAACAGGAGATTTCCGAAATCTCGCGTGCACTCAAAGGTATCGCAAGAGAACTGAATGTGCCTGTGGTTGCATTGTCACAGCTTAGCCGTGCTGTAGAGCAACGCCCGGATCACAGACCGATGCTTTCTGACCTTCGTGAATCAGGAGCTATCGAGCAGGATGCCGACGTGGTAATGTTTATCTATCGTGATGATTATTACAACAAGGATACAGAACTGAAAAATGTTGCGGAGATTATTATTGCAAAGCAGAGAAATGGTGCAATTGGAACCGTGAATTTGACTTGGTTGCCGCAATATACAAAGTTTGCTAATTATTTGAAAGAATAAAGAAAATCCTACCGTTATTCGGTAGGATTTTTTTGACTCTTATTTGCTGTTTTGTGCATATGTAAATATAACGGAATGGCAAGAAGCGGGAACAACATTCCGACAAGCATACCAAACTTCATTCCCAGTTGTTCAGGAGTTAAACTTAAGTTTTGGGCAAATTGCAATGCAAATGGATTCGCGATTGTCGCATCCGTGACAACTCCAATAAGTTGAGGTGCAACGGAAGCACCAAGGTCACCGCCTGCAGCCATCATAGCGTAGATGAAAACCCCGCCATTTGGGAAACGGTCTGAAGCAACCATCAAGCTACCCGGCCATAACATGGAAACGCATAAACCGGTTAATGCACAGGCAAGCAGTCCAATGATAGGAACGTTGGAAACCGCCACTATGAAATAGCAGAGTGCGGAACCGATAATTCCCAAAAGAAGGACTTTCGTAATATTTTTTCCAATCTTTGCATATAGTGTTCGACCGGTACCAAGCATCACAGAGAACAAAGCGACGCCAAAGACATCTCCCCACACTTTTGGTATTCCCAAAGCTTGTTCGAGGAAACTGGAACTCCATTGTGCCATAGCAACCTCGCTTGCACCACCGGCGAAAATCATGAGGACGCAGAGCCAAAGTGTTTTGTTTTTCATAAATGCCAATGCGCCGGATACTCGCTCCGGTGTTTCCATCTGAGGAATCTCTGTACCGAGATACAATAGGAATGCCCCAAGCGGAATCAGCGCAAAAATCAGTGCCAGCCAGTTCCAACTTTTTGAGCCGAATACAAGTAAAAACAGTGTGCCAAATATAATGACGAACACAACACCCCACGCATATATGGAATGGAGTTTACTCATTTCACGATCAGGGTCTTTTGCCGGAATTGCTGCAATCACCGGACTGATCAGAACCTCGCTAAGACCGCTGGAAACGGAAAAGAGTATTGTTCCTAATAAAAGTCCTGTATAGGTTGCATCAGGAAACAGCATAGGCCACAGAGCGTATATAATCAGTCCGCATACAGAAAACAGAGGTGTTATAAGCACTGTTTTCGCAATGTTAAATTTATGTGAGAAAAATGAAAATATCAAATCAATGGTCAATTGAGTTACAAAATTAATGAGAATTAGTAATCCTAGCAATGAGTAGGAAATATCGTACAGGTTGCGGAAAGTCAGAAAAAGCAAAGGCGACAGATTACCGACAACCGCCATTGTAATATTTGTAGTGTAGCATGCAAGTTTTAATCGTTTGTATTTTGGTGACATTATGATTCCTCCCAGTTCAACATAGTAGTTATTCTTTTTTGTATATGTAATCCTAGCATGGAGGCTAGGATTGTTTTTAGTATGGTGCCTGGTATAAATGGTAAAATGCAGGTGGCGCATCCAATAGCCAAACTGCTATCTGTTATCAGACAGAACATCAAGACTCCACATAAGAAGTTCACTGTTGTTCCTGCTATAAGACCTGCCCACAAACTCCATCTATACTTTGTGCGGTATTGCATACCTAATCCTATTAAGTAAGCCATAATAGGAAAGGATAAAATAAAACCTCCCGTCGGTCCAATAAGACTTTGCCATCCGCCGGTAAAATTTGAAAATATCGGCAAACCAATCACACCAAGTAGCACATATAACAGTGTAGAAAGAGCACCTTTTTTGGCACCCAATATAATTCCCGCTAATATAATTGCAAAGGTTTGCATGGTCATGGGTACTCCAAGTGGCATTGGAATAGAGAATGGCGCAATTACACATATGACTGCAGTTAACAGTCCGATAGAGCAAAGCTCACGAATATTTGTCTCTCTTTTCTTCATATAATTAATCCTTATCTAAATACTAAAAAAGAGTATAACGGGAAAAGAAGTGGATGGCAAGTTACGATTGACAAAAAAAGTTATTTTGTTATAATAAACTTATTCATAACATATAATAGTTTATGGATATGGCGCCATAGCCAAGTGGTAAGGCAAAGGTCTGCAACACCTCTATCACCAGTTCAAATCTGGTTGGCGCCTTCATTAGCTCAGAAACTCAGATTTCTGGGCTTTTTTTGGAGGATAACAAATGAAAGAACAGTTATATACCATACCACTTATGGATGCGTTTCGTGCCGAAGATGAGTGCCCGTTTTGTTATATAGAAAGAAACGTGGAGCAGCATGCACTTGATTTTGCACTTGGTTCAGAAGCATCCTATATGAGAGATGATGTCAGAGAACAGACAGACAAAATCGGTTTTTGCAGAGAGCATTATAAAAAAATGTTTACATATGGCGAGGCATTAGCTTGTGGGCTGATATTGGACACGCATCTTAAGAAATTGTCAGCGGAATTTTCAAAAGAATTAAAGCATTATTCTAGTAATGCAAAGGTGGGACTAAAGGAGCGTATCAGCAAAGACACGTCGGCAACAAAGGGGAGCAACAATGTGAGCAAATGGATTCAGGACAAAAGTGAAACCTGTTTCATCTGTGACCACATTAAGATGAATTACGATCGTTATTTGGCTACTTTTTTTGTTTTATTTAAACGCGGTGAGAAAGAGTTTATGGATTTAGTAAAAAATGGCAAAGGATTTTGCTTGCCACACTTTGCCGATATCCTAGATGCAGCGCCTCTTTATTTAAATGAAAAGGAACAGAAAAATCTCAGAGACATTCTATTTCCGCAAATGGAAGAGAATCTTGGGCGTATCTGGGAAGAACTGGATTGGTTTGAAAAGAAGTTCGATTATAGATATCGCGACCAAGATTGGAAAACATCTAGAGATGCAGTGCAGAGAGCGATGCAGAAAATCGGAGGAGGATACCCGGCAGATGCGCCATATCGCGGGAAATAATCTCCTTCAAAATATATCTTGACGTAGATACTATTTAATGATATTATCATCAACGGAACATAATAAATCATCTCTTATTCAGAGTGGTGGAGGTAAAAGGATCTGTGAAGCCACGGCAACCCCGCAAGCGGAAGGTGCCAACCTGAGCGAGAAATCGAACAATAAGAGGATTGGATTATAAAGATATAAAACAGTCCGATATTGTTGGGCTGTTTTTTTACGTAAAAACAGTCGCAATGTAGTACAAGAAAGGAAAGAAGAAATGGAAAAATTATTATTTACTTCAGAATCAGTAACAGAAGGACATCCGGATAAAATCTGTGACCAGATTTCCGATGCAGTTTTGGACGCATTATTAGAGCAAGACCCGATGAGCCGTGTTGCGTGTGAGACAGCTATTACAACCGGTTTGGTTTTGGTAATGGGAGAGATTACAACCAATGCATATGTCGATATTCAGAAAATTGTTCGAGATACAGTAAATGAAATCGGCTATAACAGAGGGAAATACGGGTTTGATGCATACACATGCGGTGTAATTACAGCCATTGATGAACAATCTACAGATATTGCGATGGGTGTTGATAAGGCGTTAGAAGCAAAAGAAAATAAAATGTCAGACCAAGAGATTGAAGCGATTGGCGCCGGAGACCAGGGTATGATGTTCGGCTATGCCTCAAATGAGACCGAGGAACTCATGCCGTACCCGATTTCATTGGCTCACAAATTAACCAGAAAGCTTACAGAAGTTCGTAAGAGTGGTATTTTGACGTATCTTCGTCCGGATGGAAAATCACAAGTCACTGTGGAATATGATGAAAATGGCAAACCGGCAAGACTGGACGCTGTTGTATTATCTACACAACATGATCCGGATGTAACGCAAGAGCAAATCCATGAAGATGTTAAAAAATACGTGTTTGACGCTGTATTGCCAACAGAACTCATCGATGAGAACACCAAGTTCTTTATTAATCCGACAGGACGTTTCGTCATTGGCGGACCACACGGAGACAGTGGCCTTACAGGACGTAAGATTATTGTTGACACCTATGGTGGAATGGCGCGTCATGGTGGTGGTGCTTTCTCCGGAAAAGACTGTACAAAGGTAGACCGTTCGGCAGCTTATGCAGCACGTTATGCAGCGAAAAACATTGTTGCAGCAGGACTTGCAGACAAGTGCGAGATTCAATTGTCTTATGCAATCGGTGTTGCACAACCGACATCCGTTATGGTTGATACATTTGGAACAGGAAAAGTCTCAGAAGATAAATTGGTTGAAATCGTAAGAGAAAACTTCGATTTAAGACCGGCAGGAATTATAAAAATGTTAGACCTTCGCCGTCCGATTTACAAACAAACAGCGGCTTACGGACACTTTGGACGTAACGATTTGGATTTACCATGGGAAAAATTAGATAAAGTAGATGTTTTGAAAGCATATCTATAGTACGCAAGGCACCCCGATAGATTTTCGGGGTGTTTTTCTGTTGGCTCTACAACATATGTTGGGGTGTGTGGTCAAGCGGACATTTTGAGTGATTACAAAATGTATTTATAAAACATTCACTTTGGTGCATTTGTTTCTATCAGAGCAGAATCTTCGAAAACAAGAGTTTCTATGAATCTCATTCACACAAAGATATTACGCTTGAAAAAAGTAAACTCGAAACCAATAGTTCTCTGTGTCTGCAATATGTGTGAGATAACATCGTGAGATTCTTTGAAAAGCCTTGCAACTGCAGGACAGAAAATGTGGGTGGCTGTTACAACTGTTTGACCATAGGAAGTTTTGTAACAGCCACCCTTATATCATCTCTG
>JAZQXU010000011.1:0-16629 GCA_045632945.1 Faecalimonas sp. | reverse complement strand
AATATCCTGCACCAAAAGGTGATATTCTGGATCATAGTATTTATTCCGTCTACTCTCATATTTCTTTAACAATTCCTCATCTTGCATAACACGTTTTAATATCATGTCGCACATACTCTCAAACATGAATACTAAATCTATATCTCCTGCTTTCGGCAAATCCGTATAATCTATTAACTCTGCGAAATCCACAAACATGTTATACTTATATAAATAATACTTGTCTGGATATCTCATGTTCAAATAGACCATGATTGCTCTATGGTCTTGATAACTTTTGGAAACTTTACCTTCCTTATGTCCCATCACTATTTCATCTATGCCATCACGAAAAAGACTCATTCTTTCTTTTAGGTCAAGTGACAGGTCATATAATTGTCGAAACAGTTCTCTTACTTTTTCAGGCTCTTTTTGAGCAGCCCATGCAATCATCTTTCTTGGATAATAGTTACCAGACGACATTAAATTAGATGTTTTTTTCAAAGCATTTTCTAACATCTCCGGGAAATTTTCCGCATCAATATTCCATGTATCTTTAAAATGCACAACCGCCTTCCACTTATACAATTCCTTTTTTTCTATGCTTTCATAATGCTCCTTGTAATAGTTGTAAACCGCATCAAACATCTTTACATTCATTATTTCATCTCCATCTAGCCATTATTATTTTTCTGATAGTTCCTATATGTTCACTTATACTCTCTTATTTTCTTTGTAACATATTTTTTATATAGTATCATCTCTCTTGTTACTTTGTACTATTTTATGTTACTTCTTGTTACTCAGCATGCAAATCATACGCACCACGGTCTACTTTCATTTGCTTTACCGGAATATTACGTTCCTTTGCTATAGCAATAACCTTATCTCTATTTTCTTTTTCAATAGAAGCACCTAAGTAAATACATGATACTTTAGGCATTACCAATTCCGAATCTTCTGTGGCCCCAATAAGAATACGCCACTCATTCTCATATTCCCATTCATTATCTTTGGTCAATAATCCCATCATTATTTCAGCATATGCTTCTTCCATGTTTTCTTCTGAATTCTCTATAGCAGCTTTCCAAGGCACCGACGGTCTTTTCTCAGAATAAACCACCGGTAACGGTAATTTTGATAGTATCTCATCTTCAGGTTCACTAAAATCATACTCTATACAAAATCCCTTGTGGCTATCCGCATAATGTGACCACATAAGCCTATTTTTATAACTAGTACACAAGCATCCGACAAGAAAAAGATTCTTCATTTTCTCTGCTAATTTACTATCCATTTCATCTAATAAGTTTTGTAGATTCTCTACTGCTCCATTATACTCAGGATATAATTTCTGACTCAAAAGCATGGTAAGTCCAATTTCGTCCGTGTCTTCAACAACTCCGTTCGCACGTGCATAATCTTCAAAACTTGCATCCTCACTCGAAATCAGTAACATTCCCTCCGGAGATACCCTCTCCAACATTCTAGGTAACATATCTACACAAATACCCAAGGAAGCTCTAAATGCCTCATCTGAAAGAACACTCTGCATCAACTCCACAATAACAAAATAATTGTTTGTCAAAAGTAATGCCAGCTCTTCCTCTGTTTCTGCTTTATTATCACTATTAATAAAAAAATCATTTAGTACCGTGCTCGCTAAAAGTTTATTAATTACCCGCTGCTCATCAACACTACAATCCTCTATCTGACTTTCGCCTTGCGCAATCTTAATATACTTTTCTAAGACTTTACACACTTCATCGAACTCCGTCTCATACTTTGCAGCATACATAGATTGGAATGTTACTCCAATTTTACAATCAAATGGGTCATTAAATGCATCAGCTTTGGAACAATGTAATGTTCCATCTTGAAGATTCTTAAGAGAATATCCATCTTTATCAAACGACCGATACTTATATAATTTACCCCCGTTGGTATATCTCAGTAAAAAAGTATGTAATTGGCGTTGTAACTCTATGGGTTCGATTTTTTGATATGACATTTTAATCATATCTTCTATCAGTTTTTTCTTTTCTTCAGGAGAAACCATACTTTATCACCTCATTCGTTATTATGTTTTACAATAAAATATCACATATTTTTCCTTAACTCCGAATATATCCGGTGTTATCAAAATTTCTTCTTGATTCTTCCGCCAAAGCTAGATAATATGAATTCATGAAGCGGGTTTTATGTCGTGTACAGCCATATGGCTCAAGCGGGTAGCTCGTTTCATTTCCAAGAAAGAAACGGGTTTTTGACTGAGTAAGGTCTTTGGACTGGAAATGGGTACTCGTTTCTTTTTTTATTCATAATCTTGCATATAGAAATTGATTATTACTGTTTTCTTCCAACCTTATAGTATTCAAGTATCCCATTCACTTCCTAAAAGCCATTCTATCATTCCCCCCACCTGTTCACGCTTATTTTATGCATAAAAAGTTCCGCAAAATCGGTCCATATGTAGTAATATAATAAAAGCATCAAACAGAAAGGATTATATAGGTACACACTATGAACACATTTAAAATGTCCCCAGACACCTTATTCAATCTAGCTTGTGATGTTATTGACTCCATCGAACAAACTCTCTCAACATCATTATCATTGACCGAAGACGAAATCTATGCGCAATTAGAAGATAACCTGGGTTATTCTCTCACCCATATACGAGATGTATTCAGGCTCTCCACGAACATAAGTCTTGCCAAATATATCACTCGTCGTAAGTACACAAATATCTTGCTGCGAATTCCTATTAATGACTTTGAAAAATTAACTATGCACACAAAAGTCTTTGGAATACCAAAATTTAAAAGTAAATGTCTTCGAGAATTTCCACTCCTAGTTGATACTTACTCTTCGTTACATATGCAACTCCCAATTGACAAATCACTTTTGAGAACTTTGCTCGATGTGCAAATAGCCAAAAGAGGTGAAGCTTATTTAATGAGGTCTCTTTACAAGGATATAATTAAAAATCGGTCTCCATATGAGATAAAATCCAGTTCCGAACATGTAGTTATTCAAACTTCTCAAGATATATTGATTGACCTAGAAAAAACATATTTTATATTCGAAGATACAGTTTTTAAAATAACTGCATCTCAAACTATTATCCAACGAGAAATAGAAGAACCTTTCTTAAGTATGCTTTTAGGCCAGCGGATATACGCCAGTCATAGTCTTGATGCCGATGCAAATACAATTGTGTGCATATTGCATCAATTTCTCACAGGTCAAGCAACTACAAACAATGGGTTTTCCTTACGTTTAGAATGGGGTTCCGAACAAGGATGGGGCACTGCTAACCTCATCTCTACATTGTCTTTCGATGACTCTGAATTGCAAGATGTCAAATTCGTTGATAAACCATTCCTCTTATTTGACAGTCAAAATGTCATTCTTAACCTATCTTTTTTGAAACGGACCGATAACTAATCCTTCGTCCCTTTTAATAATACTAAATTATATTTTCTCATAAAAAGCATACCTTGCAGAATATATTTGAACTCCGAATATATCTCGCAAGGTATATTTCATTTTCTTTGCGCTTTACAATACAATTTCCATCTCTTGCTCAACCAACAACCACGCTGGAACCAACGGATAATCCATGTTATACTTTCTGAAATCATAATTCATCATTGCCACATAGCATGGATACTCCTTATATTGTTCTCCGCATCTATCGACTTCCTCTGCAAAAAATGTTTTAAGTTTATCAAATATTTTATTTAATTCATAAATAATATTATTTAACTTTAAAGTGCTTACA
Organism: Faecalimonas sp.; assembly: GCA_045632945.1. Lineage (GTDB taxonomy): Bacteria > Bacillota > Clostridia > Lachnospirales > Lachnospiraceae > Faecalimonas. The sequence goes on along the minus strand of JAZQXU010000011.1, from coordinate 12,863 downwards.
GAACACAATCTATCCCTATAATACAACCCCATTGAACATGACGTTCTTCCGCCAACATAAAAGGTAGCATTAATATTATGCGGTTCATGTATAAACTTATTTCTTACAATCGACATATCTTGCAATATCATTTTGTTTATAGCACTGTTAATTATCCTTTGATAGTCTTCTAAAAGAAAACCAACTTCCGTTTGAAGCAATAATATTCCAGATTTGGCATCAAGCCCTTCTATTTCTTCGCTTCCTCTCTTTTTCTTAACCGGAATCATTCTCATAATTTCTGATATAATTTCATAAAACAATTGCTCATTTTCATGAAACTGTTTTTCAGTATTGTCTTCTATAAGTACATGAAACTTTAGATTAATATCATTTAAAATTTTTGCATATACAGCAATTCCATTTAATGTCTCTTTTGTTACAACATCCATAATGTACACCTAGTATACCTTTCATTATTGGACTTATTTAACGCTATTTGTTCTTTCCTTTTTCTTCATCACAAACCATTCTTACAACATAATTTGCATCATTCTCACATTTGGACAATATATAATTCCTTGTCGTCTCAGTTATTCCATCCGTATCGAATATGTGACGTAAAATAAGATTCTTAATATAATAGCAATCGGAATCAATGATGCCAACTAACTGTTGATTAATTATTGGCTGATTCTCTACATTACGTAATAATGCCAATAAAATTCTTGTCGCCAACCACCGAATATTCATATTGTCTGAATGTATCCATTGTAAAACATTTTGAAGAATAATTGATTCTATTTTGTTCGGAAAAACAACAGTATCTGAACATTCTAAGTACTCTATAATCACCCTTAGTACAGCCAAAGTCGTTGCAACATCATTCTGAATGTATGGCATCAATCCCAAAATTTCTGGGTAAACGTTAATATCCATTGATGTAAACAAAAATTGTAATCCGATTTTTAACGCAATAGTATCAATATTAGAAGAAATAATTGAATGATTAGAAGAGTCTATCGCTTCTCCTTTCTCATACAATTCATCATACACCTGCTTATTTCGTTTATAATCCTCTGGATATTTAACTGCGATGCAGCATAAAAGAGAGACCGCATCTAGTTTTATTGATACACTTTCTTTTGAATGCAATAAGGTATCTGCTGTAGAAGAAATAATTTCATCCATAATTGTCGATTCACACAAAAAACCTTCTTCAAGAAGAACATTTCTGATCGTGGCGATTTCTCTCGTTGCGCGTCCGTGATATACTCCTCCCTTACCTTGTGTTTCGTTATTCTCTCTAATTTGTTCAGCATATTTTTTTAGAAAATCTTGCGTTCCATCCATGCCGTCTTCTGCTGTCTCTAACTTATATACTCCGTTATAAAAATTGGATAAATACTCTTCCGTCTTCTTATCTAATTCCACCGTCAACCGATTGTCCTGTTTTCTCAAAACATATAAGAATGCAGGAGCATATTTAATCTGTTCCCTTTCTTTTTCATTTTCAAAAACAGAAAGTATATGAGAGATTAATTTCTCCGCAACTTCCTTCTTCATCTTGCATAAATTTATATTTTTTGCGATAAAGTGAAACAAATCAGTATACCAGCGACTATAGTTTTTCTGAATAAACAAGCAACATATTTCAGCTAACACATCTTGAGACATTCTATGAACAACACCTGCCAAACCTTTGAAAATATTCTGCGCGGAATTTAGAATTAATACTTCGCTATTTATACATTCTTTTATTCCATCTAGTATCAACTTCTCGTATTTTTTAAAAGTCGATTCTTCTAAGTAATATCCAACCGCACCAAAAGCCAATAATTGACTATTAAATCGTTCATAACTGATTACATGGTTATTGCAAAACTCCATAATAATTTCAGCATCTTTAGCGGTAAGATTATTTAACACTTCCGGATACGATTCTTGTATTCCTTTGATATCCTTTTCTTTCCCGAAATAAATTGCAAGTTTAAACAAATCCCGTCTAAGATTCCAATCATCATACTTACAACATAAATAAAAAAGGATATTTCTTATTTTTTCATAGAATAACAAAATATGAGTTAATGAACCGTTATACATTGTAATAACAAAATAACTTGCTAATTGATCCCCATATAACTCTAAATTTCCACCAAAAGTAATGGTATATGGCGATTCAATTTTCTTCTTGTATAGTCCCTCAATATATTTTTCATGCATAGATTCATTTATTCGATCTAAAATCGGATAATAAACATCTTCTCCACTTTCAGAAAGTTCCTTTTGCGCCTCTGGCTCAAAATACTGCCCCTTTAATGCACAAAGAGTCCAATGAATATTTCGTATGTCAATCAGAATATCTTTAATAAGCCAAATTGGTTGATTATTTTCCTTCGCACATGACAAAGCTTTTTCCAAAAGCTCCTTACACTGCTCAACATTTCCCATATAATATTCTTGAATTGCTTGCCAACGAATATTAATAACTTTGAAATATTCTTCTGACTGTTGCCCTTTCAATACATTCAAATACATTCCAACATTAAAATGTCTAATAGACTTTCCTTCGAACATGATTGGCAAAAACTCTGCGCACCAATTATCTATCTCACTTGTTTTTTCCTCTTCTGAATTTATAGTATACGTTTTATCAACGAGAAATCGTAAAATATATGCTTTACACTTATCGATATTTTGAATCGTGGTCTTAGGAATTGTCCCAACAGGATGTTTTTCCACACTTGCTATATCTACCCCCTGTACATTACCTTCCTCTATTCTTTCTGCAATTCTTCCCTTACAATAATGATGATATATTTTTAATATATCATTAATCAAATCGCTAGCACCATCTCTACTAAGTTCCTCAAAATTATGTACTGTTTTGCTTTTAGCATACTGCGCACCCATAAGTCCGAGTTGAAGAGGTGTCTTTTCCTTTTGTCTCTCATCACAAAAGTAATATAACGCTTTAATGTTAAATTTTCTTACTATATCTATCTCTGCTTGTACACCAGCCGGAATTCCATCTGCATTATCTATTAAAAAAATGCATACATCACTGTCTTCCAATTCCCATGAGTAATGATTTCCTGCTGAAATAGTTGCTGCACCTTTCCTCTCAAAAAGGTATACGTCAGCCAGGCCCGTTTTTTCAATTGCCTCTTTAAGTTCTGCACGTACTTTATCATACTGTGGCTTTTCTGGATTTCCGCAAATCGAACTAATAAAAATCTTTATTTTTGTACCTATTTCCAAAGAGCTCACATCTACCACTTCATATCCACGCCCTTCTCTCTCTCCACAAATAACATTTTTTGAAGTCATATTATTGTCTAATCTAGTATCCATTAAAACCTCCCACAATTGTATCTTTACTGTATTTTAAAATCTTTGGATTACTTTTTTAATATTTTTATTATACCAACTATCGCTAACGCAAGAAATGAGTTTTATTGATGAGTAAGTTTTTCAGACTGGAAAGAAATTATTTGTTTCTTTTCTATTTATTTTATTCCGAAAAAGGAATTTGCACAAAACGCAAATTCCTCTTCTTTTTCTCGCCATGTCACAACCCAAAATCCTAAAAATTTGGCTTAAATCTGGTATAAAAATCCCCTTCTAAACTCCTACAACCCTTGATTTTCCTGCATTCTTTCCGAAAAGCAACTTGCTGCCGTGGCAAATGAATAGATTTTTAAACGCGTCAATACCATTAATAATGTCCAAAAATTGCATCTTATAAATACTTCTTAAACGCTTTTTTCATTTTCATAGCCATGTCCATCATCCAATCAAATTGCTCCGCCCATGCATCTTTATCATCAAAGTCAACTGTCTTATATACCAAAATACGGCTCGCTTTCTTATCTGGCAATTCATTCCACTCAAGTTCTACTCCCATATCACTTTCTATAGCATCTTTATTAGAAAAGAACTTATGATACATTGCTTTGTCATCAGAAATGTACCATTCAACAATAATATGGTTGTATTTCCTTATCTGCGACAAGCTTATGTTACAAGCAGATGAACCAACGCTCAAAGTCATCCAATGATCTGTACTTGCCTTTCTCTTATTGAACATCTTAGCAAAACTGCTGTTTTTGAATGCATACTCATTAAAGGCAACCCAATAATCATACCTTGCTTGCAATGTAGGAGAATTGCTCGTGTTACGCTTAATCTCCTTCGTCCAGTCATTTGGCTTTTCGACAACTTCAAACTTAACAGCAATATCCGAATTACCTATCTGATAAAGTTTAATCTCTACCAGAAAAAAAGCAATATTTTCATCAGTATGATTGTTCAGCCATTCAATTGCTGCTCGATGTTCTTCGCGAGCTCTTTTCACCACCCAAATAATGATTTCCGCGGATTTACCAGAAGCATATGTAATCAACTTGCCTAAATGGTCGTGATTTGTATCTTCCAATTGATTTTCAATGATAATCTTTCTGTCAGTTCCCGTTTCAGTAGCGTAAATATCCACATTGAAATCTCCAACAGAAGATTCTGTTTCATCAATCGTAATCTCAAACCCAACAGCATCAGCAAGCAAAGATACATTTTCTTCTTCCGCAAGCCACGGAGTAAAGTCTAACGCCTCATGTGGCCATACCTTTCGCAAGTCTTTTATTTCTTTTAATTTCCCGAGATTTAACATTATATATTCCTCCTTAACCCTACATTCACTTATATTATCTTTTTTAATTTATCTAATGATATTTTCATCTGTAGTAAACCTACACTTTGGATAATTACTGCACCCCAAAAATGTGCCATGCTTTCCTGTTCTAATAACTAAATTACCACCGCATTTTGGACAGACAAACGACTGTATCATTTCTTTATCGCGCCTTATATTTGCGTGAATATTTTTTACATGTTCTTTTCTGTCAGATGTGATATTGGCTTCAATGATCTTTGTTTTAAATCTTTCTATATCATTTTTCTCAAATTTAACATCTGTATATGATTTTATTACTCTTCGTAAATTTATCGTATAAACAACTTTGTGATTTGTCTTCACTTTCAAAGTAGAATCAATCGAAAAAACAACGATTGGTATAAAACTATCAAACGGAAGTTCTAACAATGTTTCTAATGCCTTTACATGTCCATAGTTCTGTTTAATGGGATTTCTAAAAGAATATTTTTTTCCATACATATTTTTAATCCACTGTTCCGAATTATCATTTCCAGTAATCCATCCACTATAATTTTTTGTTTCAATTACAAATATCCCATATATAGAAATAACAATATGATCTATTTGTGTTGTACCCGCTTTTGACGGTAGCATTACATCATGAATTACACAGTATTTTTCTTTCGGCAAATTCATTAAAAACAAGGCAACTGTTTTTTCTCCTAACCAACCTTTAATTTGTGGTAAAAACAACTTGAAAACAATTAGAATGCCCAAAAATATTAATAGTTTATACATCAGATGTCTCCTCTATTACAAAAATAAAAAGCAAGACAAACCAAGGACAACTACGTGTCCTTAATTTCCTTGCATTGATAACCTCTCCTATATCCTAGCACACATTTCTCGAAAAAGCGACATTTTTTTACATCTTTATCTCCCCGCAAGCTACAATACTTCCCGGGTTACCCGACGGTTGACTAGTAAAATCATCCGGATTGGCGTGTATAACAACGACTTTTCCCACAATATCCTCCGGATTGAAACGATTGGTATAGAACGCACTAAACGCAATACCGTCATTTGCCAATAGTGGCGGCATATCCCCGACATGCTTTGGATGTTGTTGACCGGTTGGATTATAATGACCTCCTTCAGACATTGGCATACACCTCCAATATAATTTATTCCATCCTTATACCGCATATACTTTTCTTAAATTATCTCTTCTTACGGCTTTGATAATCTTTATCTATCTCTTCGCTCCAGTCTGCGTTGAGTTGTCTGCTGGCACGCACACTGCATACTGCTTCCGCTACAGCATCGTAGACAATCTTTGTTCCCTTTTTATCTGCATGATAATTCACTGCACGGTCCGCATCGATTCCATATCTTGTTGCAGTATCTATGGCATCAATATTTGCCCCAATAAACAAGAACTCCCATCCATATTTGTTCTTTTGACGTTCGATCATCTTTTTCACTTGTGCAGCACTGTATCGGTAGCTTGCATTTTCCATTCCATCTGTCATGATGACAAACATGGTATGTGCCGGCACGTCTTCATTTCTGATATACTTGTGGATATTTCCAATGTGATGAATTGCTCCGCCAATCGCATCCATAAGAGCCGTGCATCCTTGTACATGATAATGTTCCTCTGTCATTTTCTGCACGTCTCCAAGCTTCACTCTGTCATAAAGCACTTTGCTTACATCGTTAAATAGAACGGTCGACACATAGCAAGGTTCGTTTTGCTTTTTCTGTTTCTCAATCATGGAATTGAATCCGCCTACTGTATCGCTCTCCAGCCCTGACATGGAACCGCTTCTGTCCAATATAAATACCAATTCTGTAATGTTGTTTTTCTCCATAATAAAAACCTCTCTTTCTTTTAATGTATTCATCTTACATCGTAAAAAGAGAGGTTTGGTCGCCTGCGAAGCGACATATTTTTAAGCACCCAGCAAACTTTGGTCAAATGCAAACAGTGCTTCATTAATTTCAAATATATTATAATTTTTCCTGCTGATAAAATACTCAATAATAATATCGAATTTGTTACTATTTGAAAGCGCAAATCCTGCTTTTTTTAGCATATCCTCCGTCTCTTCCAAACTGAGTTCCAGCGCAATTGCAAATGCAATTGCCGTAGGTTTGCTTGGCTTATAATGGATATTGCTTCTGATCTTGGAGAATAATTTTCGATCGATATTAGCTTTCTTGTAGCACTCTGCATCAGTCATGCCTTTTTCATCGATTTTGCGAAGTAACATCTGTGCAAAACTTTCATCAATCTGCTGCAATTTGCTATTCAAGTCTTCTTCCGGTGCCATACACTTGCTTTCACAAATATCATACTGAGCCAGTGGTCGTAATGGCATACTCATGCGCCGATAATCTGTATGTTCATCCACATAGTTATCGTCAATATATTCCGCAATGTCTGCAAACAATTTTTCACTAATCAGATAACTTGCTTTATCGAAAATCACCAGATAGACTTGCATCTCATGTTCAAACAGAAAATCGCGAATTACGTCCATCGCAATTTTTAGTACCTGTTGTTTTGGATACCCATATATCCCGGAAGAAATCAACGGAAATGCGACACTTTCACAGCCATGGGTCTCGGCAAGTTCTAAAGACTTTTGATAACAGGATTGTAATAACTGCTCTTCATTGTGTGTTCCGCCCTGCCAACGTGGTCCTACTGTATGGATGATGTACTTACATGACAATTTGTAGGCACCTGTTATCTTCGCATCCCCGGTTTCGCAGCCACCAAGCATTCTGCATTCCCGAAGCAACTCTGGTCCCGCTGCCGCATGAATGGCTCCATCCACGCCACCGCCTCCGAGGAGGGATGTATTAGCTGCATTTACAATGGCGTCCACTTTCATTTTTGTAATATCATTTCTTACGATTTGTAAAGGCATATGTTTTCTCCAACTTTCAAATACATAAATTTGCGTTACTCACATCGTTACACTCTGTTTCACCTTCCACCATTTCCGCCAAACTGGCAACCTCTCACATGGCCTCTGCCATAGTACCAGCGTCCATACCGGTAGCCATAGTGTGGCGGACAATTTGCGCAGTCACCATTACAACGCCCTGTATGGCGATGACGATGTCTTCCTCGTCTTCTTGAATTTACTCCCGCTGCCGCCAGAAACAAAGCCGCCAAAAACGTACCCAGTCCAGGTTTCTTCGTTTTCTTTTGAGGTGCCATCTTGTGCTCCTCTACTGCTTTATGCTTGCTATAAATCGCACTCTTTGTTTCGGCGTAAGACTCCTCATATTCTTCCTCATCCGGATCCGGAATGTGATTCATCTTGCGAATTTCATCTATGACTTTATAATCCACAGACAGTTCCAAATCCTCCAGGTCGCCCGCTGTCAATCGGCTTGCCGAGTTCTTAACCGCTTGGGTAAGCAAAGTTTCATCGCAGGTCCATGATATTTGTATCAACTCTTCCCCTGAGAACTTTAAGTTTGCTTCAACTGCTTTTGCAAGAAGCTGATTTGCTGCCTTTGTATTTTCATCAAATTCAATAATCAGTTCAGCCACTTCTTCTGCTGGACCTAAGGATGTCAAATTGGATAAGTATCGGCTTCGCGTACTGTCAGCCCAGTCATAGAATTTTTCATAATACTCATCCCATGTGTATGTACGCATTGATACACCTCCGCAGAATTTCTAGAAGAACACACCTTTAGCCTGCTCTTTGATTTCTTTTGATGCTGCAAACGGTATTCTTGTTGTGTAGCCGTTCTTTGCTGCCACAATCTTCTTTGTCGGCCATGCGAAAATGTCTTTGTTCCATTCGTTGATGGTGTCATTATACAGTTCTCTTGCTGCTGTAATTTCTCTTTGCAAATACATGTTTTGTTGCATTGCATCCATGATTTCACGGTGCGCTGCAAGGTCTGGATAATTTTCTACTGCCACATTGATGTTTCTTGAAATGTTTTCAATTTGGCCACCAAGTTCATTTCTTGCCTCGTCCATATCTCCTGCATTTTGGCTTCTGTATTTCGCAATGTTTTCAAAGGTGCTCTTATCAAGGTCAATCGCCTTATCAAGCAGCTTTGCACAGTTTTGAAGCACCATAACTCTTTGCTCAAGATAATTATCTATCTGTGATGCATTTCTTTGAATCTTCTGTTGTAATTGGTCAAAATGCTTTTGCGCATTTATCTTCATGAATAGGAAGATTAATCCCGGGATGATTCCAAGTACCCACAATATGATTTCAAATATGGTTGAGCCTGCGCCCACTTCTGCCGGGATTTTTTTAACGATTACGTTTGTGTCTAATCCTTCTTCTCTGATTTCCGGGTTGAATTCATCTAATTGGTTTGCCATTTTCTTTCTCTCCTTTGTTGTTTAGATTGTTGAAAAGATACATAAGCCATTTCTTCTTGCTATGACTTGTTTGTCTTTGGTTAACTGTTCATTTGCAATGTAAAAGTTGTGACTCATTTCCAGCGGTATGTATTCGTCCCATGGCACGGATACGTTGTGGAATCTTCCGTCATTTCCCCATACTGACACGATATCCACCCGTGGCTCGATGTCGTATGAATACGCGGTAATGCATGTTTCATCGATTTTGTTTTCTGATTTTACAAATGATGATTTTAAAATTGCTTGGGTCTTGGTATCCGGATGCACCATATGTTTGTGATCCACTGCATTTGCAAGTGCCTCGCATTCTTTTTGTGCGTATAGCTGCGAGTAATCCGGAATTGGTTTCAAGGAATGTACCGGTCTCTCCTGATAGATTGGAATTGCCCATATCGGCGCAAAGTCAAAATACACTTCTTTGAAAAATTGTGTGTTTCTATGTACGAAATTTTCTTTGATGATATCGAATGAATAAGATACGTAACTACTCGGAAGCAGTTTAATCGGCCGTCCCTGACTGTGTTTTGAAATAATCTTATTCATACGTTTTGTTTTGATAAAGTTGAAATCATCGCCAAATCCGTTGTCCGCCAGAATCAAATCCACCATGTTTGTCTGCGCTAGCGGTGTAAATAGCGTTCTGAACTGTACTTCGTTCGTTCTGTCAAGGGCATCAAACAGTACTTCGAAATCGGTATTGGACATGCTCATGAAATCTTTGTCCTGACTGATTGCTTTGTCTGTCATTTTCTTTAATTTTTTCTCGCCCTTTTTCACATATCTTTCTATGGCCTTGTCGCTCTTTTTATCCAAATGTGTGGCATCCCGGCTAAATGATAATTCCGGGCCGCCTTGGGAACCGTATTTTAATACCACTTGATTGTTATAAAATGGTTTCGGTTTTTCTACTGTTGCATGGAGCGTCTCAGACCTTGTTCGTCTGCACAATTTCCCGTTACTGTCTCGGTAGGTTTCAGTCCATGTAATGGTCTTGTATCCATGATACGTCTCTGTCCCCATGGTGTGTACCACCTTGTTTTCAAATAGGAACGGATTCTCGTTGTATCTGCCGGAGAGCACCTCTATAGTAGATTGTTCATCCTCGTTGTAATCGCCAAAATCATAGTTGATTTTCATATCCTGTTCCTGTTTTGCAGTAAAACACGGCTCAAATGTTACTGACGGAATGGTTTCTTCGATAAGATCCAGCGCGTCTCTTTCGGTAAACAAACTGTTTAGTGGTTGCATCTGCTTGTATGCTAGCTCAAGGAGTTCCTTTGCCTTTTGGTCGGCAAGTTCAATCTCTTTTCTTAGTTCTTTGATTTTCGGTGTGGTCTTTAGAATAACCAGCGGAATCAACAGAATGGTGATTATCATAAGTACTCTAAGCACTCTGTACCAGTTGAGTTTCTTCTTTAGCTTTTTATGATTTTCAGTGTAGTCCTTGTATTGCTGAACTGTTTTTCTGTTTTCTTCTATGTCCACGTTGGACTGTTGCACATATGTCTCAAAACGGCTGTTTACCTTCTCCAAATGGATGCTTTTGAACTTGTTTTCGTATTCCTCCAACGGCTTGTATATTACGCAGTTCATATACATTCCCCCTCTTGTCGACATTATACAACACATTTCGACCATTGTAAAATTCAATTTTCCTGCAAAATACAGGGCTCTTTCCTCATTGGATATGTGATTAATCCGCTCCCTTCCAAGTCTTCGTGATGCATGTGAATAGCCGTGATTTGACTGTTTTGATAGGTCTTATAGTAGTAGATTCCCTTGTCTGTGTTGCAGCAGGAACTGTATAGCGTGTATTCGTATTCTCCGTTGCTTAATTGGACGCAGCCTTTTTGCTGTTCCACTGCACCCAGGATATGAAAGAACTGGCTTACGCTTTCGTCTTCGTTATCTCCGCTTATGGAGTTCCATTTTACAAATGCAGCCCGCACAAATCTGGATGCAGATGATACGTCGCCCGGCAACCCAAGTGCGCCCATTCCTCTGCTATACGTTTCCATTGGAAGTCCTTTTGCAAAGGTGTTAAGCGGCGGCTTTTTGCTCATTTTCATATAGTTATTGAGATTGAACATCTGATACTGAAACGGCGGATTGTTGGTTAATACTTTTACCGGATTGTCTACGATTCGAATGCCGTCTTCCGTCGGTTCTATTACAATACTTTCCATGGTATCAGACAACATGAAGTGCAATGGCGTGAGTGGCAATTCCTTACTAAATGCCAGATTTACTAGATTTGTCTTTTCCAGAAGCCTCCTCGCTTCCGGCACATCCTTGCATTGCCCAAGCACCCATGGAATTAATTCAAACGGTGTCACATTATATTTATCACTTTGTTTGCTCAGATATACCGCATTTCCCGGAAAATTCAAGCCCGCCATACTCAGCCCCTTCTCATTGCTCGCGTCGTAATATAGCGGGTAATCGTCTTGTACATACGCCATACCGATCATCGCGTAATGTTTTAAGAAATCTCTTTCTTTTCGAAAAGCAAATGGATAGTTTCGCGGCGTGATTGTGATTGTTTCTTCATAGGAGTATTCCAAGTCTAGATTTCTTCCAAAATAGTGGTCTTTTGTTTTATAGGAGATTGCTGTGCACATATGATTTCCTCTTTCCTTTTTTCTATAGTGTTGCCAAATTTAGTCCAGATTAGACTTTATTTCAATAGTCATATTCTGACTTCTATATAATAAAGAAAACATATGGAGGTGTTGATATGAGATTTGAAAATATTCGCAGTTTACGCGAAGATAACGATAAGCTTCAAGTTGAATTGGCTGCATATTTAAATGTTAAGCAAACTACATATTCTAAGTATGAACTTGGTAAGATTAATATGCCGGTTGAGGTTCTTATCAAGCTTGCAGATTTTTATGATGTATCTTTAGATTATTTGGTAGGCAGGTCAAAAAACAAAAAGAGTGCTGATTGATTTCAGCACTCTTTTTTATTATTTCTTAGAATCTACCTGCATCTGCTGCTTCCTGAATAGAAACTGCAACTGCAACTGTCATACCAACCATTGGGTTGTTACCAGCACCGATAAGACCCATCATCTCAACGTGAGCCGGAACTGATGAAGAACCTGCAAACTGTGCATCACTGTGCATACGTCCCATTGTATCTGTCATACCGTATGAAGCAGGACCTGCTGCCATGTTGTCTGGGTGAAGTGTACGTCCTGTACCACCACCTGAAGCAACTGAGAAGTATTTCTTTCCTTGCTCGATACATTCTTTTTTGTATGTTCCAGCTACTGGATGTTGGAAACGTGTTGGGTTTGTTGAGTTACCTGTGATAGATACATCAACTTTTTCTTTGTGCATGATTGCAACACCTTCTGTTACATCGTTTGCACCGTAGCAGTTAACTTTTGAACGAAGTCCTGTAGAATAAGCTGTTCTGCTGATTTCTTTCACTTCGCCTGTATAGTAATCCATTTCTGTTTCAACAAATGTGAAACCGTTGATTCTTGAAATGATTTGTGCTGCGTCTTTACCAAGACCGTTTAAGATAACACGTAATGGTTTTTGACGAACTTTGTTTGCTTTTTCAGCAATACCGATAGCACCTTCAGCAGCTGCGAATGATTCGTGACCTGCTAAGAATGCAAATCAGTCTGTTTCTTCTTCTAATAACATTTTTCCTAAGTTACCATGTCCCAAACCTACTTTACGTTGGTCAGCAACTGAACCTGGAATACAGAAAGCCTGAAGACCTTCACCGATTGCTGCAGCAGCGTCAGCAGCTCTTCTGCAGTCTTTTTTGATTGCGATTGCAGCACCTACGATGTAA
>JAZQXU010000010.1:0-63050 GCA_045632945.1 Faecalimonas sp. | reverse complement strand
TGAGAGTATGTGCGACATGATATTAAAACGTGTTATGCAAGATGAGGAATTGTTAAAGAAATATGAGAGTAGACGGAATAAATACTATGATCCAGAATATCACCTTTTGGTGCAGGATATTGTGTATTCTGCAATATATTTTGACAATCCAGAAGTGTTGAATGAAAAAGATGAGGTGGATATAAAGGAGTTTACTTTGCAGGCAAAAGAAGGCAAAGTGGTGTTAAAGGGGAAACATATTGACCATATCCAGGAGGCAAAATCTAATAAAGAAATCGGAGATGCAGGAGAAGAATTTGTATATCAGTATGAGAGAGATGAAGTTAAGAAATACAAATTGGGAGAGGAAAAACAGGTTCGCAGAGTTGCAAAGCTAGATGGGGATGGCCTTGGGTATGATATTTTATCTTATGATAAATATGGAAATGAAAAGTATATTGAGGTTAAAACCACATCAGGACCAGAGGATGGACATATATTCATTACTGCAAATGAATTGGTACAAAGCGAAAAGTTCCCAGAACAATATTATCTATATCGGGTATATGAATTTGATAAAGTTAATTTAAAAGGAAAAATCTCTATACGAAAAGGAAGTTTGAAAGATTTGTGTATTTCTGCTCAGACTTATAAGGTAAATTTTAAATAACATATTGTTATATATATAATATATTCAATATGTTTACTGTAGGAGGTAGTCATGCTAGGCTGTCTCGGCACCAAGGCACGGATTTGCAGATTAATGTTCTGTGGGTCAGTGTCTTTTCTTTTTGCCTTGCAGCATGACTACGGGTGCCTACAGTCAACATATTGCAAATATAAAAAAGAACACAAGTTCGACAAAAAATAGTTGCAATTATTCAGATAAATGAATATACTAATATTTAGTACAAGGAGGTTGTATATGGAATATTTAACAACTATTGAAATGTCAAAAAAATGGGGGATATCGTCAAGAAGAATAGCATTGTTATGCGAGCAAGAACGTATAGCTGGCGTTGTAAAAAAGGGAAAAACATGGCTTATTCCGTATAATGCCTTGAAACCGGAAGATGGAAGAAAGAAACACTGTGCAATATAGTGGAGGGTATACTATGGCAAACACAAAGAAAAGAAGAGATGTTGAAATCTATGAGAATTATTGGAAGTTTACTGCAGCGCATTTAGATATAACAGGTACTAAATTTAATAATTGCCTAAATGTAATAGTTTTCTTTATTGATAAAAATATAGCTGCTTTAGAAGAAAATGCTAAATTGGGGTTGAACTTTTCGGACTGTGATCTTTACAAGCAGTTACAGAATAAAATTGTAGATATATCAGGATTTAAAGGAAGTGATGCAACTTTATCTGCACGAAAGGTAATTAATCAATTTGTAAAAATTGGTTTTATTAATCCATTGTTATTGGGTTATCATCCACTTGTTAAATCCTTTATTAGAGAAACAGATAAGGAGCGTAAAGAAATTATTTTTTCCAAGATATTTTATGAAGCTTCATCATTGGCGTCAGATGTTACTATAGATAATAGAAGTATGAAGCATGTAAATTTCTTACTAAAAACATTAGATAAAAATGGTTCATTAAATAAGCAGGATATTATGGCGTTGATGGTTACAGATATATCTAATTTTGGCGCAGGGTATTTGACAAGAGAACAATTAGATATGCAGTATCAGTATGCAATAATTAGTGAATTTGATGAGAGAAAATATAATCAGATAGCACATTTAATTGGATATTTAAAGAGGTTTGTTGATTTAAAATATGATAAAAATGAAGAACGCTTTTGGTTTGCAGATGATCCAGCAATTGCAGATAAAGATTTTGACGAGGACTTCAAACGAGACGGTGTTAGACACCGAATTTATAAAGAAGAACTTAAAGCGGAATCAAAAGAACTGTATGGAGCTGCAGTATGCTATTTAGATAAAAAAGCATATAAATCACTAATTGCTTCGCATATTAAACCATGTGTGGATTGTCTTAGAGAGCATAATGAAGATGAAGCGTATGATGTTAATAATGGACTGTTATTAAGTCCAACGGTGGATTCCTATTTTGATAAAAAGGATATTTCCTTTTCAGATGATGGTATAATTCTCTTGGGAAAAAACGTGGACGCAACAGTTCGCATAGACCTAGAATGTTTGAGTCTAGACAAGAAAGTGCTGAATGATAGTAGAAGAAGATATTTGGCATATCATAGAAAACTTTTCTATGAAAAGAACGGAGGCAAATAAATGACTTATAAATACATAGATTTATTTTGTGGGGCAGGTGGTCTGTCGTTGGGATTTGATCAAGCTGGCTTTAAGAATGTTTTTGCGGTTGAGTTCAATCCGGATTTTGCAAGAACATATAGCAAGAACTTTAAGACTCACAAATTAATTGTAGATGATATAAAAAATATATCGAATGATAAAATTGATGAATTATTGGCTGGACAGGAAGTTGATGTTATTATTGGAGGACCGCCATGCCAAGGATTTTCGATTGCAGGAAATATAGGACGCACATTTATTGATGATGATAGAAATAAGTTATTTAAAGAATTTGTACGCTTTGTCGCACATGTAAAGCCAAGGATGTTTGTAATGGAAAATGTTGCGGCTATGGCAACTCATTTAAAAGGTAAAACTATTGTTGAGATAGTAAAAGCATTTGAGAATGCAGGGGTAGGATATCGGGTAAAATGGGAAGTTTTAAATAGTGCTAATTATGGTATTGCACAAGAAAGAAGAAGAATTGTGGTAGTAGGCGTAAGAAAAGATTTAGAAACGGATTTTATTTATCCAAAGTATGAAGAAAAAACCTACACTATAAAAGATGTGATTGGAGATTTGCCAGTATTAGAAAGCGGCGAATCCAGTGATATACCTAATCATGTTGCAATGAAACATAGTGCACAAATGTTAGAAAAGATGAGTTATGTGAAAGATGGAGGAGATCGTACAGATATACCTGAAGAGATACGACCAAAATCAGGGGATATTAGAAAATATATTCGCTATGCTAGTAATAAGCCATCAGTGTGTGTTACTGGTGATATGAGAAAAATTTTTCATTATGAGCAAAATAGAGCTTTGACATCTAGGGAGTTAGCAAGAATTCAATCGTTCCCGGATGATTTTGTTTTTGAAGGTGCATCTATTCAAGTTCAGCAACAAATAGGAAATGCTGTGCCACCTAAATTGGCGAATAAGATTGCAGTACAAGTAGAGGAGGCGCTTAAAAATGTCAGGGTATCCGAAGGTTAATTATATAGGGAACAAAGAGAAGTTGGTTGAATGGATAATTGATGAAATGCCGATAGAAGATGGAACGGTTTTGGATATTTTCGCGGGTGGCTGCTCGGTTTCCTATGCTTTAAAAGAGAAGGGATATTCTGTAATAGCAAATGATATTTTGTATGCAGATTATGTTTTGGCTAAAGCTTTGATAGAGAATTCAAATAAAACATTATCACTTAGTGTGTTTGATAAAAGAGTTGATGATGATAGAGTTCTAGCATTGAAAAGAAAATTTACATTTCTTGAAGAAAGGCTGTATTATCCGAATGAAATTGAAGAATTAGCTAGGCTTGTTGCTATATCTGAAAAATTGAAAGGTAGTGAAAAGTATTTGTTTCTTGCGTTACTTAGAAGGGCAATGATTAGAAAGTTGCCGTATTCTAGAATGAACGTACCATGGAATCAGATACAAATACTTAGGGATGAGGACTATAGTTACAGAAAATATAAACGGAAACGAGCATATCACAACCAAACATTTGAAAGCCATATGCGTGAAAATATAGAAGAGTATAATGCGGCTGTATTTGAAGGGAAAGAATGTAAAGTTTTCAACTGTGATGCAGAAGAAATGGTTAAGAAGATAGAGTGGGTCGATGTTGTGTATATGGATCCGCCATATCCTTCGACTATGAATAACTATGATGCATTCTATGGATTGTTTGATGAGATGTTCGATAAGAAAAAAAGTCACACTGATTTTACTCAAAAAACCATTTTCTTATATAACATGGACAAACTCATTTCTAAGTTGCGCGGTAAGACTAATTATGTTGTATTAAGCCAAAATACAAGAGTACAACCAGGTCCAGATGAAATTGAAAATATGCTACGAAAATATGGGAAAGTGACAATAAAAGAAAAGAAACATAACTATCAGGTTACGGGTAAAGAAAATAAAAATGCAAGTAAAGAGTTATTGTTTATTTTGGAAATGAGGAAATAAATGCCGCAAGAAGAACAACAATATGATAAATACTGGAAATTAACAGTAGAGTATACAGATATTAACGGAGATCTTTTTAGAAATGTTTTAGCTGCAGTTATTAGATTTATTGATGAGAATGAATTGCAAACTATCAAATGTACAACGGCGAAAAACCAGGAATTACAGGAACTAGTATATGAAATAAATCCGAAAAAGGATATGGCGTCGGTCAGAAAATCAATTAATCAATTTATTAAGTTGGGTTTTGTAAGACCAAGGTATAAAGGATATCATGTGCTTACAAAGCGGTTTATAGAAGCAGAAGAACAAAAAGACAGAGAATTATTATTTGCCCAAATATTCTATGAAGCATCAAGCTTTAATTCGTCATATTCAAAAGATTATACAGAACGTAGAGAAATCAATTTTTTATTAAAGACATTGGCATATAATGGATTTTTGTCAAAAGAGGATTTGATTGCTTTGATGGTAACAGATATTACATTGTTTCCTGAAGGCTATATAAAAAGGGAAACTATAAATGAGAATTATGAGTATGCTAAATCGATTTCTTTTGAAGAAAAAAAGTATAATCAAATTGAGTATTTGTTTAAATTCATCAAGTATATTCCAGGTGTTGTTTTTGAGGATAATGGAATAAGATTTAAAGATGATAAAGATAAGATTGTCGGACAGGAAATAATTCCACAAAGAGATCCTATTATTGAGAATATATATCAAAATTTGCCAATAAACAAAGAAGAAAGAGGATTGGTATTATCTAGAAGTATAATTCGGGATGAAATTAGAATTAAAAAAATACTAGATGGAGAAGAAGCTGATAGACAAATAAAAAGTGAAAATGCTGAATTGGTGGAGCATTTCAGCAAAGTAAGAGGAGCAGAAAGGAAATATGATGTATTCCTATCGCACAGTTTTTTGGATAAAGAGCTGGTAAGAGATTTAGTTAAAATGTTTCGTGATTGTGGATATTCTGTATATGTCGATTGGATAGAAGATATAGTATTAGACAGAGAAACGGTAACTACGGATACAGCTTCGGTTTTAAAAGAAAGAATGGATTGTTCAATTGGACTATCTTATTTAGCTACTTCAAATGTGCAAGGCTCTAAATGGTGTCCTTGGGAGTTGGGGTATTTTGATGGCAAGAAAAGTGGTCGTTGTTGCATTTTACCTGTTAAGGATGATAGAAATTTTAGCGGGCAAGAGTATTTGGGATTATATCCTTATGTGACCTATGGAAAGTATGAAAATAGAGAGAGATCAGACTTTTGGGTATGGCAGCCAGGAACAACAAAATATATAGTACTAAAAGAATGGCTAGAAGGTAAAGAACCTTATGAACATTAGTGCTGGTTCTGCCATCTATAGTATTATGAAAATATGAACATAGACGTCTGATACATATTTTAAGCACAAAAAGATAAGGAGAATTAGAGATGAGTATTCGAAAAGCATTAGTGGTAGGAATTGATGAATATCCTAGTTGCCCTCTTGAGGGGTGTTGTAATGATTCTGAGATGATAAAAGATTTGTTGGCAAATAATGAAGATGGTGCTCCAAATTTTTCTGTATGGCAAAAAAATAATGTCAATACAAAAGCGGAATTACTTGGATTGATAGATAGTTGCTTTAGTGGAGATGCAGATGTTGCATTATTTTATTTTTCAGGACATGG
Source organism: Faecalimonas sp. (assembly GCA_045632945.1). Classification (GTDB taxonomy): domain Bacteria; phylum Bacillota; class Clostridia; order Lachnospirales; family Lachnospiraceae; genus Faecalimonas. The sequence continues at coordinate 57,130 of JAZQXU010000010.1, read as the reverse complement.
ACATATTGATTCAATAGGTGGATATTTGGTAACTCCAGATTATTCAAAATATGATTGGGGTGTTTCTTTACAAGATGTATTAACTATTGCTAACAAATCAAAATGTAAAGAACGAATAATAATATTGGATTGCTGTTTTTCGGGTTTTATGGGTAGTATCTCTACAGTGGGGCAAAATACGGCAGTAATAAATGAGGGAGTAACAATTTTAACTGCGAGTAGAAATAGTGAAACTGCCAAAGAGATAAATGGACATGGTGTCTTTACAGCTTTATTTGCTGAAGCGCTTGCGGGCGGTGCTGCAGATGTTACAGGTAATGTAACTATTGGTGGTATATATGCATTCATAGATAAAGCATTGGGACCATGGCAACAAAGACCGGTTTTCAAAACAAATGTAACAAGGTTTACTTCATTAAGAAATGTTAAGCCTCAGGTGGAAAAAAATATAATTAGAATGCTTACGAAATATTTTGAGCATGAAGAAGCGTATTTAAAACTGGATCCTTCATTTGAACCCACAAACGCAAAAAATGTTGAGCATAAGATTATTGAACCATATGCAAATGAGCAGAATACAAAGATTTTTTCGGATTTGCAAAAATTAGAAAGTGTTGGTTTGGTTGTTCCAGTAGAAGCGGAGCATATGTATTTTGCTGCTATGAATTCAAAGGCGTGTAAGTTAACAACAATAGGTAAACAGTATTGGCGTCTCGTGAAGGACAGTAAAATTTAAAAGGAGGATTTATAATGCCAGCATTAAGAAATTATCATATATTAATAAGTCATTCATGGGATTATGATGCTGATTACCAGACTATAAAAGGATGGTTAGATAATGCAAATAATTTTTCATGGACAAATTATTCGGTATCGCTTAGCAATCCATTGGATGTGAATAGTAAAAGAGAGCTTAAGGAAAAGATACGCAATAGAATTTCATTGTGTAGCTGTGTAATTATTCTTTCTGGAATGTACGTTTCATATAGTGAATGGATTAATTACGAAATAGACGTAGCCTTAGAACTTGGAAAACCAATTATTGGGATTAAGCCTAGAGGACAAGAAAGAATTCCACTTAAGATAAGTAATAATGCGGATGTAATGGTTGGGTGGATGTCTTCAAGCGTAATACAAGCAGTAAGAGAGTATGCTTTATAGTATATAAAAGCTAAGTTCCCCACAACAGAATAAGTAAACATTACATATACCAGTGAGATTACAGTTTTGTAGTTTCGCTGGTATTTTTTATGCACTTTTGGTCACGATGACCAAAAGTGGGAGTAGACAATTCAGGACACTTCTGGTCATCGTGACCAGAAGTGACTAAGGACTAAAATTCGGGTTTTAGGGGTTACCCTAAAGTGAACAGCCTGGCTGGTCAGCGGTTCTGTTGCCTAAGATTCGTGCAACGTTAGGCGTATCCTGTTACTTTCGCCAAATAGTGGCGATGCCTATTTCGGCGTTGGAAGGCACTGATTTTCAGATATCGGTCTGGAGGTTGGTGCCTTTTGTTATGTCGTCTATGTGTGGATATCAGTCTCTGCAATTAATTCATGAAATAATTTGTTTCATTTTTGCCGTCAGCAATTTTTGACTCCTAGTATATAGTGAAAAGAAAAATTTTGAAAAAATATGCCGCATTTTTTGCAATCAGCTTTTTTTGACTCCAAGTACTTAGTGTAAAAACAAAAAGTTTTAAAAAAGTTTGCCACATTTTTTGCAATCAGCTTTTTCTGACCCTAAGTACTTAGTGTAAGAAAAATATTTAAGCAAGAAAAATGTGAGATTTACAAGACACAGAGGGGAGAGAATAGGATGCAGTCAAAGGAAGTAATGAAAAAGTTAGCGGATAACTATGAAACATTAGTGTTTGTGAGTAAACGTTATCCAAGTTCGATGTCACGGTTGAAAAATCTGTTAATGTCGGAGGGGGTATCAGAAACCTCTGCCCGTAGAAAAATTGTGGATTTGGAGACGGAGGCAGGATGTCTGGTGTTGGAGAGAGGAGGAAGTCTGAAACTGAATCAGGAATTGATTTCGCAAATGTTTCTACAAATACAGACGGAGCTTAATCTTCCAAATCGTTTGGTAGAGGAACAGGAGCAACAGTTAGCTACGTGGAAGCACAAGGTGGAAGTGTTGGACGGCAAAAGGCGGATGAGGTCAAGGCGTTAAAATCAGAGGTCGAAAGTTATAAGCGGATGGTGGAAAGACAGAAAAAAGACTTAGAAACAGAGAAAGATCGTTATGCTTGGAGCTGTAGAATAGACAGGGATTTATACTTGGAAGCTTCCAGAAAACTTGAAGCGGCGGAAGAAAAAATTGCAGATATGAAGAAGGGCGTATGGTCGTATCTCAAGGTTTGCAGAAAAGACCGAAGAGAAGAACGTATGAAAGAAAAGCGTATTAAGAGAGAAAGAAAAGAGCGTCAGAAACTCTATGAGGAAAATGAGCGAAAGTACGCAGAAATGAGAAAGGAAATGAAGAAATCCCGTTATGGAAGAGGAGTATAAAAATGAGCAAATACATGTATGAACACACGAAGATACCACCATATTTGCCAATGCCACGATTTCTGTTGAATTGTCCAGTCAGTAACACGGCGAAGATGCTGTATATCCGGTTGTTGGGGAAAGCACAACTGTCGCAAAAGAATCGTTGGCTGGATGGACAGGGAAGAGTGTACTTTATCTATCCCATCCATCAAATGGCTATAGATATAAATAAAAGTGAGACAACCATTAAGGATGCAATGAAGGAATTAGTGAAGGCGCAGTTGTTAGAGAAAATCCCGGAAGGACGAGGACGACCTAATCGGTTATATGTTTTATTTCCGGATGAGGAACATGGGCAGAAATCCGCGGTCGGAAATTCGACCGAAGTGGGGCAGAAAGCTGTCGGTAACCAAGGCGGAAAACAGTCCCCTAGTAAATATATAAGTAACAATAGAAACAGTAATTTAAGAGATTACGACTACGAAGAGGAGGAGAGTTTTTAATAATGGATAAGGATAGATTCTATATTGGAGAAGATGGTTTGAAGTATTGTGCAGTATGTCAGGAACCGATGGAAAAGGAACTTCCGAAGCATGTGCAAGAGATATTTCACATGAAGACACATCCAAGACAGTGTGCTTGTGTGAGAGCACAGATGGAAAAGGAAAAGCAGGAGCGCAAGGAACGGGAGCGTCAGCAGGAAGTTGAAAAGAATACCACAATTTGTTTCTCTGAGCGTGCTATGCGAGAGTGGAATTTTGCCAATGACGATGGCTCCAATCCTCATATGAAATATGCAAGACAGTACGTGGAGCATTGGGACGAGGTAAAGAAAAACGGTATGGGAATGCTTCTTTGGGGAGATGTAGGAACCGGGAAGAGCTACATGGCAGCGTGTATTGCTAATGCCTTACTGGAACAGGAGAAGAGAGTTCTGATGACGAATTTCACAACTATTAGCAATGGAGTATTTGCTGCTGTAGATAAGAATGACTACATAGAAGCTGTTTGCGGATATGATTTACTTATCTTGGATGATTTGGGTTCGGAGCGTAATTCCGCCTTTGTAGTTGAGAATGTCTTTTCCGTACTAGACAGAAGAGTTTGCTCTGGCAAGCCAATGATTATTACTACGAACCTGACCATAAAGGAAATGCGAGAAACGCAGAATCTTGATTATAAGAGAATCTACGATAGAGTGCTTGGCAGTTGCCAGCCCATTTGTATTAAGGGCGAGAGTCATCGTAGAGAAAAAGGAAATAAGAATAAAAGAGCATTTGAGCAGATTTTTCGTGAAGAAGAATCGGAATAGGAGGTGTGGATGAATACTACTTACAATATTCCCGTATGGGAAAAATATACATTGAGCATAGAAGAAGCGGCAGCATATTTCCGCATCGGGGAACATAAGCTGCGCAATCTCATCAACGAGAATAAGAACGCAGATTACCTTCTTTGGAATGGAAATCGTGTACAGATTAAAAGGGTGAAATTTGAAAAGTATGTGGATTCATTAGAGGCTATTTAGAAATAGTTATTGTCTTAAAAAATAGCTAAATTTATTGTCTTAAATTTTGGCAGAAGGCTGAATATTGTAGAAAAAATGAGGGAGCTGTGATATATTAACACTAAGCCATGTCACAGCTCTTTGAAAGGAGAATGATTATGAGTAATGCAAAGAGACGTGACAATAAAGGAAGAGTATTACAGATGGGCGAGTGGCAACAGGACGATGGACGTTATGTGTATCGCTATACCACACCCTTTGGACAGAGAAAATCAGTATACAGTTGGCGATTGACTGCTTCGGACCCAACTCCGGCAGGAAAACGTAAAGAGAAATCTTTGAGGGAGAAAATCAAAGATGTCGAGAAACAGATGAGACTGGAGCTCTGTTGTGAAGATATTACGGTTTGCGAATTAGTGGAAAAGTATCTGATGACTAAAACCGGAGTTAAACACAGTACTCGTACCGGCTACAAATTTGTGCAAAATATCTTGGCAAAGGAACCTTTTGGACAGAGGAAGATTGCGAGTATCAAAACATCGGATGCAAAGATTTTTCTGATTAAAATGCAGGAAGATGGCAGAGGCTATAGCACAATTCATACAGTGCGAGGTGTTCTCCGCCCGGCATTTCAGATGGCGGCTGATGATGACATGATTATCAAGAATCCATTTCAGTTTGAGCTTCACACAGTTGTTGTGAATGATAGTGTCAAAAGGGATGCACTCACAAGAGAACAGGAGAGAAAGTTTCTGCAGTTTATTGCGGAAGACGCACATTATAAGAGATATTATGATGCATTTTATATCTTGTTCAAAACTGGGCTTCGTATCAGTGAGTTTTGTGGTTTGACGATGAAAGACATTGATTTTAGAAAGAAAGTCATCAAAGTCAATCATCAGCTTCAACGTACGAGCGAAATGAAATATATTTGTGAGACAACCAAGACAGATAATGGGGTTCGTGATGTACCAATGACACCGGATGTGGTGGATGCATTCAAGCGTATTATCAAGAATCGTCCAAAGCCAAAGATTGAGCCAATTGTAGACGGATATTCAGGATTTCTCTTCTTGGATAAGAACGGAAAACCGAGGGTGGCGTTACATTGGGAGAAGTATTTCCAACTCTCTGTAGCAAAGTACAATAGCATTTATAAGGTGCAGATGCCGAAGATTACACCGCACGTGTGCAGACATACGTTTTGTACGAATATGGCAAAATCCGGCATGAATCCAAAGGTATTGCAGTATATCATGGGGCACGGTGATATCTCCGTAACACTGGATACATATACGCATATTAAGTCAGAGGATGCGATTGCAGAGATGGAAAGACTCGATTTACTGATGGAAAAAGAGGCTTAAAAGAACGAGTGTTTTAGCTTGGCATAGGACATTTTTGATGTGTTAGTTTGCCACGGAACGTCCAATAAAGCTAGTGTTTATGCGGGTTCGTGAAAAAATAAGACAGTTGAAATTGCTGTCTTAAATTTTTGAAAATAAGCCAATTTTTAAGACAATCACCTGAGAAAATATGCTCTATTTTGAGAAGAAATGACAGAGTATCAAAAAAATGAAAAACTCCACAACCCCAGTATTTATGGGCTTTTGAAAGGATTTGAGAACTTATGAAAGAGAAGATAAAAGTGCTCATGGTTTGCCACGGCAACATCTGTCGCTCGCCTATGGCAGAAATGGTTATGAAAGATATGATTAGAAAACAGCATATGGAATCTCGAGTTTACATCGATTCTGCTGCCACAAGCCGCGAAGAGATTGGAAGCGGCGTTCATTACGGGACACAGCGCAAACTGCAGCAAGTGGGTATTCCATGCAGCGACCACCGCGCAGTACAGGTAACAAAAGCAGATTACGACAAATACGATTACCTCATTGTTATGGACAGCCACAACATCCGCAATCTCATGCGTATTATCGGTGATGATCCGGAAAACAAGGTGCACATGCTTTTAGATTTCGCAGGACGAAAAGGCGAGTCCATTGCAGACCCGTGGTATACTGGTAACTTCGACATCACCTATGAAGACGTGGTTGAGGGCTGCGAAGGCTTATTGAAATTTTTAGGTATGGAGAACACACATGAACATTTTAAACATTGAACACGTAAGTAAGATATTTGGCGAAAAGAAAATATTTGACGACGTTTCTTACGGCATTCATGAAGGCGACAAGATCGGTATCATTGGTATCAACGGTACTGGCAAGACCACGCTGCTTAAGATGATTGCAGGATTAGAGGAGACAGACGAAGGGCAGGTAATTAAACAGAATGGCCTACGCATCACTTATTTGCCGCAAAATCCGGAATTTCCAAAAGAAGACACAGTACTAGGGTACGTTACTCAAGTGACGCAGGACAAGGAGTATGAAGCAAGAAACATATTAAACAAGCTTGGCATCACGGACCATGACGCCACCATCCATACGCTTTCGGGCGGTCAAAAGAAGAGAGTCGCGCTTGCTAAAGCTTTGGTTCATCCTGCAGATGTTCTGATTCTGGACGAGCCTACCAACCATTTGGACAACGAGATGGTTACTTGGCTAGAGGAATATTTGATACGTTTTAACGGTAGTATTATTATGGTTACCCATGACCGTAATTTTCTTGACCGTGTGACCAATAAGATTTTGGAAATCAGCCATGGGAAATTATATAGTTATGAGGCAAATTATTCTAAGTTCCTTGAAATGAAAGCCCAGCGTGAAGAGATGGAGCTTGCATCCGAGCGGAAACGTCAGAGCATCCTTCGCATGGAACTGGAATGGGCGAAACGCGGTTGCCGGGCAAGAACCACCAAACAGAAAGCCAGATTAGAGCGTCTGGAAGCGCTAAAGAATGGCAAGGCGCCGACACAGGATGCCACCGTAGAACTGGATTCTATCGGTACACGCATGGGGAAAAAGACCATAGAACTTCACAACATCAGCAAAAGTTATGATGACAAGGTTCTGATTAAGGATTTTGATTATATTGTTCTTAAGAATCAGAGGGTTGGATTTATCGGGCCAAATGGATGTGGTAAATCTACTTTAATGAAATTAATCACAGGCGACATTTTGCCGGATAGTGGTGAGGTGATAATCGGCGATACCATTCGCATCGGATATTTTGCCCAGGAAGCACAAGATATGGACAGTCATCAAAGGGTGATTGATTATATCAAAGAGATCGCTGAGTATGTTCCGACCAAGGATGGCAAAATTACAGCGTCACAGATGCTGGAGCGTTTCTTGTTTGACGGCAATATGCAGTACACTCCGATTGGGAAACTCTCGGGCGGAGAGAAACGCCGGTTATATTTGTGTAAGGTTTTGATGGAATCCCCGAATGTGTTGATTCTTGATGAGCCGACCAATGACCTTGACATTCCTACTTTGACAATTTTAGAAGATTACTTGGATTCCTTTAACGGGATTATCATTACTGTTTCTCATGATCGATATTTCTTGGATAATCTCGTGGACCGTATTTTTGCATTTGAGGGAAACGGTTATCTCAAACAATACGAGGGTGGATACACGGATTATTTGGAGGCGAAAGGCGCATTATCTGGAGAAAATATTTCCAAAACTGTTTCTATTCTAGAACAAAAGAAATCAATCGGAAAGGATTGGAAGCAGAATCAGCCAAAGAAGTTAAAGTTTACCTTTGCCGAGCAGAAGGAATATGACTCTATTGATGATGATATCGCGGCACTCGAGGATAAGATTGCCTCGCTGGAAGAAGATATGATGGCAAACGCGACTAATTCAGCGAAGCTGGCGGATCTCTTAAAAGCCAAAGAAGAAACGGAACACGCCTTAGAAGAAAAGATGGAGCGTTGGGTGTATTTAAATGATTTGGCAGAACGAATTGAGGCACAATAAATTTCTTTAAAAAACAAAATAATATGGGTTGACAAAAGATTATAGAGTTGTTATTATGTTAAAAAACAGAACGCACTCTGTTTTTTTGAAAACGCTTGATTACAAGCAGGAGGACAAATTTAGATATGAAAACACAAGTTTTTTCATTGTTGGTTAATAACAATACCGGACTTCTTAGTCGCGTTGCAGGTCTTTTTAGCAGACGTGGTTACAACATTGATAGTATTACGTCAGGAACGACTATGAATAAGAGCCTTACACTTATTACGGTTGTTGCAACCGGAGATACGCAGGTGTTATCCCAGATTGAGAAGCAACTTGCGAAACTTGAGGACGTAGTTGATATCAAGATTTTAGAGGATGGTAAGTCTGTTTGCCGTGAGCTTATCATGGTTAAGATTAAGGCAAATGCAGCACAACGTGCCGAGGTTATTTCTGTGGCAGATATTTTCAGAGCGAAGATTGTGGATGTGGAAACGGATTCGCTGATGCTTGAGATGACAGGTAATATTTCTAAAGTGGAAGCATTCCTTAACTTGCTTTCCGGATATGAGATTTTGGAACTTGCCCGCACGGGTATCACCGGTCTTTCCAGAGGAAGCGATGGTGTATTTGACACCGAAGCATAATTTACATACGAAGCTAAAGGCGAAGATACCTTTAACTATATAAATCAGAGCTATTATTTAGGAGGAGATTAGAAATGGCTAATAAAATCTATTATCAAGAGGATTGTAATTTATCATTATTGGAAGGAAAGACAATTGCTGTTATCGGTTATGGTAGCCAAGGACACGCGCATGCATTAAATGCAAAAGAATCTGGATGCAACGTAATCATCGGTCTTTATGAAGGAAGTCGTTCATGGGATAAGGCTGTGAAACAAGGTTTTGATGTTTACACAGCAGCAGAAGCAGCTAAGATGGCTGACATTATCATGATTCTGATCAATGATGAAAAACAAGCACAATTATACAAAGAAGATATTGAACCGAACTTGGAAGAAGGAAACATGCTGATGTTCGCTCACGGTTTCAACATTCACTACGGATGTATTAAACCACCGGCATATGTTGACGTAACGATGGTTGCTCCTAAAGGACCTGGACACACTGTAAGAAGTGAATATCAAGCAGGTAAAGGTGTTCCTTGTCTTGTTGCTGTTGAACAGGACGCTTCCGGTCAGGCACTTGATAAAGCACTTGCATACGCATTAGCAATCGGTGGAGCAAGAGCAGGTGTTCTTGAAACCACATTCCGTACAGAGACAGAAACAGACCTTTTCGGTGAACAAGCTGTTCTTTGTGGTGGTGTTTGTGCACTTATGCAAGCAGGTTACGAAACTTTGGTTGAAGCAGGATATGATCCAAGAAATGCTTACTTTGAATGTATTCATGAAATGAAATTAATCGTTGACCTTATTTACCAATCAGGTTTTGCAGGAATGAGATATTCTATTTCTAACACAGCTGAATATGGTGATTATGTAACAGGACCAAAGATTATCACTGAAGAAACTAAGAAATCTATGAAGAAGATTCTTTCTGACATCCAAGATGGTTCTTTTGCAAAGGAATTCTTGTTAGATATGTCTGATTCAGGAAAACAAGTTCACTTCAACGCGATGAGAAAATTAGCGGCTGAACATCCGGCAGAGATCGTTGGAGAAGAGATTCGTAAGCTTTACAGCTGGAATAACGAAGAAGACAAATTTATTAATAACTAATTTGATTTCTACATAAAAAAAGGGCTGGGACAACATATTGTGTTGTTTCAGTCTTTTTTTATACAAGTTATTGATTTTTTGAATGTTTCTTGGTAAAATAATATCAAATTTTAAAAAAACTAAAGGAGAAGAGGAATATGTTAGAAAAATTATTTCATCTGAAAGAAAACAATACCAACGTATCCACCGAGATTATGGCTGGTATCACAACATTCTTTGCAATGTCGTACATCATCATTGTTAACCCAGGTATTCTTTCGCAATCGGGTATGGAATGGGGTGCTGTATTTTTGGCAACCATCATTTCCGCAATTATAGGTACATTGATAATGGGTCTTGTTGCAAATGTTCCTTATGCGCAGGCACCTGGTATGGGATTGAACGCATTCTTTGTTTACACAGTATGCTTCGGTCTTGGCTTTACATGGGTACAAGCACTTTCTATGGTATTCATTTGTGGTTTGATCAACATTTTGATTACTGTTACAAAAGTTCGTAAGCACATCATTAAAGCAATTCCACTTAGCTTACAACATGCAATTGGTGGTGGTATTGGTATTTTCGTAGCTTATATCGGATTCCTCAACATTGATTTTGTTGGTTTTACAGGTGCAGCAGTTGCAGAAGATGGTGCATCAGTAATTACAAGCGGAATCGTTCCGGAACTTCCTAAATTGAACAATCCGGTTCTTTGGGTATTCTTAATCGGTCTTGTTCTTACAGTTGTATTGTTAGTATTAAAAGTAAAAGGTGCAATCTTAATTGCAATTATTGCTACAACTATTATTGGTATTCCGTTCGGCGTTACGAAATTAGCTGATACTGTATCTTTCACAGAGGCTTGCAAAGTATTACCGACAACATTCCTTGCTATTTTCAAAGAAGGCGGTATCACAAGCTTATTTACAGATATGTCTAAATTACCATTAGTATTAATTACAATCTTTGCTTTCAGTATTTCTGATACATTTGACACAATCGGTACATTTATTGGAACCGGACGTCGTACAGGTATCTTCAGCGAAGAAGATGAAAAAGCAATGGAAACAAGCAATGGTTTCAAATCTAAATTAGACAAAGCTTTATTTGCAGACGCAACAGCTACTTCAATCGGAGCTTTAATCGGAACTTCTAATACAACTACTTTTGTTGAAAGTGCAGCTGGTATCGGAGCAGGCGGACGTACAGGTCTTACATCTGTAGTAACAGCTATCTGCTTTGCATTATCTGCATTCTTAGCTTCATTCATTAGCGCAGTTCCATCTGCAGCTACAGCACCTGCATTAGTAACAGTAGGTATCATGATGGTAGCTTCATTTAAAGATATTGATTGGACAGATTTAGACGAAGCAATTCCTGCATTCTTTGCTGGTATCTTCATGGCACTTTGCTACAGCATTTCTTACGGTATTGCAGCTGGATTTATTTTCTACTGCATCGTTAAGATTTGCAAAGGAAAAGCAAAAGAGATTCACCCAGTTCTTTGGGTATGTACAGGATTGTTCATATTGAACTTTATCTTGCTTGCTATTTTATAAAAATCATATTTGATTACATAGATAAGCCTTGTGCAAACGCGCAGGGCTTATTTTTTGTATCGACAGATAAAATAAACCACCTGCTATACAGGTTTGTCCCCAAATAGCTTTAGCTTCAAGTATTAATACTGCGATTGTTCGTATGAAAAATTATTGAGTAAAAACTAACTGAAATTCAATATATTTCGGTTAGAATATGAAGTATTATTTTATATACAAACAATAACATTCAGCATAGTAAGGGTTTGTTGTATTTTGAGTTAGTTTTTGGCAAGATTATTTTTAATACGCCTAAAACCGTTAGGTTTGCATATGCAAGTAGTGCGGAAGGCGAACTGTTCAGAGCTTCTTTTGAGGCAAGCAGGTAACAGCGGCTTATAGCCGCAGAAAAAACTACCGGCTAAGCAGTAGTCATGATTGGACAACAAAAAAGACAACCCATGACGGTAGGTTGTCTTTTCTAATTCTTATTATATGTTCAAAATTAAGCAATTTCGTTAACAGCTTTTGTTAAACGAGAAACTTTTCTTGCACATGTGTTTTTGTGATAAACACCTTTGCTTCCAGCTTTGTTGATTTCAGCGATAGCAGCTTTTAAAGCTTCTGTAGCAACTGCTTTATCGTTAGCAGCAACAGCAGCGTCAACTTTTTTCATAGCTGTTTTAACTCTTGATTTGATTGCTTTATTTCTAGCAGCCTTTGTTTCGTTAACTAAGATTCTTTTCTTTGCTGATTTAATGTTAGCCAATGTGAACACCTCCAATATTACGATATTGTTTCTATTTTAGTGTTCGATAGACCCGGACACGGAACGTTCTACCGATACATACTTGTTCATTTTAAGATAAGAAAACGTAAATGTCAATACATATTTGTTCTTTTTTTGCGAAAAACTAGAGAATATCTGAATATAAAGAGAGGTTTTTATCATGCTTGGAAGTTACAACATTCATACAGACTTGGCACTGGAGGACAAAGAACGTTTTGAGTCTGACAATGTGGAGATTACGGGAGTCAGTGTTGAGGAGTTTTATGATGATGAACATGAAATTCATATTACGGAGGTGCGCATTTTAACGGAGAACGGTGCTAAAAGCATGCGAAAGCCAATTGGAACGTATATCACGATGGAAATGGCGAATCTTGCCCTGCCGGATGAAGAATATCATACAGCAGTTGCAAAGGAATTGGCAAAGTATGTAGGGGATATTTTGAAAATAGATAAGCAGGATTATACTGCGCTTGTTGTCGGACTTGGTAATCGTGAGGTGACACCGGATGCTTTGGGACCTCATACTGTGGATTGCCTGAACATTACAAGGCATATTGTGAAAGAGTATGGAAAATATGCATTAGGTGTTCAGACGAATCATATGATTAGTGCCATTGCGCCGGGAGTTATGGCTCAAACCGGCATGGAATCTTATGAAATTATTAAAGGTATTACGGAAACAACCAATCCGGATGTAGTGATTGTTGTGGACGCGCTGGCTGCACGTAATACAAAAAGATTGAATCGCACCATACAGATTGCAGATACCGGTATTCATCCCGGCTCCGGTGTGGGTAATCATCGAAATGAAATCAGTAAGGCTACACTGGGGATTCCGGTGATTGCAATCGGCGTGCCAACGGTCGTTGATGCGGCTACAATTGTAAGAGATACCATGGAGAACTTGGTTTCTACACTGGAAGATGAAAACAAATATGAAATCATGGGAGATATGCAAGAAATGATTGCGCCGCATTTGTACGGCATGTTTGTCACGCCAAAGGATATTGACGAATCGATTGATCGAATTGGTGCGACGATTGCAAAAGGATTAAACTTCTTATTTTCATCAAACGCGGAGGCATAGGACTCTAACAAAAATCATATATTGTTAAAGTTAGAGGAGTGATCACTTTGAATCAATTGATGCATAAATTCACGTTTTTGGTCCTGATTCTTATCGTTGTGGGATATCTTTTTTTGCAGAATGATGGGTATATTATACAAAATATGGCAAACAATTTATTCTTGCCCGGCATTTCCTATGTCGTAAAAGAAAGCGCGCCCTATAATTGGCGGGTTTCTTTGCTTGAAAAACTTTGTCCTTTATATCAGTATGTCAATGCTCATGAGACTCCCGAGGTTCACGTGGAGGATGAGACTACTTATGAGATGATTCTTTCTATGCAGGCAAATGATGAGTATACCATGGGAGAGGACTTAACGACGGATCCTTCTGATTCTGCGGATTCCACGGAAACGGTAGATGCAGCCCCTGTTGCAACGCGCTTTTCTATGGAGAAACTGAGGGATTTTAATTATCTTATCAGTCAGTTTTACACGGTGGATAGTACAACCAGCATCACGCAGGAGCAACTGAATGTGGATGACTTGCTCAGTAGAAACATGAAAATAGATACTGCGTCAGAAGGACCTAAAATCCTGATTTTTCATACCCATTCACAGGAGGCGTTTGCAGATTCCGTAGCAGGTGATGCAAGCACGTCCATTGTTGGAATGGGCTCTTATTTGGCGGAACTGTTAAACAGTAAAGGTGTTAAGACCTTGCATCATGAAGGCGTATATGATCTGATTAATGGCAAACTGGACCGAAGCAAAGCGTATCAGATGGCAGAGGCCGGCGTGAAAGAGATTTTGAATCAATATCCAAGCATTGAGGTTGTCATCGACTTACATCGGGATGGCGTTCCGGAGACGACCCATTTGGTTACGGAGATTGAAGGAGAGCAGACTGCTAAAATTATGTTTTTTAATGGTCTTAGCAGAACCAAATCTCAAGGCGATATTGCATATCTTTATAACCCTTATATCCAGGATAATCTTTCGTTTTCGTTTCAGATGCAGCTGGCCGCAGAAAACATGTATCCGGGGTTTGCACGGCGCATTTATCTGAAAGGATATCGATATAGTCTGCATATGATGCCAAAATCGCTTCTGATTGAAGCGGGAGCGCAGACAAATACGGTAAAAGAAATGAAAAATTCGATGGAATTGCTTGCAAATATCCTATGTGAAGTGTTACTATAAAATGTATGAGAGTGTGCCCGTGGGCACAAGATGTTGTTAAAGAGAGGGTTTTAGACGAATGGCGAAGAAAAATACATATGATGCGGACAGTATTTCGATACTGGAAGGATTAGAAGCGGTACGTAAAAGACCGGGGATGTATATCGGTAGTGTGTCAACCAAGGGACTGAATCACTTGGTTTATGAGATTGTGGACAATGCAGTGGATGAGCATTTGGCAGGATACTGTGACACGATTGATGTATATTTGGAGAAAAATGGTTCTGCAACCATCATTGATAATGGACGTGGTGTTCCGGTAGGAATGCACGCAAAGGGAATCCCGGCTGCACGTGTCGTTTATACAACGCTTCATGCAGGTGGTAAGTTTGATGATTCTGCATATAAGACAAGCGGTGGCCTCCACGGTGTTGGCTCATCGGTTGTTAACGCGCTTTCTACTTATATGGACGTTAAGATTAGTAGAGAGGGTGGCGTTCATCACGATAGATATGAGAGGGGTATACCTGTTGTTAAGCTGGAGAACGGATTACTTCCGATTCTTGCTAAGACAAAGAAGACAGGAACTGAGGTAAACTTTTTGCCAGACCCGACGATTTTTGAAAAGACGAAATTTAAAGCAGAAGAGATCAAGAGCCGTCTTCATGAGACCGCATATCTGAATCCGTCGTTGACCATTAATTTTGAAGATAGACGTGGCGCTGAGGTTGAGAAGGAGGTATTCCATGAGGAAGATGGTATCATGGGCTTTATTCGTGATCTCAATCAGAAAAATGAAGTGATTCATGAGCCTATTTATTTTAAGGGAACAGCAGAAGGAATTGAGGTTGAGGCTGTTGTTCAATTTATCAACGAATTTCATGAGAATGTTCTTGGATTCTGTAATAACATTTACAATGCCGAGGGTGGAACTCATTTAACAGGATTTAAGACAACATTTACGACAGTTATGAATCAGTATGCAAGAGAGCTTGGTATCTTGAAGGAGAAAGATGCGAACTTCACAGGTGCAGATATTCGTAACGGTATGACAGCAATTATTTCGATTAAACATCCGGACCCGAGATTTGAAGGTCAGACGAAAACAAAATTGGACAACCCTGATGCGGCAAAGGCAACCAGCAAGGTTACCAATGATGAGATTATTCATTTCTTTGACCGTAATCTGGACACGCTTAAGAAAGTACTTAGCTGCGCAGAAAGAGCAGCTAAGATTCGTAAGACAGAAGAAAAGGCGAAGACCAATCTTCTGACAAAACAGAAATACTCTTTTGACAGCAATGGTAAGTTGGCTAACTGCGAGAGCCGTGATGCAAGTAAATGTGAAATTTTCATCGTGGAAGGTGATTCTGCGGGTGGTTCTGCAAAGATGGCACGTAACCGCATGTATCAGGCCATTATGCCAATCCGCGGTAAGATTTTGAACGTTGAAAAAGCAAGTATTGATAAGGTTCTTGCCAACGCGGAAATCAAAACAATGATTAATGCGTTCGGCTGTGGTTTTTCAGAAGGCTACGGTAACGATTTCGATATTACAAAGCTTCGCTATGATAAGATTATTATTATGGCCGATGCTGACGTGGATGGTGCTCATATTTCCACGTTGCTTCTTACTTTGTTTTATCGTTTTATGCCGGAACTTATTTTTGAAGGACATGTTTATATTGCTATGCCTCCGCTTTACAAAGCGATGCCAAAGAACGGTCAGGAAGAATATTTATACGATGACAAGGAATTGGAAAAATATCGTCAGCGTGTCAATGGTCCATTTACTCTTCAACGCTACAAAGGTCTTGGAGAAATGGATGCTGAGCAGCTTTGGGAAACAACGCTCAATCCGGATACTCGTATTATGAAACGAGTTGAGATTGAGGATGCAAGAATGGCTTCTGCAGTAACAGAAATGCTGATGGGCACAGAAGTACCACCGAGAAGAGCATTTATTTACGCAAATGCGCAGGAAGCAGAATTAGACGTATAGGAGGCGACAAAAGATGAAAGGACAACTGACACTGCCTACAGAGCAGATTATCAGAACAGAATATTCTGATGTAATGAAGAAATCTTACATCGATTACGCAATGAGTGTCATCATTGCCAGAGCGCTTCCGGATGTGCGTGACGGTTTAAAACCGGTACAGAGAAGAACGCTCTATGATATGCATGAACTTGGAATTAAATATGACAAGCCATATAGAAAATGTGCCCGTATCGTTGGAGATACCATGGGTAAATATCACCCGCACGGTGATAGTTCGATCTATGAAGCGTTGGTTGTGATGGCTCAGGATTTCAAAAAGGGAATGATTATGGTGGATGGCCATGGTAACTTCGGTTCTATCGAAGGTGACGGGGCCGCTGCTATGCGTTATACAGAGGCGAGACTTACCAAATTGACGCAGGAAGTATTTTTGCGTGATTTGGATAAGGATGTAGTGGACTTCATGCCAAACTTTGATGAGACGGAAAAAGAACCACAGGTACTTCCGGTTCGTATTCCAAACCTTCTTGTAAACGGTGCGGAAGGTATTGCGGTTGGTATGGCTACCAGCATTCCGACACACAATCTTGGCGAAGTAGTGGATGCTGTTAAAGCATACATGCAAAACAATGAGATTACTACAAAAGAATTAATGCAATATGTAAAAGGTCCGGATTTCCCGACCGGCGGTATTGTGGTAAATAAGGATGAACTTCCGGATATTTACGAAACAGGAATGGGTAAGATTAAGGTTCGCGGTAAAGTGGAAGTGGAGGATATGAAAGGCGGCAAGAAGCGTCTTGTTATCACTGAGATTCCGTATACTATGATTGGCGCCGGCATCGGCAAGTTCCTAAATGACGTAGCAGCACTTGTGGATGCGAAAAAGACAGGCGATATTGTTGATATTTCTAACCAGTCTTCCAAAGAAGGTATCCGCATCGTTCTGGAATTAAAGAAAGATGCCGATGTAGAAAACTTAAAGAACATGCTTTATAAGAAAACGCGTCTGGAAGATACGTTTGGTGTAAACATGCTTGCGGTTGCTGATGGCAAACCGGAGACATTGGGATTAAAGGCGATTATTGAGCATCATGTAGATTTCCAATTTGAACTGGCAACCAGAAAATATCAAACATTACTTGCTAAGGAATTGGACAAGAAGGAGATTCAGGAAGGGCTTATTAAGGCTTGTGATGTAATCGACCTTATTATCGAGATTCTTCGCGGTAGCAAGAACATTAAGGATGCAAAAGAGTGTCTGGTAAATGGTGTGACAGACAACATCACATTTAAGTCTAATATTTCAAAGAAAATGGCTTCCATGCTTCGTTTCACGGAGAGACAGGCAACAGCTATTTTAGAAATGCGCCTTTACAAGTTGATTGGACTTGAGATCCAGGCCCTTCAGGCAGAGCATGAGACAACGCTTAAGAACATTGCTAAATACGAAGATATTTTAAACAACTATGATTCGATGGCAAATGTGATTATCGAGGATTTGGATGCGGTTAGAAAAGAATACGGCAAAGAGCGTCGTACAGCAATTGAAAACGCGGAAGAAGCAGTGTTCGAAGAAAAGAAAATCGAAGAGCAAGAAGTGGTACTTCTTATGGACCGTTTCGGATATACAAGAACAATTGATGCACCGACTTATGAGAGAAATAAAGAAGCAGCGGATTTGGAAAGCAAGTACGTTGTGTCTTGTCTCAACACCGGCAAGGTATGTCTATTTACCAATACCGGAAAGATGCATCAGGTAAAAGTACTGGATATTCCGTTTGGTAAATTCCGTGACAAGGGAACGCCGATTGATAACATGAGTAACTTTAACAGTGCAGAAGAGGATATTGTTTTCATTTGTGATGAAAATCAATTCCGCATTGCAACTTTATTATTCGCGACGAAAAACGGTATTGTTAAGAAGGTAAGCGGCGAAGAATTTTTAGTATCAAAGAGAACCATTGCAGCGACGAAGTTAAATGACGGCGATGAACTTCTTAGCGTCAAGATTATTAACGCGAAACAAAGTGTTGTACTCCAAACACAGGGCGGATATTTCCTTCGTTTCCACGGCAGTGAAATTTCAGAAATGAAGAAAACAGCAGCGGGTGTGAAAGGAATTAAGCTACAGAAAAAAGATGTTGTTGAAAATGTATATCTTTTCGAGGAAGGAAAAGAATCGAAGGTTATCTATAAAGATAAAGAGTTGACGTTAAATCGTTTAAAACAGTCCAGCAGAGGCGGCAGCGGTAATAAACAAAGAGGATAAACAAGCACACAAAAAAAGGGCAGTTCATTTAATTGAACCGCCCTTTCGTTATGCATTTATTTATCTTTCTTATTTCCAATCTTAGCCATAATCCATACGAAAATCATGATTACAATCAACGCAACGAAGATTCCAACCATACCTTTCCACATGATGTCTAATGCTTGTATTACTGTTGGATTCATATAATTACCTTCCTTTCTTCTTACAAATACTGTGATACAAGACTGATAATCAGTCCGCCTGCAACAACAGAAGCGATTTGTCCGGATACGTTAGCACCTGCAGAGTGCATGATCAAAATATTTGAAGGGTCTTCTTCCAATGCAATCTTTTGAACTACACGTGAAGACATTGGGAATGCGGAGATACCTGCACCACCAATCATTGGGTTAATCTTGTTCTTTCTAAACAGGTTCATGAATTTTGCAAGAAGAACACCACCGATTGTATCCATAACAAATGCGAATAAACCGATTACCATAATCATGATTGTTTCTAATCTTACAAAATCTTCCGCTTTCATACTAAATGAAATCGTAATACCAAGTAACAGTGTTACTAAGTTCGCCAATTGATTCTGTGCTGTCTCTGACATTGTTCCGAGAACACCACATTCACGAAGAAGGTTACCAAACATTAAGAAACCTACAAGTGCAACTGACTGTGGTGCAACAAGACCAACAATCATAGTTACTGCGATAGGGAATACGATACGCATTGTCTTTGATACAGATTCCGGTTTGTATTCCATATGTATGCAACGTTCTTTTTTAGTTGTTACAAGTTTAATAGCCATTGGCTGTACAATCGGAACTAATGCCATGTATGAATATGCTGCAACAGCAATAGGACCGATATATTGAGATTTCAGTACTTGTGATACAAGGATCGCTGTCGGACCGTCAGCAGCACCGATTGTACCGATTGCAGCAGCATCTTTGATATCGAATCCTAAGAAAGCTGCAAGTAAAATCGCTGCAAAGATACCGAACTGTGCACCTGCACCAAACAAGAACATAGATGGCTGTGAGAGCAATGGACCGAAGTCAATCATTGCACCGATACCGATAAACAAAAGAATCGGCATTGCTTCGGATGCCTCAATACCAACATCAAACAACCATTCAATAATACCATGAGCTTCCACGCCACCCACTACTTGGTTTAACACGCCGGAAAGCGGTAAGTTAACAAGAATTGCACCAAATCCCATTGGAAGTAATAAGGATGGTTCATATTCTTTCTTTATGGCAAGCCATATTAAAATAATACCAACGGCGAACATGATAAGATTTTTCCAGCCACCGTCAGCGAGAAAAAGTGCTTTCACACCTTCCAATAAATATTCCATAAGAAAATCCTCCTAAAAATTTGCTTATGAAAATGTTACCACAAATACCAAGAAAATCATATACTTTTTTCTTTGATTTGGAAAAAATATTAAATAATATAGACTATTTGATTAAAATCAGATAAACTATATTCATTGATTATTAAATAATTATCAGGGACGGAGAGTAAAACGATGAAAATAGTTATTATCGGTCTTGGTGCTATTGGAAAAACCATATTAAAAAGTCTTTCGGGAGAAGAGCATACGATTACCATCATTGACGAGAATAAAAGTAAGGTAGAAGAACTTATTGAAAGATACGATGTTTTCGGGGTGGTTGGAAACGGTGCCTGTATGGATATCCAAAAGGAAGCCAATGTTGGAGAATCTGATTTAGTTATTGTGCTGACAAGAAGTGATGAACTAAATATGTTGGCATGTCTTGTCGCGAAGAAAATCGGGGCAAAGAATACGATTGCACGTGTTAGAAACCCAGATTATGCGAAACAGATCAGAGCAATGAAAGAAGACCTTGGCATTTCTATGATTGTGAATCCGGAACGCGAGACGGCGAACGAAATTTTCAATCTTATCAACCTTCCGTCTGTAGCTCAGATAGAACGATTTGCGAAAGGCAGAGCCCTGCTTGTTGAAATTGTTGTAAAACAAGGAAGTACTCTAATCGGGGAAACTTTGGAGTCTCTTGGAAAGAAACTGACAACAAAAGTGCTGATCTGTGCGGTTCAACGTGGAGAAAAGGTTACAATTCCTTCCGGTAATTTCGTGATTGAGGCCGGAGATAAGATTCATATTACTTCGGATTCGAAAACCCTGGCGGATTTTCTGCGAGAGGTTAATTTAACAAGCTCACGTCTTAAAAACATTATGATTGTGGGCGGAGGCAGTATCGGATTTTATCTTGCAGACGCGTTGTCAAAGAAAAATTATGCAGTTAAATTAATAGAAGAGACCATGGAAGACTGCGAGGAACTTGCAGAATTCTTGCCGAAGGTAACAGTTGTGTGCGGAAATGGTACGCAGCATGATTTGTTGATTGAAGAAGGCATTGAAGCGATGGATGCATTTGTTGCCTTAACGGATATTGACGAGGAAAATATGATTGTGTCTCTGTTTGCTAACAAGAAAAATGTAAAGAAAACGGTTACTAAGATTAAGAACCCGGAACTTTATGGCATGCTTGATGAACTTGGAATCAATACCAATGTTTCGCCGAACCAGATTGTGGCAAGTAGAATTATCAGTTATATTCGTGCTCTTGCAAATTCCATTGGGTCAAACGTTCTTACGTTATATCAATTGGTTAACAACCAAGTAGAGGCGTTAGAGTTTGTTGCGAAAAAACAGGAAAAATTCTATGACAAGCCAATGAAAGAGTTGAAGATTAAAGAAAACTGTTTGATTGCATGTATTATTAGAAAGAATGAAGTTATCATACCGAATGGTGATTCTGAGATTAAACTCGGTGATAATGTAGTAGTAGTAACAACGCATAAGAATTTTGATGATTTGATTGATGTGTTTGAGTAGGGTGACGTTATGAATTATAAGAAACTTGGAAAAATCTTAGGCAAGATTATGATTATGGAAGCAATCTTAATGCTTGCACCATTAATAATTGCTTTAGTATACAAGGAAACATTTAGACATATTCTCGCCTTTTTGATTCCGATTATACTGTTAGCGGTTCTTGGCTCTTTGCTACAATTTTTAAAGCCGACGAGAAAGAATCTTTATCAAAAAGAAGGATTTGCTCTTACAGCTCTGGTTTGGATTGTAATGACACTTTTTGGAGCAATACCGTTTATTATCAATGGAGAAATTCCAAACTATGTGGATGCATGTTTTGAAATCATGTCGGGATTTACCACAACCGGAGCAAGTATTGTAACAGATATTTCAGTGCTTTCTCATTCCACACTGCTTTGGAGAAGTTTTTCGCACTGGATCGGTGGAATGGGAATCTTGGTGTTTGTGTTGATTTTTATTCCGGAAAGTAATGATGGTTCATCGATGCACTTGCTTCGCGCAGAAAGCCCGGGACCTCAGGTAGGTAAGATTGTTTCGAAAATGAAAGTGACAACAAGAATTCTTTACCTCATATATTTGGGAATGACTATTCTCGAGGTCATTATTCTTATGTTTGACAAACCAATCCCGGGATATGAAAATGAGCAGTTTTTCTTTAGTTTATTGACTGCATTTGGTTCGGCGGGAACAGGTGGTTTTGGTTTTATACCGGGAAGCATGGAGTTGTTCCATCCGTTTTCACAATATGTCATATCCATATTCTTGATTTTGTTTGGATGTAATTTTAGTTTATATTATTTGCTATTAATCGGGAAAGTAAAGGACATATTTCGAAGTGAAGAAATTAAAAGTTATTTTTGCATTGTTGCAGCTGCGGTTGGATTTGTCTTTATCAGTTTAATGTGGCGCTTCGAGTCATTTCCACAGGTATATACGACGGAAGAAACTTTTCGCCATTCGTTATTCCAGGTCGCTTCGCTGATATCAACCACAGGATTTTCCTCAACAGACTTCGAGGTTTGGCCGATGCTTGCCAAGACCACATTGGTCGTTGTTATGTTTACCGGTGCTATGGCAGGCTCTACAGCAGGAGGTATTAAGATATCGCGTATTGTTATGGCTGCTAAAGGTGCGTATGTTAATGTGCGAAAATTAATTAACCCGCGTTATGTTCCGACAGCAAAATTTGAAGGGAAAACACTTGAGACGAAGACAATTAATGAAGTGTTCGCCTTTATTACACTTTATTTCTTTATTTTGATATCGGCTGTCTTTTTATTAGCCTTTGATCCAATAAACGGTGAAATGGTATCTGTTGTGTCTGATGCGGGATCATATGAAGTGAAACATGGCTTTTTCAGTAATTTTTCCGCAGCCTTATCTTGCATTTCAAATATTGGTCCGGGCTTTGAAGCGGTAGGTCCTTATGCAAGCTTTGCAGCGTTTAGTCCATTTTCCAAAATCATATTGACTTTTACAATGCTACTTGGAAGGCTTGAAATCTTACCTGTGTTCATATTATTTAATAAGAGAACATGGAAAAAAGTCTAAAAAAACCTTGATTTTCCTATATTAAGGTGCTATACTTACAAGGTAACTAAATAACCCGTCAGAAAAGTGAACCGAAAGGTTCACTTTTGTTTATGTTAAGACAAGAAAAAGGAGGCTTTTGATGTCTAAGAGAGAGCAATATGAACAACTAACGGAACAACTCTTACTTCCGATTGTAGAAAGTCATGGCTTTGAATTGGTTGATGTGGAGTATGTGAAGGAAGCAGGCACTTGGTATCTTAGAGCTTATATTGATAAGCCGGGAGGAATTACCGTGGATGACTGCGAAGTAGTAAGCCGTGCTTTTTCAGATATTTTGGATGAAAAAGACTATATTGAGGATACTTATATTTTCGAGGTGAGTTCTCCGGGACTTGGAAGACCGCTTAAGAAAGAAAAAGATTTTGCCAGAAGCATTGGCGAAGAAGTGGAGATACGCACCTATCGTGCAATCGACCGTCAAAAAGAATTTATCGGTATTCTGACGGAATACGATAAAGATACAGTTACTATTGAATACGAAGACGAAACAACGCAAGTATTTGACAGAGCAGACATTGCGCTCATTCGTTTAGCATTACATTTTTAATTAACAGGAGGAAACTAGAAAATGAACACAGAATTATTAGAAGCTTTGACGATTCTCGAAAAAGAGAAAGAAATCAGCAAAGAAACAATGCTTGATGCCATTGAAAATTCATTGCTTAACGCATGCAAGAATCACTTTGGTAAAGCAGATAACATCAAAGTTATCATGAACCGTGAAACATGCGAATATTCTTTATATGCAGAAAAAACGGTTGTTGAAGAAGTTGAAGACGATGTAATGGAAATCAGTCTTGCAGAAGCTAAGATGAAAGATGCCAATTTTGAACTTGGTGACATCGTTCAGATTCCGATTGAATCAAAATCATTTGGACGTATTGCAACTCAAAATGCAAAGAACTTAATTCTTCAAAAGATTCGTGAAGAAGAAAGAAAAGTTGTATATGATCTTTATTTTGAAAAAGAAAAAGATATCGTGACAGGTATCGTTCAACGTTATGTTGGCAAAAATGTTAGCATCAACTTAGGAAAAGCCGATGCTATGCTTACAGAAAATGAGCAAGTAAAAGGCGAAGTGTTTAAACCGACAGAACGTATCAAATTATATGTTGTTGAAGTAAAGAACACAACAAAGGGACCTAAGATTTTGGTTTCTCGTACACATCCTGAACTTGTGAAACGTTTATTTGAATCAGAAGTAACGGAAGTGAAAGAAGGTATCGTTGAAATCAAAAGCGTTGCCAGAGAAGCAGGTTCCCGTACGAAGATTGCTGTATGGTCAAATGACCCGGATGTTGATCCGGTTGGTGCATGCGTTGGTATGAACGGTGCCAGAGTAAACGCAATCGTTAGTGAACTTCGTGGTGAAAAGATTGATATTATTAATTGGGATGAAAACCCGGCGTACTTAATTGAAAATGCCTTAAGCCCGGCAAAAGTAATTTCGGTAGCAGCTGACCCGGATGATAAGACAGCAAGCGTTATCGTACCTGATTATCAATTGTCATTAGCAATTGGTAAAGAAGGACAGAACGCAAGACTTGCAGCCCGTTTGACAGGATACAAGATTGATATCAAGAGCGAAACACAGGCAATTGAATCAGGTGAACTTCCTGCAAACTGGATGGAACTTGCAGAGCAGATGGAAATGGATGAAGAATACGATTATTAGTCGGGAAGTGATTAAATGAGTACATGCAAAAAAGTTCCTATGCGCAAATGTGTGGGTTGCGGAGAAATGAAAAGTAAAAAAGAGATGATACGTGTTTTGAAAACTTTGGAAGAACAGTTCGTGCTTGATGCTACAGGCAAACAGAACGGTCGCGGAGCATATATATGTCCAGCGAAAGAGTGCCTGAATCAAGCGATGAAGAACAAAGGCTTAGAGCGTTCGTTCAAGCAGGCCATTCCGAAAGAAGTTTATGAACAACTGGAAAAGGAGTTGGATGGTCTTGAAGTTAAGTAAAACTTTATCCATGATAAGTCTTGCTACCAAGGCGGGTAAAACAGTAAGCGGTGAATTTGCAACAGAAAAGGAAGTAAAGACCGGTTATGCATACCTTGTAATTGTGGCGGCAGATGCGTCAGATAATACGAAGAAAAAGTTTCAAAACATGTGTGAATTCTATGAGGTACCGATATATTTTTATGCAGATAAAGATACATTGGGTCATGCAATGGGTAAGGAATTCCGAGCATGTCTTGCAATAACAGACCAAGGCTTTGCGAATGGAATTGTAAAACATATCGAAACCGAACAGAATACGATTGCATAGAGGAGGCAGTTAGTATATGACAAAAATGCGAGTACATGAGATAGCAAAAGAATTAGATAAAACAAGCAAAGAAGTAATCACATTTTTGAGAAGTCAAAATGTGGAGGTAGCCAGTCATGTAAGCTCATTATCTGAAGAGCAGATTGAAATGGTGAAAAAAGAATTCGGAGCTGTTCCTGCAAAAGCAGAAAAACCTGCCAAGGCAGAGGCACCTGTAAAAGCAGAGACACCTGTGAAAACAGAGGCGCCTGTAAAAACAGAAGCAGAAGTTAAAAAAGAGGTTGCAACAGAGGAAGTTCCGAAGAAGAAAAATATTGTTCAGGTATTTAGACCGCAGAACAGTCGTCAGGCCGGAAATCGTCCGGGACAAGGAAGACAGGGACAAGGAAGACCGGGTCAAGGCCGTCCGGGACAGGGACGTCCGGATAGACGTTATAGCCAAGAGGATCAAGGCGGATTAAGACAGGGATTTTCTTATGGTCAACCGCAACGTCCGACAGGTCCGAGACCAAATCCAAACCCAAACCAAAGCACACCGGCAAAACCGGCTGCTCCAACGCCGAAGCCGGTTGTTGAGAGTGTAAAACCGGTAGCACCTGTAGTGGAAAAACCGGTAGAAAAGGTTGTTGAAAAACCAGTTGAAGCTGTAGTTGAAAAACCGGTAGAAACAGTAACGGTGAAACCGATTGAGAAGCCAGTAGCACCGGTTGAGAAACCAGTAGCACCAGCACAGAAGCCAGAGCGTCCGGAAAGAGTGGAACGCGTTGAAAGACCACGCCGTGATGACAGAAATGAAGAACATCGCGATGACCGTAGAGGTGACAGACGCGATGACCGCCGAAACGACCGTCGTGACGATAGAAGAGATGACCGTCGTGATGATAGAAGAGACGATAGACGTGACGACAGACGTGACGACAGACGTGATGGTAGACGTGATGGCAGACGCGATGATAGAAGGGGCGACAGAATTTCAATTCCGGACCCAATCGTAGCTGAACAGAAGCAACAACGTAAAAACCAAAAAGATAATTACAAAAAGAAAGACAAAGAAAAAGATTATCGCAATGATGATCAGGACGGAGCAGGAAGAGGAAGAAAGAACGGAAAAATGCAAAAAAATATTCCGCTTCAACAAAAACCACAACCAAAGCCTGTTCAAAAGGAAGAAGAAAAGATTAAGTTGATCACAATTCCTGAAACATTGACAATTAAGGAATTGGCAGACCATATGAAGATACAACCGTCTGTAATTGTTAAGAAGTTATTCATGCAAGGCAAGATTGTTACTTTGAACCAGGAGATTGATTTTGAAACAGCAGAAGAAATCGCAATGGAATTTGAAGTGCTTTGTGAAAAAGAAGTGGTTGTAGATGTAATTGAAGAACTCTTGAAAGAGGAAGAAGAAGACGAAAGCAAGATGAAAAAACGACCACCTGTTGTCTGTGTTATGGGTCACGTTGACCATGGTAAAACATCATTACTTGACGCAATCCGTAATACAAGCGTAACGACAGGAGAAGCGGGTGGTATTACACAGCATATCGGCGCTTATGTAGCAACTGTTAACGGTGAAAAAATCACATTCCTTGATACACCGGGACATGAAGCGTTTACAGCAATGCGTATGCGTGGTGCTAATTCAACGGATATTGCAATCCTTGTTGTTGCAGCAGATGATGGTGTTATGCCACAAACAGTTGAGGCAATCAGCCATGCAAAAGCAGCAGGAATTGATATTGTTGTTGCTGTTAACAAGATTGATAAACCGGCAGCAAATATTGATCGTGTAAAACAAGAGTTAACAGAGTATGAATTAATCGCTGAAGACTGGGGTGGTAGCACAATCTTTGTTCCTGTTTCAGCAAAAACAGGTGAAGGTATTGAAGAATTAATGGAAATGATTCTTCTTACAGCTGAAGTCGGCGAATTAAAAGCAAATCCAAACCGTAGTGCAAGAGGTCTTGTTATCGAGGCAGAACTTGATAAAGGTAAAGGACCTGTTGCAACAGTGCTTGTTCAAAAAGGTACACTTCGTGTAGGTGATCCGATTGCAGCCGGTGCAGCATACGGTAAAGTAAGAGCGATGATTGATGACAAGGGAAGACGTGTCAAAGAAGCAGGACCATCAACACCGGTTGAGATTCTCGGTCTTAATGATGTTCCAAATGCAGGTGAAGTTTTTGTTGGATGTGAAAATGAAAAAGAAGCACGAAACTTTGCAGAAACATTTATCGCCCAAAATAAAGTAAAACTCATTGATGACACCAAATCGAAAATGTCATTGGATGATCTGTTTAATCAGATTCAGGCAGGAAATGTTAAAGAACTTGGAATCATTGTTAAAGCTGACGTTCAAGGTTCTGTTGAAGCTGTTAAACAGAGCTTAGTGAAGCTTTCAAATGACGAGGTTGCTGTTAAAGTAATTCATGGTGGTGTTGGTGCGATTAACGAATCAGACGTTACACTTGCATCTACATCAAATGCAATCATCATTGGTTTCAACGTTCGTCCTGACGCAACAGCAAAAGAAATTGCTGAACGCGAAGGTGTTGATGTGAGATTATATCGCGTTATTTACAACGCAATCGAAGATATTCAAGCTGCAATGAAGGGTATGCTTGATCCGGTATTTGAAGAGAAAGTACTTGGTCATGCAGAAATTCGTCAAACTTTCAAAGCATCCGGAGTAGGAACAATCGGTGGTTCTTATGTATTGGATGGTATGTTTGAAAGAGGATGTTCTACACGTATCATTCGTGATGGTATCGTTATCTTTGACGGTCCGCTTGCTTCATTAAAACGTTTTAAAGATGACGTAAAAGAAGTGAAAGCCGGATATGAATGTGGTTTTGTATTTGAGAGATTTAATGACATCAAAGAAGGCGACCAAGTGGAAGCTTATAAGATGGTAGAAATTCCAAGATAATTAAGAAAAGAGGAATTTAAATTGAGAAAGAACAGTATTAAAAATACAAGAGTCAATGTTGAGGTGCAAAGAGAACTTAGCAACATTATTCGCGGGGGAATCAAAGACCCGCGAGTTGCACCGATGACTTCTGTTGTTGCAGTAGAGGTTGCTCCTGACCTTAAGACATGCAAAGCATATATCAGTGTGTATGGCGATGAAAAAGCGCAGGCAGACACAGTGAAAGGATTGCAGAGTGCAGAAGGCTTTATTCGTCGTGAATTGGCTCGCAATTTGAATATGCGCAACACACCGCAAATTTCATTTGTCATAGACCAATCGATTGCATATGGTGTGGAAATGTCAAAGAAAATTGACGATGTTACAAAGGATATCTTATGATACACGGAGTACTAAACATTTACAAAGAAAAGGGTTACACATCACATGACGTTGTTGCGAAGCTGAGAGGCATTATAGGACAGAAAAAAATTGGTCATACAGGCACGCTTGATCCGGACGCTGTTGGCGTACTTCCGGTATGTCTCGGCAAAGCAACAAAACTTTGTGATATGTTGACTGATAAAAATAAAACATATGAGACAGTGATGCTTCTGGGAACTGTAACAGACACACAGGATATTTCCGGCGAGGTCCTTGGTAGACATGACACGAAACATTTGAATGAATCTATCATTCGAGATGCAGTGAATTCTTTCCTTGGAGATTATATGCAAGTTCCGCCAATGTATTCCGCATTAAAGGTAAATGGGAAGAAATTATACGAGCTTGCCAGAGAAGGTGTTGAAATCGAGAGACAAGCGAGACCGGTTAAGATATTTGATGTTCAAATCAAAGAAATTAATATTCCGCGTGTGAGAATGACAGTTTCTTGTTCGAAAGGAACTTATATTCGAACTTTGTGTCATGATATTGGAGCGAAACTTGGATGCGGTGCATGTATGGAAGAATTGACTCGAACACAAGTAAGTCGATTTGACATTAAAGATAGTTTCACGTTGGAACAGATTTCTAAGCTACAATCCAAAGGGGAACTGGGTAACATTTTGATTCCGATTGATGAGATGTTTCATGATTATGAAGCGGTAACGCTAAAAGACGAGTACATGTCATTGATTTACAATGGAAATGTATTTTTTGCAAAGCATCTGGAAAGTTATATTCATCTGGATGATGGAAAAAAGGTTCGCGTATATGACAAAGAAGGTAATTTTATTGCAATATATCAATATTTGCAAGAGAAGCACCTGTTTAAAATTGAGAAAATGTTTTTTGATCAAAATGACAAAGCATAAGAGGAATAACATGCAATATATAAAAGGAATACAAGCCTATGAAGGCAAGAAAGGAACTGCAATTACATTTGGAAAATTCGATGGATTGCACCAAGGGCACGAACTTCTGATACGGCAAATAGAAAAACATCAAATGAATGATGATGTTGATGGAGTAGTAGTTGCTTTTGACATGAAACAAAATATTCTACTGACCAATCCGGAAAAAGCCAAGCTATTAGAAGGCAGAGTCGACTATTTTGTAGACAGTCCATTTGATGAGACGATTTGCAAGATGGAAGCAGAGCGTTTTATCAAAGATGTTATTGTAGGTATATTTCATGCAAAATATATTGTCGTGGGAACCGATTTTTGCTTTGGATATCAAAAGCGTGGCGACTATCATATGTTGCAAAAATATAGTAAAAAATATGGTTATGTAGTAGAAGTAATTGAAAAAAAACTCTATGAAGGCAGAGAAATCAGCAGTACTTACATTAAAGAAGAACTGCAAAAAGGAAATGTTGAATTGGCCAATCAACTATTGGGTCATGAACTGATACAACATTGACTGCTATACAGTACATATGATAAAATTAACAAAATGTTTACAACAACAATTTAAGGTTGAAATATACACAAATTAGGAGGAAGTATGGAGAAAGTAAAAGAAATATTCGGAAAAATCAAAGAGTGCATGAAAAAAAGAAAAGTACTCTTTATCGTGCTGGCATGCGTATTGGTTCTTGCTATCGGCGCGTTAGTTGCAATTTTGCTGTTAAACTCTGATTCGGTTGGTGGCGGAACAAGCAATGGTGCAAAAACAGAGTATACAGTAAGTGTACATACAGCAGGTGGCATGGCAATGTCAGAAATCGACGTATATGTATATGATTCCAAGAAGTTGGAGAATATGCAGGATTACGCAAAAACAAACGAAGAAGGTAAAGTATCATTTAATCTTCCGGAGAATAGTAAATATGCAATTGTTCTTTCGGGTGTTCCGAAGGGATATAAGGTAGAAAAGAGCTATAAATTCAAAGGTGAAAAAGCAGATATCAAGTTAACTTCTTCTTTGATTACAGATGAAGACCTTTCAACTGCAACACTCGGACTTGGCGATGTGATGTATGACTTCTCTGTTACAACATCTGATGGAAAAGAAATGAAACTTTCAGACGTTTTAAAAGAAAAGAAAATGGTAATGTTAAACTTCTGGTATACAACATGTTCATGGTGTTTGAAGGAATTCCCGATTATGGACGAAGTATACAAAGATTATCAGGATGATATTGAGATTATCGCACTTAATCCAATGGAAGACGCAACGGTGGTAAAAGGTTTCCATGATCAATATGGATATTCTTTTAAAATGGCGGCTTGTCCTTCATCATGGGCAAATACTTTTGGAGTTCAAGGATATCCTACTTCTGTATTTATTGACCGTTATGGCGTAATCTGTGTAGTTGAATCTGGCGCGATTACAAGCAAGAGACCGTTCATTTGTGCATTCGACCATTTTATTGCTGAAGACTACGAACAAAAACTTTGTGCAAATGGTGTTGGCGATTTGGTTTCACAGATTAAACCTACTCATAAGATGCCAAAATCAGAAGAGATTGCAAAAGTTATTAACAAAGGCGATATTCAAGTAACTTATCGTCCGGAGACAGAAGATGAGAACGCAGAATATATCTGGCCATTCATTATTGGAGAAAAATTGGGACGGGATTGTGTCTTTGCTTCAAACAAAGGCTTTGATGATTCCTATGCTATTCTTTATGCTGATGTAACATTAAAAGCAGGCCAAGCTGTTGGATTTGATTACTTAATTTCTTCAGAGTTGGGAATGGATTTGATGTATGTAATTGTTGATGATGAAGACATATTCCAGATTTCAGGTGTATCTGAGAAAGAAGAATGGAAAACATGTTATCCATGTGTAGCAGAAAAGGACGGTACATATGAAATTGCACTTTGCTTCATGAAAGATAGCGATGGAGCAGAAGGCGATGACACAGTATATATCGATAATATGCGCGTAGTGGATGCATCTGCAATTGACGTGGCAACATATTTACCACGCTATACAGCAAAAACAGAAGATGGTGATACATACACATACGAAACAGTAGTTTACAATGAAAGCGATGGATACTACCACGTAGGAACTGCAAATGGACCACTTCTTTTGGCAGACTTGATGGGCTTTACACAGTTCAACGAGGAAAAATCTATACAGCAAATTGTAACTGAAGGAGAAGCAGATAAAGATGGTGTAAGTCTTTATGATTATGAAAAAGATGGCGGACTGGGAATGGTTAAATATTTCTCATATGCATCAAACGCAAGCATTCATGGTATTTGTACGGTTGATAAGCAATTGGCAGAACACTTAAAACAAGTAGCAGCGGTTGCCGGTTTCGATGGGGATGCAAATGAATGGCTTAAGATGTGCAAGTATTTCAAAGCATATGGACCGGGAACAACTCAGTTACAGGACCCAATCAAAGGTCTTGCACCGTTTAGTGCATTTACAACAACCCTTGGAAAGAATATTGCATCTAACAACTTCTATTATGACAGAGCAATTATTCCAAGAGGTTTATTCTCAAAATTTGTACCAACAAAATCCGGTGTATATCGTTTTACATCGAAGAGTGATTATCAAGATGGAATCGATGCATGGATATTCAATGAAAACAGTGAAGTGATTTATACATATGAACATGATGAAAGAATGTTCATAGATGACCACAACTGTTCAATTGTTTATTATATGGAAGCTGGAAAACCATATTACATTAACATGGCATTTTGGGATGTATACGCAACAGGTACAATCAACTATGATGTAGAATATCTTGGAGCATCCCTAAACTTGTTCCGTTTGTGTGCACCTGGTTACTTTACATATGATACCAACGCAACAGGAGATGCTATGTACGATATCATCACAGGTGGTATTAAACCGGTATTAAAAGATGGAAAATACTATGATTCAGAACATAACAGTTTAATTTATGCTGATTTTGAGGGTCTGACAACTGTATTTGGTCATTCGATTGTAGAGATGATTGATATGGGCGGATTTGATTTCAGTAAGTCTGAAACAGATGGCGAAATCATTGCATACATGAAACAAAACGACAATGACGTAGATAAGACTAAGAAATATCTCAAAGAGTTATGGGGTGAAGAATACGATGCAAATACAGAGATTTACCAGCTTGATGATATTTTCGCAGGTCGTTATCATGGTGATGGTCCTGATTTAACAGAAGAAATTCGTACTTATGTAAGCAAGATTGACAAGAGCAACACAGAGCGTAAGGGTTGTGTGGTTGTAGATGAAAGATTGGCCGAAATCTTACAACTCTTAATGGATAAGTATACTTTTGAAGAAGTAGAAAATTCATGGCTCAAAGTATGTTATTACTATGATTACCTTGGATAGGTAAATAAGAAAGAAGGAAAATCATGAAATTAATGAAAAAATGGAGTGTGGTACTCATGGCTATGGCAGTAATGCTTATAGTCATGGGTCTTACAGGATGTGGCGGAGAAAAGAAATATACAGTTACAGTGAAGGATGCACTTGGCAATCCTTATACAACAGGAGCAATTGTTGAGTTTCTTCAGGATGGTAAAAAGGTAGCTATTCAGCCTTGTGATGATAAAGGTGTTGCTACAAAAAAACTTCCAAAAGGGGAATATGCAGTTGCATTAATGTCTACAGATGAAAATGTTTCTTTTCATTATGAAGAAGGTTTAAAACTTACTGAAAAGGAAAGAGATGTAGAGATGGTTGCAGCATATAAGGTTACCGGTGAGCCAAGAGTATTATATGTTGGTGAGGAACAATATGATGCTTATAATCTTACAATCGGATGTTCTTATGCGGAACTACCTTTAGAAGGCAAAAACTATTTTCTTTTCACACCAACAGAAGCGGGTAATTATGAATTTTCTGTTGCAGATGATTCAAACGTAGAAATCGGTTATTACGGAGCTCCGCATTTTGTACAGAGCAATAATGTTGCTGAAGTTGTAAAAAACAAATTTACAATTTCTGTTAGTGCAAATATGATTGGAACCGGCGACACAGGAACTAATGTTTTTGTGCTTGGATTAGAAGCAAAGGATGACGATACTAAGACTTGTGTGATTGGCATTGAGCGTCTTGGTGATGCTATTAAGACGGTGGAAGACGAACCATGGACAATTTATGAAGCAAAAAGCGAACTTAAGGCATATACTCTGCCTGTTGGAGCACAGATTCAAGAATTTGACCTAACTGCGTCAACAAACACATACAAAGTAGTTCTTAATGAAAAAGACGGTTTCTATCATTTAAACACTGCAGATGGTCCGGTAGTACTTGCTAGGCTGGCTGAAGATTGTGATTATATTGCGTGCTTTAAGACAATGTTAGATCGTTCAGGTGTCAATAAATACTTCTTTGATAAAGATGGAGAGTTTGAAAAGAAGGAAGATTATTCACAATGCTTATTAGACTACATTGAATATGTAGATGAAAATGAAGGCGTATATCCTTTGACGGAGGACCTCAAATATATTATTCAACAACGCGGAGAATACGTTGGCTGGTGGGATATTGAAAACAACGGATATATATTTAAGGATGCAGATGGCAACAATTTGACAGATATCAATGCGGAAATTGCATGGCTTATGATGTGCTGCTACATCGAATAGGATGTGAATTACTATGACAAAGAATAGATTAGGGTTACTATTAACAAGCGTAATTGCTTTGATTCTTTGTTTCGGCATGCTGGTTGGATGTCAAAATAAAAGTGCAGAAAAAATCACACATACAATCACTGTTATGTCAGAAGGAGAGAAATCTCTTTCTGATATAAAGATTTGTGTTTACAAAGATGACACAAAGGAAGATTTAGTATGGGCGGCTGATACAGATGAAGAAGGTAAAATAACCTTCGAAGCAGTGAAGGCAGATGGTTATGTGGCAGTTTTGCAAGAACTTCCGAAAGGATATCAAGCAGAAGAGTCATATACGATTTCAAATGAACAGACAACGATTACACTGGCAAGTGTTTTGGTAGATGAAAACGATTTGACGGATGTAACATATAAACTGGGCGATGTGATTCATGATTTTTCTGTGACATCAGTAAATGGTATAACCTACAAACTTTCCGAACTTCTCAAAGAGAAAAAAGCGGTTGTTTTAAACTTTTGGTTTTTGAACTGCCAACCTTGTAAAATGGAATTTCCATATTTGCAGCAGGCATATGACGAATACAAGGATAAAATTGAAGTTATTGCAATTAATCCAATAGACGGAACAAACGAAGAGATACTTACATATGCCCAGGAAAACGGGCTCGAATTTCCAATGGCTAAGGGAAATGATAACTGGTGTACATGGCTCACGCTTGGGTCATATCCGACAACAGTAGTTATTGATCGCTATGGAACGATTGCGATGATGCATATGGGGTATATCACTGAGAAAGAAACGTTCACAAATATATTCGAATATTTTACTTCTGATGATTACAAACAGACAATAATCAGAAATATGAGTGAAATAAAATAAAAAGAAAGAGGATGAAGTTTATGAAAAGTATGAAGAAACTTTATGCGTTGCTTCTTGCATTGTGCATGGTATTTTGTCTTTTTGCTTGTGGCGGAAACGACAAAAAAGATGATGAACAAAATGACAACAAAGTAAATGTTGAAGCAAACGACGACAAAACAGATAACAAGGAAGAAGAGAAAGAACAACCTTCTTTCAAAGTAAAGATTGTAGACCAAAATGGAGACCCGGTTCAGGGCGTAATGATTCAAGTATGTAAAGAATTTTGCTTACCGGCAATTTCTAATGATGAAGGTATCGCAACAATCAGCATCGAGATCGAAGACGGACACAAACTTCAGTTTTCAAGTGCTCCGGAAGGATATACATATGAAGGCGAAGCAGATATTTACCTTGAAGCTGGTCAAACAGAATATACAATGGAATTAAAGAAAGCTGAATAGGAGAAAAATAAGGGATTATGAAAGGTTTATTAGAAAAAATCAAATCTTTAGATAAGAAAATCTTAATTGGTGCAGGTGCAGGTGTAGCCGCACTTATCGTTGCTGTTGTTGTAATACTTGTTTTTGCTTTGGGAGGAAAAGACACAGAAGCAGACAAACAAGATGACAAAACAAAAACAGAACAAAACGATAACAAAGAAAAAGATGAGAACAAAGACAAGGAAGACGAGTCTAAGAACGAAGAAAAAGCAACATTTACTGTAAAAGTTGTTGATGAAGAAGGAACAGCTGTTGCAGGTGTAGTTGTTCAGTTATGCAAGGAAGAATGTGTTCCTGCTACAACAGATGAAACAGGTGTTGCAATATTTAACATTGAAAACACAGAAGGATACAAGTTATCAGTTGTGACATGTCCGGAAGGATATGAATATGCGGGTGAGGAAGTTGCTCTTGAAGCGGGCCTTAAAGAATATGAACTTAAGATTCAGAAGAAGGCAGAAGAAGGCGCTGACGGTGAGGGACAAAGTGGTGTTCAAACACAAAAACCAGAAGCGGTGGGTGGTGTTGAACAATCAACAATCACAACAAAACCAGATGGCGAAGAAGTTTTTGGTCTAGGAACATCATCAGAACCATATGAAGAAATCCCTGATCTTGATACCATGACTTTAACAACTGTATCAATTCCGGCAGGTAAAACATTGTATTATAAGATCCAACGCGTAGGAAAAATGATTCTTACGATTAATGATGCAAATGCTTATGTAATTGAATCAAACGGTACAAGACATAATGCAAGTGGTGGGAAAGTATCTTTCACCGTAGAAGATGCGTTGGCTAGTGACTATGTATTGTTCCAGATCGGTAATAATAGTAGTTCGGCAAAAACATTTACAATTAAGTTTACTAATCCAACAGGAAGTTATCAGAATCCATCCTCTGCAACTATGAATACGAATATTACAGTTAATTTATCTGCAGGTGACTCGGATGGACATTGGTACAAATACATCGCTGAAAGAACAGGTAAAATCAAATTTTATTTATTGACATCTCCTGACAGCAATGGTTTGATTGTAACTAATAATAGAAATTCTGCACAGAGAACAACTGAGGCAGATGCTCAGGTGGATTCACAAGGTACATTTATCGAATTAGACGTACAACAAGGTGATGAAATTCTCATCAATGTGGCTGCAAAGCCAAACAACAGAGGTAAATATCCAGCTGCAACAATTACATGGTGTGGGAAATTTAGTTAAATTGTGAGAATATTTAGATTAAATGGACATTTATTCTTGCACTACCTTAAAATAAGTGTTAGAATTATCTAAATGATTAATAAATAATTGCTATTTATAAGTAAAACATATATAGCAGTTATGTTTAATAAGAGGAGGAAAAATCATGAAAAAAATCATGAAAAAAGCGTTAAGCTTACTTTTAGTATTGGCATTAGCAATTGTGCCGATGACAGTTATGGCAGCTGATGGTTCATACGCAGATCCACATCAGTTGAGTGCATCAAGTGTTCGTTTTTATGTGTATGTTCAACCAGGTGAAACACAGTATGTTCAGGTTGATAATTGTGATGGAACAACTGTTGAAGTGGGATATGCAACAAGCGGAACATATCAATTGATATATGGTAGACAGACAATATTCCCAAATCAAGATGTTGACAATACGGCAACATTGGCTATGCAAACATATTCCGACATTTTTGGTGTATACAATGCAGGTGAAGAAGCTGTTTCGGTGTATATGTCTTTAACAGCAGGTCAGTTGGCAGGTACAATGGATAATCCAGAGCAAGTGACTCTGGCTGACCCATATGAAAGCGGAATGTTAATGGCAGAGTTAGAAACTTCATTAGCCGCAGGAAATCAAGGTTATTATTATACTTTAACAGCACCGGCTGATGGCGCAATTCTTACTAGCGTTAATGCATATGACGATGAATGGAATCCTGTTGGTTGGATGTTTAATGTTAACAATATCACATCAGGAAAATATGGCGACTACATCAATAGTGATGATTATGATGGTAATGAGGAAGTTTGCCCTGTTTCGTCTGGCGATAAAGTGGATGTTTTTGTAACGACATTTGACTCTTCTAACCCTTGGAATAGTCCTGCTGGAAAAATATATGTATCTTTTCGTTTCGTGACAAAGGGTAATGCGAGCTATCCTGATACAATTAATTTAGGCGATAATTCTGCTGCAATTATTGATAGTGCTGAGTATTGTTATGCTTGGACTGCCACAGAAGACGGTAATGCGACGGTTACAATAACAAGCGCATCTGAGTGGGGATATATGGTTCGTGTTACACCTGTTGATGAAGAAGATTATGGCGCTTATTATAACGGGGATTATCACATGAATGTTGATGATCCAGTGGTTTCTTCTGAAACAGTTCCTATGTATGCAGGCGAAACTATTTATGTTACCATCAATATTCCTTATGATTATGATACTTGGCAAGGCAAATCTGGCACAGTAAATTGGACATTTGCATTTGAGGCTGGTGAGGTTGACAAAGGTAACAGTGGAGACCAAGGTGGCGACCTTGGCGGTGATGAAAATAACTATGAATTTAGTAATACAGTTCTTCAGTTGGGAGATAATCCTGTAACATTAAGTACATATGAGTGGACTTTATTTGAATTTACTCCGGACGAAACTGGTGAATATTTATTCCAAACAGACGATGGTGTAATCGGATATTGGGGAGCAGGTACTTTCTTTGTTCAAGAACCTGATGAAAGCACATTAGAGGGTAATTTAAGAGAACAAGTTACTAGTGTTGGACAGAGCATTATTGTTGGTATTACAAGTGTTTATGGAGCAAATACATGCAATATCGCCATTTCAAGAGTTGGTGATGCAGAGAATGATAGCGAATATGATGAAATTGAATACGAAAATGTTGTGACACCGGAAGAATTTACATTCCCGGGAAATGCAGAAACATTATTAGATTCTTATGTAGATACAGAAGATAGTGTGGCAGATACAGCTGTACTTGGTGATGATGGATATTATCACTTGAATTCAGCTAATGGTCCTGTATTATTTGCAAATTTATCAGATGAAATATTAAGTTTAGTTGATGCACAATCATTTGGACAATTATCAGCTGTTAATTATGAAAATGGCGTTGCTGTTTCAATAACTGATTTTTATAATGCGTTTGATAAATATGTTGCATGTGCTGACACTGATAGCGTTGAAGGAGCAACATTATATCCGTTAACAGAAGATTTAATAACCATTTTCCAACTCGTAGGCAATGATAAAGGTTGGTATGGAGAATATGGTTACCTTGGCGGAACAGAAGAAGACGCTTGGATGTTTGCTTGCTACTATGATGAAGCGATCACATCTTTAGCACCGGCTACAGATGAAGAAGGTGGCACAACAGGTGGAGCTACAACTGATAGCACAACATCCAACAACAACACATCATCTTCAACAATTCAAACAGGCGATAATACAAACGCATTTGTTTGGGTAGCAGTTATGATGGTTGGTCTTGCGGCTGTAGTTGTTGCATTGAAAAAAAGAGCAAGATAATAAATAATTTTATTTAATGTTATCTAATAAAAATTCCTTGGAGACAAACTCCAAGGAATTTTTTTGTCAATTATTCTTTTGTTAACGTAATAGGAATTCAAATCGTTTGGGACATATACATAAAAAGTTTGTTTCCAGACCCCTGCTTTAACAATTTTCGAGGTCTCAAGAGAACATTTTGTTCTATAGACCCCAAATTGCCGAAAGGTGCTTACTTTTGTATGTTTTTTTAATCGAAACGGGATCTGGTGTTGAAAAAAATATCCATAGACCCCCAGACACAATGAATAAAGAAAAGTCCGAGCGTAAGCCCGGACTTTGTCTACACCCTGAGCCTTGAAAAAATTTCAAGGCATTCATCATTTCATTTCTAATTATTCAATTGTTTTTCTACAACATCTTTCAAATCATGGTATTCCACAGATGAAACAAATATATCAGTAATAATACCGTTTTCATCAAGAACAACTGTATATGGATAAGCGCCTCTGCCTCCGAGTAATTCATAGCAAGCACCGGAAAGAGGATTGTCGTCTTTTGCATCATCTGTAGCAAAAATCATATCTGATTCAGGATAGTGATCTTTGATATATCCTGAGGCTGTTTCTGACGACATGCTTGAGTGAATTGCAATAACAGTTACATCATCTTTGTACTCAGATGCAATCTGGTCAAAATACGGTAGCTCATTTACACAAGGCGTACACCATGTTCCCCAGAAATTAATAATCGTTATTTTTTCGGTTGTAGTTGGGTCGAGTGTACTATCAAGGGTGCCTGTTTCATCAACTAATGTTAAGTCATATTCATAACACATATCACCGACTTCATTTCCGCGTTCGGTTTGTTCAGAACCAGAATTCGATATAGCATTGCTCGGGTCATTCCAGTAATAAACAAAGGCACCAACAAGAATTCCTATCAGTAGTACACAAGAGAGTGTACGTGTAATATAGCGGAGCGTTTTATGACCTTTGATGGAATCTCCAGGAGTTTCGCCGGAAACTTTTTTGAACTTTGGTCCTTTCCAAACAATTGCGTTTGTAGGACATACGCTTATGCATTCGCCACAGCTGATACATTCTTGATCGCCGACATGTAGAACATCTAATTTACAATGGTTCACACAAAGATTACAGTTTGTACATTTTGGCTGTTCCACTTTAACGCCAAAGAAGGAAATTCGATTAAATAATCCGTATAACGCTCCCAGTGGACAGATAAAGCGGCAGAAGAGTCGAAATACAAATACGCTTCCAACAACAATACTAATCATTAAGAGGAATTTCCATGTAAATAATGGCCCCAACATTGAGAAATAACTTGCGTTCACTTTGTTTGCGAGAAGTCCAATTCCGCCTTCTAATGTACCTGCCGGACATATGTATTTACAAAACGCAGGAAGCGGTGTGTCACGGAATGCATATATAATAGGAACAATAAAAACGAAGAATACAAGTATTACATATTTTAAATACGATAGAATTCTTGTTACCGGACTCTTTTTGAGTTTCGGTGTTTTGATTTTATATAAGAGTTCTTGAATTAATCCGAATGGACAAAGCCAGCCGCAAATCATTCGTCCGAAAAGCAAACTGTAAAGTAATAATATTCCGCCTACATAATATATGGTGCTTTTATCTGCGCTAAAGGAACCTTGAAGGGAACCTATCGGGCAAGCACCAACAGCGCCGGGACATGAATAACAGTTAATGCCGGGAACGCAGACTTGTTTCGAGTTTCCTTTATATATGTTGCCTGTAACAAATCCTTTTAGATTGGCGTTAAATAGTAATGCGAAATATAACTGCATCAGTTTTCGTTTTGTTGGGATGAGTGCTTTCATCTTTTGAACAAATATCTTCATATATATCACCTCATTATCCTAATCCAATACATTCTGTACAGATGTTAATCGCTTTTGTCAGAACATCGATTGTTCCACCGGAAATAAATCCATAAATCATAACAGCAATTCCAATGATAAGAAGCGCATAACGTACAATATTGACATATTTATCAGTGCGTTGTGCAGAAAGGTTTGAATCATCAATTTTTATTGTATCAAGGGCAGGAGCCTGCTTAATTAATTCAATTTCCTTTTGCAAGCTTTTGTTATTATGGTAAACAGTAAATATTGCATATCCAAAAGGAATTACCATACATGGGATTAATACCCACATCGCGTTTATCATG
Organism: Faecalimonas sp.; assembly: GCA_045632945.1. GTDB lineage: Bacteria > Bacillota > Clostridia > Lachnospirales > Lachnospiraceae > Faecalimonas. The sequence continues at coordinate 15,914 of JAZQXU010000010.1, read as the reverse complement.
GATGTGTTGATTTCTGATTGATGGAAATTATTACCATTAGCTCCGTAACATAAAAACACAATACTAAAAATACAGATAAGAAGTGTTCGGATTGAAGAATGCAGTTTGCGATTATTTCTTTCCTTATTAATAGAAAGTAACAACGCTTCGTCACATTGTTTCACATCTTTCTTTTCAAGCAAACGTTCTAATATGAAACCATATGCTTTTATAGGCTTTTGTTTTTTGTTAGGTAATGGCGATAAGAATTCCCAAACAAAACCAATGATTGTAAGGATAAGACATATGTATACCGGAATAGAAATGCCGGAAAATGTTTCAGCAACAATTTCACGTGAGTATGTGCGTTCGCCCGTAAAATATATAGTAAGACATCCTACAATCAGACATATTCCTGCAAGTATAATTGATATACTAAGCAGAACACCATAAATTCGATGGAGACGAACTAAGTTTTCTTTTTTCATTATATAAACCTCCATAGTTTTGTCGGCTATAAGTATAACATGATAGAATATGAAAGTAAATTGAACTTCACATAAATTTCATAAATTTAACATGCTAAATTGTTAAAGAAAACCTTGCATATTTCATCAGAATAAGGTAAGATAAAGTGATTATGTATGTATAATTGCATGTTACTATATATAAAGAAGGAGAGATTACAGACCAATGAAGAAAAAAATGCTTGCAAAGAAATTCAAAAGTGTATTGGCGGCGGTTATGGTACCAACTCTGATAGCGGGGATGGTGGTAATACCTGATACACAAGCTGCAAAGGATACACAGACTACACAAGCAAAAGAGGAAGGCAAGTATGATGCTTCCTATATTGAGAAAGTGAATGATCTGGCGTTTGACTATACGCAATATCTTGATGATTCAAAGATGTTTGAATTACCGGAGAGTGTAAGTGCAGACGAAGAAATCTCAGTGATTATTACAACAGATACAATTAATATTATGGATGCCTATGATGGCACCGATAAGACAATGAGTTTCTCGGAGTATGCGTTATCAAGTGATGATGCTATAGAGATTAAGCAGGAGATTGCACGTGATAAGGAACAAGTGCTTGCTGAACTTGACAAGTTGGATGTTTCATATTCTACAGGTGAAGATTATTCAACAATCTTAAGTGGTTTTGAACTTTTGATTAAAGCCGGGGATTTTGAAAAAACATGCAAAGCTCTTGGAAAAGGAATGGATATTATCGTAGGAGAGGAATATGAGTCTTGCGAAACAAAACTTGTAGAAAACGAAGTCAATGTGTTTGATACGGGTATTTTTGACAGTTCTGATTCCGGTTACGATGGTTCGGGAATGGTTGTTGCTGTATTGGATACAGGTCTTGACTCAAATCATACAGCATTTTCAGTAGATAATTTTTCTTCTAAAAATTTAGGACTTACATATGACGATGTGGCAAAAGTAGTTGATGATACAGCAGCAAGTGAGCTCCTTGAGGGTCTCACAGTAGATGATGTATATATTAACGAAAAAGTTCCGTTTGGATTTGATTATGCTGACGAGGATCCGGATGTTTATTCTACTCACAATAACCACGGTACACACGTATCAGGTGTTATCGTAGGTAATGATGATACGATTCGTGGTGTTGCACCTAATGCACAGCTTGTATCTATGAAAATCTTCTCTGATGTTATGGACACTGCAAGAAGTGCTTGGATTTTATCAGCATTAGAGGACTGTGTTGTTCTTGGTGTAGATGTTATTAACATGTCTATTGGTACAGCGTGTGGTTTCAGCCGTGAATCTGATGAGGAAAAGGTAGATGGCATTTACCATAGAATTCGTGAAGCAGGCATCAGTATGGTGGTTGCGGCTTCTAACAGTTACAGTTCGGCATACGGTTCGGAATCAAATGGTAACTTAGGCTTAACATCTAATCCTGATACAGGAACAGTTGGTTCTCCTTCTACATATGAAGGTGTATTATCAGTTGCATCTATCAGCGGTGTTGAAACACCTTATATTAAATATGGAGATAAGATTATTTATTTCTTAGAGACAACAGATGGTTCTGCAGAAGAAAACAATTTCTTTGACACCCTACTTGGTGATAAAGACTCTGTAAAAATGGACTATGTTGTTATTCCTGGTGTTGGACGTACAGCAGACTACACTGGAATTAATGTAAAAGGAAAGATTGCGCTTGTTCGCCGTGGTTCTAATACGTTCGAAGAGAAAGCAATTATTGCACAGGAACAGGGCGCAGCCGGTATTATTATTTACAATAACGTATCCGGCGATATTAAGATGAATGTGGGCGATGCCACATTAGCAGTTTGTTCAATTTCGCAGGATGACGGTGAAATGCTTGCTGAAAAGGGCAAAGGAACATTGAAAATCAGTCGTAAACAGACCTCTGGTCCGTTTATTTCAGACTTCTCATCTTGGGGACCTACTCCGGCGTTAGGATTAAAACCGGAAATTACAGGTCATGGTGGTAGCATTCTTTCTTCTGTAACAGGTGGTGGATACGACCGTTTATCAGGAACATCCATGGCATGTCCTAACCTTTCGGGTGTTGTTATCTTGTTAAGACAGTATGTTGTTGAGAACTTCCCTGATATTGCCAAGGACAATGTAAAAGTAAATGCGATGGTAAATCAGTTGTTAATGTCTACAGCAGATATTGCCCTTAATACGAACGGTTTGCCATATTCTGTAAGAAAACAGGGTGCAGGTCTTGCAAACCTTACAAGCTCCATCAAGACTCCGGCATATATTTCAACATATGATGCGGAAGGCAAGGAGATGGATAAAGCCAAATTGGAACTTGGTGATGACCCGGATAGAAACGGTGTATACGAGATGAAGTTCACCATCAACAACTTTGGTAAAAAGAGAGTATCTTACGAACTTGACGCTTATGTTATGACAGAAGGTGTGAGTGAGACAAAAACAAATTCCGGTAAAACAACAGTTACAGAAGAAGCTTATGTTTTAGATGGAGCTAAGTTTGAAATCATTTCTGTTGAAGGCGGAAAAGTAAGTGGTAATACAGTTAAAGTCGGCAAAGGTAAATCGGCTGATGTTACAGTGAAAGTCACACTAAGCAAGAACGACAAGAAATATTTAGACAAATCATTCGAAAACGGTATGTATGTGGAAGGTTTCATTACTCTTGAAGCAAAATCCGGAACCAAGATTGATCTGAATATACCATATCTTGCATATTATGGTGACTGGACAGAAGCTCCGTTATTTGACTTGACTTATTTTGATACAAATGCAGATGAATTAGATGATGGTATTGACGAAGAAGATAAGACAAAGGCTGATGCTTATGCAACACGTCCTGTTGGTGGTGTGAGCGAAGATTATGTAAGCTATCTTGGTTCATACTATTTCTTGCAAGACCCGAAAGATATGGTCATTTCTGCAAATGAAAATTATATTGCACTATCTAATCAAGTGGGAACAATTCATTCCCTTCGATTTGTATGGGCAGGTATGTTACGTAATGCTGCAAAGATTGAGATTACAATTACAGATGATACAACAGGTGAAGTTGTATTTGAACATGAAGAAGTTGACGTTCGTAAATCTTACAGCGATGGTGGACCATCAATTTATCCTGCAAACGTAAAGATTGAATTTGATACGACAGAACATAATTTGGAAAACAACAGTGAATACACTGTAAAACTTGTCGGTTATCTTGATTATGGCGAAGATGGCGGATTAAAGACAAACAAGAACAATGTGTTTGAGTTCCCGTTAGTAGCAGACTTTGAGGCACCGACGATTACAGACATTGAATATTATTATAAATATGACAAGACGGCAGACAAGAATCGTCTGTATGCAGATGTTTTAATCTATGACAACCATTACACTATGTGTTCGCAGGTTGGTTATGTCACAGAAGAAGCTGATGAAAATGGTAACATGGCACCTGCCATGAAGGCGTTTGAACAGTATATGATGCCTATATATTCAGAGAAGAATAGCACAACACGTGTAACTTATGAACTGACAGATTATATTTATGATATTAAGAACAATGCAACGAACAAGAACTGTTTTGTTTTGACTGTTTATGACTTTGCACTTAACTATGCCACATACGAGATTGGTTTGCCGGATGATTATGTTGACTTCTATTTTGAAGGATTAGAAGAGGGATTAACCTTAAGTCCGAATGAAGTCTTCACATTAGAACCGGTTGTAACACCATCGTCAGAATGGGCAGAACTGATTTCATACTCATCTTCAAAACCAAGTGTTGCCCGTGTGGTAAACAATAAGGTTGTTGCGGTTGCAAAGGGTACTGCAATTATTAAAGCGCAAGATCCTGTAACCAATAAGAGTGTTACATTTACAGTAACTGTACTTGGTAAAGATGATGACGGTTACAGACGTTATGATAAACCGGTTGCAGACGTATTTGTTTTGGATGGTTATACAACCACAAAAGCATATTATGTTATTGAAAATGAAGACAGAGACATCGGTGAAACAGGTAATACAAACTTTTTTGAAGGAAAGTTTAATTTGTCTATGTATCCGTCAGAATCGGTAGTTCTTAACTACTCGTTGGATTCATATTTCCCGAAGGATACGACTGTTCAATTCGAAACCAGCAACGAAAGCATTGTGAAAGTTGATGCTTATGGAACAGTTACTGCTGTGGAAGAGGGATTTGCGTCTGTTACCATTAAAGTAATGATGGATGATAAGAGTACATATTACTCAGAAACAGTATCTGTTGAAGTAAAAGATCCTTATATTACAACAGGTTCTAGCCTGACTCATTACTATGGTAATGGTGGTCTGGTTGATATACCGAAGAAACTGAAACTTACAGAAATCGGACAATTTGCTTTCTCAAACTTCAATTATGTTATGAAGACAGAGGAAGAACTTGCATTTGATGATGCTGAAACATCTAAAGCATGGTACATCGGTGACAGCACAGTTACTAAGGTTGTTATTCCAGAGGGTGTTGAAAAGATTAACAGCTATGCATTTGCAAATCTTACTGCGTTGGAAGAAGTTGTACTTCCTTCTACATTGCAATCTATCGAATATGGAGCGTTTGTGGGATGTACTTCTTTGCAAAAAATCACATTTAGCGGCGAGAACAATTTGCAGATTATCAGCCAAAATGCATTCGAGAACTGTGACCTTCGTGATACATTAGAACTTTCCTCAATTTGCGTGATTTCTGATTATGCATTTGCAGGAAATAAGAAATTAGAAGGAATTGTTCTTGGTGATACATTACTTTCTGTTGGACAATATGCATTTGCAGCATGTGAAGATTTAACAGAAGTTGAAATAAAGGCTAAGAAAGTTAAATACGGTGCTTACGCATTTACAGGATGTAAATCATTAAAATCATTTGAGGTAAATTCAGCCGTGCTTCCGGAAGGTATGTTCTATGAATGTGAGGAAATGGAAAGCGTTACGGTTGGCGCTGATGTAAACGATATTGGTGTATTTGCATTTAGAGATACAAAGATTGCAACATTTGAAATTGCTAAGAAAAATAAAACATATAAGGTTCAGAACGCAGATCATATTTTATCTGCAGATGGCAAAAAATTAATTGCTGTTTCACCACTTGTTGAGGGTGAATTTACAGTGGCTAATACAGAAAGCAAAAAGATTACAGAAATCAGCAAGGGTGCATTTTCGCACAATCAGAAAATCACTTCAGTTGTTCTTGCTGACGTGACAACAATCGGTGATTATGGATTGGCGTCTAATGAGAGTCTTGCCTCTGTAACATTTGGAGAGTTAAAGAAAGTTGGAGAATATGCATTCTTTGAGACTTCAATTACAGTAATGCCACAGTTTACAGCAGATACAAAGATTGGCAAATATGCATTCTCATTCACAAAATTAACTTCCGTAACAATTCCAAGCAAGATGGAAATAGAGGAAGGTACATTTAGTGAATGTATGAACTTGGCAACAGTTGTAATCGGTGACGATGTAACAATCGGTAAATATGCATTTAGCCTGAACAAAGATAACGCATTCAAAGTTGAAATGTACTATGAAGGCGAACAAAAACTGTTCCGTTATGTATTCTCATCACCGATGACATCACTTACAATTGGTAAAGATTCTGTTATCGGAGAAAATGCTTTCTCCAATGCAGCAAGTTTAGAAAGTGTTACTCTTGGCGAAAACGCTGAACTTGGAAAGATGGCGTTCTACAACACATCAAGCCTGAAATATATCGATCTTTCGAAAGCAAAATCAATTGGTGATTATGCAGTTTCAGGTGATGTATATTACGCATGTCTGGATGAAAACATGTCCGTGGCAGGCGTTAACTCAGAAGGCTTCTACAGATATACATATCACGGTCCACAAATTGAGAACGTAGATGTGTCATCAGTAGAAAGCATTGGTGAATATGCATTCTCTTATTGTAGAAAATTAGTGAATGTTACTTTGAGTGACAAGATTAAAGAGATTCCTAAATATGCATTTGCAGGATGTGATGCATTAAAGAACATTAATCTTACAAATGTTGAAACAATCGAAGAGTATGCATTTATGGAATGTGGTTTGGAAAAGGTAGATATTTCCGGAGCTAAAACAGTTGGAGATTATGCGTTTGTATCTAACCGTCATTTGGCACACTTAAGATTGAACGAAAAAGGAACAGATGTTGGAGAGGGTACATTCTCATATTGTGACCCACTTGCAACAATTGAAAACCTTGCAAGTTCAGAAAATATTGGTGATTATGCATTTGCTTACGATGCTATCACTGAAATTGATTTAACAGGTGCAGTTACCATTGGTAAAAATGCATTCATGAAAGAAACGCTTACACCGGTTAAAGTTACACTAGGTGAAGACATCGAAAAGATTGGCGATAACCCATTTGCAATGTGTAAACTGGATGCGTTTAGTAAGACTGAAACCAAGAAAGAGAACGGCAAAGAGAAAGAAGTTACAGTTTATACATTTGAATTGAGTGATTATGCATCTGTAATTGATGGTTCAATTTATTGTAAAAACAATGCCGGCTTGGAATTGATCGTTTATGCAGGAACAGACCACGAAAATGTTGTGCTTGCAGATGACACAGTTCGTATTACTGCATATGCATTTGCGGGTAGTGATGTTGTACGCGTGAAATTACCTTTCATGACAACAGCAATTGGCCACAAAGCATTCTATGGATGTGACAAATTAGAAATGGTGACATTCGGAAGTTATACAATTCCAAATTTTGAAGAAGAATTTGACCCAAAATATTATGAATCATTTGAACATATTCCGGGAACCGGCGATTATGGAACCTATACAGATTACGATGGAAACGATGTTCCAATAAATGGTACAGGCATGCTTCCATATTACATGTGGAATGCAACAGGCTCTATGTATTCAAATGTATTCTACGGTGCAAACTTTGTAGATTACGTTGGATATGTAAAAGACAAGCTTACCATGGTTAAACCGGTGAATGGTGTAGGATATGATTCTTATATTGCAAGTCAATATTTTGACCAGGCAATTGATGGACCGGCTGCTCCGGACGAAGCTGCGGTAGATGCAATTCTTGCTATCAAAGCAATTCCGGAAAGAGTTACAGCTGACCACAAAGGATTAGTTCAAGCGGCTCGTGCGGCATATGACAAGGTGGCTTCAACACTTCAACAGGCATTGGTTACAAATTATTCGAATTTGGTTTCTGCTGAACAGCGTATAAAAGCGCTTTCACAAACAGATGACCAGAAAGCAGATGCTCCTGCCAATGAAAAGAAAGATAGCAAAGCAGGCATTGTGATTACAGCAATTCTTTTACTTACTTTTGTTGTTATTGCGTTACTTTTGGTAGGCAAGGAATTCGTTCAACTTTTGAAATTTGTATGTGGAAAGATTGAAAATAAGTGCAAACCGGTAACAAAACCAATTTGCGATAAAGTTGCAATTGCAACAAAACCGGGAAGAGATAAGCTTGCAAGTGTTATGAAACCTGTATTTGCTAAGATTGCGGAAGTTGCAAAGAAGGTTTGGACTAAGGTTGTAGAAGTTGCAAAGAAGGTTTGGACTAAGACTGTAGAGCTTATAAAGAAAGCTTGGGCTAAGATTGTAGAGATTGCAAAACAAGTTTGGCCTAAAGTAATAGAAGTTGCTAAAAAAGTTTGGACCAGTATTGTAAACTTTGTTAAGAAAGTTACAACAAAGAAAGAAAAAGAAGAAGAGAAGGAAGATGGTGAACAAGATGAAACTGAAAATTAAAGCCGGCTTAATTGCTTTATTGGGTTTAGCAACCATTACCTTCGTTACAGGTTGTAGTGGAGATAAAACTCCATACGAAATAAACAATGATGAAAATTACACCGTTAGCGTTAAATATGACGCTAACGGGGGTACTTTCACAACAAATACATCAGTTATTGTTGATTCATTTAACCCGGACGAACAGGACAAAATTGCTCTGTTGGATCCAAATCACCCGGATAGAGGTAATGATGCGTTTGAGGCAACCAAGAACGGATATTTCCTTGCAGGATGGTATGCTGAGCGTATAGAAACTACCGATGATGAAGGAAACACAGTTTACAGTTATTCTGACAAGTGGGATTTTGAAAAGGATTTACTTGAGGTTGATAAGAGCAAAGAATATTCGGCTGACAAACCGGTTCTTACGCTTTATGCAGCATGGGTTCCACTGTTTGAAATCCAATTTTATTCACTAGATTCTGGTGAATACATGGAAAGTTATACTTTTGATCCTATGACAGTTGAAACTATTAAAGTTCCGGCATGGGATGAAAAAACAGGTGCAATTGAAATGTATCAGTTCCCGGAAAGATCAGGATATACCTATAATAAGGCATATTTTGATAAGGACGGACAAGAACTTTTGGATACAGAAACTCTTATTCATCCAGGTACCGTTGATTATGAAACGGGTATAGCCAAGAACTCGGTTTTAAAGCTATATGTTGACTGGATGGAAGGCGAATGGTACCACATTTATAACGCGGAACAATTTGCAGAAAATGCAAGTATTAGCGGCAATTATGAAATCCATGCGGATTTGGATTTCGCAGATGAAATATGGCCGACTTCATTAATGTATGGTAACTTTACCGGAAGCATTAAAGGAAATGGTTATACGATGAAAAATATTGAGTTGACACAAACAAACAACTCAAAAGTAAATGCAGGACTTTTCGGTTACTTGACGGAAACAGCAAACATTTCCGATTTAACATTTGAAAATGTAACATTTACTCTTAAAAAGGGTACTCGTGTAGTTGGCACCAGTTATGGTTTATTTGCAGGAACCATCTCTGATACTGCAACAATCAGTAATGTCAAGATCTTAGGAAGTACATTACAGATTGATACAAGTAGCTATTTTGGAGTTGATGATTATTCAATTGGTTTGGTTTGCGGTATGGGAAATGCAAATGTAGTAGATACAGCAGAGATCACATGCGAAGTTGTAGGAAAAAATCCTGAAAAACTGAATGTGATTGTAAATGGCAATGAAGTAACTATTGCAGATGCAACCGAATAAGTAATTTTAAAATAAAAAGAAAGAGGAGTAAGCAAAATGAAAAAGAAAATTATTTCTTTAATCCTATGCTTAACAATGTGCGTGGGAATGTTATCATCATTGACCGGTTGTTCAGGAAACAATGCAGATGCATTTGTTATTATGACAGAACAACTTGACGGATTATTCAATCCATTTTTCTACACATCTGCACCAGATGGTACAATTGTAGGAATGACACAAATTGGTATGCTTGGTTCAAAGTATGTGAACGGGGAAGTTGAAGTTGCATACGGTGAAGACGAGGCGGTAGTAGTTAAAGATTATGAAATCGTAGAAAATGACGATGATACAACTACATATAATTTTGTCATTAAAAATGGCATCAAATTCTCCGATGGAGAGCCATTGACAATGGAAGATATTCTTTTCAACTATTATGTATATTTAGACCCTGTATACACAGGTTCAAACACATTGTACTCAACAGATATTCTCGGTTTGGCAGAATATAGAACACAAAAAGTTGGTTCTTCTACAGATGACAGTGATGATTTGATTTCTTCACAGGCATCTTCAAGAGCAGAAGACAGAATCAATGAATTGTTTAATCTTTATGTTGCAGAACGTGAAGCTTCTTCAACAAATGAAGTAAGCTATGACAAAATGAAAGAAGCAATCACAGGATATTCTGTTAGCAGTGGTTATCAATCAGCAATTTCAAACAATCCGGATGAAGTTACAAGCAAAGATTTGTTAGCAGACTATGAATATGCTTTGAAATTGTTTAAAGAAGAACTTGAAACAGACTATTTAGGTGCACAAGAATCATATGTTGATGAGCCTTACAAATCTCATGAAGAATTCAAGGATGAAGTATTCTGCTTTATGTACACAGAAGGTTATGTTGAGGCAGAATATGAAGAAGGCGAAGACGGTAAGATTGACCGTACAAAAATCAAAAAATTAACAGCTCAATATCCGGATTCTGTTAATTCAAAAGAAAAAGCAATTGACTATGTTTACAACGACAAAATCGCAAGAGAGTTAGATATTATTCTTTCTTTCTGGGCAACAGCTAATACACTTAGAACAGAATTTGCAGCAAAAGCAAAAGAAGTTATTCTTCATGAAAATGTTTCAGATGATGGTACTCTGGCTGTTTCAAACATTTCCGGTATTGTTTCGCTTGGACATACAGATGCTGCAGGAAGCACAATCACAGTAAATGGTACTGATTATACAGTTGCTTCAGGACACAATGAAGACGGTACTGTAAAAACTGAAGGTGAATACGATGTATTGCAGATTACAATTGACGGTATTGACCCGAAAGCGATTTGGAACTTTGCACTCACAATCGCACCACAACATTATTATGGTGAAGGAAGTAAAGTGGAAGTTGATATTGAAAACAATAAATTCGGTGTGGAATTTGCAAGCTTTGATTTCATGACAGATATTATTCAATCAACAAGAAACATCAAGATTCCGATGGGAGCAGGTTCTTATAAAGCTACAAACACAAAGAACAGCGATACACCTTCAGAAAGTGATTTCTACACAAATAACGTTGTTTACTTTAAAGCAAACAACTACTTTGAAACAGTAGGAGAAGGCATTAACAATGCTAAGATTGAAAAAATTCGTTATCAGGTTGTAAGCTCACAGAACGCAATCGCAGCGTTAGAAGAAGGAAACGTACATTACATCTCACCTTCTCTTACAACAGATAATTATGAAAAATTAGAAGCGTTAGCTAAGAAGGGTATGGTTACTCTTACAACTGACCAACTTGGTTATGGTTATATTGGTATTAACTCTGCAAAGATTAATGACATTAACCTTCGTAAAGCAATTATGTGTGCAATGAACACATCTCTTGCACTTGACTATTATCGTGCAGGTACTGCTGAACAGATTTACTGGCCAATGTCAACAGTAAGCTGGGCATATCCGAAGGGAGAAGATGCAAACTACAATGGATTTGAATATCCGGATAGCGCATGGAATGAAGAAAGTGCCATTGCAAACATTGAAAATTACATGGAAGAAGCTGGTGTAAGTGCCGGAGATAAAGATTTGGAAGTGAAATTTACAATTGCTGGTTCTAGCCTCCAAGATCACCCTACATACAAAGTGTTCAGAGATGCAGCTGCGCTCTTGAATGATTTGGGATGGGATGTAGAAGTTGTATGTGATACACAAGCTCTTACAAAGATTAATACAGGTTCCTTAGAAGTATGGGCTGCTGCTTGGTCATCTGCACTTGATCCAGACCTTTATCAGGTATACCACAAGGATTCTACTGCAACAAGTACTTTGGCATGGGGATATAACTACCTGAAGACAAGCGGTACTCCAGAAGAAATTGATATTTTAGATGAATTAAGTGAGCTTATTGATGAAGCACGTGAAACAAATGATAAAGAGGAACGTTCAGACCTTTACAAAGATGCAATGGGTGAAATCTTAGATCTTGCTATTGAGCTTCCTGTATATCAGAGAAGTGTATTATATGCATATAACTCAAAAGTAATCAATTCATCAAGTCTCCCGGAAAGTTCTGAGATGAACCCATATTCATCTCCATTGGATCGCATCTGGGAAGTAGAGTTTGCTGACTAAAATCGGAGTGGCTTATGTTTAAATATATTATTAAAAGAATTTTATCGTCCATATTTATTCTTTTAGGTGTTTCGTTGATTATTTATTTCCTTATTCGATTGATGCCTGTTGATTTTATCCAAGATAAAATCAACGCCATCAATCAGGGTGGGGCTACTGTAAGTGAAGAAACAGTAAACGCCATGTATGAGATGTATGGATTAGGTGACAATAGTTTTCTTGGAATTTTAAAAGGATATTTCAGTTGGCTTGGCGCGTTAGCGAAGTTTGACTTAGGAACAAGCTTTGTATATGGTATCCCGGTGGCTGATGTTATTTTCCAACACATGGGAATTTCCTTTGCAATTTCCTTGATTGCAACCATATTTGAATTTATGATTGCAATTCCGCTTGGTATTACAGCGGCAACACACCAATATAGTTTTCGTGACTATTTGGTAACCATTCTTGTTATGATTGGTATTTCATTACCATCATTCTTCTTTGGACAGATGTTAAAGAATGTATTGGCTTTAAAATTGGGATGGTTCCCGGCATCCGGTCTTGTTAATGCTACGGCATCTTATACTGGTGCGGCGCTTTTAATGGACTATGTGATGCATATGTTTATTCCGATTTTGACGATTGTTATCCTTAGCATCGGTGCGAGAATGAGAATGACAAGAACTAATATGTTAGAAGTTATGAACTCTGACTATATTCGTACAGCACGTGCGAAAGGGTTGAAAGAAAGTGTTGTTATTAACAAACATGCTTTCCGTAATACATTAATTCCATTAGTAACATCATTAGCAGGACTTTTGCCTTCGTTGTTCTCGGGTGCAATTATTACAGAGCAGGTATTTGACTTACCTGGTATTGGTAACATTGCTCTTGATGCAATGAACCGTGGAGATATTCCGTTTATCATGGGATACAACATGTTCCTGGCACTTCTTAGTGTTGTTGGTGTTCTTTTGGCTGACCTTATGTATGGTATTGTTGACCCTAGAGTTAAATTAGAGTAAGGAGGCATACCGATGGAAGAGAATACAAAGAATGAGGTAACTCAGGAAGTTGCTCAAACAGAAGTGCCTCTTGATAAAAATGTTCGAATGATGTCTCCGACACGAATGGTGGTTCGTAGATTTTTCCGCTCCAAACTTAGTATTGTCGGTCTTATTATGGTAGTTGGTCTTTTCTTGTTTAGTTTTGTCGGCCCGCTTGTTTATACAGAATGGGGCGAAATTGAACTGGATGAGAGTGGTAAGACAGAGTATTCTATTACAGAAACTACATATACCGTTGACGGAGAGGAATATACTGTGCGTCAGACAACAGAAAAATATCTGAAGGATAACTTTCTTGCAGCTCCTTCATCTGAGCATATTTTAGGAACAGATAATGAAGGATATGATATTTTTGTACGTTTGATGTATGGTGGAAGAATTTCACTTATTGTTAGCTTTTTGGCAGTATTTTTAATTACTGTTTTGGGCGTTATATTAGGTGGAATTGCCGGATTTTTCGGTGGTGTGATAGATAACATTATCATGAGACTTTGTGATGTGCTTATCTGTTTGCCGGGTGTACCGATATTACTTATCATCAGTACGATTTTGGATGCATCTGAAATCGATGCAAAATACCGTATTTATCTGCTTATGATTTATCTGACATTTATTTCATGGCCTGGAACAGCCAGACTTGTAAGAGGACAGATTTTATCACTTCGTGAGCAGGAATATATGGTGGCAGCAGAAGCAATGGGATATTCAACTGCCAGAAAGATTTTCAAACATTTGGTTCCAAATGTAATGCCACAATTAATTGTGCAGATGAGTTTGAGTCTTGGTAGCATGATTTTGTATGAAGCAACTTTGTCATACTTAAATCTTGGTGTAAAAGCACCTTATGCTGCTTGGGGAACCATGATTAATATTATTTCTACAAATCAAGACATTTTGCAAAACCATTGGAATGTATGGGTTCCGGCCGGCATATGCATCGTTATCGCCGTATTAGGATTCAACTTCATCGGTGATGGTTTGCGTGATGCACTTGATCCGAAAGCGAGGCGATAAGTTATGAGTAAAAATAAAAATTACCTTTCAGGAAAAGAAATTCGTGCTATCGCCAAAGAAAACAAAAAAATAATGAAAGAGCTGGAAGCATACAAGAATCGTAAAGCAGATGAATCCGAATATCTTACAGAAATGAAGAAACCGGAAAACATTCTTGAGATTGACGGGCTTCACAGTTATTTCTTTACAGAACAAGGTGTTGTGAAAGCGGTTAATGGTGTGTCTTTTGATATTCCAAAGAATGCAACAGTTGGTGTTGTTGGTGAATCGGGTTGTGGAAAATCGGTAACCAGTATGTCGGTAATGAGACTTCTTCAGGGACCGACAGGACAGATTTACTCCGGTGAAATCCGTTTCCATTCAAAGGATCAAAACGGCGAAGAAAAAACCTTTGATATTGCAAAAATGCCAATTCGTGACATCCATAAAATCCGTGGAAATCAGATTGCCATGATTTTCCAGGAGCCGATGACTTCTTTGAATCCGGTTTTTACAATCGGACAGCAGCTTGATGAAGTTACATTTATTCACAATGCAGATGCAACCAAAGAAATGGCAAAAGACAAATCAATTGAGATGTTAAACTTAGTTGGTATTGCAATGCCGGAACGTGTATATAATTCATTCCCGCATGAATTGTCAGGTGGTATGCGTCAGCGTGTTATGATTGCCATGGCACTTGCAAGTGATCCGAGACTGATTATTGCAGACGAACCAACAACAGCGCTTGACGTTACAATTCAAGCTCAGATTTTGGATTTATTACGTGATTTGAAGACAAAAATTGACGGTTCAATTATGCTGATTACTCATGACCTTGGTGTAATTGCTGAAATGGCAGATTATGTTGTGGTTATGTATGCAGGAAAAGTAATTGAAAAAGGTACAGTTGATGAGATTTTCCATAATCCGTTACATCCGTATACAATTGGTTTGCAAAAGTCAAAACCAACTTTGGATTCTGACAGCAATACATTGTTTAATATTCCGGGTAACGTACCAAATCCGGTAAACATGCCGAATTATTGTTATTTTAAAGAAAGATGCTCAAAATGCACTGAAAAATGTAGTGGAGATTACCCGGAAATGATTCAGGTTAGTCCAACACATTTCGTGTCATGCCATCTGTATGAGGAGGGACAAAATAATGGATAATGAAAAATATATTTTGGAAGTCCAAAACCTCCGCAAATGTTTTCCAATCAAGAAAACATTCACTGGAAAAGTGACACAAGAGTTAATTGCAGTTGATGATGTTTCTTTTAAACTCAAAGCAGGAGAGACACTTGGTATTGTAGGTGAGTCTGGATGTGGAAAAACCACATTGGGTAGAGCTATTTTGAAACTTCATCAACCAACAAGCGGAAGAATTATCTTTGAAGGAGAAGATATTACAGATTTTAATTCTGCACAGATGCGTGATATTCGTAAGAAAATGCAGATTATTTTCCAAGATCCATATTCTTCCTTACCGCCAAGAAGTACTGTTGGTGGAATCCTTTCAGAGCCGGTTGAGGTGCACAATATTGTGCCAAAGGCTGAGGTAAAGGACTATGTGTTAGATTTAATGGAAAAATGTGGTCTTCGTGATTATTATTATGAGAGATATCCGCACGAATTTTCCGGTGGACAAAGACAAAGAATCTGTATTGCAAGAGCCTTGTCTGTGAATCCAAAACTAGTTATCTGTGATGAGCCTGTATCTGCAC
>JAZQXU010000009.1:0-34865 GCA_045632945.1 Faecalimonas sp. | reverse complement strand
TCGACTTGCATGTGTTAAGCACGCCGCCAGCGTTCATCCTGAGCCAGGATCAAACTCTCGTTAAAAGTGTTTGTTCTGGTCAAAATCACTTGCTAGCAATTTTACCTTACTTTACTGTTTTAAGGTCATCTTTTCGATGTTCGTTCTTGAATTATTCTTAAAGAAATCTTCAGGAAACTTTTTCTTTGTCATCTATTGTTTAATTATCAATGTTCTCTTGTTGTCTCGCGACAGCTAGATTAGAATATCACAATGAATTTTCATTGTCAACCACTTTTTTTATTTTTTTTGAAACAATTTATACAATTTAAAATTTCAAAAAACAAGCTCCTTTTCGGGAGCTTGTTCATGCATTAGAATTTAGTTATATATTTCATAATTAAATTATTGTCATATAATAATGTAAGAATTTTGCTTGCAGCGATGTCTTCAAAAACTTTTGTTCCCATCGGTGTGTTGTATAATAGTGTGACCACAAAAAATAGGAACCAGACAAGCACCAGGCCACTGACTATTCCAAGTATAGCCCCGGCTGCTTTGTTTGCGCCTCCAATTACTGGTAGTTTACCGAAAACCCCAAGAACACTCATTAAAATCCGCACTACAATTGTGACTACGAGCATGATTGCCAGGAACGCCAAAATATCCGCAATGATTTTTGTTATGTATGCACTGATATATTCTATAAACGTTTCTACTCCGAGAGCTGCATATACCTCTTCGTTATTATTTACGTGTAACATTTCTTGAAAGATATCCGGAAGCTTCGCGCTGTCTATCATCCATGCAATCTGTTCATCTTGGGTTGCGCTCGCGTTTTCTCCCGCTTGTTCCATTATTTGCACACATTTATCATGCACCAATTGGTTTAACCCTGTGTTGTCTTGTATCCAAGCACTGACATGTGGCGACAACATCAGAACAAGTATGATTGAGGCAACGGTTGTGAGTAAGGAAGCAACAATCTTAATAAAGCCTCGTTTGTATCCAACAAGAATACTTATTAAAAAAATAATCGCTACAACTAATAATGATGTGTTCATTTTATTTCTCTCCTATCATGGCAAGTTTTGCTTCATTGAAGCTACTTGCGTTTATCACTTTGTATTTGTTAAGACCTGTATGAGGGAAAATCTCCAATATATTTTCATCCATCTTTCCCTCAAATTTATGTATGCCGTTTTTCATATATATGCTACACATTTGTCCGTCATACATAATAACTTGTCCATCTTCTGTTTTTATGTTCGCGTATTCTTTCTCTTCTACAACTGAAGATAACATTTTCCCTCGTATATTGTAAATATTTAATTTGTAATCGGAAGACGAATTATTCTTTAAAGTAACTGCAACAAGTTCATCATCATATGCCACACTTTGAATGCTTCCGCCTATATCTATTGTAGCAATCTCCTCTGGCTTTTCTAAGCCTGTATAAAATATCAAATTGGAATCCGTAACCACAAGCGACGTGTCTTTATTCAAAAATGTTGTGATTGGAGCTACTGTGCCTTCTATCTCTTTGTATTGAACTTGATAATCTTCATTTGCTGTGTATCCATTCCCAAAGTAATAATGAACAATCTTAGTTACAATTGCATTGTCTTGCGTATACAAATAGGATACTATCATAGCTCGTCCATCCTCCGAAATAGATACATCCATCGGATATCCGAGTTTGCTTAAAGAAACTTTATTTTCAACCACAACATTACCCTTCGCATCATAACACATGACTAATGGCATTTCCTCGTCACTTAATATAGCGCTCACAATACCCTGTGAAGAAACAGCTATTTTTTCAAGAGGGCGTGTTGTCTGTATCTCGCCTTTAAGACCTTGTTTTTGGAAAACCATGATGCTTGTCCCGCCTTTATCGCCGACAGCAATACTTTGTCCTCGCATGTCTATAATGGGGTTGCTCATTTGACACGGCTGATTCCATATCTCTTCTCCTTCTTCCGTAAGCAAAGCAATACCATCTCTTCCATAGCGCAAAACACCGTATGCACATCTCTTATAATTTGCATTATCAATATTTGTATTATCATGCGCATCAACAATCTGTATGTAATCATATGTCTGATATTTTATATATAGATATCCCCCCACCAAGACTATGACAAGAATAGCAGATATTATCAATATGATTTTCCATATGCCATGTTTGTTATTCTTTTTTCTTCTCATGCTACGCATTTCCTTCATCTTTTATATGTGAATTAGTATAACATATCTTTCGCTATGGTAACAATAATTTTTGACCTATATATATGAGATTTCCATCTTCCAAACCATTTAATTGACAGATGTCGTCCACATAAGAAATATCCCCATATGTTTTTCTACTAATTGATTGCAACGTATCTCCCTTTTTAACAATATAAATTTCTGAGACTGTTGTTTGCTCCGGTGTTTCTTCTTTATTTACTGTTTCTTCATGATCTGTAGTTTCATCTTGGTTGTCAGTTTCTGAGGTTTCCTCATTTTTTGTTTCTTCATCTTCTCCGGCGCCTTGTTGCTCATCGTCTTCATTCTCAGTGTCCTGCGTTTCATCGTCCTGCTTGTCCTCTTCTTGTGTTTCTTGCTCTGAATGCACGATATCACCAAGCACTTCTACTGTTTCATCCTCCGAACCCTTTTTAGCAGATTGCTCAAGCGTATCCTTTACGCCTTTCATTCTGTCATAATTATTGATTAATGTTGCGCCTATGACCAAAATAACAAGCACCAAAAACGTGCTCATGGCATACACAAGACGAGACTGTGTTTTTTGTTCATTTTTCTCTGTTTTTTCTCTGATTATGCTTCTAAAATTTTTAGTAACCCTATCTTCAATAAGTTCACCGGGAGTCAAGCCTGTCCTTTTTCGAGTGGAAATCATATAGTTTTGCATTTCCAGATTTTTTTCATAATAAACATAATGGCCACTACATTCCATCATGTTGCGATATTTATATATGTAGAATTTCTCCTCCTTGTCCCTTGCATCTTTTGTTACAAAAATGCTTTGTTCGCGCGAAAAATATTTTTGATGCATCTTAGTAATGTTATGGTTGACCTCTATTGGTTGTTCTCCTCCTGTAATAAACCATCCCAAAATTTCTGCATTTTCAAAATATTCTTTACATGTTTCACACGCATGTTTCCATACATTCTCGTTGACGATAATGTCTTTTCCTTTTGTTTCTAATTCTGTCATTTGGATGGCTCCATAAATAAATATGTAATCCTGTTCCTCTTCTCTTATTGTTTCTCCAACAAGAAATGCCCCTATCATTTCTTGCTCTGCTTTACTACATAATTGATTGAAAAATGTGTCTACATAATCTTCCACATAGATTTTAGAACTGTCGCACACATTTCCTATCTGTCGAACATTTTTAGGAAGTTGTCTTTCCATTTCATTCACCTCGTCTGCATATTTTTTCATCATGTTAGCACACGGGGGACGCTGATTTTAGCATATGCTGTCAGTAAACTTATGAAATGTTCGACAAAAAAAGAGAGTAGATTATCATCCTCTACTCTCCTTGCGTTTTTTCGTCATTTTTATACGAATTCTTTTACTTTTTTGTAGATACTTTCCGCATCTAAACCGTATTTCTTAATCAATTCCATCGCTGGTCCTGATTCACCAAATACATCATTAACACCAATTTTCATTACCTTAGTAGGCGCTTTTTCTGACAATACATCGCAGACAGCACTACCAAGACCACCGATTATTGAATGTTCTTCAATGGTAACAACTTTTCCTGTTTCTTTTGCAGCTGCCACAACCAATTCTTCATCAATCGGTTTAATCGTGTGAATATTAATGACCTTGGCATCAATTCCATCTGCCGCCAATTTTTCTGCTGCCACTAACGTTTCAGCAACTTCTAATCCTGTTGCAATAAGTGTTACATCTTTTCCTTCGCGAAGCACAACGCCTTTACCTATTTCGAATTTGTAATTCTCGTTATCGTTGATTACCGGAATAGCCAGTCTTCCGAAACGCATGTACACAGGACCTTCATACTCATAGGCAGCTTTTACTGCAGCACGTGCTTCAACATCATCTGCCGGATTAATAACTACCATTCCCGGAATTGTACGCATCAAAGCAATATCTTCATTACATTGGTGGGTTGCGCCGTCTTCTCCTACTGAAATACCTGCATGTGTTGCTCCAATTTTCACATTCAGGTGTGGGTATCCGATGGAATTACGCACTTGCTCGAAAGCGCGTCCTGATGCAAACATAGCAAAAGAACTTGCAAACGCAACCTTTCCTGTAGTTGCAATACCCGCCGCTACCGACATCATATTGCCTTCTGCGATACCACAGTTAATGTGGCGTTCCGGAAATTCTTTCTTAAAGATTCCTGTCTTGGTTGCCCCTGAAAGGTCGGCGTCCAAGACCACAAAATCATCATGTTCTTTTCCTAATTCCACTAAAGCTTTTCCATAACTCTCACGAGTCGCAATTTTCTTTACATCTGACATAAAGCTTCACCTACTTCCTCTAAATCGCGCATTGCTTGCTCATATTGTTCATCATTTGGTGCCACTCCGTGCCATGATGCCTGATTTTCCATAAAAGATACGCCTTTTCCTTTAATCGTTTTCGCGATAATTACTGTCGGCTGTCCTTTTGTCTCTCTGGCTTCTTTAAATGCTGCCGCAATCTGGTCATAATCATGGCCATCAATATTAATTACATGAAAATTAAATGCTTCGAATTTCTTATCTATCGGATACGGATTACATACATCGGCGACGTTACCGTCAATCTGCAATCCATTGTTGTCCACGATAACAACCAGGTTGTCCAGTTTTCTATGGCCTGCGAGCATTGCTGCTTCCCATACCTGACCTTCCTGTATCTCTCCATCACCGAGCACTGTGTACACTCGATAATCATCATTCGAAAGTTTGGCAGAAATAGCCATTCCGGTTGCTGCCGAAATTCCCTGTCCCAAAGAACCGGATGACATATCAACCCCCGGAATATGTTGCATACATGGGTGTCCTTGCAAATATGAACCTGTATGACGAAGTGTCACGAGGTCTTCTACCGGGAAAAATCCTCTCTGCGCTAAAGCCGCATAATATCCCGGTGCCGTGTGCCCTTTTGATAATACAAATCGATCTCTGTCTGCTTTCTTTGGTTCATTAGGATCGATATTCATCTCCACAAAATATAAATAAGTAAAGATATCTGCCGCAGACAAAGAACCGCCTGGATGTCCGGCCTTTGCACTATGCACAGAAGTTACAATTCCTTTGCGAACTTCATTTGCGATTTTCATTAATTCATGCTTGTTCATAATCTCCTCCTGTTTCTCTTAAAGTTCTGTTCTTCCTTCCAATGCCCGAAGTAGTGTCACTTCATCAATATATTCCAAATCGCCACCTACCGGAACGCCACTTGCAATTCTGCTAACCTTAATTCCGGTTGGTTTAATCAATTTGCTGATATACATTGCGGTAGTCTCGCCCTCCAAACTGGAATTGGTCGCTACGATTACCTCTTCCACATCTCCGTGAAGACGCTCCATAAGTTCTTTTAATTTAATATCGCCCGGACCAATGCCCAACATCGGTGAGATTGCACCATGTAGCACATGGTAAACCCCTTCGTATTTTCCGATTTTCTCATACGCTGCCAAATCTCTTGAAGTCTCCACTACCATAATCGTCTTTGAGTCCCGTGCTGTGTTGCTACAAATTGGACAAAGTTCTCTGTCTGTCAGCGTAAAGCACTGCTTGCAATAACGCACATTATTACGTGCCTCTGTCATCGTACTCGCGAACTGCTCAACCTGCTCTTTTGGCATATTTATGATATGGAAAGCCAGACGTTGTGCTGTCTTAGTCCCGATGCCTGGAAGTCTGGACAATTCCTCAATCAATTGGCTTATTTGACTGCTATAGTAATCCATCATTCATTCCTCTGTTATGCTTAAAATGGAAGACCCATTCCGCCGCCCAGACCGCCAGTCAACTTTGACATGGCTGATGCAGATGCTTCCTCTACCTTACGGAGTGCTTCATTGGTTGCTGCCACAATCAAATCCTCCAACATCTCAATATCATCCGGATCAACTACATCTTCTGTAAGTTTCACCTTTAATACTTCTCTTGTTCCTGATACTGTGACTTCTACTGCTCCACCACCTGCTGTTGCAGTAAACTCTTTTGTCTCCATTTCTTTTTGTTGCTCTTCCATCTGTCTTTGCATTTTTTGAGCCTGTTTCATTAAATTTGCCATGTTTCCAGGCATTGCTCCGCCCGGAAATCCGCCGCGTTTTGCCATCTTATAATCCTCCTAGTCTTCTATTGTTATGTCCATTTGAACCATTTTTTCAATATCTATAAATTTATCTTCGAAACGATGTCCCGTCTCTATGTGACGTACTTCAACTGCAACTGATTTTCCTATCTTCTCTTCAATCAATTGTTGCAATTCTTCCTTGTGAGAATCCCTTCCCACAAAATCAGCTGCCATCTCTTCGTCGAATACCAATAACAATTGATTCTCATTACCCACACTCAAGCGCGCCTGTTTCAAGTAAACTTTTAGCATTCCTGATGCCTGATTGGCAATCTTTCGAAAGTTCTGTGCAACCTTCTGCACATCTTCGTGAAGTGCTTTCGGAAGTTCTACCTTTGGAACCACTTCAGGCTCCGGTTGTGACGACCCTTGAACATAAATAACTTCAGTTCTGCCGGATGGTAACCCATTTTCAAGTTTGGCCTCCATAGAACGTATTCTGTCAAGAACGCTGTCAGAATTGACTTCCATCTCCGGTTTGCATAGTTTAATTAACGCAACTTCCATGAGAACTCTTTTCTGCGTTGCATATTTTAATTGACTGGATAGTTCAGAGAAAATTCGAATGTAACGAATAAGGGTGTCATAGTCTACCATCTGCGCTTCTTCTTTTAATTGCGCTAGATTCTCTGTTGAAACGTCCAACACGTCTTCCATGTTATCAGAATTTTTTACCAGAAGCAAGTTTCTTAAGTACCATGTGAAATCCGTAGACAACTGCGAAAGTTCGCGTCCTTGCATAATCAATTCTTCTATCGTACGCAAGACATACGCAACATCTCTTTGCATAATGCCTCGAATCAATTTGCTAAACACGGAAGTATCTACAGCACCAAGAACTTCTAACACATGGTCATATGTCAACTTCTGTCCAAGATAAAATGCTATACACTGATCTAATAAGCTAAGTGCATCTCGCATAGAACCATCTGCCACTTTTGCAATATAGCGAATGGCTTTTTCTTCCACGTCTATGCCTTCCACTTGCATCAAGTCCATCAAACGCGCCGCAATCGTGTCAATTGTAATTCGTTTAAAATCGTATCTCTGGCATCTCGACATAATAGTAATCGGAATCTTGTGAACTTCTGTCGTTGCCAAGATAAAAATAACATACTCCGGTGGTTCTTCCAGCGTCTTAAGAAGCGCATTAAACGCTCCTATAGAAAGCATATGAACCTCGTCAATAATGTATACTTTATACCTTCCTTCAGTTGGACGATATGCTACTTCCTCACGGATTTCACGAATATTGTCTACGCCGTTATTAGATGCAGCATCAATCTCAATGACGTTCATAGATGTTCCCGCACTGATAGCCTGACACATCTTACAAGTACCGCACGGGCTTCCATTCACCGGATGCTCGCAATTGACAGCTTTTGCAAATATCTTTGCAACTGAGGTCTTGCCTGTTCCGCGAGTTCCACAAAACAGATATGCGTGTCCAATACGTTCTGCCTTTATTTGATTTTGCAATGTTTTACTGATGTGGTCCTGTCCCTTAACATCTTCAAACTCTCCCGGACGAAACTTCCGGTATAATGCTGTATATGACATATCATTTAACTCCAAAACTTTTCTGTTTTATTGGCTTACCGTATAAGTATACCTTATTTTTTTGATGCTAACAACACCAAAATGCGTTATAATGAATGAAATAAAAAGGAGTTTTTGAAGGGATTTTATAATATGAAGGAAAAATTAATTGAGAAACTGAACTTTTTAGAATTACAAGGCAATATTGTTCCGGATATCAGTCTTTTAAAAACACCCGAGCAGATTGACGGAATTAAAAAAAGCGCTGCGCTCAACACTGCCATATTGGACTATGTTGCCGGGCACATCCATGTCGGAATGAGCACTGCAGATATTGACAAGTTAGTATATGACTACACTACACAACATGGCGGAGTACCGGCTCCTTTAGGCTATGAAGGTTTCCCGAAAAGTGTATGCACCTCTTTAAATAATGAAATATGTCATGGCATACCAGATGAAAACGTCATTTTACAAGATGGCGATATTATAAATGTAGATGTTTCTACCATATTAGATGGTTATTATTCCGATGCATCTCGTATGTTTGCAATTGGAAATATTTCTCAACGCGCCGAAGATTTGCTACGGATCACCAAAGAGTGTGTCGAACGCGGGGTCGCAGCTGCAAAGCCTTGGGGACATCTGGGTGATATTGCGCACGCTATCAATAGTCATGCGCGTGCAAATGGATATTCTGTCGTAGAGGATATCGGCGGCCACGGGATTGGTCTTGAATTTCACGAAGAACCTTTTGTGAGCTACGTAGCCCCAAAAGGTACAGAAATGGTATTAGTTCCGGGAATGATGTTTACGATTGAACCAATGATTAACGAAGGAAGTCCTGATTTTTATATTGATGAAGAAAATGGTTGGACTGTCTACACAATGGACGACGGTTTGTCTGCGCAAATTGAGTATATGGTACTCGTAACAGAGACCGGTGTAGAAGTGTTGACAAAATAAAGAAGGGGTATATTCTCTCAAAAAGGAGAATATACCCTAAATTACTTTCAAATATCTATTTAGATTTTAATCTTCGCTAAGATTTTTTTCACTTTGCTTGGCTCACCCACGCAAAGTCCCGGTCTGTGTGCATCTTCTGGATAGAATATACGATAATCGCCTTCTGATACCACAAACGCGTCAATCACTTTTGGCTCCTTCAAAAACGCAACGTCTTTTTCTGGATTGTACGGCTCATCCACTTTCAGTTTGTCTGCATCCGCAAATTCCATTCGTTCCTCGCCCTTAATAATATATTGAATGTCCACATATTTCTGATGTGCCTCATAACGCGCTTCGTGTGGATATTTTGTATCGTATTCCTGAACCATGTAATAAAGCTCATCATCAACTACATACGTGCCGCATTCTACTGTTTCCCAATCTAATTCCTCGATAATCTCCAAAGCTCTTTCTAATTTCTTTTCCATGTTAATTCCTCCATAAGTTTTTGCTTGATTTCATCACTTGTAAATGCCGTTGCAATAGCATTTTTTGTGCATTGTAAAATTTCATCATCCGAAAGTCCAAGTTTGTTACGCAAGACTTCTTGTTCCGCTGTCATCGTAGTTTTACTCACCGTTCGATTATCTGTATGTACAGAGACCAAAAGACCTTCTTCTAAAAATTGTTTTAGCGGATATTCCGCTAAACTTTCCACCGCTTTTGTCTGAACATTGCTGGTCGGGCACATCTCGATACCGATTCCCTTCTCCTTGCACAGCCTTCTAAGTTCCGAACTCTTTTGCAATGCAATTCCATGTCCCAAACGTTTTGCACCAAGTTCAATGGCCTCCCGGACATTTTCCACACTTCCGCACTCTCCCGAGTGAATAGTGAACGGAATGCTCCATTCTTTTGCTTGTATAAATAGCTCTCTAAACAAAGAAGTCGGAAATGCCGACTCATCTCCGGCCAGATCCAGCGCACACACGCCACGCCCGACGAATGATTTTGCCGCCATGAGCATCTCCATGTTTTGCTGCATTGTATGATGACGCATAGCACAAACAATCGCCGATGCATACACACCGTGCTCGCGCTCACCCCTCTGCAGGCCACAAACCACGCTTTCAATCACTTCTTCGCAAGTCAATCCCTGATTGATAGATAATTGTGGAGCAAAACGCACTTCAATATATCTCACTCCATCCGCTGCCACATCACGAACCAACTCATAAGCCGCACGCTCCAGCCCTTCCTTGGATTGTAAGCATAAAAGCGGTAAATCAAATTTTTCTAAATATTCAGTCAAACTATTACAGTCATTTCTGACTCGCAATCTCTGTTCCAACTCATCGAGCGGAATAACTTCGCCCTGTCTTCTTAACATCTCATCCACAAACCGGGCGTTTAAGGAACCATCCAAATGGCAATGCAATTCTACTTTCATCATTTATAACCTCTTTTGCTTATGATGTAATACCTAATTACATTGTAGCACAAAAAAGTGATTTATATCAATCCCGCCAAAATCGGCAATCCCATTGAAACAAACGGCACATACGTTACAAGCAAAAGACCTATGAGTATTGCCACATAATAAGACAGCATATACGGCATGACCTTGGCAAGCGTGGTTTTCCCAACCTTGATTGCAACAAACAAAGTATTACCTACTGGCGGAGTAATATTACCAATACACAGATTATATACAAGAATCAAACCAAACTGTATTGCACTCATTCCAAAATCACTAACGATTGGTAAAAATAATGGCGTAAAAATCAAGATAGCCGGTGTAACATCCATAAAGGTCCCCGCCATCAGTAAGATGACATTCATAATGAGCAAAATTACAAACTGATTGTTCGTAATACTTAATAGCGCCGCAGAAATAGCCTGTGGTATCTGAGTAAATGCCATAACCCAACCAAGAATATTGGATACACCAATAAGAAATACAATCATGCCACTCATCTTGGCGCTATCAACAACAATGCTCCAAAAAGATTTCAACGTAATGTTTTTATAACAAATGCCAAGAATCAGCGCATACAAAACCGCGATTGCAGAACCTTCCGTAGCGGTAAAAACACCGGCGATAATTCCACCGATAACAACAATAATTAAGGATAAAGAAGGCAGCGCCCGCAGTGTCACTTCCCCAAGAAGTTTCCAATTAAATTTCCCGGAAATGCCTTTATATCCTTTTTGTTTTGCAATAACAACTGCAACAATCGTACAACAGAGTGCCCAAATGATGCCCGGGATGTATCCAGCCAAAAACAGCGCTGCTACCGACGTTCCTCCCGAAACGAGGGAATACGTAATCAGCGCATTAGAAGGTGGAATGAGAAGTCCAGATGGTGCTGAAGCCGCATTCGTTGCTGCACAAAGGGCTTGGTCGTACCCTTGCTTTTCTTCCCCTTCACGCACCATACTTCCCACTGCCGCTGCCGCCGCTGAAGCAGAACCGGATATAGCTCCAAATAATGCATTTGCACCAACATTTGTTACTAAAAGAGAGCCCGGAAGTTTCCCTAAGATAGCAAGTACGAAATCAACTAAGCGTTTCGCAATGCCACCTTGGTTCATGAGATTTCCTGCTAACACAAAGAAGGGAATTGCTGTAAGGCTGAACTTACTCATGCCGACAAAGGTTCTTTGAGCCGCCGTTAATACTGCTACATCTAGCGATACTACCAGCAAAATACCCGCCAAAGAAGATATACCGATAGCATAAGAAATCGGAACTCCGATAATGAGCAATGTAATAAGTACAATCAAAATAATGATTAACGCTTTTATGGCCATACTTTATCCCTCCTTATGATCGACTTCTGATGACTGAACTATTTCCATGATATTTAAGATGGTATAAACGATATTTATTATTCCGCTAATCGGAAGAATCACGTAGAAGAAACCGATCGGCACACCTAAGGAAGAAGTCATCTGTCCCATTGCAAGACTTGTAATCTTAAAGCCTCCATATACCAAGATAACCCCTGCAAACAAACAGGCTATCACTTCTCCGAATACAGCAAAAAACCTCCTGGCTTTACTGCCAAGGCGTTCTACCAAAATCGGAATGTTCATATGCCCCCGTTCCCCAACGACAAGGGCTGCACCCAAAAGTGACATCCAAGCAAATAGGTAGGACACCATTTCCTCTGACCATGCAGATGGATTTCGTAAAATGTATCTGGCAAACACCTGCCAACAGGTCAAGATAACCATTGCAAGAAAGCTCCCCCCTGCAAAAGCATTTAAAATTTTGTTTAATATCTCTCTTAATTGTTTCATACAGCCTCCTACTCTTCCTCCGCGGGATACAACGTATTGTATTTTTGTATTGTGTCATAAATAGGCTGAAGGTCCGGATTGCGTTTGAGCACTGCTTCCTGCAGTGGTAAACACGCCTGCTTAAATGGTTCTTGATCCGGATAAATAAACTGTACTTTCTGCTCATTCATTGCCTTTCCCCTTGCTCGTTCAACTGCCAGGTTCCATTCCTCACGCTGAATTTGATTGATGAGGCAATAACCTTCTTGAAAAATTGCTTTCTCTCCGGCATCCATTTCTTCCAGAAAAGCAAGGTTCCCAATCAGAATATCCGGCACCATCTGATGCATGTCATAAGAATAATATTTGCATACATCTCCATGACCATTGTCTGTCAATGCCAATTCATTATTTTCTGCGCCATCAATAATATTTGCCTGGAGAGCCGTGTATACATCACCAAAACCCATGGGTGTTGCTGAACCTCCGAGTAATTTCATCATTTCTATATTGGTCGGCGATTGCTGTACACGTATTTTTAGACCCTTAAGATCTTGTGGTGCTTCAATGGGTTTGTTGACTGTGTAGAAGTTTCTGGTGCCCGCATCCAACCATGTAACCGCCAGAAAGCCTGCTTTCTTCGTTGCTGTAAAAATCGGTTCTGTAACAGCCACATCATCCATCGCATGATGGTACGCCTGCTTGCTGACAAACAAATACGGCAAGTTAAATATTTCATAGTTATTACTAAAAGTTTCAAGTATTGCGTTGCTTGCCACACAAAAATCAATGGCACCGGTCTGTGTCAGTTGAACCATGTCCGTTTGAGAACCTAAAAGCTCATTGGGGTAAACCTCTACCGTATAATGTTCCCCTAATTGCGCGTTAATATAATCTTTAAAGGCAGTCAGGGCAATATGCGTCGGATGATTTGTGGATTGATTATGTCCGATTCTGATAATCTTCTTTTGTTCTGCTTGTCCGCAAGCGGTGAAGACAAAAATACATAATGTAAGCATACATACCAATAGACCTGTGATGTTTTTTTTCTTCATAAACAACTACTCCTTCTTTCATGCCGCATAAAATATTTGATAATGATTTTATAGTATGCACAAATTACGCAAAAAAATGCAGTAAATACAAGGTTTTCTCGTATTTACTGCAAGGCAATAAAAAAAGCGGGTGATGGGAATCGAACCCACGTATCCAGCTTGGAAGGCTGGTGTTCTACCATTGAACTACACCCGCATAATAAATATTCTGTTGTAATAAAATGCCCAGAGCCGGAATCGAACCAGCGACACAGGGATTTTCAGTCCCTTGCTCTACCAACTGAGCTATCTGGGCTTACATCCTTTTTATGTAACTGTTCTCTCAGCACGTGACTTATATTATCACGCATTTTTTTGGATGTCAACCACTTTTTTTCAAATTTTTTCTCGCAAAAGATAGAAAACTCCGAAGGACTTTTGGCTCTCCGGAGTGTCATCTCTTTTATACCAACCGTTCTGCCAACGCTTCCATAGCAGCAACTGTATCTGCATTAGGTGTTGATTTGATTGTTATAACCGGTTCGCATATCTCGATATTTTTCATCGCTTCCAAATATGTTCTCATATGTTTCGCGGCCATAGGCGCCCAACTTCCATTTTCGATTAAAGCAACAGTACGCTTTTGATAGTTTTTCGCTTTTAAGTGTGATAGAAAATCTTCCATACACGGGAAGAGTCCGCCATCATAGGTAGAAGACGCCAAAACCAGTTTGCTGTGGCGGAATGCATCCTCAACTGCTTCTGCCATATCGTCGCGTGAAAGGTCAGCTATGGCAACACGCTTTGCACCCTTCTCTTCCAATATTTTTGCAAGCTGCTTTGCTGCTTTCGCTGTGTTGCCGTGAATAGATGCGTATGCAATAAACACACCTTCATCTTCCGGTTCATACTTGCTCCAAATATCATATTTCCCAATATAGTATCCTAAATCTTCTTTCAGAATTGGTCCGTGGAGCGGACAAATCATCTGAATATCAAGTCTCGCTGCTTTTTTAAGGAGTGCCTGTACCTGTGCACCATACTTTCCAACAATGTTAAAATAGTATCGTCTCGCCTCACAAGTCCACGCTTCGTCTGCATCCAAAGCGCCAAACTTTCCAAATCCATCTGCTGAGAACAGAATCTTCTCTGTTTGCTCATATGTTACCATAACCTCCGGCCAGTGTACCATTGGTGCCATAAAAAATTGCAAGATGTGTTTGCCAAGACAGAGCGTATCACCTTCTTTAACCACAACAGAGCGTTCTGAAATATCTGCATCAAAGAACTGCGGTATCATGGCAAATGTCTTCGCATTGCCAACCACCTTCATCTTTGGATAACGTTCTATCATCTTTCCGATATTAGCAGCATGGTCAGGCTCCATATGAGAAACCACCAAATAATCTACTGTTCTGCCTGCCAACGCTTCATCAAGATTCGCAAGCCACTCGTCTGTCGCTCTTGCATCCACAGTATCCATCACTGCAACCTTTTCGTCTAATATAACATAGGAGTTATAAGACACACCGTTTGGAATGATATATTGACTTTCAAATAAATCCAATGTCTTATCATCCACTCCCACATATAAAATCTGATCTGATATTGTTACTTTTTCCATATCCGGTCCTCCTAAAAAATGCCTTTATAACTTAAAACTATCGAAGATAAATAAATCGAAATCTTTTTCCACCTGTATGTATTGTTTCCTGTTTTTTACTGTCCATGCAACAGACAATGCTCCCATGATTCTGCAGATTCTACGAGAAAGATTCGGCGCATGCTTGCAATTATAAGCAATAAAATCAGGTCTCGTTAAGAAATTCGTCAACAAATTGGTCATAAGCCAATATTGAATTCCTTTATATGTTGTCCGAGCGTAATTTTGACTTAACTGTCCACGCATTACATCCGGGCGATGTTCTCGATACCATCTCACTGCAAACGGATGGAAAGATTCTATGCAATATAATCCTTTGTATTTTTTCAATATCTCATTCCCAAGTTCACAAACTTTAGTATCCACACGGTCCATCTTGTATTCTATGATAAGCGGAACCTTGCCATCAACTAAGGAAAGCACCTGTTCCAAAGTGGAAATCGTTTGGTCTGAATCGGCAAGTCTCAACTGCTGTAATTCTTGCAAGGTATACTCCCATACTTTTCCTTCCACACCACACATGCGTTTTAACGAATCATCATGAAATACCACCGGGATGTTATCTTTGCTAAGCTGCACATCGAACTCAATACCATATCCGGCTTCCACTGCTCTTTGAAATGCCCGCATTGAATTTTCCGGGCTATCCGAGTCATTATCAAATAAACCTCTATGTGCATAGTGAACATCCATAAAAACTGAGCGTTCCGGTTTCCCTATCATTCTCGGTGCAATCAAGAATAAATAAATACCAATTAATAAAATTAGGAGAATCAAAATCCACATCATTTTCACCTTCTATTTTTTAATCATCCACGTCGAAATTTTCTAAAACATCTTTCTTCTGTACCGGTTTGGAATCTCCATGTTTCACCTGACTCATAGTAATGAAAGCAAGCACACAGAATGCTACTGAATAAGGGAACAGGGTTCTCCAACTAACATTTTCTAACAAAAATCCTGAAAGAATTGGTGTTACAACCTGGGCTACCATAGAAAAAGTATAATAATAACCCGTATATTTACCCACATCTCCTGCCTTGCTCATCTCAACAACCATTGGATATGAGTTTACACCAATTGCTGCCCACGCAAAACCAATGAGTACAAAGAATATAATCATAGACGGGTGGTAATGACTATAACATCCCGCTGCAAAGAAACAACTGCCAAGTAAAGCAATTCCTATTAAAATTGTTTTCTTGCGTCCAATCTTACTTGCAATTGCACCAATCGGAATATAGCTAATAATTGCTGCAATCATAGCGATCATAAGGCAGTCTGCAAATTCACCCTTCTTTAGTCCCCACACATTCTGAGTATATCGAGAAAATGCAGTTGTTACAGCATTATAAGCAATAAACCAAAACGCAACAGAAATCAAGAGGAAAATTAAGCTTCTTTTAACATCTTTTGGCAATGCACCTGATTGTTTCACGTCCGAAGACTCTTCTGCTTCTTCTACGTCATCATCAGCAACTTCTTCTCGTAATTTATTCTCTTTAATAGTGAAGAATAAAATCGCAACACCGACGATCATCAAAAGACCAACTGCCAGGAACAAAGGAAAATAGTTTGGACGTACGCCATCCTTAACTTTTCCAAGAATAACCTTTGTCATTGCCAAAGTATAAACGCCGCCCACAGCGCCCATAAGATTGATAATTGCATTTCCCTTACTCCGAAGTGGCTTCGGTGTAAGATCAGGCATTAATGCAACAGCCGGCGAACGATATAAGCCCATACAAATCAAAAGCACAAAAAGTACAACAACAAATGGCCAGAACTTTCCACCTTGGTCCGTATATGACAGAATCATAAGAAATACAAAGGCCAGGGATGTTCCTATCAAAATAAATGGCATACGTTTTCCAATCGGTGTATGAACTTTGTCTGACAGCGCACCGAACACCGGTAACAAAAACAGCGCCAAAACATTATCCATGGCCATAATAACACCGGTAGCAGTCTCGTCCAACGAAAACGTATTTTCCAAAATCAGTGGCACAATATTATCATACAATTGCCAAAACGCACTGATTGTTAAAAATGCCATACCTATGAGTATGGTTCTCTTGTAATTTAATTTCATGACGTCCTCCAATTAAATAAATTTTTTGAATTTCTTTCAGTATAACACATCCTTTCTTAAAAAGAAATTTAGATTTTCCTGCATTGTCGAATTATGTCATAGTGTGTTATACTTACCAATAGAACATCTGAGGGGGAAAAGATGCAATACACAAAACCAAAATTATTACATTATCGAATTGCGCAAATCGTTTCATGGTTTGTCGCCACTTTGATATTTAAAAGAAAAATACTTAGAAATGAAATCAAAGGGAAAAAGGGACCATTTGTTATAATTGCAAATCACGAATCAGCTTATGATTTCGTGAATCTGATAGGCACATCAAAACGCCCAATGTCCTTTGTTATCAGCAATTCGTTTTTTAGCACGCTACCTATTAAAAACTTTATGTTAAAAATGGGTGTGATACCAAAGCAACAATTTCAGACTTCGGTGAATGATTTGAAACGAATCAAAGCTGTGATTGATGCTGGGGAACCACTTGTTATCTATCCGGCCGGACTGATGTGCGAAGATGGACTTTCTACACCGATTCCGTCTGCGACCTACAAGTTTCTCAAATGGTTAAATGCAGATATCTATGTGGCAAAAATTATCGGTTCATATTTTGTTATGCCAAAGTGGTCGAAAGGATTCCGTCCCGGAAAAACATTTTTGGATATATACAAGTTATATTCAAAAGATGAGCTTAAAACAACAGATATGGAAACTTTTGAGCGTCATACAAAAGATGCACTTTTGTTTGATGCATATCGTGAACAGGAACAATTCCTTGTGCCATATAAAGGAAATGATTCTATTAATGGTCTTGAAAATGTCTTGTACATGTGCCCGCATTGCATGAAAGAATTCACGATGCACATTAAAAACGACAATACAATTTATTGTGAGAATTGCGGTTTCGAGCAGACAAGTGATAAATATGCTTTTCTACATAATCATCGTGGCATCGGTACAGAACTTCGCTATGTATCAGATTGGAGCAAATTCATTTATGAAAAATTAAAAGACAAGATTCTGCGCGGCGAAGAAACAATTTTATCGGCGGGAACAAAGATTCATATGATTCATGAAACAAAAAATAAATTTGTTGAAGTGGGACAAGGTGTGCTTACCCTTTCCAAAGAGCAGTTTTTAATTGACGGAATGGTAAATGACAATGAATTTTCCCTTTCCATACCGGTTGCCAATTTCCCGTCTCTTCCTTTTAGCCCGGGAAAATATTTAGAAATCCAGCACGGCTCTACGATTTATCGTTGTGTTTTGGATGATGGCCGATTGGCTATGAAGTTTGTAAACATGGTTAAGATTTTACATGAATTAAGATCATAAATGATGAACAAATAAAAAGGAAGTGATACGCAATGTATCACTTCCTTTTTACAAAATGGATGGAGGTGGATTCGAACCACCGAAAGCGTTGCTAACAGATTTACAGTCTGCCCCCTTTGGCCACTCGGGAACCCATCCATATGTCAGATTTGCACCTGACAATATTAGTTTATATCATATTTTCACATTTATTGCAACTGTTTTTTATAGCACAAGACAGCGGCTGAGTTTTTCCCCATATAAAGTGTAAGCTGCCCGTTATCTACCGGCAACAGAACACTATCTGTGGAAACTCCGCCATCAAAGGAATAGATTATCTGTTCCATCTCACTTTGCATTGGAACTTCCGCTCTCCAAACCGGAATCTGTAATTCATTCTTTTCATCACCACGATTAATAACAACCACAATGCTCTCATTCTCATCAAAACGCGCATAAGACAATACCTGTTCTCTGCTATATAGCATCTCCAAAGAGCCCGTCTTTAATGCACGGTTCTCTTTGTGAATGCGAATGGCTTCTTTGTGAAACTCTAATAGGCCACGGTTTTCATTCCCCCACGGATATGTTCTTCGATTGTCCGGATCAGTGAATCCGCAAACTCCCGCCTCATCTCCGTAATACACAGTTGGAGCACCCATCCATGTCATTTGCATAATAACAGCCTGACACATGACGGCTTCATTGGTATTTCTTTCTGCCGCCTTATGTCCCAGATGACTCACTCTTCCCACCATGCGGTTAGTTCGTGTTAAAAATCGAGAATGATCATGATTCGATAATTCATTCATAGCAGTCATAAGTGATGGTGTATGCATGCTAAGCATTTGATATTTCATGGTCTCTGCAAAGACTGCCGCATTGCCACATAATTCCGGTTTTTGACCGTCGCTATGCTTCTCCATTCCGGTCAGATACCATGTAATAGGCTCCATAAAAGCGTCATAGTTCATAACCGTATCCCACTCATCTCCCTGTAGCCACTCTTTCGCATTCCCATAGTGTTCTGCCAGAATGAGCGCATTTGGATTCGCTTCTTTAACTACTTTGCGAAACTTTTTCCAAAATTGATGATTATATTCGTTGCTATAACCAAGGTCCGCCGCAACATCTAATCTCCATCCATCAACACAAAAAGGTTCTGACACCCATTTCCTACCGATTTCCAAAATGTATTCTTCTAATCCGGAAGTGCCCTCATAATTAAGCTTCGGTAATGTATCATGTCCCCACCATCCGTCATAATTTCCGTTATATGGCCATTTGTAATCTTCATTTTCACGGAAACTAAAGAATGTTCTATACGGACTGTCTGCAGACACATAGGCACCTTTATCATAACCCTCTATGCCCTCATAAATTCTCTCTCTGTCCATCCACTTGTTGAATGAACCGCAGTGATTAAACACCCCGTCTATGATGACCTTTATTCCACGCTTATGCATCTCCTCGACCAAATGAACAAAAAGTGCATTGCTCGCCTCTAAGTTCTCCTTCGTTGTTACACGTTGCCTGTATTTGGTCGCACAATGATTCTTTGTTTCACCACCAGCAAGCACTTCTCCGCCATCACTTACAATCTTCCCATAATGCGGATCAATATAATCATAATCCTGAATATCGTATTTATGATTAGACGGTGACACAAAAAGAGGATTGAAATAAACAACTTCAACTCCCAATTCTTGCAAGTAGTCTAATTTCTGTATAACACCTTGTAAATCGCCACCGTAAAATTCCCGCACGCCCATGTACGCCGGTGGCTTGCTCCAATCGGTTACTTTTTCGCAAGGTGCGCCGATATATATGTACTCACCTTGCTCTACGTCATTGCTTTCATCCCCATTATAAAAACGGTCAACAAAAATCTGGTACATGATTGCGCCCTTTGCCCAATCCGGAGTCGAAAAACCCGGTATAATTGTAAAGGCAAATTCGTCTGACATTCTATCTACAACTCCCAGACGATTATAGTAGCAGATTTCGCCACGCCCATATTCACCGCGTCCATTAATTTCAAAATGATATTTCAGCGGTTTATCATCTAATTTCCATTGAAGTTCATAGTAGTCAAAGACCCCTTCCGAACGACTTTTACGCATAACAAATGCGCGTGGTCCTGAAACAACGCGCACAAAATCCACATCATTTTTGGCTGTCCGAAAACGAATTGTTACAATATCATATTTATTTGGTTCAGCCGGGACCAGATATTGTCCGGTCCCATCACTAAATAATGCTTCTCTATTCATAAAATAAAGCCTCAAATTCCTCGCCTGTAATTTTTTCTTTTTCTAATAAAAGCTCGGCACAAGCTTCCAAAACATGCTTGTGTTCTTCTATAATTCGTCTGGCATCCTTATAACATTCATCAATAATCTTCTTGACTTCTTTGTCAATCTTGCCTGCTACCTCTTCTCCATAGCCTCGGCTCGTATGTCCGAAATCTCTGCCGACAAATACTTCTTCATTGTCACTGTCATAGTTAATCAAACCAAGTTCAGTAGACATACCGAATTTGGTAACCATTGATTTGGCCATTGCAGTAGCCTGTTTAATATCCTGAGATGCTCCGGTCGTAATGTCATCAAAAACAATTTCCTCTGCCACGCGTCCGCCAAGTGAAACAGTGATTTCCTGTAGCATTTTTCCCCTTGTGTTAAACATCTCATCTTTTTCCGGAAGCGGCATAGTATAACCTGCTGCTCCACTGCCTGTTGGGATGATGGATACCGTATAAACCGGTCCCACATCCGGTAAAACATGAAATAAGATTGCATGCCCGGCTTCATGATAAGCTGTAATTCTCTTTTCTTTGTCAGATACCGCTTTACTCTTTTTCTCTGCCCCGATACCAACTTTCACAAAGGAACGCTGAATATCCTTTTGCACGATGAAACCACGATTTTCTTTTGCAGCCATAATTGCAGCTTCATTCAAAAGATTCTCTAGGTCAGCCCCTGTAAAACCGGCTGTTGTCTGTGCCACTTGTAAAAGGTCCACATCCTCGCCTAGTTTTTTATTCTTTGCATGTACATCCAGAATCTCTTTTCTACCTCGTACATCAGGACGACCAACTGCAACTTTACGGTCGAAACGTCCCGGTCTCAAAATTGCCGGATCAAGAATATCAACGCGGTTAGTGGCAGCCATAACGATAATGCCTTCATTAACACCAAAACCATCCATCTCTACAAGAAGTTGATTGAGTGTCTGTTCTCTTTCATCATGTCCTCCGCCCAGACCCGTACCTCTGCGTCTGGCCACAGCATCAATTTCATCAATAAAAATAATACACGGTGCGTTCTTTTTCGCATCTTCAAACAAATCTCTAACACGCGATGCACCAACACCGACAAACATTTCTACAAAATCTGAACCTGAAATCGTAAAGAACGGAACCCCTGCTTCGCCCGCAACAGCCTTAGCCAGCAATGTTTTTCCTGTTCCCGGCGGTCCCACCAGAAGCACACCTTTTGGTATACGTGCACCTATTTGCATGTATTTCTTTGGATTCTTTAAGAAATCCACAATTTCCTCTAGCTCTTCCTTCTCTTCCTTCAGACCGGCTACTTGGGCAAATGTAATGTGCTTATCAGAAGGATTACTCATCTTGGCACGATTACGTCCGAAATTCATTGCCTTTGCATTTGCTCCGGTCGGTCTGTTCATGAGAAGAACAACAAATATAACAGCTCCGACTACAAGTAATGTCGGAAGCAATGTTGTCATAAACCATGATTCTTCCGGTACTTCTGTTAATGTATAATTTGTAAATCCCGCTTCTTTCAGTATATCCTGAATCTCATTGACATCAGATACCGTGAGTATCTTCTTGTCTGCATCTGCATCTTTTAATGTAATAACAAGATATCCTGTAGGAACTGCCTTTTTCTGCTCCACAACGATGGATTTAATCGCATCATTTTCTAAAGCATGTTCAAATTCCTGATAGGTATAACTTCTCTGTTGAAGATTCATTTGTCCCACAACAAAATATAGTCCTAGGACAAACAATATGATGACAAGCGTTGAAAAACCACCTATCCCTCTGCTTTTCTTATTCAAGTTTAAATCCTCCTACTCTACACCTTCCACAACACCGATGTATGGCAGATTTCTATATTTCTGAGCATAGTCAAGACCATATCCCACTACGAATTCGTCTGGAATGACAAACCCAACATACTCTACCGGAACATCCATCACACGTCTGTCCGGCTTATCAAGCAATGTACATAGTTTCAGACTATTTGGCTTTCTCTTATTCAAAACATCCATCAAATAATGCAATGTTCTGCCGGAATCAATAATATCTTCAATGATAATAACATCCTTGCCTTCCAATGTCTCATCAAGGTCTTTGGCAATCTTTACAATACCGCTGGAAGAAGTTCCGTCTCCATAACTACTAACACTCATAAAGTCCATACTAACCGGTACGGTAATACGTTTCGCTAATTCGCACATAAAAAACACACTACCTTTTAAAATACAAATCAAATGTACTTGCTTACCTGCATAGTCTTCACTAATCTGTTTTCCCAATTCCGCAATTCTTGCGTCTACATCCTGTTCAGAAATTAATACTTTAATTGTCTCTGCCATAATTTTCTCCTTCGTTAATGTTTATTTCCAGAACACGTTTTGTATTCTCGCTAATCGGGTATGCACAACCCACACGATAGCCCACAACCCACAAAACATGACTTCCGCATGCTACCAACAATACTTTGTCCCGCTTATCACTTGGTACCTTCTCATTGATAAAGAATGACTTTAGTTTTTGTACCCTTCCATCCGGATGAATGGTAATATAGTCTCCTTCTCGTCGCGTTCTAAAGCATATGTTGCCCTCTATTATATCACAATCAAACCGTTTCGTACTATTTTTTTCAAAACTCTTTTCCGGTTCTTCTTGTATTGGAAAAATGCGACAGGAAATGGTGTTGTTTCTCCATTGAAATGTAACATCTGTGTCACTCTTATCATAAAGGATTGTGCAATCTTCGTCGCCTCGTTTCTCTGGTTTCTGATATATTTCCAGCCCCTGATAAATCCGTTTTGCTTCCATCTGATATGGCAAGTCAACTTTTCGACCCACCTGCTTGTCCATAAGCTTGGCTAACTGTTTAACATGTGTTGCCTCTATATCCTTTTCATGTCCGGATACATGCACCAAAACTCTTTTAAGCAAAATCGGTTGTAACACTTCTTCCAGTTCTTGATAAGACGCAAGTGAAACAACAACTCTGTCATCTGAAACTGTCACAACCTGGTCCCATGCTTTTTGGACTTGATCCTCCAAGTATGACTGCACCAATCGAAGTTGTTCCATGGTCTCATTCATGTGTTCTATTGCTTTTGCGTTAACCTCGTTTTCCATATATGGAAGGATATGATTGCGAATCCTGTTTCTCGTGTATAAATCACTTTCGTTGGTCTGATCTGTACGATAAGAAATCTGTTTCTTATTCAAATATGTTTCAATTTCGCCTCGGCCCACACACAATAACGGGCGAATGACATGATGGTTTACCGGTGCAATGCCGCCAAGCCCTCTAAGTCCTGTCCCTCTTGCGAGATGGAATAAAAATGTTTCCGCATTGTCATTTTGATGATGAGCCAAAGCAATCTTCGTCCCGTCATACTTACGGAGAGTGTCCTGAAAACATTCTTTACGGAGTTCCCTGCCTGCCTCCTCTGTAG
Source organism: Faecalimonas sp. (assembly GCA_045632945.1). GTDB lineage: Bacteria > Bacillota > Clostridia > Lachnospirales > Lachnospiraceae > Faecalimonas. Next base: position 10,941 of record JAZQXU010000009.1, on the reverse strand, counting down.
ATTGTTTCCTGTTTTTTGCAATTAATTCCACATTTGCAAAATAACACTCACAAGGAATATTATGCTCTGCACAAAGACGCTTAACATAGTTCTCATCCTCGTCTGCTTCTTTTCCCCGAAGCCCGTGATTTACATGAACTGCGACCATGTCAAACCCCATCGTTTTTTGAAGTTCCAAAAGCACAAAAAGAAGGCATACAGAATCTGCGCCTCCTGATACGCCCACGATTACACGGTCTTCACTTGTAAGCATCTGCCACTTATTCACATAGCCTTTTACTTTCTTAAGCATCACACATTTTTCCTTCGTAAATTTATCTCAATTCTATCTCATTCTATCTCATTTTTCAAGACTCCATATTCCCACAACCAAAACTGTCATGTCATCCATTGGCACTTCGCCGGAGCATTCCAAAATCTGCTCCAAAATATGGTGCGCCATTTCCTTTGGATTGGTAATGGCAGTACCTTCTATAATCATTTGCATAAGAATCTCCTGCTCACCAACCGGAAGCGCATCCATAACACCATCTGTCACCATGACTACCATGTCCCCATCCTGTAATTTGCTCTCTGTGTAATCCACATCAAGCTTTGACATGACACCAAGAGGTAAGCTTGTAGATTGAATTTTTTCAATCTTTCCTGCACGCTTGATAAACGTAGTGGCTGCTCCCGCCTTGGCAAATTCACACACACCCGTGTATAAATCAAACAGACACATGTCAATGGTAGAAAAACACAATTCCTCTCTCCCCATCACCATGGCGGTATTTAACATTTGAAGTGCCGTTTCTTTCGGAAAACCTGCATTTAGCAAATCTTCCAAAACCTCTACTACCATGGCACTTTCTTTATATGCATGCATTCCCGCTCCCATGCCATCAGATAAGATAACACCTGATTTTCCACCCGGAAGTTCTAGCATAGAGAAATTATCCCCCGAGATCTTATCGCATCCTTTCCCTATCTTGGCAACACCTTGAAGAGTCTGATACTGAGGATTCTCCACACATATAATGGTTTCATAATCGTTTCCCACAACTGTGCGTTCCTCTCTCCCCGGAGACATGGCTCTTCCTGTGCATTCCGATAGGGCTCTGGCAATTTCTTTTGTTGTAATACATCCGCCTTTTTGTGCTTTAATGGTTACGTGAATTTCATAATATCCGTTCTCTGTAACGAAAAAAACACTACTAAGCAGCTTCACTCCTGCTTTAGAAAGTTTTGTTTTGATTTTCTTTTCCAGATGCTCGTCCATAAATATGCTTGCGTTTAATTCTCTTGTAGAATGTAAAATCATTTTGGCAAACGCATCTAACTGAACCGCACATCCCTCGCGATTTTGTGCAATGCGATGTTGCCACATCAGACTATGCTTTTCATTTTTATAAACATCTAGAACTGCCTTTGTAAACTGAGTTGCTTGCATGCATGTTTTATGTATTTTTTGTTTCAATTCCGCATTGAGCACCATTCCGGATTCTTCGACTGTATATAAAATTTCTTGAACAAGTTCATATGTGCGGATGCGCTCACGTCCAAAACACGTCTCCACGTTGCTACAGTTTCTGCAAACACGCTCTTTCACATCATCACACATATTGTGATACTCCTCTTCCGTAATTACATTTTTTCCGGTATCCAAATGCAAAAAAGCATGCGATAGCTTTTCTACCGAACTTACAAATTTATCAATTTGAATCACATACGGATTCATCTCCAATTCTTTCATATTTCCCCCTCGTAGCCAAAAAAATAGCTTTAGAAAATCAAATTTTCTAAAGCTATCATTTGTATCTTATATTATTAAAATCTATGGTTCTGCCTCAAACAGAATCTCATTCGGATATGCTAATCCACACTTATCTCTGGCAACGTCTTCAATATATTGATCCGATCCAACTTGTTCTTCTAATTCATCAATCTCTTCTGCTTGTGCTTTCTGTTCTTTAAGTTGCTGTTCCAATTCTTCCTGCTGCGCTTTATAACTTTTGTTCTTCGTATGTAAAGATATGCTCGCCACAGAAAGTGTCACTGCCAACAAAACAATAACACATGAAATCAGAACAATGCTCAAACGATGCTGTACAACACGACCACGCATACGAGCATTCCGTTTCTTTGCTTTTTTCATTTTATACTCACCCAAAATCCCCTACTATATTAATAGCACTTTCATATTACTCTCTTTTTCACCTTTTCGCAATATGTTTTTGAGATTTTTTTGATTGTGTAATGAGTAATGATGGCTCCGGCCAAAACGCCTACGACAAAATACCAGCGTATGGTTCCGTTACAAGTTTCATAAATTTTAACAAATAAATAGAAGCCTGTTCCAATCCAATAAATCAAATCCTCGGCGGAAATCCAGAACAGATTGTGTTTGATAATGCGTCGCCACACTCGCAAAACTGTGTAAACCAAATAGAGCAAATTCCCTGCCAGCACCGCCTGTAGAAAAACGGCCAGTTCTTTTTCGATTCCAAATACCATACTTTACTTAAATAACTTCATGAACAAACTTTCATTTTTCTTATTTCCATGCGGCACATCAGAATATGCAACGCTGTCAATATGTCCGGCCAAATCAACTTCACCTTTTTCCAGATTCAGTCTGTTCACGTGCAAATCCTTGCCCTTAACCATCAACATCCCTTGTTCTGTCTCTAACAAAATCTCATTTAAATCAAAAGCCAGAACATCTAAAACCCCCGTTATCATACTTGTTTTGCGATTGCTGATTACCAGCTTATGCGCTTTGGGTACTTGTCTTTCTTCCAAAGATTCACAACCTTTCTTCATGTGTTATCTTTAACTATTGTATGATGACCCTGGGTGTATTATGACAGTTTTATTTTATAAATAACGGAATAATTCTTTTGCCTCTTCTTTCTTGGTCGTATCTTGGATATCAAGCACTTCCACCTTGACTGTCTTTGTGCCAAAGTAAATTTCAATGATATCTCCCACTTTGACTTTCACGGCCGCTTTTGCAACTTTCCCGTTTACTAACACTCTGCCGGCATCGCATGCTTCCGCTGCAACAGTTCTTCTTTTTATTAAACGAGACACTTTAAGAAATTTGTCAAGTCTCATTGTTAACCTCCATAATAAAGGGATGTGCGATAAGCACATCCCTTTCATTACTCTAATCTTAATATTAGTTGATAGCGTCTTTTAATGCTTTACCAGCTTTGAATTTAGGAGCCTTGCAAGCTGCGATTTTCATTGTTTCGCCAGTTTGTGGGTTTCTTCCTTCTCTTGCTGATCTTTCGCTAACTTCGAATGTTCCAAAACCAACTAATTGGATTTTTTCACCTTTTTTTAATTCATCAGCTACTACTTCTGTGAAAGCTTTTAATGCTTTCTCTGCGTCTTTCTTTGATAATTCTGCTTTTTCAGCCATTGCCACGATTAACTCTACTCTGTTCATGACTTTTCCTCCTCTAAATTTAAAACATAGAAAATCATATTTCTATGATAATCACAAGCAGCATACACAATTGTTTGTATGACTACGCCCTTGATTATTGTTATACCTTTTTCCCCCATATTTGTCAAGTATATTTCATGGTTTTAGCCCTGTTTTTCGGCTTCTCCTCCCACTTTTAAGGCCTTTTAAAGTTGAAATGAGAAGATATTTTTCAAAAATCGTTTCTTTTCTTCGTTCTGCCGAATAACCAATTCTAATTTTTCCAAGTTTTTTGCCGGTATCCAAACTTTGTTAGAACGATTATAAGAATTCGCTGCTTTCCAGAATTTTTCCGGATAGGCAAGGCAGATGGCTATGTATTGTAGTTCACCTTCTGCGAACGGGCGACGGCTTTGATAACATTCTATCATCTTATTTCCCAAACGCTCATCCCAATGGTGTTTTTCCATGACCTTACGTAAGAAATAATAGAAATCCGTAATCTGAATATTCTCTTGCACATGTTCAAAATTGGTTGTTGCAATGCCGGTTTGTGTGAACAGAATATTATGATAATTGTAATCACCATGAACCAATCGATGTTCACGAATACTCTCATGATACAAAGTGTCATAAGCCGATTCATTTAGTGCCGCTAACGCACTGCTGGCACAATCATACATGGCATCGAAATGTTGCAAGAAAGAGAGCTCAAATTCACTTTTTCCAACCTTGTCTCTCATAAAAGAGCGAACCTTTTTCATTTCTCTGTTGTGCCGAGAATATTCCTGTCGCAAATCCTTGCCCGGAAGTATCTCTTCCTCTTGCGGGTTATTTGGCGACGCAGGCTGACTCATAGCCTTGTGAATGCGCGTTAGGTTTGCAACGGCATCCAACACATCTCTTTCTCGCTGCACATCACATTCCCTACCCTGGAACCATTTCTTCAAAAAATACTTTGCCCCATCCTCCGTGGTACTGAAAAGCGCACCTTCTCTGTTCTTTAATATTCTATCTATTTGCGCACATTTATGCTCTTGTAAATGTGCGCCGAGCCACTCAAGCACTGTCATCCTTTTTTCAGAACACTTCATTTCTTTTATCAAATATAGTCCCTGATTACTCTCACATAGATATGCATCCCGAACCTTTCTCGTGTTTTTGACTTCTATATCATATTGGTCCAAGATGGTAAGCTCATTATCTCTCATACTTTCCCCCGTGAACAAAAAATCCATATTCAATCTAATGTATGATGTTCGTGGGAAAAGTATGAGAAAAGGAAGTGGTAAACTTTAATTTACCACTCCCTTTTTATCTCAATTCCCAATTCATAATATCTCGATGTGGATTGGGCTTTGCCAATCCTATCTTCACAACTTCGCCTTCAAATAAAGCAAAACTATTTTGCATGACTTCAAAGGCCACTTTCATTTCTTCCTTAGACAATGTTTTCCCAATCGTACTGTGCGGCAACCATTGAAACGGTTGATAGTACGGACTAATCTTAACTCCCTCCACTTGTACAAGTGCGTCATGCAAGATTAGTGACATCTCATGGAGATACTGATTCAATACAGGTGCAGCGTAAATAACATATGGAAAAAACTGACCTACAGATGCCCATGTGAGTCGTCCTCTTTGCAAATGCTTAACAGCTCCTTCAAGGGCACAAATGACTTCCGATTCATCTTGTGCTTCAAATGCCGTGACAGTAATGTGCGGTGGAATATTCCCATTAAGCATATAATTGTTGCCCGTCTTTTCCGCTACCTGATTGATATATTTTTGAATTGTTTGATTTGTTTTCTCATCGAAATAAATTGATACTAAATACATATTGATCACGTTTTCCTTTATCAAGAGCAGTCGCCCATCCCTATCAATATTGTATTCCATATTCTAGCAGTAAATCAACTAATTTATCTATAATTATATTATGGCATTTTGACGTTCTTATCGAACTCCGGATTACAATAATAGAAGTTTCGAGCGTCCAAAGAATCTTTGGTTCTCTCTAATGCCTCGCCGAATCTTTGAAAATGCACGATTTCTCTTGCGCGTAAGAATTTAAGTGGATCTCGAACCTCAGGTTCTTTAATCATTCGAAGCAAATTGTCATAGACAGTTCTTGCTTTCTGTTCTGCCGCTAAGTTTTCGGTTAAGTCTGTGATTGCATCGCCCTTCGACTGCAGTTCAAGCGTTGTGAAAGGAACACCTGCTGCTGCCTGTGGAAACAAACCGGTTGTATGGTCAATATAATATGCGTCAAATCCTGCTGCTTTCGCTTCCTCAACGGTCAAATTTTTTGTCAACTGATACACCATCGCACAAATGATTTCCATGTGCGCCAATTCTTCTGTACCGATATCGGTCAAAAGTCCGCCTACTCGTTTATCAGGCATCGTATATCGTTGTGCCAAATATCTCATGGATGCAGACAGCTCTCCATCCGGTCCACCATATTGGCTAATAATAAGTTGCGCCGTCTTTGGACAAGTATGCTTGATATTCACCGGATATTGTAATCTTTTTTCATATACCCACATTAGCTACACACTCCTTCCCACGGAATTTTTCCTTCCGGCCAGCAATAACGCTCCGAGTTCGGATTTTCATGATAAATGGCATCCATACATACTTCGGCCAAAGGATAGAACTCTAAAGCGAATTCTTTCATCAAACTTCTTTTTCTCTTTAGCATGGTCTTCAGCATTTCCAACGCATTTTTATCCTCTGGGTGTGTGTCCAAAAAAAGACGTAAATCATCCAATACAAATCCCGTTTGCTGAATCTGACGCAGCATCAATTCTTCGCGATTTGCTTGCAGTTTATGATCTTCCAGTTCATTATCAAGTACAGTTGCATAAAACTGTCTATTCAGTTCCGGAAATATAGTTCCCATACGAAAAGCCTGCTCTTCATCATACACTTCGTTCCACTCTTGAATTGGAACTGAAGCAATTGCCAGATGTTTATCTTTGTCCATAAAAAAACTCCCTTCTTTTAAAATTGCATTTGCACATTTAGTATGTGCGCGAGCGCAACCTTAAAGTAAGGAAGTTTTTTCATAAATTTTTTTATGCTTCTAACACGGGATTATTCATCCTCTACAACAATTTCAAGTACTCCTCTACATTCAAGTACTGAACGCCCTCAACCTCTGCACTATCTCCTCGATAAATCACATGTCGTCCGGTAATCTCACCATATCTATGACTTGTCATAGCACACTTTTCTTCATTGGTAATATGACGATACTGCTCTAGTACTTGTTCCTTGCTGTACTTTACTTCATAGATTTGGCAAGTAAGTGTTTTCTGGTCAAATACAACCATATCAAACTCTCCGACTGTGAACTGCAACTTAAATACCTTTTTATCTGGTTTTGCAATTTTTGTTTCAAGCAAGATAATGTCTTCCATCATTCTTCCTCGAATTTCGTTCAACAATCTGTCTAATATACGCTGTCTTTCCTGAATAGAGAGTTCTTGAAACTTTGCATCAAAAAGTAAATTTTCCACGATAGCATTCGCTTGTGCATATCGCATACCCGGTTGTGTGATAACAGTCACCTTGCTCTTTTGATTTACCTCTGGCAACGACTCAAGATCGATTTCCATTATCAAATCCAATAACGCCAGATACTCTTTAATCTGAATCATGTGACTATCTTCTATGTCAATGCTCTGTTCCTCTTTGTTGAGGATATCAAGTACTTGCATAATTCCAAATGTCACCGCATCTAAATCCATATGCTCTTTAATATTTATTGGATTCTCTCTATCTCTAAGCATATTTGAGGCCGTAACAGAAATATCATGAGATTTAAAAGTTCTTTCTATAACACTACGCGTAAAGCTATGGTTGATATTTTCTACCACACGATTGATTACGTTTGTTAATTCTCCTCGCTCATACAAATCCAGCAACTGACGAAAATGTCCGCCATACTGATACATCTTAAGTGAGTGTTGGATATTCTTTGCAATCGCAGTATCAATATACTCTTCTGCCGTTTTAGAATTGGAGAAGGTTGTATCTGCATTATAGTTAATTCCACCAAGGCTCATTGTTCCGCCATAGCGGATATATTCATCAATACCCTTTATGCCTAAAACCTCTTCAAACTCACGATAAGGAATAAATGTAGTGTGCAACATAATACATCTGTCATAAAGCTGTTCCTCTTTTGAAAATGCAAATCCCAAAGAGTCTGTTCCTGATAAAACGATCTTCATGCCACTACTTGCATAGATATCTGCAAAAATAGCTGCACCTTCAATGAAGTCCTCCATCAAGGTTACTTCATCGATGAATACATACTTAAATCCTTTTTCTTCTAACAATCTTAGGTCTGCATCCACATCTGCCAATGTATCCTTGGCTTTTACCTGAATAAACGCAGCCTTCGTAAATTCTGCATCAGAAATTTCAGTAAGTATCTGACGAATCATCGTTGTTTTACCGGTTCGTCTCAGTCCATAGATAATAAACACCTTATCCTGCTGACTACCAAAGATGTATTCTCTAAGTTCTTTAATGCACTCTCTTTTCCGATATTTCTTTGTAAGAGCTATCTGCGACTTAAGCTGCTTTCCAACTCGCACTGTTGTTTTAAATGCAAGCTGCTCCTCATCAGCCTCTATCTCTTCTTCCGGAACTACCAATAGCTTCAATTCCTTTAACTGTTTTTCTAAGACTTTTCTTTTTTCAATCTGCGTTTTAAGCTCCGGAACTTCTGCAAAATCCAAGTAGGTTTCCGTTCTTTTGCCATTTATAGTTATTCTTTGGTAATAATACTCTTTATCTCTTATCTTCTTCTTTGTAATGCTGCCTTCAGGCAAAATCGCAATCTCCCGCTCCAGCTCTGATATTTTATTCATTAATTCTTCCTGTCCCATAGCAACACCTCCTACACTCGTTATACCCATTATACCCGCTCACTTTGTTTTAGTCAAGGGTATAATGGGTATAACTCTTTTTACACAAATTCTTCTAATTCTTTAAGGCATTTTAAAATCTTATTCTTACCTCATCCGGTGCAGAAATCTGTGTTTCAATCTCTCCCTCAATCTTTCTCTTGCATTTCTTCCTCTAAACAAATTGGCAAATTTGTGTACCGTTCTATAGAGTGCATGTCTTTTTCTATGAACTCCCATGAGGCTTTGAAATCACCTTTCACCGAGAAAGCCGATTCGCACATAAAATCCTTAAATCCCACCACATTATTTTTGTATCGTTTTGCAAACGCATATGAGTCCTGCTCTTTCTCTTCATCTGTACTATTTCTCTTGTTGTACAACACGTGATCTAGGTTGCAAGACATGTAATATACTCTATATGGAACGTTCCATATATTACCACAACTTCTTAAACGGTATAAATTCTCGTTTTTCTGCTTGTTTCTAGAAATCACTTTACTTACATCATCAGTGTGAATACCATCAATCTGGTAAGACAATTCCTCACATTGTTTGTCCTCAACAATGTTCCCCTTCGGAATATAGATTCCATCAGTATCAACAATATGAATAATCTGCTTGAAATCCTCTGCTGTATAATGATTATGCTTGGCATATGCCTTTACTTCATTACCCAATTCGGCAACGATATTTTGTGGAGTAACACCGACCCGTGTCGTGATATCACCACGCATAATATGAATATAAACCGACTCGGTATCGAATACCTGACTCAATGTAACACCTAATGCAGTTTCATCAGATGGACCTTCCACAATAACGAAAACTACCTTTTTACGAGCCATACACCTCACCCGCCTCTCGGAATGCTAATGCGATTTCGTATTTATTGGTAGGATTATACACTTGTTCGTTCTGTTCTCCTAATACAATATCTCTGTAATAGAAATCACGAAGATTATTAGTTTCTTTGACATTCGTCATACGAATATATCTCATCTTAGGATTGGTTGTTGTAAAAGCAATAAATCCCTTGTCAATGGTTTCCAATGGTCTAAGGTTATGTGATGTAAATATCAACTGCCCTTTTCCTTTTTCAGAGATAATATTTAACAGTTCTCCAAGCAAATACTCAAACACGCCGCCATCCAACTCATCTACTGCAACTGTGACAGATGGATGGTTGTAAACTACAATTAGAAGTTGCAAAATGGACACAATTTTCTTAATGCCCTCCGACTCATAACAGAAAGGAATTTGTTTGTTGTTTTTCAAGGACATAAGTTCAATTTTTTTTGCAATCTTACCTTCCTTCGTCAGGGCAGAACCCAAGTCTACAACTTTAATTCTAAGACCCGGGACCAACTGTTCAAGTACGATATTCATATTTTCGATTACATTTTCAACAACACCATACAACTCTTCAGGAATCAAAGTCGAACCATTCAAAGGAAGAGGCAAACTTCCAAAGGTCTCAGCTACTCCATGTTTATACTTAAACATTAAAGGAAGCGTGTTCAAACTGATCAAACCGATACTCTCTGTATCGATAATAAACAGTTCTCTATGGCCATAGGTATATAAACTTTCAATCAGCCTCATATAAAGCTCATTTTTGCAGTTATGACGACATTGGTTGATTAGCTCTCTAGAGAAAATAAAGCTTCTGGAAGTAGCCTTGGTTAATCTCTTGGCAACCAGTAAATCCATATACTTCTCTTTATCGTCGCCAACCAATTCCTGCATCTTCGCCTTTGGCGCAAAAAGGTCATCTGTACGTGTATCTACAAATGGCGCCTTACGCATCTTGTCTGTCTTCGATTCGTACGAGAAGGATAACACCTCATCAAACAGTTCCACCTTTGTGGTTGTACTTGCATTTGTTGTTTCATCAACGCTTACTGTATTTTCATCTGTAACCTTTCTCATGGAGAACTGATACCATGCGTTATACACCACTTCTGCATAACGAACCGCAAATTCATATTTTAACGTGGCACAATCTGCATCAATATTAATATAATCCGCGTATTTCTGAGGAATTGGCTTGCCACATAACGCGAACTTAAGTAACTGAAGTGCATCTATTAAGGCCGTCTTTCCGGAACCATTTTGTCCATAGAGCCCTAAAACACTTGCCTTATACTGCTTTCTCTTGTTTTCAAAATCAAGCGTTCCCTGTGTAACGTTTTTAAAATTTTCAATTGTTATACTTTCAATTCTCACTATACGATTTTCCATGGTTCATTCCTCCTAGTACACATATCATACCACTTATTTTTTAATAATGCAATATCGAATTTTATTTTCGGCATTTTTTATTTCGTTTTTGCGATTCGTTTATTGTTTTTCTTTTTATGAATAATATATGTAATACTAATATGCTTTATTACACCACGCCATGTCATCATTCCTTCCCATCTTCTCCTTTACCATAACAGAAAAAAACTTCCTTCTTTTGGCTCTAAAATAAATGTTGGGGTGGATGATTTTAAATAACCATCTATCCTGACATTTTTTCGTTTATAATAAAAAGAAAAACCTCCCAGTGCCAGTCGCCAAACCAATCACTAGGAGGTACATAAATAATGCATAGTCATT
>JAZQXU010000008.1:0-26101 GCA_045632945.1 Faecalimonas sp. | reverse complement strand
TTCTAACTCAAAACTGCATAATACAAGTTAGATTTTGCAAGATTATTTTGTATACGAACAATCTCCTTATCATGACCTGAAGCTAAAGCTATTTGGGAACTCACCTGCATAGCAGGTGGTTTATTTTATCTGCCGATACAATAAAAAACCCTTAAGTATTGAATCATCATTACTTAAGGGTTTCATTATTAATCTTGAATATATGGCATCAAAGCGATATGTCTTGCTCTCTTGATTGCTACTGTAAGAGCTCTTTGATGTTTTGCACAGTTACCTGTGATTCTTCTTGGAAGGATTTTTCCTCTTTCAGAAACATATTTTCTTAATTTTGCTACATCTTTGTAGTCAATTTCGTTATTTTCTTTACCACAGAATACACATACTTTTTTTCTTCTGCGGATGTTTCTTCTCTTCATTGGAGAATCCATTTTAGCACCTTTATCAAAAGCCATTGTCAATTACCTCCTATTTCATTTATCGAATACTACACAATCAATCGTCTTAGCTGAATGGTAATTCTTCATCAATTCCATCCGGAATATTCATGAAACCATCTCCAATATCTACACTTGGTGATGGTGCTGGGCTTGCCTGATAGTTATTGCTTGGTGCGGATGTTCCACTTGCTGCTTTGCTTTCTGCAAATTCTGACTCTTCTACAACAACTTCTGTTGTGTATACTTTCTGACCATCTCTATTTGTGTAGCTTCCGGTTTGAATTCTACCACTAACTACAATCTTTGTTCCTTGACGTAAATATCTTTCTGCAAATTCAGCACTTCTGCCGAATGCTACACAGTTAATGAAATCTGCCGTAGCTTCTCCTTCACGTCTTGCTGCGCGACGGTCAACTGCCAGTGTATAACGTGCAATTGCAAGCGCATTCTCACCTTGTGAGTATCTAACTTCAGGATCTCTTGTTAAACGTCCCATTAAAATTACTTTATTCATACGATTCCTCTTTTCTCTTATGCTTCTTGTCTAACGCATAAAAATCTCAAAACGTTGTCCATGATACGAAGTCTTGATTCAATCTCTGCCGGAGCTGTAGATTCAGCTTCGAAGTGAATGAAGTAGTAATATCCTTCTCTCATTTTCTGAATTTCGTAAGCTAATCTTTTCTTACCCCATTCATCAACGTCAGAAACTTGGCCACCGAAACGAGTAATGTAAGATTGTACTTTCTCGATAACTGCTGCTCTAGCGTCGTCTTCGATTTTTGCATTGACAACAACTGCTAATTCATATTTGTTCATGTCGTTTGCACCTCCTTATGGTCTCTGGCCCCCGAACTCTTGCCGGGAACAAGGAATAAAATAATATATCACAATTTGGCATTATAACATAGTGATGTGCGGATTGCAAGCATTATTTAATCTTTCTCGCTTCCAAATAATATCGTTTTTCCTGCGCATGCCCCATGGAAAATGTCTTTCTTGGCAGGACGCCGTCCATAACAATTCCTTTAAAGAACTGATTCTTCTCAATGTTTGGGAGAATAAACCCAATTGAATGTTCTTTAGATGCCAAAGTCTTAAGCACATCCTCTCCATGTATGTAATCGATTTTTCCGGACACGTTCTCCAAATATTCATCTAAAAATTTCTGCAGGATTGCAACCGGCAGTTCACCAAGTGTCCTGTCTAAATGAATGGTTTCTTCCTTCAAACCCACATGACACACAATCGGATAACCTCCCTCGGCACAAATGTTTTCTTTCATTGTTTGCAGTAAAGCATCCGTATCTACCTCTGTCACAATTCTGTGAATTGGTTCAAATTGTTGCGCCTCATCGTGAATATTCTCTAACTCTACCAACGCATATCTAGCAGGATGATTTGATAGGTCTTGCTCTGGATGACTGCGTTTCAACTCTTCATAATGAGCTTTCGCAGTGGCAAGGGAGTGATTTCCGTCTCCCACCGCAAATACCATAGGCTTCTTACCGGTATTTCGGTACTCCATTGCATTTTCCTGTACATATTTCTCCAACTGCTCATCAAACATCTTCGTATCCTCGCCTTGCACAAGCCATCCCCGAAGTCGCCCGCCATCTTCCATCAAATCGAAGTCATATAGTTTGACACACTGTTCTTTCATCTGTTCCAAAGATTCAATCAGCGTATGCTTTTTATCATCACATAAAACTAAAATGTGTGGCATCTCAATGGGCGCATCTCTTCGTATCTTCATGCGAGGTGGTATACGTTCTTCAACAGTTCGCTCTGTTGCGCGAATATCTGCAGTGGATGTCTTTGAATAATCATAACTTTCCAAATCAACCATGCCTAACACGCCTTTTCTGATTGTCCCGTTTACAAGAGTTCTTTCTATGTATATATAAGCATTTTCGTACTCTTTGAAAACACCTTCAGCGATGTATTTATTCATATCACTATGAATGTTCTCAAGCCTCTCTTGGGCCTCGTCCATCTCAGCCTCCGGCAGAATCAAATTCAGCGCTGATGGTGCACCGTCCGTGTATATTCTTACTCTCTCCCAATATTCCGGCTGAGAAGTGTATTGATCACAGGCTATAACAGACCACTTCTCCATAGAATCCACTTGTGGTATTAAGATATTTGATGGTTTAAATATGTTCATGTTCTTCCCTTTTTAAAGTTTTTTTCAAATCCTTTGTGTTTTTCTCAACAAGTTTTCTTGCAATCATAATCTGATGTCCGCATCCCACACATTTCAAGCGAAAATCTGCTCCGATTCGTAGAATTTCCCATTCGAAACTTCCGCACGGATGCTTTTTCTTCATTTTTACGACATCTCCAACTTCATATTGATAATTCATCGTTATTCTCCTGCCACATTTTGTGTTGTATCCACGGGTTCAGCATTCAGTATGATTTCCTCCACCTTTACGCCATGCACCACAAGCCTTTGTGTCTTGGTAACATTTGTACATGTCGAAAGGCTCACAATCTGTGACTGCGGCGTCACTTCCACATCTACGTCATAACGAGAAAGACCACGGATATATTTGATGTAGTTCGCAAATGCTTCCTCATCTGCATAATGCTTAATATAAGTATCTGAAGTATCTTCTACAATACAGACAGCAAAAATCTGATATTTGTTTTGTTTGCCATCCGGTGTGTAAATATAAAAATACGGATTTTCTTTACAGAAATCTTCAGCTTTGTATTTTTTGAGTTGGCCAAACATGGAACCATTTCTCATATTGTGTCCGTAAATAAAGGTGTTTTGATCAGAAAAATCTCCCGCGTTATTCATATCTACAAACAGACAGCCTGCCGTGTTTGGTTTTCCTTCAATCGTTCTTCTTAGATATTTATCATTGTCTTCCGCATGCAAGACCGGATAACTAATCTTCGAAGGTTCATCGAAATCAATCCAACCAACAACATCCGGATTGATTTTATGGAGCTCGGCAAAGTCAATGTCAAGCACTTCTCGTGTTTCAACAATTGTTTCGCCTTCTTCATCTACAACCTCTGTCTCAACATCGATTGCTTCCACTACTTCTTCTGTGACCTCTTCGTACTCTTTTTCACCCTTACGATACTCACTGTAAATTGTATATAGTTTGTATGCCGAAAACAAAAAGACTGCGACTGCAATCACCAAAACAATATTACTGATTAGGCTCTTTTTCATAACTAATCGCTCCTTTGCAAAACAAGGTGGGTACATTTGCACCCACCTCATGAATTTGTTAACCTACTTTTAATTTGAATTTCTGGATTTCTTTTTCACTGGAAACACGTTCAATCATGCCACCCAATCCGCGAAGCTTTTCTTCAAATCTCTCGTATCCACGTTGAATATATACAATATCATCAATGATTGTAATACCTTCTGTGGCCAAGCCCGCAATTGCAAGCGCAGCTCCCGCTCTAAGGTCAGGTGCACTGATTCTGGCTCCTGAAAGATGCTCAACGCCCTCAATGGTTGCTGAATTACCTTCTATCTTAACGATCGCTCCCATACGCGCAAGCTCATCTAAGTATTTAAAACGATTTTCAAAAATACTTTCTGTAATTACGCTTGTTCCTTCACTGAGTGCAAGTGCCACACCAATCTGTGGTTGCATATCTGTCGGATATCCAGGGTATGGTAAAGTCTTTACATGAGTGCTTTTTAATCTCTTTGTAGCCACAACACGAACTGCATCATCAAACTCTTCCACTTCACATCCCATCTCAATCAGTTTCGCAGTTGTTGCCTCTAAATGCTTAGGAATAACATTCAAAACTGTAACGTCTCCTTTTGTCGCAGCTGCCGCGAACATAAATGTTCCCGCCTCAATCTGATCAGGAATGATCGAATATTCTGTTTTGTGGAGTCTTGGCACTCCTTTGATTCGAATTACATCAGTACCGGCACCTTTAATGTTGGCTCCCATACTGTTCAAAAAGTTCGCTACGTCTACAACATGCGGCTCTTTTGCCACATTTTCTAATATAGTCTGACCTTCAGCCATAGCTGCAGCCATCATCACATTGATAGTAGCGCCGACACTTACCACGTCAAAATACACATGGCTGCCGCAAAGAGCCTCTGCCTCTGCAGAAATCTTACCATGTTCGATATCAATCTCTGCTCCCAATGCCCGGAACCCTTTTAGGTGTTGGTCAATTGGCCTGCTTCCAATATTGCAACCACCCGGAAGGGCAACTTCCGCTCTATTGTATTTTCCAAGAAGTGCACCCAACAAATAGTAAGACGCCCTAATCTTCTTTATATAATCATATTCAATGCTTAAATCACCGATTGTCGAACCATTAATGCGCACTGTATGTCTATCAACGCGCTGAACCATGGCACCAATGCCACTAATTGCCTCCAAGAGAACATTAATGTCATTCACATCCGGCAGGTTATCTATGGTTACGGTCTCATCTGTCATAGTAGCTGCTGCAAGAATCGCAAGTGCTGCATTCTTTGCGCCGCCAATCTCGACTTCTCCCACAAGTGGATGTCCACCCTTAATGATATATTGTTCCATTATACACCTCTGATATGGTTTTATATTATACTCCTCATGACATTATAACATAAAATAGGAGGTTTGTTAACCTCCTATTTTTGAAACAGTGCAAGGACCTTCTCAATCGTGCCTTCTAATGTACTATCGCTCTCTGAAATTGTATAATCAGCATATTTTTCAAACAATTGAACTCGTTCATCGTATAAGTCTTTCAATGTCTGACCTTCTTTTAATACGACGCCCCTATTTTTCGCATTCGTGATTCTGCGCTGAATCTCTTCATAGGATGCTTGTAAGTAAACGATGGTTCCTATCTCTTTGAAATGTTGCATCGCCTCTTCACAATAGATCACACTTCCTCCCGGAGAGATAACCGCCTGATCAACATTCAAATCGCGATTTACCTGATTCTCAATTGCAAGAA
The DNA here is from genome assembly GCA_045632945.1 of Faecalimonas sp. GTDB lineage: Bacteria > Bacillota > Clostridia > Lachnospirales > Lachnospiraceae > Faecalimonas. The sequence goes on along the minus strand of JAZQXU010000008.1, from coordinate 20,714 downwards.
ACCCTTCGTTGCCTTCCTCGGCAATAATCTCCTTAAGAAGACGTTTTTCCTGCTTCTGAATTAATAAATCTGTATCTATAAATTCATATCCAAGGCGCTTTGCTACGACAACTCCCACAGTACTCTTCCCGACTGCCGGCATTCCTATCAAAATGATATTTTTCATCTGTATGTTATCTTCCTTTCTCTATTTACAAGTAATATCTTCGTCTATTTCTTCGATATCTGTTCCTTCGTTGAAACAATTCCTGAAAGAGTAATATCTGAATCAAGTCTTTCAGTCCATCATCATTTCGTGAAATTTGCATTTCCATCTCTGCATCATCATGCGGCTTTTGTTTTTTCACTTTATCATAAATACGGTTACACATCAACCGAATTTGTAATTGGTCCGGATATTCGTCATATATCATACTGCCTTCATATGACATCCTGTCACACTCATCTTCCACAAACGGCAATATTTTTTTAACCGTCATGGGATACATGCTTTTCATATAGTCAAAGTCACGTCGTTCTATTCTTTCATCGTCATACTGCAGCGGCATTGGATACACCATATAATATGGCAAACGCTGATTCATGAGAAACACTCCCATCTGCATACATTATAATATATGATATGCAAAAATCAGTATTTGGTTATTAAAAAGTGGCGCCGCAACAAATGTTGGGGTATACGGCCAACATTTGTTGCAGCGCCAAAAAAGGACTCACTGGGAGTCCTTCTTATTTAGCCATTGCGCATCTTCTGCGAGAATGGTAACTTTGTCTTTTTGAATTTCAATAAATCCTCCTGTCACAGATGCTTTCTCTTGCTCGCCGCTATTATGAATCGTAACAACACCCGGCGCAAGAATGGTTGTAAGCGGAATGTGATTCGGATAGACACCTCTCTCTCCTTCTACCGAGCAAAACTCTAAGAAAGAAGCTGTGCCTTCATAAAACATACCATCCGGCTCTATGATTTTCACTTCAAACAGTTCTGCCATATGCTCCACCTCTATTTCACACGAGCAAGCACATCATCGATACTTCCCGCATTAAGGAAATAGCCTTCCGGAATATCATCGTGTTTTCCTTCTAGAATTTCTTTGAATCCGCGGATTGTCTCGCTGATTGGTACGTATTTGCCTTCATAGCCTGTGAATTGTGTTGCAACAGAGAATGGCTGTGATAAAAATCTCTGTATTTTTCTTGCACGTGATACTGTCAATTTATCTTCTTCAGAGAGCTCATCCATACCAAGCATTGCAATGATATCTTGTAATTCTTTGTATTTCTGCAATACTTCTTGAACTCCACGCGCCACCTGATAATGTTCTTGTCCTACAATGTGAGGATCCAACATTCGAGATGATGAATCGAGTGGGTCTACCGCCGGATAGATACCAAGTTCCACGATTGCACGCGAAAGTACAACTTTTGCATCCAAGTGGGCAAAGGTTGTAGCCGGTGCCGGGTCAGTAAGGTCATCCGCAGGCACATATACTGCCTGTACAGATGTAATGGAACCGTTCTTTGTAGATGTAATTCGTTCCTGCAGAGCGCCCATTTCCGTTTGAAGTGTTGGCTGATATCCAACAGCTGAAGGCATACGTCCAAGAAGCGCTGACACTTCTGAACCCGCCTGTGTGAAACGGAAAATATTATCAATAAACAGCAAAACATCTTTTCCGCCCTTATCACGGAAATATTCTGCCATTGTAAGCCCGGTAAGTCCCACACGCATACGTGCTCCCGGTGGCTCGTTCATCTGTCCAAATACCATGGCTGTTTTATTAATAACACCTGACTCTTGCATTTCATAGTAAAGGTCATTACCTTCTCTTGTTCTTTCTCCTACACCGGTAAATACGGAATAGCCACCATGCTCTGTCGCAATATTGGTAATCAATTCTTGAATCAATACCGTTTTACCGACACCGGCGCCACCAAACAAACCGATTTTCCCACCTTTTTGGTATGGACATAGTAAATCGATAACCTTGATACCTGTTTCTAATAATTCAGATTCCGTCGACTGTTCTGCAAAGGCAGGTGCCTTTTTGTGAATCGGCTCATATTCCACATCTGTCGGAGCCGGTTTCTCATCAATTGGCTCGCCCAAGACATTAAAGATACGTCCCAAGGTGTTCTCGCCTACCGGCACACAAATAGCTGCGCCCGTAGCCGAAGCATCCATGCCACGCACCAAACCATCTGTTGGACCCATAGCAATGCAACGAACAATATCATCTCCTAAATGTTGAGCAACTTCCACCACAAGTTTGGTGCCGTCTTTTCTGATTATATCAATAGCTTCGTTAATTCCCGGCAACTTACCATCTGCAAATTTTACGTCCAAAACCGCACCGATGACCTGAGTGATTTTGCCTATATTTTTCTCTGCCATTTCTTACTCCTTTATCCGATAGCTTCCGCTCCGGCTATAATTTCTGTTAATTCCTGTGTAATAGCACCCTGACGGGCTCTATTGTATTTCAATTCCAAATCGCTGATAATCTCTTCTGCATTATTAGTTGCAGAGTCCATCGCCTGCATACGTGCTCCATTCTCACTCGCAACTGCTTCTACGAAGGCACCGTAGATAATACTAGTCATATACTTTGGAATTAGGAGTGCGATTGCCTCCTCTTCACTTGGTTCGAATGTCATAATCGCACCATCCGTTGCATGCTTCTGAAGTTCTTGCTCCTTCATATCTTCTGCCGCAAACGGAAGCAGCTTCAAAAGCTTAGGTATATGACTTACTGTGTTTTTAAATTCTGTATATGCCACATAGATGGAGCCGATTTCCCCGTTTGCATAGTCCGAAAGAACTTGCTCACCTAATGCTTTCGCATCTGCAAAAGTAGGTTCTTCAATCATATCCGAGTAATCTGCAGCAACTTCATATCCGCGTCTTACGAGTCCTTCTGCGCCTTTGCGCCCTACAGTGTAGATACGGACATTTTCTTTTTGCAATCCACTGCCCGCAATTAATCTCACAATATTGGCGTTGTAACCGCCTGCCAATCCACGATTTGAGGTTACAACAATAATCCCGATTTTATCAGAATTATTTCCTCGGACATATTCGTGCTCCACCGACCCTGCGGTTACCAGCATCGAGCAGATTGTTTGATACATATAATCAAAATATGCCTTCGAATTCTCCGCACGCATTCTGGCTCTCTGCAATTTCACGGTAGAAACAAGCTTCATGGCTTTGGTTATTTGCTGCGTGCTCTGTATGCTACTACGGCGTCTTTTAATTTCTCTCATTGATGCCATGATATTTCACCTAGTTTTCTTTTTTGAATTCTGTTTTATATTCCTCAATTGCTTGCACTAATTTGACTTCTATATCCTCTGAAATCACTTTATTTTCCTTAATCGTTTGCGGAATCTCCGGATATTTTGTCTTGATAAATTCAAATAATCCCTTTTCAAATGCAAGAACCTGTTCTACGGCGATATCAAGCAAATGCTTTCTAGTTGCAGCATAGATAATAATAACCTGATACTCTACCGGCATTGGATTGTATTGAGGTTGTTTTAACATTTCCTTGATACGAGCACCTTGTGCCAAACGTTCACTTGTATCTGCATCTAGTTCTGAACCGAACTGGGCAAAGGATGCTAATTCACGGTACTGTGCAAGTTCAATACGAATTGGACCTGCAATCTTCTTCATTGCTTTAATCTGAGCTGAACCGCCAACACGTGATACTGATATACCCGGATTGATAGCCGGTCTAAAGCCCGCGTTAAACATTTCTGTTTCCAGATAAATCTGTCCGTCAGTAATCGAAATAACGTTTGTAGGGATGTACGCCGATACATCCCCTGCCTGTGTCTCAATAATCGGAAGTGCCGTAAGAGAACCACCGCCAAGTGCATCATTTAGTCTTGCTGCTCTTTCTAACAATCTGGAGTGCAAATAAAAGACATCACCCGGGAAAGCTTCTCGTCCCGGTGGTCTTCTAAGAAGTAATGAAAGTGTACGGTATGCTGTCGCGTGTTTAGACAAATCGTCATAGACAACAAGTACATCTTCTCCATTTTCCATCCATTCTTCACCCATTGCACATCCTGAGTATGGAGCGATATATTGAAGCGGAGCCAACTCACTGGCAGTTGCGACAACTACCGTTGTATAATCCATTGCTCCGAATTGTTCAAATGTTTTTACAATATTTGCAACGGTGGAAGCTTTCTGTCCAATTGCGACATAGATACATTTCACACCTTGCCCTTTTTGATTAATAATGGTATCAACTGCAATAGCTGTTTTACCGGTCTGTCTATCTCCGATAATAAGCTCTCTCTGTCCTCGTCCAATCGGAATCATAGAGTCAATTGCTTTGATACCTGTCTGAAGCGGCGTATCTACCGATTTACGTGAAATAACTCCGGATGCCACTCTTTCTATTTGTCTAAATGTTGTTGTCTGAATTGGTCCTTTCCCGTCAATTGGTTGTCCGAGAGCGTTGACAACACGTCCTAACAGACAATCACCTACAGGCACCTCTACTACACGTCCTGTTGTCTTTACAACATCGCCTTCGTTGATATTTTTTTGGTCTCCAAGAAGAACTGCACCGACATTATCCTCTTCCAAGTTCATAACCATGCCGTATACTTCACCCGGGAACTCCAATAGTTCCCCCTGCATTGCTTTTTGAAGTCCGTGGATACGAGCAATTCCATCGGCTACTTGAATAACCGTTCCCACATCAGATATTTCCATCTCTGACGCATATCGTTTAATCTGTTCTTTAATCACAGAGCTGATTTCTTCTGGTCTTAAATTCATGGAACGAATCCACCTTCCTTTTTATACTTGAATATTTCTCAATTCTTTTGACAAATCATACAATTTTGTCTTGATACTACTATCAATAACACGGTCGCCAATACGAATTACCATGCCACCAATCAGCGTTTCATCTACTTCATAACACATCTCTAAAGAATGATATTTTGTCGTCTCCAAAAGCCTTTTTTCCACTTTTTCTTTCTGTGTTTGATCAAGTGGGATTGCCGTTGTTACATGAGCATTGCCGATTTTCATTTCTTCTTTGACAAGTTCAATGAAATAATCGAGCACATTTATAATCTCGCTCGAACGACTTTTCGTAATCATAAGTGACATGAGACCAATGAGTTCTTTCGGGATCTGTCCACCAAAACTTTCTTCTACAACTTTCACTTTATGTTCTTTGATAATTCCAGGATGATTCATTAATGTGGTGAAATCATCGTTGTTTCGTATAATATCTGCTACCATGCACGCTGATTGAAATAATTCTTCTAAACGGTTTTCTTCCATGGCGAGTGCAAACAATGCATCCCCGTATGTTTTCGAAACTAACTTTGCCATGTATCTTCACCCATTTCTTTTAATGTTTCATCAATCAGAGTTTCCTGTGCATTAATGTCTATCGAAGCAGAGACAACTTTTTGCGCCATCATAGTCGCAATCCCAACCATTTCCTGTTTCATGTCGTCTAATGCACGTTTCTTTTCCAGTTCAATCTCCGCATTTGCGCGAGCTATGATACGCGTTGCTTCTTCTTTTGCTTCGGCAACAATTAAAGTCTCGTTTTTCATTGCCTTTTTGCGGGCTTCACTTAAGATTTCCTGTACTTCTTTATCCACTTCATGCAACTTCGATTCATACTCTTGTCTATAGGCAATTGCCTCTTCTTTTTCACGTTTTGCCGCTTCTTTATCATCTACAATTCGTTGTTTTCTTTTCTCCAATAAATCTCTGATCGGATTAAACAACAGATAAGAAAGCAGGGTGAACAAAAGAAGCATTGCAAGTGCCGCCACAAGGGTGTCGAACAAAAGCTGCGCATCGAGCGTAAATAAACGTTCCAACGCTTTGTACCCCTTCCTTGTTTTTTATTAGAGCATTTTCACCAATGGATTTGCAAAGATTAAAATCAACGCAACAACCAAGCTGTAAAGACCTGTTGTTTCTGCAACAGCTTGTCCCAAAAGCATGGTTCCTGTAATGTCTGATTTTGCTCCCGGGTTTCTACCTACTGCTTCAGCACCGGCTGCCGCTGCACGCCCCTGTCCAATACCAGGTCCCAAACCCGCGATCATTGCAATCCCAGCACCAAGTGCAGATAATCCTAATACAAATCCTTCATTTGTGATGTTTCCCATAATAAAAACCTCCTATTTTTCACTTTTTTTGTTTCTTTGTTTTTTTCTCTTTTTTTCTATATTATCCGGAATTTTATTTCCGATAAATACCATAGTTAACATACAGAATACATACGTTTGTATCGCTCCTGAAAATACATCGAAATATGCATGCAATGCACCCGGCCAAATAAATGCGACCTTGGATAACAGTCCATAAATCAAGCCCATAATAACAGTTCCCGCTAGAATATTACCAAACAAACGCAACGACAATGAAATTGGTACTGCTATTTCGCCGATAAAGTTAATTGGAAACAAGAATGGGACTGGTTGAAACAATTCTTTGACCGCCCCGAATTTGTTATATCTGACATTGTTAATCTGCACTAAGAAGAAAGTAATAAGTCCAAGCGCGAGTGTAACACCATAGTCTGCTGTTGGTGGTCGTAATCCCAACAAACCTGATAAGTTGCAGAACAGAATAAAGATAAACAAGATTCCGAGATAATTACGAAAACCTTTCCCTTTGGCTCCCATAGAACCGTCTACCATATTATCTAGCATTTCGACTGCCAATTCGATTACATTTTGAAGCCCGCCGGGCTTTTCATCGGCATCTTTTAAGTTAAGTCTCACGATGACCGCTAAAATAATTAGAATTGCACAAATAATAAGCAAACTAATATGCGTCGTAGTTAAATACACATCTTGTCCTAGAAATTTAAATTTCAACAATCCGTGTATCATAAAATCCGGTTGTTTATTCGACATAATTTCCCAAATCTTCTCCACTTGGTCTTCCTCCTTTCCGACTTTTATCCAATATCTTGTGCGTGATTGGTTGCATATAGGCAGCCAGTTTCAGTGCCATAACCCCAATGAGCAAAGTCAACGGGTTTCCCCAGTCTTTATACAACACAACTGCCATCACAACACATGCAATCAACATGCGAACAACAGATGCTTTTTGCATATGTTTTACGCCGGCATCACCCAACAAATCTAAGCCATCCTCTATGGAACGTTGCATGTGTATGGCCATTCCTAAAGAGAGGAACACCCCAACCCACAATCCAATGGCGTGATATAGGTGTCTTTTCCCACAGATTAAGCACACAATCTGCGCAACAATTCCTACAAGGATAATTCCGATAAGCAGTTCCTTTAAGGTGCTATTCTTCTTCATCCGTTTCACCTTCCGGTTCTTTCTTTATGGCATCCTTCAGCAAGATGTATACATTTCTCCCTCCTGCCAATATGCCAAGTACAATCAATATAATTGTAAATGGAAATGAGAATTTGTTCTCAAGCCACACTCCCGCATACGTACATAATACAATTGGAACTATCATGCTAAGACCCAATTGCGAAACCAATGCTAAAGTTGCAAAAACACTTTTATCAAACTTCATAATCCCACTCCAAACGATGCAGATGTCCTTCCTTTGTCATATCAGCAAAATCATTCTGCCGTAGCGCTTCGTATAGGACAATTGCTACGGAGTTCGACAGATTGAGCGAACGGATATCACCCGCCATCGGAATTCGAATGCTTTTTTCTTTATGATGTATCAAAATTTCTTCCGGTATACCTGCACTTTCTTTTCCAAACATAATATAACAATCCGGTTCATATGCGATATCAGTATATACATTTGGAGCTTTGGTTGTCGCCATGTAAATTTTGGCACCCGGATTTTTCTCCATGAATTCATTAAAATCCATGTATGTAGTAACATCAAGGTCCTTCCAATAATCCATGCCTGCACGCTTTAAGGACTTCTCATCCAATCTGAAACCAAGCGGTTCTATCAAATGAAGTCTGGTGTTTGTTGCTACACATGTCCTACCAATATTTCCGGTGTTTGCAGGAATCTCCGGTTCGAATAAAACAATATTTAACATAGTTTTCCTCTACTTTGTATTTCTTAATCGATGAATGAATTTTTCTAAACGGCCCAATGCTTCTTTCAAATCTTCAATAGAATATGCATAAGAAATACGAAGGAAGCCTTCACCACAATCGCCGAATGCAGTTCCCGGAACAACAGCCACTTTTTCTTCATCCAAGAAGCGCAGTGCAAATTCTTCTGATGTCATGCCGAACTCTTTGATGCTCGGGAAAACGTAAAACGCGCCAAATGGTTCAAAACATTGAAGTCCCATTCTTGCAAACTCATGCATAAGAAAACGTCTTCTTTGATTATACGCTTCACGCATTTCTGCCACTTCATTGTCACAATTTCTCAACGCTTCTACTGCTGCATATTGACTGTTTGTCGGGGCACACATAATTGCAAACTGATGAATCTTAACCATCTGCTCAATGATTTGCTTTGGTCCACACGCATAACCAAGTCTCCAACCGGTCATGGCATATCCCTTTGAAAAACCATTAATTAAGATAGTTCTCTCTTTCATTCCTTCAAAGCTTGCGATAGAAACATGTTCACCTTTGTAACTAAGTTCAGAATAAATCTCATCCGAGATCACAAACAAATCATATTTTTTCACAATCTCTACAATCGGCTCCAAGTCTTCTTTTGTCATAATAGACCCGGTTGGATTGTTCGGAAATGGCATAATCAGCACCTTGGTTTTTGGTGTGATAGCCGCCTCTAATTTCTCGGCTGTTAGTTTAAATTCATTTTTTTCCTGTAGCGGAATGGTAACCGGCACTCCGTCTGCCAAGACAGTACATGGAAGATAAGATACATAACACGGTTGTGGGATGAGAACCTCGTCCCCCGGATCCAGCATGGCACGCAACGCAATATCAATACCTTCACTTCCGCCAACTGTAACAATGACTTCGTTCTGATAATTATATTGAACATTTACTTTTCTATCTAAGTATTTACAAATCTCTATTTTTAATTCTTTGAGTCCTGAGTTTGAAGTGTAAAATGTCTTTCCTTTTTCTAACGAATAGATACCTTCTTCACGAATACGCCACGGCGTATCAAAATCAGGCTCTCCTACCCCTAGTGAAATAGCATCCGGCATCTCGCTCACAATGTCAAAAAACTTTCGAATACCGGACGGTTGAATCTCAGTAACTTTTTGCGATAATGGATTTCTCATTATAATGTCACCGGCATCCTTTCTGATTCAGATTTTTTAACTAAAATAGTCCCATGATCTTTATATTTTTTTAAAATAAAATGAGTTGCTGTACTGATTACAGCCTCAATTGGCGAAAGTTTGTCAGAAACAAACTGTGAAACTTCCAACAACGTTTTACTTTCTAATGTTACGAGCAAATCATATGAACCGGAAATCAAATAAACAGAAGTCACTTCCGGATAATTGTAAATACGCTCCGCAATGCGGTCAAAACCTTGGTTTCGCTGAGGTGTGACGCGTACTTCAATTAACGCTGTCACTTTATCTTCGCCTGTTTTCTCCCAATCAATCAGCGTATGATATCCGCAAATAATTTTCTCTTTCTCCATCTCGGCTATTTCGTTAGCAACAACGGCTTCTTCTGTGCCAAGCATAACTGCCAGCTCTCCCAGATTAATTTTACTTTGCTTTTCAATTGCTTTTAAAATTTGCTTTCTCATATATCTTGCTCTCCTATTTATTAAGATTCATATATTTTAATCAATTCATCGGCCGCAGGTCTGTCAAGAAATCTTTTTTCCTCTCCTCCAAGAATCACTCTTGCCTTATCGGCTGTGGTTCTTCCCAAAAGTGTTGCCTGAATCCCCAGACTATGATATTTCTCCACCAATTCTTCGCCCTTGTCTGTACATATCAGAATACTGCCCGCGGAAGTTAACTGGTATGGATTTAAATGATAATATTCACATATTTCTACAGTTTCCTGCCTAATGGTCATGGCATGCAAATCTGTCTCGAGTCCCACATCAGCACTCTCCGCCATTTCCCACAAAGCTGCTAAGATGCCGCCGTCTGTAATTTGATGAATGGCCTTCGCTCCATGCTCTCTGGCAATTTCAATCTCTTTTACAGAAAATATTTTGTGTTCCATTTGACGAATTTGACGAATAAACGCAGGAACAAATCTTTTTTCCAGCTCCGCTTCTTTCTCCCTAATGACGCGCAAAGTGCCTTCCAAGCCTATCCAGCCCAAGAGCACAATATCCTGTGACGCTTTAGCCATAGAGCTTTGCAATAATTTGCCTTTTTTTGCAATACCCACTCCGGTCAAATAAACAATAGCCATGTTGGTTGCCGGACTGACTTCTGCCTTTGCGCATAAAATCTGAACACGATGCACACTGCCCGCTTGTTCCAGCGCTTCCATCATGGCTTTTAATCTGGATTCATAAGCATAGGGTGGCAACATAATATGAACACTTGCTCCCACCATAGTGGCACCCCTGCTCGCAAGATCATTCATGACCTGCGCAAGCGCAAAGACTCCCAGTTCTTTTTCATTTCCGTATAAAACGGTGTTGGAAAGTAAGAGCTGCTCATCCTTCCCACATTCTACGCCAAAACACATTTCCTCCACAGAAGGTTCAAACAAAGTTTCTTCCCTTCTGAACTGTAGTGGTTTCAACATAGAACGCTTTAAAACGGTTTGCGATACTTTGCCTATTTTCATAATTTTACTCCGTTGTATCTCCCTCTGGGTCGCTTGGTGTTTCATCCGGTACGTCATCTACATCCCCGGATACTGGAGCATCAGATGGATCCGGTGTCGGTGTAGGTGTTGGTGTTGGATTAACCGTCGGTTGACTTTGATTTGCCTTGTCAATGATAGCCTTTGCTCTCGCAACCGCATCCGTAATCTTTGCCTCATCCTGAGTTTTGATTGCATCGGTAACAATCTTTTTCGCCTCCGCATTATCGGTGGCAGTTCCCACCGTGATAGTTGCCTTTTTTGTTCTGTAAGAACTGGTGCAAACTTCCTCTTTGCTAACTTCTTTTCCGTCTTCTTTCACAATTTTCCACAGTTTTGCCTTTCTTGTAGGATATCCTGCAAAAGTTGTTGTAATAGTGCCAACTGCTTCATTGGATGCAGAAAAAGTCTTAACCGGAGGCGTCTCACTTAAAATTTCGCCCTCGTACACAACCGTTCTGTTGGCCGGTCTTGTTTCTTTTCCGTAAATATTAAATTCAACCTTTCCGTTAACCGCAATACCTTCTACATAAATCGGTGTGTCTGTATTATTCTTAAATTTTAAATCCTTATAGCCTTCTGCGATAGTTGCATCTGCAGACGGTTCCGCATATCCAACAATCATAGAATGCGCGTGACGCTCCGTAACTTCCAGCTCCGCATTCAAAACCGCATTGTACAGTGTAGTAGCAACCTGGCACACTCCTCCGCCCAAGCTCTCAACAACTTCTCCATCTTGGTAAGCGCCTGCTCCGTGATATCCGTTTGCTTCGGTACGTGAGCCCATTGCATCACTTGTAGATAATTCTTCACCCGGCATCAAAAGTTTGCCATTAATACGTGTAGCCGCATTCTCAACATTTAATGCTCTCGGACCCCCAGTCGCATATCTGGTGCTGAATGTTCCAATCACATCCTTGATTTGCTCCAATTGCGCCTTGGTTACCTTTGGTTCATCTACAATAGTGGCCACTTTGATCTTTAACGCTTTTTTGCTTTCCCAACTCTTGAAAGAACTCTTAAGCTCTTTAACAGTGGTTTCTATGTCAAGCTTTCTTCCCACCTTGTCCTCAGTAATGATAAATTTACCTGACTCACGTGTCAGCGTGGCATCTACCACCTGCTGTTCCAAATATGAAAACTTTTCTGTCAGAGTAGCTTGTGCAACTTTCTCGTCAACCGAAAATTTGACTTCATACTTAACCGGCGTCTCCTCAAGTGCATTCACGATCTCATACCTTTTGAATAAAGAGCCCTTTTTCCCATATGCAACCGCTTCTTTAATAATCTGATCTAAATTGGCTGCTTCAAGTCCAAGATCGCCTAACGGCAGTTTTGTCTCTTTCTCATCAGCAACTACCGTAGCCTTTTCAGACTGGTACTTGGAAATCTGATCCTCTACTGCCTTTTTAGCTTCCTTATCTGTCATGCCGGATACATCGACGCCTTCAATATAAATGTTGTCCCAAATAATATTGTCAGCCACTTTATTGACGGTACTTCTTATGCTAATGTAAAAGCCAAGAAAAACCACCAAAATAACAGCCACACTGATTCCGCCAATAAGAAGCAATCTTTTTGGCAATGCATTCTTTCCACGCACTGTGTCTCTTCTTTTGTGACGTCTCAACCTTTTATTCATATACATCCCTCTCTTATAAATATGGAATAATCATCCCTGCAACCATTGCAACAACAATAACTAAAATCAATATTGCAACTAATCTTCTTGTGTTTTTGTTATAAAAATTCATCCTATCACCTTCCAAAAATAATACTTCTTTTTATTGTAACCTTTTCATGCACATTTTGCAAGATTCTTACACATAGAAAAACGATGCCTGGTTTGTTAATTTGTTCCTATTTTCATAATCAAACAGAATCGTTTGTTCTTTTTTCTCAAAATTACCGGCCACATCATAATCAAACTTCTCCAAATGGGCTGTCTTTGGATGTTGTCTCTTTATGTCTTTGGAAACCGTATAATCACCCGCAAACGCCGGTCTGTTTTTTACATTCTCACGCAAATATAAGTCAAATGTTAAAAGCTGACGATAAAGTTCTACCTCTTCTGTACGTAATTGGCAAATGAAACCCAATAAAATCTCGTAACGTGAGATTCTGGAATGGCTCATCATGTGAAGCTCATGCTGCTTGTAATATGCGCCCAACTGAAAATATAATTCATACGGGGACGCAAACTCCTGTTCCAACCGACGAAGTGTGTATGCAAACTGGCCACTGTTATAATAGACCTCTACCATATTTTCAACCATTTTCAATTCCATAATATCCGCATAGGAAAGCCAATTGGTATGTAGCACCTCGTAAGGCGGTCTGCTCTTATATACAAGACCATATGCTTCTTTTTGTTCCTCCATATAGGAACCTTTGAGCACCTTGAGAAAGCCAAGCTGCAACTGTTGTGGATGCAACTGATAAACATCGTCAAAAGAGTGGCGAAAACTTTCTATATCTTCATGCGGGAGTCCTGCAATTAAATCCAAGTGTTGATGAACATTTCCACTTTGCTGGATACGCTGAACAATGCGAGCAACTTCCCCAAATCGCATCGTGCGTCGAATCTCTTTAATGGTCGCTTCATTCGTGGACTGCACTCCAATTTCTAATTGAATCAGCCCCGGTCTCATCTTTGCAATGAGCTGTAATTCTTCTTCATTTAACAAATCTGCTGCAACTTCAAAATGAAAGTTCGTGATGCCTTGGTCGTGCTCCATAATATATTTCCAAATCGCCATGGCATGCTTGTGATTACAGTTAAAGGTGCGGTCCACAAATTTTACCTGAGGAACCTTCTCGTCTATAAAGAACTGCAGTTCCCGCTTAACCAACTCCAAATCTCTAAAACGCAGACATTTGTCAATAGACGACAGACAATAGCTACAGGAAAACGGACAACCGCGACTAGATTCATAATAAATGATCTTGTTTTTAAAATCATTCATATCGCCATATACGAATGGTACAGTGCTAAGGTCAATCGTCTCTCTCCACTCATTAACGCAAAGGTTGCCACCCTTGTCCCGATATGCTATCCCTTTAATATCTGCAAGACTCTTCTCATCGTGGTAATGCTCTACCAACTCAAGAAAAGTAGCTTCACCTTCTCCGCACATGACTCCCGTCACTTCTGGCAGCCTCGCCAAAACAGAGCCGGCATCATAAGACACCTCCGGTCCACCGAGCCATATCGGCATATGCGGAAATATTTTTTTGATTTCGCGCACCAAATCTTCAACATACGTCAGATTCCAAATATAGCAGGAAAAACACAACACATCCGGTTGTTTCTCATATAAATCCATCAAAATGTCGTCTGCTTGCTGGTTAATGGTATATTCTGCAATCTCGATTTCATCCATATATTTCTGCGCATAAGCGCGCAGACTATACACAGCTAAGTTTGAATGTATGTACTTTGCATTGATTGCTGTTAAAACAACCTTCATCGCGTGACTCCCTCCTTGTCATATTAAAAAAAGTGTTATTACTGTGATGCAATAACACTTCCATTTCCTCTTTACGTGCGTTGCATTTCGAACTTCCTCCATGAGCGTTACCACTGCAGTTAACTCAGCCCAGGCACCCTTGCGGCACCCGGAAGGTTCTACTTAGTGCTGCTTCGTTCCCGACCTGACACGGTTCATAGATTTCCGTCGCGCAAGACCCAAACATCTACGCCACTTACAGAGGGCAGCCTCACAGAAAAAAGCCCTCCATGCAACATCACCCCTACTATAGCGGATTGTAGGTACAAGGCACCGCTAACGCCCCGGCTGCACGGTTATTCATTATACTATTCTTTTCGTGTAAATGTCAATGCTCTTGGCGCTTTTTCTCTCTTAATTCCTTGAAGAAACTTTTCATCAAATTACTACATTCTTCGCCAAGTACACCGATTGCCACTTCCACCTGATGGTTGAACTTATGAACCTGTAGCAAATTTAAAATCGAGCCTGCACATCCTGCTTTTGGATTCATACACCCTATCACTACTTTTTTCATTCGAGATTGCACAAGCGCGCCAGAGCACATCTGACATGGCTCTAACGTCACATACATTGTACAATCCTCGAGGCGCCAATCTCCCATTTTTTTACATGCTTTTTTGATGGCTATCATCTCAGCATGGGCAAGAGTATTGCCGTCAATGGTTCTTCGGTTATATCCTCTACCTATAATTTTATCTTCATATACGATAACACATCCAATCGGAACCTCTCCAAGCGCATATGCTTTCTTGGCTTGTCGGATTGCTTCTTTCATATATTTTTCATCTTGGTTCATATTCTGTTCCTCTACTGATTTTCTCCTTAAATGCTAACGCGTTTCGGTTTCCTCGGCACTTTGTATCTGCCGACACCAGTACCCGAAATCCTCATAGGTATTTGTTTCACTTTCTTCTAATTGGATATCCACATCCACAACCCTGCGGAAATGGGAAAATCCAAAGGAGTTGGCTGCCATTTTCTCCTTCTCATGATAAATACCCGGCACACCAATCCATATATTTCCATCTTCCTCAATATAAAGCAAATGATGATAATTATAAAATCCATGTAACAAAAAACTATTGTTGGCAAGGCGCCATTCCCTACGCGGAAGTCTTGATAAGTCTTGCCTTTGGATTTTTTCAAAAGTGACATTGCGTGGCGGAATGTAGGGATCAATTTCGGCTGGTTTCAAGACGTCTTGTTGCACCGTTTCCTTCACTGTCTCCGTCTGTTCTGTTTCCAACGGTAACATCTGAGCTTCCCAACCACCAATGTATTTCTCGTCATTATCTTTCCGAAACAAGATGCCCTGTATATCATCCATGTTTTTTGCATAAATTTGAATCATGCACTTATCCATTTGCTTTTCTATTTTCATAAATCCAAGATTACGAATTCTTTTCCCTTGTTTATATTCGTATAAATACTGAGTAGTTTGCTCCATTTTGTTTCTCCCTTCCAAAACTCGTCTACTACTCACTGTATTCATCTTGTCCGAAAAATAGAACTTTTAATATTTCATATGACCGGATATGCAGCCTTCTGGCATATCAATTCCGAAATTGTCTGCAATCACCTCTCCGATAACGGCAAAGGTATCCTGCTCCGGCAACAATCCGCCCTCACTCATAGATGGCGACCACATAAGGAACGGTACTTTTTCTCTGGTGTGATCTGTTCCAGAATAAGTTGGATCATTTCCATGATCTGCCGTCAAAATAAGCAAATCATCATCTTTTAACAGCGGCATCAACTCTCCCAGCTTCTCATCAAAAGCCTCAATCTCTTTGGCATAACCATTTACATCTCTTCGATGGCCCCACAACGCATCAAAGTCAACAAGGTTTGTAAAACAAAGTCCCTTGAAATCTTTTTCTGCAAGTTCAATGGTCTGTTCCATACCATGCACAGAACTCTTTGATTTGTGCGATTCCGTCAGACCTTCTCCCGCAAAAATATCATAAATTTTACCAACAGAAATGACATCGTATCCTGCATCTTTTAACGCATTTAACACTGTGGCTCCGCTAGGTTTGATTGCATAATCATGGCGGTTGGCCGTTCTTTTGAACTCTCCTTTTTTCATGCCCACATATGGTCTCGCAATGACGCGGCCCACTTTCCATTCGTCCTTCATGGTGATTTCCCGTGCAATTTCGCAATATTGATAAAGGGTATCCAGTCCCATGGTGTCTTCATTTCCACAAATTTGCAGAACGGAGTCTGCCGATGTGTAGACAATCAAATGACCGTACTTTATTTCCTGCTCTGCAAGTTCTTCCAATATTTCCGTTCCGCTGGCACTCTTGTTACCGATAATGGTGCGTCCGGTATTCCTTTCTAATTCCGCAATAAGTTCCGGCGGAAAGCCGTGTTCTGTAAATGTTTGAAACGGCTTTTCGGTATAGATTCCCATCATCTCCCAATGACCGGTCATCGTATCTTTGCCATGGCTCATTTCATTTAGTTTTGCATATTTGGCCATCGGTTTCTCGACTGGTTCTATGCCTTGCAACTCACAAAGATTGGCAATCCCTAGTTTCTGCAGATTCGGAATGCAAAAATCTTTGGTATGTTCTGCGATATGTCCTAGCGTATTCACGCCTACATCGCCATACTCTTTGGAATCTGCCATCTCGCCGATTCCCAGTGAATCTAATACAATTGTAAAAATTCTTTTATAGTTTTTCATATTTCACTCCAAGATTTTTTTCAGTGTATATATTATACTATGTTTTTTCGAATCCATATTCTTTATGCAAACACTTTATCTATAACCCCATTTTCCATATCATCAATATTGTAAATCATATCCATGACCTCAAATGTCTCTCGCAGATTTCCTCTTGCACTCTTCCATCCAATACCATCTGTAAACCATACAAAAGTAAAACCGTCTATTTTCTCTGCATGTTGCGATATCAATTCATAACTCCGCGCCGTCTCATTTAACTTAGAGCCCCCACTTGCATAAAAATTGGTTTCTATTCCGTATACCATTTTTTCTGTTTTCACTACAAAATCAAAACGTTTTGTCGATTTACCATCGCTTGATAAATTTGATAAATCAAGTCCCCACTTTTTCTCAATATCACTTATGTACATTTCCTTAAAATAAGTTTCATCCCTTACAAATCCTGCTGCCGCAATGTACTTTTCAACCAAATCTTCCATCTGATGACCGCCACGATTCTTGCGACCATTAGAATCTAATCCCGTTTCAACTCCCAAAGCATAATCAACAAGATTGTTTACAAGGTGATTTTGTATCATATCAAACAAACCTGTTTTCTTCATAAATACCTTGTATTGTTCCACACTATAGTTCATCTGTTTGAAATTGTACAAAAATGCTCCATCCTCGTCTTGTGCATAGATTTCATTTCCACGCACCGCTAATAATAACGGAATACAGGCCAATGTCTCCGGATACTTTGTGACAATCTTTTCAAAATCGTTCTCTATGTCCTTCGAACCTATCAGTGAATTCAAAATATTCAGTTCCACCTTGATTTCGTCAACATTTCTTACTACTTTATCAAAATCTATGTAGTAATCATATCCCGAAATACTTGCTCTGAATTTGCTTAACCATTCATCAAAATTTCTCATTTTCAATCCTTCTTTTTGCTATCTCATAGTATTCTTCATTCTTCTCGATTCCTATAAACTGTCGTCCCAAACGTTTGGCAACAACCCCTGTTGTGCCGGAACCCATAAAAGGATCGAGAATCACGTCTTCTTCTTTTGTGGAAGCCGAAATAATACGTTCCAATAAATACTCCGGTTTCTGTGTTGGATGCTTTCCTTCCTTCTTTTCCGAACGTTTTGTCAAACTTCCGGTCCAAACATCCTTCATCTGTTTTCCACCATTTAACTCTTTCATCAAGTCGTAATTAAAAAAATGCCTAGCTTTCTTATTATCTTTTTTCGCCCACAATATCGTTTCTGTTGAATGTGTAAAACATCTACAAGCTAAATTCGGTGGTGGATTTGTCTTTTGCCATGTGATGTTATTAATGATTTTAAATCCTTCTTGTTCTAAAGCCATGCCTATAGAATAAATATTATGCAAGGTGCCAGATATCCAAATACTTCCATTTGGTTTTAACACACGCTTACACAAGCGAATCCATTTACGATTAAACTTATGTTTTTCATTCACGTCAGAAATTTTATCCCAAGAGCCTTTGTTAACCGAAACCATTCTGCCACTTTTGCAAGTAATCCCATCATTACTCAAAAAATACGGTGGGTCAGCAAATATCATGTCTACCGCTCCAGTTTTTATTTTTTTCAATTCTACAAAAGAATCCCCATTAATCAATTTAAACATAGTTCGTAATAATAACCTCTTTGCCTGTACGTTTTGATGCATTACTGTTAATTGTTCTTTTTACATCTACTTCTTCAATATTGTAACCAGCATACAATTCATATACCCATTCCACATTATGATTTGTCAACATACAGTAACAACCTCTTGCATCTAATTCTCTAAATAATTTGGCAAGGCGTTCATGGTCTTCCTTTTTAAAACTCTCTTTTGTATAATCTACAAATCCTGCTGTTTTACTAATCGGTACATATGGCGAATCAAAGAATATAAAGTCACCTGCTTGGCAATCTTTACAAGCTTCTTCAAAATCCACACACAACATTTCCACGTCAGCGTCATTTAAATAATATGAAATCATACCAACATTCATTTCATCAACACTTTTCCCCGTAAATTTATTATTATACGGTACATTAAACAACCCTTGTTTATTCGTTCTATATAATCCGTTGAAACAGTGTTTGTTTATCCAAATCATCAGAGCTGCGGTTTCAACATCTAACTCACCCTTAATAATTTTGGAATTATATCGCTCTCGTATTTGCAAATAAAATTCTTGATTACAAACAGCATTGTCTAATTCTTGGATTTTTTTCAACATCTCTCTTGGATTTTTCTTAATCGCATAATAGCAATTCATAAGTTGAGAGTTATTATCGTTCACGACAGCTTTTCTTGGTTTTAAATCCAACCACAAGGCTCCCGCACCAACAAACGGCTCGTAATATGTATTAAATTTTTCTGGCAATCTAGCATTAAGACGTTCCAACAACTGTCGTTTTCCGCCTGCCCATTTCACAAAAGGTTCCATTTTTCTTCTCTTTTCTACTAATTTATAACCCCTTTGGGTACTATTAGATTCTACCACGCACCCCCGTTTTTTTCAATTGTATGTTACCGTTACTTCTGAAATACAAATATATATTCGTGAGCCAATAAAAGAAAATCCTTCTTTTGCGTTTCCCAATAGCCTGTCGAGCGACAATGATGCTGTTCTTTAATGATTATTTCTTTGTTTTGAAACCCTGCTGCCAAAAAACATTCCATAACTTGAAAACCTAATGGGACTACTTTCCCATGTATTCTAATGTCCCCCATCATTACGGCACACATTTTCCCCTTTTTTAGTACGCGAAAAGATTCTTCTGCCACCTGCCTCATTTTTCGCAGAAATTCTTCTGGGTCTAGCAATGAAATGTCGCCCTCTACTCCATCACTATACTCGATGATGTTTGAGTATGGTGGATGCGTGCAAATCAAATCAATGCTGTTGTCCTTCATGAAGTGCAAGTTTGTAGCATCACCATTTCGTGTAAATATTTTTGATTTTGTGTCACATTGGAATTGTAAATTTGTTTCAGAGATTGAAACGGATTGCGGATTAATGTCAATGCCTACCGCATTACGATTGAGTAGTTTTGCTTCAATTAATGTTGTCCCACTACCCATAAATTGATCTAAGACCCAGTCTCCTGGTTTTGAATAGTGAAGTATCAAATTTCTTGGCACATAAGGCGACCAATTCCCTCGATACTTACCAGAGTGTGTTGCCCAACTTCCTCTATCTGGAAATGACCAGACTGTTGTTGGTTCAAGTTCAAAATTATTCGGTTGTAATACTATAAGACTTTCCTCCTTTTTTATTTTTGTAAGTTTATTTTAACTCAAACTTCTAATAAAATCTACCGCTATTTTTTTTCTGTATAAGTGCATTTATATATTTTAATAACAGCTACGAGCCGCGTACACTCGAAAATGCTCCGCGTTTCCTCATGCACGGCTGTCGCCGAATAAAAAGGCAAAAAAATAGTCGGCCAAGAGTGCAAGCACTCTGACCGACATATTATATGCCTTTTTACTCTGCTCGTAGCTAACGTGACTATTCCCACTCTTTTTTGAGCTTCTTCTTTGGCTTATTTATGCCCTAAATATTATCCTAAACGGCAATTTTGAACCTGTTTTTCCACCCATTATTTCGTTTATCAAAATTTTTGTTGCAGAAAAAGTTGCAAAATCGCCTGCGGAATTGTGTCAGGTGGTTGTGATGCAACTGCTTGTTATAACAGGTATGCGTTTATCTTCCGCTGATCTGACAGCGGCAATAGATACGGCTTCCGAG
>JAZQXU010000007.1:0-32675 GCA_045632945.1 Faecalimonas sp. | reverse complement strand
GAAAAGACTAGGCAACTGCGTCCAGAGATGATATAAGGGTGGCTGTTACAAAACTTCCTGTGGTCAAACAGTTGTAACAGCCACCCACATTTTCTGTCCTGCAGTTGCAAGGCTTTTCTGAGAATCTCACGATGTTATCTCACACATATTGCAGGCACAGAGAGCTATTGGTTTCGAGTTTACTTTTTTCAAGCGTAATATCTTTGTGTGAATGAGATTCATAGAAACACTTGTTTCCGAAGATCCTGCTCTGATAGAAAAGAATGCAACGAAAGCGAATGTTTTATAAATTCATGTTGTCGTTATTCAAAATGGTCGCTTGGCCGCACACCCCGGCATTTGCTGTTGAGCCTATAAAGAAATAAAAACCTACGGAGTTGATACGACTCCGCAGGTCTTTTGACTATTTTTTCTTTTTAAATTCTTGTTGTCCTCTGGTGCTTCCTCCATCACAGAGAATGTCCACAGCCGCCAAGTAACCGTTACGTTCATCAGCAACTGTTGCAATAGCGTATCCCAGTTCTTCAGGTTTTCCCATACGTCCTTCGCATGAAAGACCAATCAAATATCCACCATGTTCTTCTTCCATCTTACCCATGTCTGTAGCGATTAATCCCGGGCTCAATGATACGACACGAATTCCTTTTGGTCCAAGGTCAAAAGCGCTCTTTGCTGCATACCAGCATACAAAGTTTTTAGAAAGACCATATGCAAAACCATTTTTCTCATAATCTGTTTTTGCCATATTTGATCTTTTAATCAATTTTGCCAAGAAAGCTGCTTCGTCCGTTTCTGCAAGCGGATATGCTTTCTTCGGAAGGATGAATGATGGTAATGAGTAAGCAGAATTTGATGAAATATCACAGATAACACTACCTGCATTCATAAGCTTAGAAAATTCTTGGTTTACATATACAGTACCAAGTGCATTGATTCTTAAAATCTTCTCTTGGTCTCCGGCGCTTCCCATAGCTGGTGAAATTCCTGCTGCATTAATTACATTCTTAATTTCTCCCAACGATGCTGCATACTCTGCCAATTTCTTTACGCTCTCACGATCCGAAGTATCACAAGCATGAGCGTAAGCCTCGAAACCGAGTGCTTTCAATTCTTCTACTGCTTTTTCTAATTTAGCTACCGTTCTTCCTGAAATCACGATAATCTTTTCTTTTGGCATGCACTTTGCAGCTTCTAATCCCATTCCGCTGCCGCCGCCGGTAATTACACATACATTTTTCATAATATTTTCCTCCTGATTTAGATTACTGTTCATCTTTTATGCATACGGTTACGCAATAACCGGGCACTTCATACTCTTTCAAAACACAAGGTTGAATGACACCGTCTCTCACCACCCGAACCTCATCTTGAATCTGTATCTCAAATTTGTTAAGAGCAAGTCGCGTGCCTTCTCCGGTGTATTTCATATAACTTTCTTTCATCGTCCACAAACGATAGAATTCTCTATCATATTCATCTTCTGCAAATTGACTGAGATACTGTTTCTCTCCCTCGCAGAAATAACGCTCTGCAAGACGAGGTGGTGCTTTTTTGATCTGCTCGGCATCACACCCCACAGGAGTCTCACTAGTGGCACAGATAACAAGTTCGCCGGAATGTGAAAGGTTGAAGCATAGCCCCTTAATCGCAGGCTTGCCGTTCTCATCCAAATACACATCCTCACTACGAAGACCATGGCACGATAACGCCTTGTTTAAAAGAAGACCCGCGCCCAAACTTTGTCTGCGACTTTTGCTTTGTGGCATTTTCTCAATTTTCTCTCTGCGTTCCTTAGAAATCCGGTCCAATAATTCCGGTTGTTCCTTCGGATCGGGGAGATTGGTAATGTCTGATAGATAGATATCAACCATGTCTTATTTGTCTTTTGCTGTGCTATCTACTTCTACACAGTGCTCTACAACAAACGCCGCAACCATATCTGCAAGAATGCTTTGTTTGATTGAAGTTTCACCCGCTTGTTTTTCGTAAGCATCTGGTTCCATTTCTGCTTCTTTGGCGTACTCTTCCAACTTCTTGTTGTAAAGTTCGTCGCTGATTGTCATCTTCTCCTCTTCGGCAATCAATTCAACTGCATATTTCATCGCAATATAATCCTTTGCATCCTCTGTGAGTCTGGCTTTAAATTCCTCTGCAGTCATTTGAAGGTACTGTTTGCAAAATGCTTCGTATTCCATACCAAAATACTGCGCATAAGATTTATAGTAATCCTCGCCTGATGCAACATATTCATCAATTTCAGATTGTGGATAGTTATTCACTTTACTGTTTTCCAGTAGTTTTTGCATCGCACAAGATTGCAATCTGGCAGCTTTGTCTTCTTCTGTCATAGCTTCTTCGTTCGATTTTTCTATCTCAGAACGGCGCATTTCTTTGTATTCAGCTAATGTCTTGCACTTGTTGTCCGTCAATGTCGGAATGAGTTCGTCACTGAATTCCGGAAGAATTGCTTTGAATGTCACTTTAAATACCACTGGTTTTCCCGCCAATTCCGCGTTGCCATAAGAAGATGGGAAGGTAAGATTAAGGTTAAACTCTTCACCTGGCTTGTGGCCTACGATACCCGCTTCAAAGCCGTCAATAAATGTGTTAGAACCAAGTGTTAAGAAATACAACTCTGCTGTTCCGCCTTCGAAAGCAACTCCGTCTTTCGTTCCCACATATCCGATAGCAACCGTATCACCGTTAGCCGCTGCACGGTCCTTAATTCCAATCTTTTCCCAAACTGTCTGCATATCCGATGCAACACATTGTTCCCATTCTGCATCTGTCATCTCGTACGCCGGAATCTCTACTTCTAATCCCTTGTACTGTGAAATTGTAATGTTCTCGTTGGAAATCTCGCGACTTCCGCATCCTGCAAGAAGTGTAACAATCATAATTCCTGCAATTAATGTAATAAAACTCTTTTTCATAACTTTCTCCTTTAGTCTCGTAAATATGTCTACATTATACCACACTCCCGAATTTTGAAAAGTGTTAATATTTGTTTTGCACCAAATTACTTGCACTCCCGATAAAACAATGTTAGAATTATCGTTGTGTAAACATTCTTTTACATAAAATATTTTAGGAGGTCTATCGTGAAACCAATATATATTGTATTAATCGTAGTAGCAGTGCTTGCAGCAATTTTGGTTGTTTTATACTTCTTAGGTAAAAAAGCCGAGAAAAAACAAGCCGAACAACAAGAACAATTAAAGGCAATGGCTCAGAACATTTCCATGTTAATCATTGACAAGAAACGTATGAAGATTAAGGATGCCGGCTTCCCGGCTGTTGTGCTTGAAAACACACCGAAATATCTTCGCAGAGCTAAGGTCCCGGTTGTAAAAGCAAAGGTTGGTCCGAAGGTTATGACATTGATGTGTGAGGATAAGATTTTCCCACTGATACCTGTGAAAAAAGAAGTAAAAGCTGTAGTAAGCGGTATTTATATCACAGATGTCAAAGGAATCAGAGGTTCTTTGGACACTCAGCAACCGAAGAAAAAAGGATTTTTCTCTAAATTAGCAGGCAAATAAACAGACATAAAAGGATGTGCTTCGTATCAAAAGCACATCCTTTCTTTCTATTTTTCTTTATGATTTTTCTATCATTTTCTTATAAAAATCCACACCGTATGGCAAAATGCCTTGGGTGATATTTTCATTTAATCCATGTATACTCGCATATTGCTGGCTGTTAATATATAACGGTGCAAATCTCAGACAGTTGTCGCTAAGCTCGCGGTAAAACTTCGCATCTGTTCCTCCCGTCATAACATATGGGCAAATCCCCACACCCGGATACACCTCGGCTGCCACTTTCTCCACTAAATGGAATGGCTCGTTGTTAAAATCGACAACCGGGCAAGAAGCATCTTTGTAGATAATTTCTGTTTCAATGTCGTATTTCTTTGCAATGTTTGAGATGATTTCTATGCTTTCGTCCATATCCTGATGCGGAATAAACCGCATGTTGCCGGTCACATATGCTTCCTGCGGAAGAACGTTCAGTCCGTCTGAGCCTTTCGCCGTGGTAAATGCCAATGTAGTATGAAGCATAGCTGCCCCCGCCGAGCTGATAACCGGAAGCAATTTTTTCAGCAACCCTTCAAACAGCCACATGTTCGCAAATATCAGCTTCATTCCGAAATTCATATTCGGAGCCATTCTACGAAACATTTCCTTCACTGTTGGATTAAATTCATTTTTAAATGGATATTTCTTTTCCACGTCAACCATAAATTTTCCAAGTCTGACAAGTGGTGTATTTTTCTTCGGTGCACTGGCGTGACCGCCGTTGCTTTTTGCTATGAATTTGACATCTCCATAGCCTTTTTCCAAAACGCCGACCATACCGTATGTACCTTTAACGCCACCTACCGGCTCTTCGATAATCATGCCGCCTTCATCCATAAGATATGCCAGTTTAATACCTTGTTCTTTTAAGTATTTGACTGTTTCAGGTGCGCCCTCGCCACTCCACTCTTCTGTGCAACTACTTGCAATATAAACATCACCTTCAGGGACAAATCCTTCAGATATCATTTCCTCGACTGCTGTCATCATGCAAAACAAACTTGCTTTTGTATCGACTGCACCACGTCCCCAAACGCGTCCTTCTTCATCAATGTCTCCCGAGAAAGCACCATGTTCCCATGTGCCCGTCGCTTCTACCACATCGTGATGGCTCATGAATAAAATAGGTTCGTGATTACCTTTTCCACTCCACTTAAAAAGCAGACTTCCGTTAAATACTTTTTTTTCGCAAGTGCGATGTATGCTTGGAAACATTTCTTCCAATAGTTGATGAAATTCTAAAAACTTCGTTCTATCCGGGTCATATCGATCAGAAATGGTCTCCTTCTGAATCAATTGTGCCAACTGTTTTCCATATTTCTCCGCACGTGCACCCTCAATTGGCTCGACCATTGCGGTCTGTGCCTCATTTGGTTTCAAAAGCAAGGTGCGCAGCAATACCACTGCAATTAATATAATAAGTAAGAATAATAAAATGAGCAGAAATTCCATTTGGGCATACCTTCTCTCTTATAATTTTCCTTTTTTAAATAAGATAAATCCAATCAATAATGCAAGTGCACCGCTTGGGATGATGAGTGTACTCGTCTGTGAAATCATAGACGGTACAAAAATACAAATCAACGAGATTAAAAGTACCGGAATGACTGCAATTTGTGGACTTTTTGCAAAATATTTAAGTCCCAATGCACCAAACAGTGCCGGTACAACGTAATCAAATGCCGGTGCCAGCGTTGCGCTTTGAAGAACCGGTTGCAATGGAATGATCAACACAACTCCTACTGCTATAACTAAAGTAGTAACAATCGCACTTGTTGCCGTACTAATTGTAGATATAATCTCATTTTCAGGAGTTCCTACCTCTGTCTTTGCAATATCTCTTGCGTTCATCGCACACGGAATTTTCATGTTTGTTACATTTCCCGTAAGAAAAGTAATATAGCTTCCGCCTGTTCCAAGCATCGGTGTATAGATGAGAAATTCCACCACAGACATTAGTACATAAAGGAGGCCGATATTAATAAATCCGGCCACAAATCCATCTATATCGATGTGGGCATTATAAATCACCGCGGCAATAAATGGCACTGCAGTCAGTGCAACCAATCCGCAAAACATCATAACCTTTCCGATTCTGTGAAGGCCTTTATTATAATCTTCAAAAAACTTTGCTTTTTCGTTCATTTTCGTCGCCTCCTTATATCATTTTAAGCAGGACTGCACCTGCCATTGCAATAATCATACTCGCCGCAAGGCTGAAGTTTTCCAGAACTGTTTTCCCTTTTTTCTGAATGAAATATTCAAAAATTGCCATGATACAAGCAGCAATAACTGCAACAATCAGCGGCATATAATCTTTCACCAAACCGATGCCTTCTACCTTTCTTCCGGTAACAGCCTCACCCACATAAGCTCCGATATATGCCCCGCAAAGACCAACAAACATGGCGGTTGTTGCGTGTGCACCGAATCCTGGTTTGCCACTCTTTTCTTTTTTTGGCGCTTTCTGAACCTTGTTTAGATATTTTTTCAAGAAGAATAAGCACCAAATAACGCCACCCATAATACCAACCGTCATCACTAATGCGATCGTTACAAATGCATCCATGCTCATTACATCCGGTTTGAGTCCAACAAGTCCCATGCTTTCTGCAGCTACTTGCGCCACATTCAGTTCATATTGTACGGAACCGATAACAGATAAGCGTAGCCATGACAGCGGCACTCCGAGGCTTCCGCTGAGCGCGATAACACCAATCAAAATGCTGATGGACGGCAACAAGGTAAAGGTCGCACTTGAGATAATTGTTCTTTTTAGTACCTGTTTGTCCATCCCGATTTTAATTCCTGCACGATAGCTTTTCACCAAAAATACAACACACATCAGTGTGACAAAGGCAAGAATACATGCCACGATCAGATATAAGATACCTGAATTTACATTTGCTAAATATTCTTTCATAATACTCGTTCCTTTCTCTCATTAATCTTTACGTTCTAACACTCTATCACATAATTCCCACACTTCTTTGCGATGTGTAACTAAGAATACGGTATACTCTGACATCGCCTCTAATGAGGAAATCATTCTACGTTCTGTATCTGCATCCAATGCAGATGTTGCTTCATCCAATAACAGAATTGGACAACCACTGTAAATGGCTCTTGCTACTGCAAGTCTTTGCATCTGCCCTTCCGACAAGCCACAACCGCGCTCACCAAGCTTGGTGTCGTATTGTTCCGGTAATTTTTCGATAAATTCATGTGCGCATGCAATCTTGCAGGCTTCTTCTACCTTTTTGCGGTCAATGGTATCAGATTGTTCTGCAAATCCAACGACCTGCCAAATGCTTCCGCTCATTAAATAATTACCTTGCGGAACATAGGCAAACATACCGGCCGGCAATTCTTGAATATTGCGAGTTCTGTCAGTACAGCGAACACAAATCTCGCCATTTTGCGGTTGATACACGGAAAGTAGCAACTTCATAATCGTGCTCTTTCCAATTCCGCTGCTTCCAATCATGGCAACAAACTCACCTTTGTTAACTGAAAATGACTCATCCTCCAGTACAGGTCTGTCGCTTTCATAGGAAAAAGAAACATGTTCAAAAGAAATACTCTCCAGTTTCTCGTATTGTTCTTCTCTGGTTAATTCAGATTGCGTTCTCTGTCCTTTGTCTATTCCTTCCGTGAGTTCCATAAGACGTTCTGCACTCGCTAACATAGAAGCATATTTTGGAAATGTGCTTCCCAGATTGGCAAACGGAGTCTGTATCTGTCCTATGAGTTGGATAACGGCTGTTAATGTACCATATGTAATATTTCCGTTTAAAATACCGATGCCACACCATGTAAAACCAAAGATATAACCGCACTGTATCATAATGCGAAGCCCTGTCCCAAACAGGTTATATACATTACTGCGTTTCCTACGGATTTTTCTATGCCACGCCATCTGTTTTTCGCTTTCAGATTCAACCTTTTCTTCACATCCAAATGCATGGATAACTAATAGACTTTCCAATGACTCCTGCATGTAACTTCTGACTTCACCATCTTGTTCTTGCACTTTTTTATGTAATCTCTTCTGCCATTTGCGCGGTGCAATAGAAAGAAACGCAACTGCACATCCGCCCGCCAAAAATACGGCAGCAATCCACGGTTCTATCTCGTTCATAACATACAGAACTCCCACAACACGAACCGCCATAGAAACAAGCGTCGGAGCTAATGTAACGGCTCCATCCATAACAATCGCTGTATCAGATGTAATGCGATTCATGAGTTCTCCGGTGTGAAAAGAGTTCGTCTCACTATATTCTCTTTTTAAAATTCCGTGAAATGCCATTTGTCTTAAACGGTTCTCTACGGCTGCTTTCGTATCGTCTTCCAAAAAACGATTGATTGCGCGCAGTCCCAACTGTAACAAAATAATAATGACCAACACAAGAACTGCTTGTCCAAACTCTACTCTGTTACCTGCCACGGCCTCATCAATCGCCTCTCGCATAGACAGTGCAAACGCAATTCCACTGAGGGCCAGTATGCTCTGGATAATGCTAAGGACAATAATCATCCCTTTGCGTTTACCCAGTGCATCTGCTATCCATTTCATTGTTTTCATATTTAACTCCTACTCGGCCTCTAACTGCTCAAGCTGTTGATTTACATTCGCCAATTCTGTTTCTAACTCTGTCTTCTTTTGTGTATAGACAGTGTTAACATCACCGCTCGCATCCTGGTTACGCATTTGATAGTGTTTTGCAGTATCCTCTACACTGCCAACCAACATCTCATCTGCAACAGTATATGTGTCAAAAAAGTTCAACATAGAAACGAAGGAGTTTTCATTATATAATTCATCTTCTCGCTCAAATCCAACTAAAAAGGCAACATTACCTTTCGTTTCTATAGCTTCCTCCATTCGAAATCTTGGCTTTTCTCCCATGAGCCCCACTGCACCCAAATGCCATAAATCTTCCTCATATGACAATTGAATCAAACTGTGCTCTTCACCGTGATGAAAAACAGCTGTGATTCCTTTCTCTTTTAAGGTATCGTCTATGGTTGACGAATATGCTCCGGATTTAAAATAAGCAGTTGTAGGCATCTCGATACCCAGTTCCTGTATTTTAGCTGTGAGGATCATCCACCACGCGCTTAGCTTGCTCTCTGTATCCCATGTGATGGAAGTGGTCCAGCCTGCGCCAATCAGTTCTTTAAACTGCGGAACGGTCATGCACCCTTCTGCTCCCGGATATTCTGTCATG
Organism: Faecalimonas sp.; assembly: GCA_045632945.1. Lineage (GTDB taxonomy): Bacteria > Bacillota > Clostridia > Lachnospirales > Lachnospiraceae > Faecalimonas. The sequence continues at coordinate 23,860 of JAZQXU010000007.1, read as the reverse complement.
GAGATAGAGAGAATGCCGGTAAATTCATATTTTTCCATAATCGGATAAATTTCGGTATATACAAGCGGATCCATCTCTGTAAAAATAATCTGTGTTGTACCCTTCGGACTATGTTCAGAAATATAGTTTTCTTCCAACTCTTTTAATTTTCGCTCTAATTGCTGTTTCTTCACAAGCAAAGGTCTCATTTGTTCAGTCATTTCTGTATATTGAGCGCTTTGCTCGGCCTCATCCTTTTTCTCGTCCATTAAAAGAATTCCCAAAAAGACAACCATAACAACGATTACCACTACGGGAATTAGTTTCTTTATCATCAGCGTCTAGCCCCTTTCTTAATGTATCTCCAAACCTTGGATGCTGTGCGCAAGATGCGTCCGCGCAAGCGACGAAGTGACAGAGTTTTGCCCCAATAGCGTGCATACATTCTGTATCCCCAACTCTCCATATCAATTTGCTTAGACCCACGATAAAAACCGGTCAAAACACCGATAATCTGGTCATCTGTAATGCCGTATTCTATCTGTTCACAGTTATCGCCGCATATGACGTAAGAGTCCGGTCTCACATCTATAATACGATGCAAAACATAAAGTTCGCCTTTTCTATACAACGGCACATCGTATTTTTTCAATCTTCCCTCATAAGGTCTAACAATAATGGTATCTCTGCGATTGCGCAGCATCGGGTACATACTGACCCCGACTGTTGTACTCACAAATACCCCTTCTTCTTTTAAAATATCTTCTATTCGACGTTCACTAATCATCTAACAAAAATTCCATCTCTTTCATCTTCTGTACAAATGCATTCACATCGTTTGTAGCTTGCGCTTGTTCTACTTCATATTTAGCTTGAATCTGCTCTACAATCTGTTCCTTCGAAAGCCCGTCCATCAGACCTTGCCAAATGTCTTTTCCGGTATCATTTAACTTTATCATTCCATGGAAATCCTTGCTGGCTTCTCCTGTTGCAATTACCATCGCCTGTCCTGCTACTTCACGAAGCACAAATCCATTTTTTATTCTCATATTAATTCCTCCTCGCTACATTTGCGCATATATAATTGATTATACCACGAATCATTATAATGTTAAAGTTAATAATCACAAAAAATGGATGGCATGTATGCCATCCATTATGTATGTTCCTATTTTAGAAGAATGCACCGAATTGTCCTTCATCGTCGCCGTCATCATCGTCGTCGCCTTCATTGCCACCTTCGTTGCCACCTTCATTTCCACCTTCGTTGCCACCTTGGTTTCCACCTTCGTTGCCGCCTTGGTTTCCGCCTTCGTTGCCGCCTTGGTTTCCACCTTCGTTACCACCTTGGTTTGCACCTTCGTTACCGGTTTGGTTTGCATCTTCGTTATCTGTATCATCAGAATCGTCATCCAAATCAGAAAAATCGATGCTGTCTGAAGGTGTATCATCATCTTCTTCATCTTCGATTACAGTAAGACCACCTACGTTATCTTTATTATGATCCTTGTCTTTTCCCGTTTCCTTTCCGGAATTGTTGCCACACATCGTCAAACCGAGAACAACAAGAATAACTACTATAGCAATTGCAATAATGCCCACAATCTTTTTATTGATTTTCATAAATATATTCCTCCGATATATCCAAACATTTACATCATTATAGCATGCAAGCCAAAAAAAATCTAGTCCCACGCCTGTTTTTCTTTAAAAAAGGTTGCCACTCCCATTTATATTCCCTTATAATATGAAATATAACATAACTAGAGGTATTATAGAATGAAATTTACTGTAAAATTAGCTGGTAAACGAATAGCGATGGATAGCGTCTATCCTGAGTTGAGAGATTTTTTCAAGGATTATCTCGATGATGGCGCTCCGGATTTTGCGATATCCTGGACGCAAGATGATATATTGGCAGAAGCGATGCGAACACAAGATCAGGAATTCCCTATGACTTACTTAGAAACGCTTGCGGCACTGCGCAAGCTTTCAGAAGTATTTCCGTCACACCAACGTTTTCTCATGCACGGAGCTTGTATTAAATACAACGAAAAAGCTTACATATTTACAGCGCCAAGTGGCACCGGTAAATCAACGCATATTCGTCTTTGGCGAAAACATTTGGGTGATGACGTGGATATTGTCAACGGCGACAAGCCTTTCTTGTCCGTAGAAGATTCCAGGGTTCTTGTATATGGCACACCTTGGGCCGGCAAAGAAAGGTGGCAAAAGAATCACTGTGCACCTTTGCACGGGATCTGCCTGCTCTGCCGCGGGAAAGAAAATCAGATTCACAAAATAGAGCCTGCCGAAGGATTACCATTTTTACTGAAGCAGATATATATACCGGAGGATGCTGCTGCCGCCGGATTGACATTGGAACTATTAGATGGAATGCTGAGAAATGTTCCTGTTTACGTGTTGGAATGTAATATTTCTGAAGAGGCAGTGCAGTGTAGTTTTGAAGCGATGACCGGATTGCCATATTCGAAGACAAATGAAAAGATTCAGCAATGATTTTCTGAATCTTTTTTACATGTTTTTCAAAATATTATATATATAAGAAATCGGCAAGCCTACTACGTTAAAGTAGTCTCCTTCTATTTTCTCAACGTGTATTGCAAAGCCGCTTTGGATGCCATAACTGCCTGCTTTGTCTAATACATTGTCTGTTTCAATGTATTTCCAAATCTCCTCGTCTGTCATCGAATTCACATATACATCCGTTTTTACCGCGTCATTCACCACAGTCTCCTTGCCTTCTTCATCATAATCCAAAATGGCAACACCGGTATATACTTGATGTTTGTCCCCTTGAAAGCTCCGAATCATAGCAAACGCTTCCTCTTTGGTACGTGGTTTCCCCAAAACAGCACCTTCATATGCTACAACCGTGTCGGCACCTATCACCACGAGCCCTTTCGTTTCATTTTGGTTGGCTATGTCCTTGGCCTTTAAGAGTGCCAATTCTTTTACAATCTCGTCCGGTGTTTCACTGGTGTAAGTCTCTTCTTTATGGCTGACCTGAATTTCAAATTCATATCCTGCCTGTTGCATCAACTCCCGTCTTCGAGGTGATGCGGACGCAAGGATGATTCTCTTGTTTTTCATAATGTTCCCCTCTTATTCACTCGTAAATACATCTGCGACTTCAGTAATTGTCATAAACGCCTTCGGGTCAATTGTGTGCACAAGCGTACGCATTTTTGCAATCTGAAAGCGATTGACTATGAAATATACCACTGCTTTTTCCGTTTTGGAATATCCTCCTGTAGCCGGCATAATTGTTGCGCCGGTTTCAAAGGCGTCTGTTAGTGTATCTGTGATCTCATGTGGCTTCTCAGTAATAATCATGACTCCTTTTGAACGGTCAAGACCTTCTACGATAAAGTCAACCGTTTTTAAGGCTGCCATATAGGTCACAATAGAATATAACGGAAGTATCCAGCTGTTTGTTACGAATCCCGTCACAACATATAAAATCACATTATATATCATAACAAAGGTTCCAACTGTCACCCCAAGTTTTTTTGCAAAAATAACCGACATAACTTCAATACCATCAATGGCACCTCCAAATCGGATCGTGAGACCACTTCCAACTCCGGAAATCATACCTCCAAAGAGTGCACACAAAAGTAAATCATCGCCGGCAAGCGGGGATGCGATTGTAACGTCAATTGGCAAAATATCCGTAATTAGCCATGCTCCAACCGAATATACAACAACTGCGAACACGGAATAGATCGTAAATGAAGCTCCCTGTTTTTTTAAACCATATAAAAATAGAGGTATATTCAAAATAATCAAAAACAAGGAAAGCGTAAATTCTTCTGGAGTTACTTGCGAAAGCAACATAGATGTTCCCGATATACCGCTATCATATAATTTAACAGGAGCCAAGAAAACGGTTACACCAAACGCATTGATACAACCCGCAATAAATATCGCTACAAAATTTACCCAATTTAATTGCTTGAATATGTTTTCAATCTGTTTCTGCATTTTTCCTCCCTAATGTTCTCTTAGTTTCTTTCAATATAAAACAAAACGTTCTATAAATGATCAAATATATCTTTGAAAAGCGTTTTCCCATATTTGCTATAAATTTTCTTGGCCAACTCATAACAATAATTATCATCTCGAGGCGAAATAACAACTATGTTCATAATCTGTTTGTCAAGAATCAAAGTATATACAACCCTAATACCAATTCCTTTATATTTAATCTTAAAAAAACCGGTTAAATTGTTTCCTTTTTTATTTTCTAACGGCTTACCGTATCCTTTGGGGCTCGGCAACGGCGCTTTTGAGACTTTTAAAATGCCAGCTAGTACTTGTTTCCTAACGCCACTATCTAGTTTATGATAGTCTTTTTGCGCTTCATCTATAATACGTATATCCCAAGCCATTATTCTAGTTCCACACTCCCCGCAAGTTCTTCTAATTCCTCTACAGAAAAACCTTGTTCACTAATAAATTCATCAAACGAAATTGTATTATCACATGCTCTTTGCTCAGCCAATCTCAACAATCTAATCTCCTCAACTTTCTCTATTATTTTTTCAAACTTCGCAATTTTTTCTTGCGTTTCTTTATACTCTTGTATAGATATAACGACTGCCGTAGGCTGATTATTCTTTAAAACAATATATTCTTTATTATTCTTTGCCACATCATTAAAAATTTTTCCTGCTTTTCCTTGACTAAAATCTGAAATTGGCACAAGCCTATCTGTTAATTCCAATAATGCTTCATTCATTTCTTTAGACTCCTTTTCATTTCTATTTACATCATAACTTATATTATTATTTTATGCAATATTTTAATTAATATTTATATTATTTTATAAAATAAGGTGGACTTCAAAGTCACACCTTACTCAATTGCATCTTTATGGCACTGCAATTGTCAATCTTTTTCGAAATTTTATAACCAACTACTAATAAAAATTTCAAGACCAATAAAAATTAAAATCACGCCACCTAAGATGCCTGCTTTTCCTGCCAGCTTCGTTCCTGCTTTCCGTCCTATTGCAAGACCTATCATGCAAATGATAAATGTTACAACTGCTATAACCAGTGCTGCAACAACTGCCGAAAGGAAATCATAATCTGCGATAACAAATCCAACCGACAACGCATCTATGGAAGTGGCTATCCCTTGTATAAACAACTCGCCGAGACCAATTCCTTTTCCATCGCATGGACCGCCTTCATTTTTGATACCCTCATAAAGCATTTTTCCTCCAATGTATCCAAGAAGTGCCAGTGCTATCCACGGTATCAAGATGCCAAACGCTTCAAAATGCTCCAATAATGTATGCACGCAAATCCATCCTGCAAGTGGCATAAATGCTTGAAAGAAAGCAAATACTCCTGCTACTTTGCACATTTTCCTTTTCTTCATGCATGGCTCATTCAGCCCATTTGCAAGCGAAACCGAAAATGCATCCATAGCAAGTCCAGCACCTAATAAAAGATTTGTAATAAAAAAGGCAATTCCAAATTTCATCTTTTAACTCCTCTTCCACAAATTAAACAAAAAACTTTCTTTCCATAGCCTCACGCGCCGGTCGGCATATTCCAAGGAAGATTAAAATGCATCCGATAAGAGCAAGGCTTACTAATGGATAGAATGACCAACCGATAAAATCAACATTTGCAAATGTGATTCCCATTAAAAATTCCATCAAAAGCATCATTCCGCCGGTAGCGATGAAAGCGCCACCGAAAATATATAATTTACCCCTGCGAACATATCTGAGTAGCACAAGAACTGTGATAATAATCGCAGCGATACACCCTAAAATCGGAAATGCAAAGCTTAAGAACCACTTGCCACCCGTTACACAATTCAAATAAAGCAGATAAACACCAACTGCCCCAAACGAACATGGTACAAATATCATCGGATGAGGGTTTTTAAACCACAACGGCAGAACGAAAATCAAATATAAGAGCGCCAAGGCTCCGGCTACAATTCCCGACCATGTGATTGCACCGCTGAATCGCAAATCACAAACCAACACGGTAAGAAGTGGCACCAGGCAAACTGCCGTTAAGAAAATCGGCAATCCTAACGCTTGTCCTTCCGGGGTGGGATATTTGCGTTTAGGATATATATTGTTACCTTCGCCTTGCACAACATCCGGATGATAAGCCTTTGTTCCGCATAGCGGACATATTTTTTCCGTATCTGCAAGTTTTACACCGCATTTTACACAATACATTTTTATTCTCCTCTATTTTGATGCTTGATTACTTTCCACTTCTGCTACAATCCCCATATCTTGTAAAACTCTATGGAAATGATATTCCAAATCTGCTTCCTGGATATTTCTGATAAAATTCAAATACATGGTGTCGCCGACAGTAATAACACCACAATTATACGGCGCAGATGCTTGAACTCCCAATATAAAATCTATTCTCTCTATATATGGCTTCATGACATCCGGCATTTCGGCTACGCCAAGATTAGACATGCTAAGACAGGACTTGCGTTCACCAACAGATTTAAATACCGCCCGCATGACCAGATTCTTCACAAATAATGGCATGACGCGAACTGCCATCAGACGTTCACTATTTACATTTGTCGCAATCATCATACTCATTCGCTTCGACGTAATATCGGTGCTCATTTTACTTTTAATGACCTGACATATTTCTTCAAATGTATATTCTCCGAGCTTCGGCAATATCTCCGGCGTTGTATACAGGACAAAATTGCGCAATGTTTTACTCGGGAAAAGTTTTCTTAGATTAACCGGTATTAATAATTTAATCGGTTTTCTACGATTTGGATTTTGTACCTTTTTCTTTTGGCTGTTCTGCATTGCCATCATAATGGATGCACCCAAAAATGTAGACAGACTTACGCCATACTCATGAGCTTTTTGAAGCATTTGCTCAACCGGCAATTTAAAGCATGTAACATTTAAAAAGCCGCCCGGTTCTGGTGTGCCCGTCATGCGCCATGCTGTGTTTTCCTGGCGACTGGCACATATTTTTCCTGCATATTTTTGGAAACTGTCCTCTAATTCTTCTTCAGGCGGCTCCTGTGCTCTGTCAACAATACCGCATTCTGGCGGAATGCATACTCCGTATTTCTGCTGTAAATATTCTGCAACTAAACTTTTTAAAAATACAAGCGCACCATTACCATCCGTTAAGGAATGAAAGATCTCTATTGCAATTCTTTTTTCATGTACAATGACACGAAATGCACATTTTCTTGTTTCCTTCTTAGACATTCGCGTAAGCGGGTAACTGTTTTCTATACGGACTTGCGGCGCTGCAGATAATTGCTCAAGGTAATACCAAAACACACCTTCTCCCAAACGCACAGCCATGGATGGAAAACGCCAAATGGTAACGTCTAGAGCTGACTGTAGCACCTCTATGTCTATGTTTTCTGTTAAAGTGGCTGACAGACGGAACAAATTGCTCCAACTATTGCTCTGTGTGGCCGGATAGATTTTGGCCGCATTGTCAAGCCGCATCCAGCGTAATTTCTTTTTTGTTTTCATATTTTTACCTTATAATCGGTCTTTTATTTTTAATAAAGTTTCTTTTTGGTTATATTCCGGATGCTCGATAACAACTTCAAGAAGTTTGCTTAGGACTTCTCCAATCTCTTTGCCCGGTTCCATTCCGTCTAGAATCAAATCGTTTCCGGTAACAGCCAAATCCTTAAGTGAAACGCATTCTTGCCTATCCAAAATATCTTCGTAACATTGTCTAATGTCATATATATTCTGTAATTTTTCTTCGCGCAAATACTTGCTTTGTGCAAGGGTGTCTGCTTCTCTGACTTCGAGATAAAGCGGGAACAGTTCTTTTCCTATTTTATTCATTGCTTTGCGCACATTTTTCGGCTCCGCAGGCATCCGGTAATCATGATACTGAACCAGCTTCACGACTTTATTCATAGTATCGTTGTCAAATTTCAAGCGCCTTAATATGTCTTTTGCAAGCTCCGTTCCCTTGATATCATGCTTTTTGAAATGGGCAACGCCATCTTCATCAATCGTCTTCATAAGCGGCTTGGCAACGTCATGTAACAGCATAGTCAATCTCAGAACCTTGTCCGGGCGAACATATTCAATCGCTTTTAATGTGTGTTCGCCTACTGAATATATATGGTGCGGCGTCTCTTGTGTTGTTGCCATCATGGCATTAAATTCCGGAAGAATAACATTAGTAATTCCCAATTCATATGCTGCTTGCAGCATAGACGGGTTCGGCGACATTAACATCTTAATCAGTTCCACTTGAATGCGTTCCGCGCTAATAGCGGAAAGTGTAGGTGCCAATTCGATAATTCCTTTTTGGGTTTCCGGCTCAATATTAAAACCAAGTTGTGCCGCAAAACGAACCGCACGCAGAATCCGAAGAGCATCTTCGCCAAAACGCGCTTTTGCATCTCCTACACAGCGAATGATTTTATGTTTTAAATCTTCTTCTCCTCCGAAAATGTCCACAAGGCCTTCTTCATCATTGTAAGCCATGGCATTGATAGTGAAATCGCGGCGCAACAAATCTTCCTGCAAACTTCTTGTAAATGTAACTTCAGATGGGTGCCGACTATCTTCATATTTCCCGTCCACACGGTAAGTTGTCACTTCGAAAGCCTCTTTCTCTATGAGCACTGTAACCGTACCGTGCTCAATGCCTGTGTCAAACGTTCTGGCAAAAAGAGCCTTTGTCTCCATCGGTGTCGCTGAGGTTGTAATGTCCCAATCATCCGGCGTTCTTCCAAGGATCGAATCACGCACACAGCCGCCTACAGCATACGCTTCATACCCATTGGCACGAAGTGTATTGATAATTTCTTTTACTTTTTCCGGCAACTGAATCTGCATTGGGACTCACCTCCTTTTTTCTTACATGATAGGCTCTACTTTTTCATTAATTTCTGCAAATAACTGTTCCTTTACAGCCTTAATTTCTTCAAGCGTTGTATCTAAATCAACTAATTTTTGAATTTTCTTGTCTCTCGTCGACAATTCAATCTGATTGTTCTTCAGATTTTTTGGTCCGACAACCACACGAATCGGTACACCTAAAAGATCTGCATCTGCAAACATAGCTCCTGCACGCACATCACGATCATCGTAGATAACCTCAATGCCTGCATTTTGCAATTTCTGATACAATTCATCTGCTGCAGCCTTACATTCTTCCTGGTCTGCTCTCATACAGCAAAGATGAACTTCCCATGGCGCAATAGAGATTGGCCAAATCGGACCGTTGTCATCGTGTCTTGCTTCACAAACAGAAGCTGCCAAACGTCCTACACCGATACCGTAACATCCCATAATCGGTGTCTGAGAATTTCCTTCTGCATCTGTATATGTCATTCCCATAGATGCAGAATATTTTGTTCCTAGTTGGAAAATATTACCAACTTCAATTCCACGTTTTACTTGAATCGTTTTCTTGCCGCAAACAGGACAAATCCCGCCGGTTTGAATCTTAGACACGTCCACGTATTCCACATCACCGCAATCGCGGGCAATGTTAAGTCCTTTGTAGTGATAATTTTCTTCATTGGCACCTGCACATAGGTTGTCAATTCCTTTCAGTGACACGTCAAAGATCACTGTGCAGTCTGCCTTCATATCATATGGTCCCGTAAATCCTGCTACAATACCGCTCTCTTCGGTCACGTCTGCAGGATGAACCTTCTCACCAAGGTAATTCGTAAGTTTTGTCTCGTTGACTTCATAATCACCGCGCGTAAATACGATAACATACTCATCTGTCATGTTCTTTTGATACATAACAGCCTTGCAAGAATTTTCCACCGGAAGACCCATGAATTTTGTAACCTCTTCAATTGTCTTACAGTGTGGTGTATATACTTTTTCAAGTTCACCCATCGGGATCGCATTTGCATTATCTACTTTGTTTTCTGCCGCCTCCATGTTGGCACTGTAGCCACATTCCTCGCAAAGGACGATTGAATCTTCACCCGCGTCTGCAAGTAACATATATTCATGAGAAACACTTCCTCCCATCATTCCGGAATCAGATTTGACTGCAATAACTTCCGGCACGCCTGCCCGCTGGAAAACGCGATTATACGCTTTGTAGCATACATCATAATATTGTTCCAAATCTTCCTGGGATGTGTGGAAAGAATATGCATCTTTCATGGTGAATTCTCTTACACGGATAAGACCTGCACGTGGTCTTGCTTCATCACGGAATTTGGTTTGGATTTGATAAATCATAAACGGATACTTTGTATATGTCTGGCCGTATTCTCTCACAAGATGAACAGCTGCTTCCTCGTGTGTCATACCAAGCACCATCTGACTATCGTTTCTATCTTTGAAACGCAGAAGTTCTTCGCCAACACTTTCAAAACGACCTGATTCCTCCCACAGACTTCCCGGAAGCGCTACCGGAAACATTACTTCCTGTCCGTCAATCGCATCCATTTCTTCGCGGATAATGTTTTCGATTTTCTTGGTAATTCTTTTCATTGGCGGATACAAACTGAAAATACCATTTGCTACATATTTAATATAGCCGCCTCTCACGCTAAATGCATGGCTGTCGATGACACAATCGGACGGACGTTCTTTAAAACGGTCTCCTACAAGATTTTTTAATTTCATAATTTTCTCTCTCCTTTTTTCTTTGTCTATTGTTGTTAATTTTTTATGGATTTACCTATGAAATCGTGTATGGAACATAGCTTTTGAATATATCGAGGGCCTATGTGGTATTTTTAGTTTCCCAGACCCCATTTTGAAAGAAAAATCAAATGTTTGGAGCTCGTATTCCACTAAACGGGGTCTATATAATATTTTTTGTGCTATCATACCCAGAACAGTCAAAAATATTAGTTCATACAGGGTCTGCCGAAGCAAAATTTTTGTATGGACCCTAAACATGGTATATCATGTCCCCTACGAATGCTACGTTTCGCATGCATATAACCATTAAAAAACGCCGAGTCTTCCATCCCCATAAGGGACCGAACATCTCGGCGGTACCACCCTTGTTAATCATAGAACATTCTACAATTCTCTTTGACACCATTAACGCTGGTTCCACGCTGCGCTTTCACACAGAGACTCCAAGGTAGGTTCTACACATTTCCTGCAAAAATCTCTCACCAATTGATTTTCTCTCTGGGGCACTTCCTGCGTGTACTAGTCCTCTTCTTAGTCTTTCTTGTTATAATCGTGTTTATTATAATCTAGATTAGATTAGCTTTCAAGCATTATTTTTGTAAATCCTTCCCCTTGTGGCTTGATTTTAAACTCCATCTTTTTTCTCGTTTTCGGATGTTTAAATTCCAATTTATAAGCACACAACGCGATTTGCCGAAATCTTCTGTCTTGAACCAAGTCCGTGTTATACTTCGCATCTCCCCAGATTGGACACCCCATATTTGCCATCTGCACTCTGATTTGATGATGACGTCCTGTATCTAACTTCACTTTTACCAAAGAAATTTCCTTACCATCGTCTATACCTGTTTCCAACACTTCATAAGAAAGAACGGCTTTTTTCGCATCTTTTTCGCTTTGATTGCCTACCCTTGAAGTATTTGTGCGACCATCTTTTACAAGATAATTCTCCAGAACATCTGACTTTTGAATAGGCACGCCCCACAGCACTGCCTGGTAATGCTTTCCAAACCACGCACCCTGTAGCTCCTTGTTCAGTTCTTTTGCCGAAAACGGCGTTTTTGCAAAGACAAGCAAACCCTCTACCGGCTGGTCAAGGCGATGAATAACTGCCACATACGGTTCCTTTTTCTCCGTTTGTTTTTTATATAAGTAGTTTTTCAATATACTAACCATGTCTTGCTCACCCATTTTGCTGGTCTGCGTTGGGATTCCTGCTGGTTTGTAGCAGACAATGATTTCATTGTCCTCAAATAAAATTTCCAGATTCATATGTTTCCCTCTCATTATATTTGACAATATTGTACAACATAATGTCTGTCCACATTATATCGCATATCTTTCTTAATTTCTACTTGCATGATCCCTTTAATTATGTTTTAATACTTGTACATTTCATGAAAGGAGGAATCTTTACGATTTACCAACGTATGCAATCCGAATTCAAACGGATTGAAACTCAAATTAATTCTCTAAAAAACCAAATTCAAAATTTACCCGTCGGGAAACTTATCTGTTCTAAAAATCAAAACCGTTACAAATGGTATCAAAGCGATGGTCACTCAAAAACTTACATCCCAAAATCCAATCGTAAACTTGCAGAAGACTTAGCAGCCAAAAGATATTTATCTTTATCTCTCGAAGATTTAGAAAATGAAAAACGAGCAATTCAATTTTATCTAAACCACCACTCACCTACTAGTAAAGCCGAAAGATTACTTACCGAAACATCCGAATATCAAAATCTTCTATCCCCCTATTTTTCACCTTTAAATCAAGAACTAGCCGACTGGATGAACTCCCCATATGAACATAATATCTCTCATTCTGAGAATCTAAAACATAACAGCATCTCTGGTAACATTTTAAGATCTAAGGCAGAATCAATGATTGATATGCTCTTGTATGTTCACCGCATTCCATTCCGTTATGAAAACCCCCTTGAATTAAACGACAAAGTAATTTACCCTGACTTTACCATACGTCATCCGAAAACAGGCGAATTTTATTATTGGGAGCATTTTGGAATGATGGATGATCCCACATATTCTAAAAGCACATATCTTAAATTACAATTATATAATTCTTGTGGAATTATTCCATCTATTCAACTTATTACAACCTTTGAAACAAGTGAACATCCTTTAAGTACAGAACAGATTGAAAAAATCATAGAATATTACTTTTTTTAGGTGATGGCCTTTTCTGGTGGGTCCATACAATTTTTTTGCTCTCCCGGACCCCGCAAACTCTTTCATTCTATTGGTTTAATCATGATTTTTTTGATTGACGGGGTCTATGTTGAAAAACTACAGAATGAGACCCCTCTTTTCAAGCATAAAACACAATTTTTCTCTCTTGTTGGGGTCCCATTAAATAAGAATTTTATATAGACCCCGAAAACACCATTCCAACATATCCACACAATAAGAACGGGGTCCCATTACACAATTTTTTGTCCATGGACCCCGCAACGAAAAATCCCCCCCCCGCAACGGAAAATCCCCCGCAATAAGCCAAGCGCAACAAGCCAAGCGCACGAAACAAAAAAAGACAAAGCCCGCCAGCTTTGTCTTTTTCTACAAATCAACTTATTCAGCTTCGTCAAAAGCGTCATCTTGTAAAGCTTCTTCATACTTCTCAAGAATCAATGTCTGAATACGTTCTCTTGTACCTGAATTAATCGGATGTGCGATATCGCGATATTCTCCATCTAATGCCTTTTTGCTTGGCATTGCGATGAAAAGGCCTTTTTCACCCTCGATAACTTTAATATCATGTACTACAAATTCGTCATCCATAGTGATTGATACTACTGCCTTTAATTTTCCTTCTTTTGTTACTTTGCGTACGCGTACATCTGTGATTTGCATAACTTACCTCTTTCTAGAACTCATATCTTTCATTCTTTTCTACAATGATATCTATTTTGCTATCCCCTACGTGACGGGTATTAGCCCTGATTGTACTACTGCTCTCTACGATGCAGTTTTCGATATAGGTATTATCCCCAAGATAAACGTCATTCAGAATAATAGAATTCTTAATAACACAATTGTTGCCTACAAATACCTTTCTAAATATAACGGAATTTTCTACAACTCCGTTAATGATACTTCCACTTGCTACCAGGCTGTTCTTAACGACTGCTCCCGGATTGTATTTCGCCGGTGGAAGGTCGCTTACTTTGGTACAAATCTCCGGATATTCCTTGAAGAAATGTCCTCGCACTTCCGGTCTTAGAAAATCCATGTTTGTCTTGTAATAAGCATCGACTGTTGCAATATTGCTCCAGTAATTATGTATCTCATACCCGTATATTTTTTTAACGTTACGATATCGAATTAATATATCGGATACAAAATCATATCGTTCATCTTCTACACATGCTTCAATCAAATCAATGAGAAGACGTCTTCGGATAACATATATGCCCGTGGAAATCATGTTGAAATTTGCCACCATCGGCTTTTCTTCGAACTCCAACACTCTCATGTCGTCATCCATCTTAAGTGTACCAAATCTTCGAGCATCCTCTCCCGGTGCAATTTCCTTGCACACGACAGTGATATCTGCCTTCTTAGCCACGTGGTAATCTAACACTTTTTCATAATCCAACTTGTAAACCGCATCCCCCGATGCAATCACCACATATGGTTCGTGGCATTTTTTTAGAAAATCTAAATTCTGATAGATTGCATCTGCTGTTCCACGATACCAAGACCCGTTATCCGATGTGATAATCGGAGTGAAAACATACAAGCCACCCTGCTTTCTTCCGAAATCCCACCATTTTGATGAATTCAGATGTTCATTCAGCGAACGAGCATTATATTGAGTGAGTACAGCTACTTTCTGTATATGTGAGTTCGACATGTTGCTAAGTGCGAAATCAATTGCACGATAATTGCCCGCAACCGGCATTGCCGCTGCCGCGCGCTTTTTCGTCAGTTCCCGCATCTTATTGCTACTGCCGCCGGCCAAAATAATTCCTACTGCTTTCATGCTTACTCACCTGCCTTTATAATAGTTTCGCCACTTGCCAAAACAAGATCTTTGTAATCTTCTTTTGTAGTAACTCCACTAATCGCTGTATTTTTTCCTATCTGTACACCGGATGGAATCAATGAATTCTCACCGATAGTAACCAGACCAAATGAGTAAATATCAGGTTTTTCTTTGTTTGGCAACGCGTCGCCAACCCCCATTGTAACATTTTCGCCGACTCGAACATTCTCCGCAATAATGGCTTTATCAATGACGCACCCCTTGCCAATCACTGTGTCCTGCATAATAATCGAATCGCGAACCACACTTCCTCTTCCTATTACAACGCCTGCACTAATTACTGAATTATGTACTTCTCCATAAATCTCAGCTCCGTTGCATATGATGCTGCGATCAATAATCGCATCCTCAGAAACATATTGTGGTGGAAGGCATCCTTCATTTGTATAAATTTTCCAATATTCTTCATACAAATTGAAATCCGGAACAATGTCAATTAGTTCCATGTTCGCTTCCCAATAGGAACCGAGTGTTCCAACATCCTTCCAATAGCCGTTAAACTCATAGGCAAACATGCGCTTGTTTTGATTGAAACAATACGGAATTACATGTTTACCAAAGTCACAATTCGGTTCATCCTTTTCTTCTAAGAGAGCCGCCTTTAACACCGGCCAACTGAAAATGTAAATTCCCATTGATGCCAGATTACTTCTCGGATTCTTCGGTTTTTCTTCAAACTCCTGAATACGCTTCTCCTCGTCGGTAATCATGATTCCGAACCGGCTAGCTTCCTCCATCGGAACCGGCATTACGGCAATGGTTACATCTGCGTTATTTTCTTTATGGAAATCCAACATGACTTCGTAATCCATCTTATATATGTGATCACCTGACAAAATCAACACATATTCCGGATTGTAAGTCTCCATAAATTCAAGATTCTGATAGATAGCATTTGCAGTACCCGTGTACCATTCACTGTTTGCGCTTTTCTCATATGGTGGTAATACTGCAACTCCACCAACATTACGATCTAAATCCCACGGAATTCCAATTCCAATATGAGCATTCAAACGCAATGGCTGGTACTGTGTCAATACACCAACTGTATCAATTCCTGAATTAATACAGTTACTAAGCGGAAAATCAATGATGCGATACTTCCCACCGAACGCGACCGCCGGTTTGGCAACCTTTGCAGTCAGAACACCAAGTCTGCTGCCTTGTCCACCTGCCAGGAGCATGGCTATCATTTCTTTTTTCTTCATCCTGTCACCCCTTCTTAGTGTACTATCTTATACATTATAACACATCAAAAACTTTTCGTGAACATTTTTTACAAAAATATGGTAAATCTATAAAAGATTTTATCTATTTCTTACAAAAAATGTGCTCTAATGTATCTGTTTTGTACTCATTTTCTGTATACAATATATAAAAAAATGACAGGACATATGACCATTTTCTTCCTTA
Source organism: Faecalimonas sp. (assembly GCA_045632945.1). Taxonomy (GTDB): domain Bacteria; phylum Bacillota; class Clostridia; order Lachnospirales; family Lachnospiraceae; genus Faecalimonas. The sequence continues at coordinate 7,743 of JAZQXU010000007.1, read as the reverse complement.
TAGAATTAAAATGCTTCCGCCTATTTCAAATACATAATCCCGGCTTCTGAGCGCGTCTACAATATCCTGCGAAGTCTTAATCGGTGTTTGTGTAAGAAGTGCTGCCATGCCTTCGTGTCCCGGATGGTGATAATCCGTACCTGCTGTTTCAATTAAACCATGCTCTTTGGCATATTTGGAGGCCATGGCTACTCGCGAGTTGTGATTCGGATGCATGTTAAAGCTTTCAATACCGTCTAAACATTCCGGCGGTACAGCCATCATGCCATTACGAAACGGATGTGCCTGAACGAGCAGTCGTCCATCTCCTCGAAATTCTTCAGAAAATTTTTCAATTCCCATCTCCAAACAATCATAGGCATGATTTAAAAAATCTTTGTCTATTCCGAAAAGCAAATAATCATTGGCATTCTCCGAAAAACGGATCTCACACCCCAAAATAACGTTCATATCATATTTTTTTGCTTCTTCTACAGCCATATCATAGTCCTGTAAATAAGCCTCTATGCATTGCTTTTTGTTGTCTATAAATCGCATTCCCGGATAAAAGTGGTTGCAAACCACAATACTGTGATATCCAAGCTTGGCATAATTTTCAACCGCCAATGCCGGAGGTATCTCACTGCAACCGCTTGCCGGAGATGTGTGTAAATGAAGCTCTGTTTTATATTTATATTGCTTTATATCCATTACGAATCCCGCCTATTATCCCATTTTCTCTACTTTCACATTTCTCACAATCATATTCTCGACCGCATCATCGAAAAAGTCTGTGTTTTCCGCCTTAATATCAAGATTTTCAAAAATAAAATCCGAGAGACGATATTGTTCATCTTCCTTTTTCACATTAAAATACGCTCCGCATTCGCATTTGCAATTACGCATAGTAATGTGCTCCGCGATCGATAGTGGAATATCCGTTCTGCCTTTTAAATCAAAAAATTGTGTCCACGGATTGGCGTTGATAAAGTTGCTTATGTTCCCCTCAATATCCTCACAAGTAATATATTCATAATGTTGTGGTGTGTCCGGTCGCATCTTGAGCCACAAAAGATTCACTGCATGGTTTACCTTGTTTCTTCTGACAATCACATTACGATTATGTATAGACTCCGAGCCACAAGTCAGACATCCGTGACAATATCCATATACGCAATCTTCTATAATAATTCTCTCGTTAGAACCATTCTCCTTCGCAGTATCGGCCCATGGCCCTTTACCACCTTTTAATGCCACTCCGTCATCATTGACCTTAAAATAACACCCTTTGATTAGCACATCTGTGCAAACATCAATATCAATGGCATCTGTGCTAGGTGCACGAACCTCTTCTACCTGCGAATAGATAGAGCAATTCAAATATTTAACATGGTCACATTTGTATATATGAGTTGTCCAAAACGGAGAGTTCGCCAAGTTCACATCTGCAATTGTTATATTTTTACTATTAGAAATATAAATAAGTCTCGGTCTCTGCTCATCTTTATTGGTGCAATTTGGATTCCAAGTTCTGCGGATCCAAAATGCCTTCCAAGAACGCCAACCATTCCCATCAATGGTACCCGGTCCGCAAATAGTGAACCCATCCACCCCATCTGCATTGATAAGTGCAGTAAAATAAAGGCAGGTTTCGCCCTCAATACGAGTCATTTGCACCACGTAATCACTAATATCATCGCTACCTTTTAAGATGCCGCCTTCCGACACATAAAGATGTACCCCTTGTTTAAAAAAGAGAGCTCCTGTCATAAATGTTCCCGCAGGAACTACGATTACTCCGCCGCCGTTTTCATAAGCAGTATCAATAAGCTCTTGTATCTGCGTTGTGTAAACTTTCCCGTCATCACAGATTCCGTGTTCCGTCAAAACATATTGTTTTCCAAGCTGCTCCAGGCTCGGCGTTTTCGCTTCATAAAACCACGTATCAATTGGTGTCCCATCAGGGAAATATTCTCTAATCTCGTTCATGTTTCATCGTCCTTTTCATGTTATTCTGATACATTTGTTGCACATATAGAAAGATCTTTGCATCTTTCCATGATTGTACCAAATTTGATATTATAAAACAATATATTGTCAAACTATTGCTTTAACTTCCGATATTTGCTATTCTAATGAGACATCAAAATCTATAATCACATTTGTGTTATTACACATCTATATTTCAAGGCATTTCAGCCGAAGATTTCAATTTTGGTGAAAATTTAATATTTTTATGAAGGAGGTTTTGTCTATGCAAAACAAGCAAGTTGCTTCCTTTATGGAAGCCAGCGGAACGATTCGGTATAACATGACCAACAATTATATGTTTCGCTACATTTTACAGAAAAACAAAAAGGTGCTGAAAGGTCTTATCTGTTCCTTGCTGCACCTGAAACCAGAGCAAATTAAAAAGGTGGAAATAACCAATCCGATTAATCTATCCGGTGATGTCACAGGAAAAGAGTTCATTCTTGACATTAATGTGATGTTGAATGATGACACGCTCATCAATCTAGAAATGCAGGTTGCAAATGAGTACAACTGGCCGGAACGGTCACTCTCTTATCTTTGTCGCTCTTTCGACCAACTCTACAGTGGGCAAAACTATATGGAGGCGTTGCCGGCAATCCATATCGGTTTTCTCGATTTTACACTGCATCCGGAGAAGCCGGAATTCTATGCTACATATAAAATGCTAAATGTGAAAAACCATATGCTTTATAGTGACAAATTCACGCTCTCTGTGGTAAACTTGAACCAGATAGAATTGGCAACCGATGAGGATAAGTCCTACCACATTGATTATTGGGCAAGTATCTTTAGGGGCAAAACATGGGAGGAATTGAAAATGTTAGCGAAGAACAATGAATATTTGCAGGAAGCAGTAGAAAGTTTATATGTGGCAAATGCGGACGAGATTGTACGCCAACAATGTCGCGCCCGTGAAGACGCCGAACGATTAGAACGAACGCTAAAAAGAGACAATAAGCTATTGAAAGAGCATCTTGCTGAAAGAGATGCTACTATTGCTGATAAAGATGCAAGAATTGCAGAATTGGAAGCACAGTTGGCTGGAAAATAAGTAAACACAACAAAACACCATTGAAACGCCTAACGCACTCAATGGTGTTTTTTACATCACAAATGCTCTTCCACATATTTCAAAGTATCCATTTGCATTTGGTCAAAACTGCCATATATTCCTTGTCATGCCGCAAACCATCAGAACCCCAACCAGGGCCAATTCCCTGTTCTCCGGTTCCTAGCGGTGCCAAAAGATGCGTCTGTGCTTTTCCATAAAAACGTTTTTTTCATAATACGGAAGCATATACATGGCAACTTCATAATGTCAAGTTCCCATTTTTAAATTATACAATTATCCCATTGCTCTCTTGCAAACCCTCCTCATCAATATTATAATTATATTCAATAGAAGCCTACAAAAAGGAGGTGCCATGATGGATGCTAGAGAAGTCTATGAAAAGAAAATATATGATGAAGATTTGCCTGCACAACTTTCTTGCGAACAACGCAATGAAGAAGGTTTATATTTCTGGCCTCACTGGCACGAAGAGATTGAAATCCTCTACGTCACTGAAGGCTCTGCACGGATAACGTTAGAACAACAAGAGTATTTTTTAGAAAAAGGTTCTATGATTATAGTAAATAGCAACGAACTACACAGCGGTTATTGCGAAAGCACGCCTTATGTCTGCAAGGTGCTTTCTTTTAAACCACAAAATCTAATTACCGAAGTGGCATCTCAGAATGTTATTTTTCAACCGCTAGTTGTAAAAGATGAACAGATAGATTCTTTCATGGAAGCCATTTTCAACGAATGTGAAGAACAACAATTTGCCTATAAAGATAATTGTAAGGCTCTTCTGACGCAGTTTTTAATTTACCTCAGCAGAAACTATATTTCCGATATGTTGTCTGATAAGATTAGTGAAAAACGAAAACGAAACTTGGCACGACTCAATCAGGTATTGTGTTACATAGATGAACATTCTACAGAACGAATTAGCAATAAAGAAATGGCAGAAATGATGTATCTGAGTGAGGATAGATTCGGACATTTATTCCGCAAAAATGTAGGTGTCCCACCGCAGCAATATATCAACGAAATGCGTTTGCAAAAAGCAAAAGAAATGATTCAAGCCAACGAACATACTATTACAGAGATCTCTCGCATGGTTGGATTTCAGGACTATAACCATTTTGGAAGACAGTTCCGAAGATTTTATGGTTGCACGCCTAGAGAGGCGCAGAAAAGTGGAGTTCTTACAAAGAATCCGAAAAGCAAAAAACCACCCCAACTATTGACTTAGAACCAAAAACATAACAAGCACCTCATGACGAGGTGCTCGTTTAAACAGCAGGGACATATCAAAAGTGATATTGATATGCCCCTGCTTCATTTATTTCATCATGTAGATGTAGGGATTAGAATCTCATGATGTCATCTAAAGTGTTACAAGTGTCTCTAGCAACGCCTTTATGTCTGCTATTGTATAATCTAATAATTTCCATCTAGTCCACTGGAGATCGGTATCATCAACTGTATTGTCACAATTCAGGTCTGCAGCATATTCATATGCGTAGGTTGCATCTTGAACACCTTTTTGAACCTTTTTTGCGCGAACGAGATCGACTGCGCTTAATGCCAAACTGCCATCGGCATCTCCAGTTAGTGATTCTAACACAACCAGAACCGCTTGACCGGCTGCAATTGTATATGTGCAGGAATCACCTGAACCAAACACTTTTCCAGATGCGTCAAGTGTATAGTAGTTGTAATCATCCTTCAGCTGTACTGTAATTGTCTGCTCAGCTATCGTGTCAAAATTCACAACATAAAGCGCAATTTTGCCTCGATAGTTAAACACGCCTGTAAGAACACCATAGTTATTTCCTGTTTCTCCGTCAATACTTTCGATACACTGTACTTTATCATCAAATAAAATCTTATCGTATGTAGTGGTTGCAGCTAACTGATAATTTGTAGTTGTTGCGCTTGTGCTTCCTGTTTGTACTGAAATATCAGTTGTGTTATTTTTAGCATATCCTCCACTGGTAATAATACCAAGACTGTCTGCTCTCATCAACACTTCGTCAACAGCAGTAATTTGTGCATTGATGTTTTGCACTGGTGTATACCATGTTTCATTTACTGTTCCATCTGCGTTCAGAAGTCCCATACCAAGATTCTTATCCGTCTCACCCTCTGACGGTGTCATTGCATAATATTGGATTCCTTTTGCGCCAAATGCGAGACCCATATTTACTTGCCAGTAGAATTCGGCCGTTGTTGGAATATCTCCACCTGTATTCCATCCACCACCAAGCGGCGCGTATGCCCAGAATGGAATATCTGATGCAATCGCCTGATTACGAATGATATCTAGATTCAAGAAGTATCTTTCACAATCTAGCACGGTATCTACATCCCTTAAATATCTGTCAAAAGAAAGCACTTTTGCATTTGAATTCTCTGTAATTGTTTTTACGACATTTTCATATTCTTCAATGTTTTCTTCTGTTAAATCTTTTTGGAACCATCCTGCAATTCCAGTTTCTTTAAACCAGTAGCCTGCAGCCACATTAAGGTATCCGTTCGTGTTTGCATAACCATTTAGTTCTGTTGCAATATCTTCATGCCATGCTAGATTTCGTTCACTTGATTCTTCAATCTCGTCACTTGCTTGATTTGGAAGAGTCGGTTCATCCCAAATATAATTACCTAAATACGAATTAAAATAGCTGTATCTTGATAATAATCCTGCGAGTTCTTTTCCAGTAGCTGTATTTACACTAGTTACAACGGAACTATCACTTCCATCTCGAATCATATGGTTGATTGTTGCATCTGTTACAAACACTCCCATACCATATTTTTCTGCAAGTTCTAATTCCTTCAAAACTGCTCCAGGATTTGTCATGTTTTCTGTTGGAAGGTAGTTAAACATGTTAATTCCTGCTTTGTCAATCAAATCAAACGTCGAATCTGTCAACAGTGCGTCTGAAGGCCCTCTATATCCGATAATTGGCATTACCGAATTGCCACCTAAATAATCATATGTAATGGCCTTTGGATAGTATTTTTCCATCACTGTTGCTCTTGAAGTTTTACCATCTACAATATTTTTCAAAACATCCAAGTCAAACTTATCAACAGTACCATCATTATTTAAATCCGCGGCTTTTCCTTGCGCACTTGTCATAGATGACGGATCACTAAGGATTGTTTCGAGTTCAGTAACATCTTCTGTGGTCAAAGTCACGTTATTGGTACTGTCGCTCAAATTTACATCGCCCACAATATAAAGAGAAACATTCTGCTCGACTTTAAGACCACTTTGGTCCGTAATAATCACATAATCTCCTGCCAGATTCATTACGCTTCCCGGTTCTTTTGATTCTCCATTGACAACAACAGTTCCTGTACTCATAAGGAAATATGGCTCTGTCTCAATGTTGTAATATTCATCTTCTTTCGTCATTTCCTTCACAGTAGACGCAAGCGTAAGATTTAAAGTCTGGGCACCAGTTCCTAAAACATAACCGTCTGCGTATGAAATAAGACTAGCCACACCAGTTCCTGTAAATGTTGTTTTTTGTGTTTTCGACTTTGTTCCTACAGTCATTTTCACTGTTAACTCCATTGTCGAATCATCCACTTTATCAAAACACATACGTACTGTCACAGGTGTAGTACTTAAATCTGTAGCACCTAAATCATCCGCCTCAAAATCAAGGTCTTGCGATAACGGTTTTGTGGTATCGAAGCATCTAACCTCAATTTTTGTTCCATTTCTATAAATTTGGAATGTTTCCCATTCCTCATTAGTTGGTTCCAATCGGATACCTGTATGTGCTCCATCGTTAGCAAAAATTACATCTCCTGTAATTGCTACTCCATCCAAACTTGTTAAGTCAGATTTTCTGTAAGACTGCACACTTGTGTATGTAGTGTCCATCAAATACCAGTCTCTAAAGGTTAACTCTGTATAAGTTCTTTCTGGCTCATTTCCAACTGAGCCAATTGTGATATCGTCTGATTCTACATATTCTCTCAGTACAAATGTATAACCAGACTCATTGTAGATTAATGAACTAGCTCCTGTAAGGGTTGCTGTTTTTGTAACTGGAACATCTCCTACAGTTACTGTAATATCCACTGTCATGGTGGTATCATCCACCTTGTCAAATGCCATTCGAACAGTTAGAAGTTCGTCTACCAATGTTGGTGCATTTTCCCAGTCAGATGAAGTAAAGTTAATATCTGGTGTCATGGTTACGCCATTCAAACTGCTTCGGAACTCTAATGTTCCATTCGTCAAAATGTAACTTCTCAGTTTCCACCATTCCTCTTCTTGACCTGTTACAGCTAAACCGATACCATTGTGTGAATCATCGCCACTGGCCGGATAGTTTACTTGTCCAGTAATTGCCACTCCATCTAAACTTGTGATTTCTGAATTCACACCTGGGTTATATCCATTGTATGCTCCATCTTCTAATCCAAAGTTTGTAAAAGTCAACTCTGTATATGTTTTCTCTGGTTCTTCTTCTGCTACTTCAATCAAAAAAATCTGTACGGAGCGAAGGGTATTGGCCGGCGCATTATCTCCATTATCTGCACCTGTTCCTAAAGTGTATCCTGCTTCATTGGATAACAACGCTGCTACGCCGTCTCCTACCAGAATACGTCTCTTAGTTACACTGTTTGCTCCAACACTTATGGTAACTGTCATCATA
>JAZQXU010000006.1:0-26370 GCA_045632945.1 Faecalimonas sp. | reverse complement strand
TAATGTATCTAAGTTACGAGGATCGATCATTGCAACAGCTTCTTCTTCTGTTCTCATTCCTTCGTCAACTAAATCGCAAGCGATTTTAAGAGCAGCCTGTGCTGTTCTCTTACCATTACGAGTCTGAAGCATGAATAATTTCTTATCCTGGATAGTGAATTCCATATCCTGCATATCTCTGTAGTGGTTCTCAAGAGTTGAGCATACGTTCTGGAACTGCTCAAATACCTCTGGCATAACCTTTGCTAACTCAGCGATTGGCTGTGGTGTACGAACACCGGCAACTACGTCTTCGCCCTGTGCGTTAATAAGGAATTCACCCATAAGTTTCTTTTCACCTGTTGCCGGGTCACGTGTGAAAGCAACACCTGTACCGGATTCATCAGACCAATTACCAAATGCCATTTCCTGTACGTTTACAGCAGTTCCCCATGAATATGGAATATCGTTGTCACGACGGTATACATTTGCACGAGGGTTGTCCCATGAACGGAATACAGCCATAACTGCGCCCATTAACTGTTCCCTTGGATCATCCGGGAAGTCTTTACCGATTTTTGCTTTGTATTCAGCTTTGAACTGATCAGCTAAAACTTTAAGATCTTCTGCTGTAAGGTCAACGTCCTGTGTAACGCCTTTTTCTTCTTTCATCTTGTCGATGAGTTCTTCGAAGTATTTTTTACCTACTTCCATAACTACGTCAGAATACATTTGGATAAATCTTCTGTAGCAGTCACGTGCCCATCTTTCGTTGCCTGTTTTCTTAGCAACTACTTCAACAACTTCTTCATTTAAACCAAGGTTCAAAATCGTATCCATCATACCTGGCATAGATGCTCTTGCACCTGAACGAACAGATACGAGTAATGGATTTTCTAAATCTCCAAATTTCTTTCCTGTAATTTCTTCCATTTTAACGATTGCTTCGTTAATCTGTGCTTGGATTTCGTCATTGATTTGACGTCCGTCCTCATAGTACTGAGTACATGCTTCTGTTGAGATTGTAAATCCCTGTGGTACGGGAAGACCTAACTTAGTCATTTCTGCAAGGTTAGCACCTTTTCCACCGAGAAGGTTTCTCATGCTCGCATCACCTTCTGTGAACATATAAACCCATTTTGTCATATTTGTATGACCTCCTATATTGTATTTTCTTAAAATACAAGACGCGAAAAACACGACTTCTGATATATCCGAAGCCGTATTGAAAGTCCTGTATAAAAGATTGTGTTGAGTGGTTGTCTTTTTAACCACATACTTATTTTATCTGCTTTGGGTGTTTTCGTCAAGAAAATTCCCCTACAATTTACAATATTCAAACATTTTCATACAAAAAGCACGGTAAAACATAATTCTACCATGCTTTTTTGTGCTTATTTTCCTATTCTCCAAGCAAAAATGCCTTGTATCCTCTGTAAGCCTCATATACATCAGCTTTGCTTGTTACTTCCCATGGTGCATGCATGCAAAGTACCGCAACACCACTGTCGATAACGTCCATTCCATAATTAGCAAGAATGTAAGCGATTGTTCCGCCACCGCCTACGTCTACACGACCAAGCTCTGCTGTCTGGAAGTTTACATTTTCTTTTTCGAAAATGCGTCTCAAATATGCAATGTATTCAGCATTTGCATCGTTAGAACCACTCTTTCCGCGGCTCCCTGTATATTTGTTAAATACCATACCGTGTCCGAAATATGCTGTATTTTTCTTTTCGAATACGCTTTCAAACATTGGGTCAAATGCTGCACTTACATCAGAAGAAAGCATCTTCGAATTTGCAAGTGTTCTTCTAACTTTAAGATTAGAATCGCTACCCATTGATCCAAGAAGTTCTGCAACTACATTTTCAAAGAAACGTGATTGCATACCGGTTGCTCCAACGCTTCCGATTTCTTCTTTGTCAACTAACAAGCAACATGCTGTTTTCTTTAAATCTTTTGCTTCCAGCATTGCCAAAAGTGATGCGTAAGCACATACTCTGTCATCTTGACCATAACCGATAACCATGCTTCTGTCCAATCCGCAGTCACGTGCTTTTCCGGCTGGTACAATTTCCAATTCAGCTGATACGAAATCTTCTTCTTCAATGTCGTATTTTTCTTTTAAAAGCTTGATTACATTGGCTTTTACTGCTTCTTTTTCTTCTCCATCAAGAGGCATATTACCAATTAATAAATCTAATTTTTCACCCTCGATTACTTTTCCGGCTTTTGCTTCCATTTGCTCTGCCGCTAAGTGAATCAAAAGATCTGTAATGCAAAGTACAGGATCTGTGTCATCTTCACCGATTACAATATCAACCACTGAACCGTCTTTTTTTGCAACTACACCGTGGATTGCAAGCGGAATTGTTACCCATTGATATTTCTTAACGCCACCGTAATAGTGTGTATCAAGGTATGCAAATTCTCCGGCTTCGTATAATGGATTCTGTTTCACGTCAATACGTGGCGAGTCAACGTGTGCACCCAAAATATTCATACCGTTTTCCAATGGTTCTTCACCAATTTGGAATAATGCAATTGTCTTTTCCATGCATACGGCGTATACTTTGTCGCCTGCTTTCAAAGTTTCGCCATTGGTGATGACATCATTTAAATCTTTGTATCCTGCTTCTTTTGCCATTTTCACAGCTTCGCGAATACATTCTCTTTCTGTCTTACCATTGTCAAGGTACACTTTATAACCTTCATTCAAATTTTGTAATTCTACAAGTTGTTCTTTGGAATATGATTTCCATAGATTATTACTTTCCATGTATATCACCTCTAAAATGCAAATTTTTCTTCAAAGTATGCTTTCAAATCTTCGATTTTAATTCTTTCTTGTTCCATCGTATCACGGTCACGCACTGTTACTGCTCCATCTTCTTCTGATTCGAAGTCGTATGTAATACAGAACGGTGTTCCGATTTCATCCTGACGACGGTAACGTTTTCCAATATTTCCACGGTCATCAAATTCACAGTTGTAGTATTTAGATAACTCAGCAAATACTTTTTCTGCGCCTTCGTTTAACTTCTTGGAAAGTGGAAGCACACCAATCTTAACCGGTGCAAGTGCCGGATGGAAATGGAGTACTGTACGAACATCTCCGCCTTCCAATTCTTCTTCATCATATGCCGCACACAAGAATGCAAGTACCACACGGTCAGCTCCAAGTGATGGTTCTACTACGTATGGGATGTATTTTTCTTTCTTTTCATCATCAAAATAGGTCATATCTTGTTTTGATACTTCCTGATGCTGTGTAAGGTCATAGTCTGTTCTGTCAGCAATACCCCAAAGCTCGCCCCATCCAAACGGGAACAAGAACTCAATATCACTGGTTGCTTTGCTATAGAAAGAAAGTTCTTCCGGTGAGTGATCTCTCACGCGCATCTCTTCTTCTTTGATACCCAATGTCTGTAACCAGTTGATACAGAAGTTTTTCCAATATGCAAACCATTCAAGGTCCGTATCCGGTGCACAGAAGAATTCTAATTCCATTTGTTCAAATTCTCTGGTACGGAATGTAAAGTTACCCGGTGTAATTTCGTTACGGAATGATTTACCGATTTGTCCAATACCAAATGGGATTTTCTTTCTTGATGTACGCTGTACATTTTTAAAGTTTACGAATATACCTTGTGCTGTCTCAGGTCTTAAATAAACTGTATTTTTCGCATCTTCTGTTACACCCTGGAATGTCTTAAACATCAAGTTGAACTGGCGAATTTCTGTAAAGTTGTGCTTTCCACATGTCGGACATGGAACATTATGTTCTTCTACCCATGCTTCCATTTGTTCTTTTGACCAAGCATCAACACTTTCTGTTAATTCAATTCCATTTTCGGCTGCAAAATCTTCGATGATTTTATCTGCGCGGAATCTTTCCTTACATTCTTTACAATCCATAAGCGGATCGCTAAATCCACCAAGATGTCCTGAAGCTACCCATGTCTGTGGGTTCATTAAAATGGCACAGTCAACACCGACATTATATGGATTCTCCTGTATAAATTTTTGCCACCATGCTCTTTTTACATTATTTTTTAACTCAACACCAAGATTGCCGTAATCCCATGTATTTGCAAGGCCTCCATAAATCTCAGACCCCGGATACACAAATCCTCTTGACTTGGCGAGTGCTACAATTTTATCCATTGTCTTTTCCATAATTCGCATTCCTCTCATTTTTAAAATGTCTTTAATTCGTATTATTATACAGTCTTTTAATTGTCATTTCAAGCACATTTCCAATATTTCCAAAGACTTAAACTTTTTATCCACATGTGTTTCCATGTATTGTCGTAAAATCATCCCCAAGTGCGTCAACACTTCATCTGACACGGTAAATGTGTATAATTTTTCTATTGTCGATGAAACAATATACTGTAACGTATATAAAGTAGAATTACCAATCGCAATTCCATCCGGAGCTAGTGCCTTGCATTCTTCACAGATAATTCCGTGATTTTGACTACTGAAAACCATTTTGCGATCTCCCACACCGCAATTCGCACATACATAGACTTCCGGAGCTTCTCCGTTTACTACTAATGTCTTAAGTTCAAATATGTAACGCACCAATTCACGAACTATTTTCCCCGACGCAAGCGCGCGCATAGATTGGTAAAGAAGCTTTAACATCTCTCGCTCATCATTGTATTCTTTTGTATAGTAATCCGCAATTTCCATAAAATAGAATCCGTAATATGCGCCTTCAAAATCAGCACTAAGCTCCATGAAATAATTGGAAATACTTGCCTGCATGAGATTATAAGAACTCCTTCCCTCATACAACAAAAATTCTCCAAAAGAAAATGGGTTCGTCACTCCCATGAGCTGACTATTTTGCTTTCTTGCACCTTTTGCAAATGCAGAAATCTTCCCCTTTTCTTTTGTCAAAATTACAAGGCGCTTATCATATTCACCGATAGGTGTTGCGGACAGTATCATCCCTGTGACTGTTACTCCTTGATTCAACTGTACCCTCTCCCGCTTCCTGTTTTGCCGAATCCACGTGGATGCCTTTATAGTGTAAATAATCCACAATGTTTCCTGTTTTTTCAAAAGTTGTCCATAAATTTTTATCTGTCATGTGAAAACCCTCCCTTGTATAAGTTTTAGAATTTCCACTCCGATAAAAAACATACTGAAACTATCTGCCATTTATTTTTTGACAATAACCCTTGACAATTTAAAATTTTACTCGTCCTTCGTATATCCGAAGTTTTTGATTAGGAAATCACTGTCACGCCAATCTTTTTTCACCTTTACCCAAAGTTGTAAATTTACTTTGGCATCCAACATTTTTTCTATCTCAAAACGAGCTGTACTTCCGATTTTTTTGAGCATCGCACCCTGCTTGCCTATAATAATTCCTTTATGAGAATCGCGTTCGCAGATAATGGTAGCATCGATGTCAACTATCTTTTTGCGATATTTCATACTATCAATTGCCACCGCAATCCCATGAGGAATCTCGTCATTTAGGCAATGAAGCGCTTTCTCACGGATTAGCTCTGCCACAATCTGTCGTTCCGGCTGATCTGTAATGGTATTCTCGTCATAGAACTGCGGACCATATGGTAAGTATTTCATAATCACTTTAACAAGCGCATCCGTATTTTCTCCGCTTCTTGCAGAAACCGGTACGATTTCCGCAAAATCATAAACCTTGCGATATGCATCAATGAAAGTTAATATTTCTTCTTTTTTTACCATGTCAACTTTATTAATAACTAAAACAACCGGCGTTTTTACTTTGCCGAGTTGCTGTGCAATATGCTGCTCCCCCGCTCCGATAAAGGTAGTCGGTTCCACCAGCCAGAGCACCACATCCACTTCATTTAGCGTACGCTCTGCCACATTGACCATGTATTCTCCAAGTTTATTTTTCGCTTTATGAATACCAGGCGTGTCTACAAATACGATTTGACCTTCTTCCGTAGTTAGAACCGTCTGAATACGATTTCTAGTTGTCTGCGGTTTGTTCGACGTAATCGCAATCTTTTGTCCGATGAGATAATTCATTAACGTTGACTTTCCCACATTCGGTCTGCCGATTAATGTTACAAATCCCGATTTGTAATCTGCTCTCATATGCTCTCCTTCATTAAAACAAATTCTTGACTTCCATGAATAAATCTTTCTGTTCGTCAATCTTATCTTCGCTACCAATGACACAAAGTTGATTGCAAGCCAGTGCAGCCTCTACCATATCTGCCAGCGCGCGAATATCTTCTTCCTTGCCATCCAAAACCTGGTTTCTCTCTTCTCTAATCATCTCTTCCGATACATGATTCATATACAAGTTCATAGAACGGTCACCTTTCACAGCCGGTGTCATTGGTTGATCAAGATTGCTCATGGTTCCAATAATATATTTCGTCATATCACGTTCACTCACCGTGAAGTTACGCAGGTATTCCACAACACCCTCGTATACGTCATTGGTCTTTTCCAAATTCGGATCACGATAAGATGAGAAATATGCCTCTCCAAGTCTGGTGAAATTACTAATACAGCCGTATGCACCGCCCTTTACGCGCACATTTTGCCATAAATATTCAAATCCCAAAATCACTTTCAAAATTTGGAATGCACCTGTGTATTCATACCCCGCATCGATATAATTACCTACACGTGCTACATACTGAACCTTAGAAGCAGTTTTAAACCCTTCATTGCGTTTTTCACAATAAATAATGCAGTCTGCACCTTCTGTTGTTCCTGTATACAAACCTTGCTTAAGAGAAACAATTTCCTGTTCGAGCCCTTCTAATCCTGCTCTCTCTGCAGTGTAACTAATCATCATGTTGTCTGCTCTAAACAAATGGTTTGCAAGCTTTTGTAAATTTGCAATCAAGGTCTCTTTCTCTGCTTCAAAATGTTCTTCTATACGTTTTACAACTTCATAGTAGTCAATTCCACCGGTAAGTTCTTTGAATTTAGAAATCGGAGACGCATACGAAAGAGCACGAGCTGCCGCAGTTGTATGTCCCGCAGATTGGAATTTCATCTGCAATCTTGATTTTGTCATCGCCAAAATCTCTTTCAAACGTTTTTCGTCCTCAAACTTTGACTTTGTTAAAATCTCTTGCATCATTTTGAAAGCAATCGGCATTTTGGAATATAATGCTTTTGTTTTCATTTCAAATGTTGCCTTAAACGCTTTTTCTTTAACACGCGTTACATCCGGATATACCTCAATCGATGTTCCGATTCCTCCGGTATACATGTTAATCTCATTAAACAATTCCCCATACTCATGATTTTCCGTGTCAATCATACCAAGAACTGCCTGTAAAATGCCCACATACGGTAATTCTTCTACTGCGACACCGGATAAATCAAACAATAAGTCTGCATATCCGATTCCGTTTGTATCAATTTCATGGAAAATCACTTTTGTGCCGTCCATCTGCATTTCTTCATTGTAAATCGGCGCAATCTCACGACTGATATCGCTTCGCTGGAGCACAGGTATTTTTTCTAAATCTTCTTGCTTCTCTTCTGACTCCTGATAATCCACCAGTTGCTGTGTCGCATTCACAAGCCCGGATATTTCCTCCGTGCTTAAGCCGGCTTTATATGCTGCTAATTTTTCATCCAATGCCTTATCATTTTTCGCTGTAAGTCCTTTTTCCGGTTTGATAACAACAATGGCCCCGTGCATATTATCAAGGATATAGGTTTGAATTAAGTTTTCAAAATACCCTGTCTCTATCTGTGTTTTTAAATAATCATAAGTCTCAATTGCCTCCAGATGAACAAATGGTTTTGTATCATCATACAGCCAGCTGTCAAAACTCTGAAGCCCATACATGAGTCCTGTTGGGAAATTTCCAAAGTCTGCTTCGCGATAACGGAATTCGTGGTAATGAATTCCCGCTTCCAACGATTTCTTATCCATGCCGTTTTTCACAATATTCTTCAGCGTATCTTCAATAATCTGAACAAATTGTTCTTTCTGCTCTACATTCGCATTTTTGGCAACAACAGAGAACATCGGTTGATAAATACCACTTTCGTAAGAACCCATAATATCTTTTCCGATTCCCGCATCCACAAGTGCTGTCTTAAGTGGAGCACCCGGCGCTGAAAGAAGTGCATAATCAAGCACATCAAAAGCCAAACAAAGTTCTTTATCAAGACTGGTTCCGATTACTTTGTTATAAGAAAGATACGTATTATCTTCTTCCGATTCGCTACTTGTAATAGAGTATGCCTCTTCAATCTCTTTCATCTCGGTAAATGGCGTTTGCAAACCAATTGCAGAATCAATTGAAAGAGCATCAAAATTTGACAGATATTCTTTGTCCAACCACTCTAACTTTTCTTCGAAATCCATATCCCCATACAAATATATATAACTGTTGGATGGATGATAATATTTTCTATGGAAATCAATGAACTGCTTGTATGTCAACTCCGGAATTACATCCGGATCTCCGCCGGAATCATTGGCATAACATGTGTCTGGGAATAAATTATGAAGAACAACCCTGTCAAGGACGCCTTCCGGTGAAGAATATGCTCCCTTCATCTCATTGTATACAACACCATTATAAGAAAGCGCTCCATCAGCCGCCTCCAATTTGTAACTCCAGCCTTCCTGTCTGAATATCTCGTCATGTACATAAATATTAGGATAGAAAACCGCATCCATATATACATGAATGAGATTTTGAAAATCCTTATCGTTGCAGCTGGCAACAGGATAAACTGTCTTATCCGGATATGTCATTGCATTTAAAAATGTATTGAGAGAACCTTTAACAAGTTCTACAAATGGGTCTTTAATCGGAAAATTCTTAGAACCGCAAAGCACAGAATGTTCCAAAATGTGCGGAAGTCCGGTACTGTCCTCCGGCGGTGTGCGAAATCCTACAAAGAACACCTTGTTTTCATCATCATTATCCAACAGAAGGATTCTTGCGCCTGTCTTTTTGTGGCGCAAAAAATAACCTTCTGATTTTAAATCTTTCAGATTCTTTTGTTCTACTAATTCATAATTTTTCAATTCACTAATGTTCATAATTCACTCTCCATCAAGTTCTAATCATATGTTAATTATTTTACCAAGAAACCGTTTGTTATTCAACATAAAAACGGCAGTTTATTCTTGTGAATTTCTTTTATTTATGATAAAGTGACGACAAAGAGAAAACACGGAGGAGCCACCATGATAGTAAAACAATACATAAAAGATTTCGAACAACTTGGATTTGGTATGTTTATCCACTTCGGCGTATACAGCATGATTGAAAACGGTGAATGGGTGAAGAAAATTCACAACATTCCGGATGAGCAATATGCCACATATGCAAAAGCATTTAATCCAAAACCGAATTGGGCAACAGAGATTGCTAAATTAGCTAAGACAGCCGGTTGTAAATATATCACATTAACCACTCGTCACCATGACGGTTATTCATTATTTGATACTTGCGGGCTAAATGATTACGACGCACCGCATTTTTGTGGACGTGACCTTGTCAGAGAATTTGTTGATGCATGCCGCGCAAACGACATCATCCCATTCTTCTACCACACCTTGTTAGACTGGCATGAACCATCTTATAACACGGATTTTCCAAAATATTTGGAATACCTGCGCAGAAGCATTGAGATTCTGTGTACAAATTACGGGAAAATCGGCGGTCTTTGGTTTGATGGTATGTGGGATAAACCAAATGCAGACTGGGAAGAAGATGCGTTATACGCAACCATCCGTAAACACCAGCCGAATGCTATGATTATTAACAACACCGGCCTTTCTGCAAGAGGCGAACTTGGCCATATTGAATTAGATAGCGTAACCTTTGAACGCGGCAAACCGGAGCCACTTAATATGGAGGGATCCCCGAAATATGTTGCCAGTGAAATGTGTGAAGTGTTCGGCGCACATTGGGGATATGCAAGAGAAGATTTGAACTTTAAAGCTCCTGCACAAATGATTTGTGAGTTGGCGGACTGTCGTCGCTATGGTTCTAACCTTTTGATGAATTTAGGACCAATGGGTGATGGTAGCGTACGTGCAATAGACTCGGCCATTTTAGGCGTTATGGGACAATGGGTTCAGTACTTTGATGAAGCAATTAGAAAACCGCTTCCTTGCGGTATTGAAATCGAAAACAAAGAGAACGATTTCCTATTAAAAGACGGTAAAAATTATTACCTGTTCTGCTATGGGCTTCCGATGTCAGCAGATCCGAACGTAGCATTAAATGAAACAGCTAATTACATAGATAAATTTACCTTGTCAGAAAAAATTGTTTCCGTGTGTTGGTTAGATAACAACGAGCCTGTAAGTTTTACACAAGAAGATGCCAACGTCGTGATAAAAACGGTTCCATTTGCATATGGACGCGACTTGGTAGTACGTGTTGCAAAAATTGTTTGTGAATAAATATTCTTGGCTCTGCAACAAATGTTGCAGAGCCATATTCTTTCACCAGAAGAAGCAGAGGAACTAAGCCTCTGCTTTATCCAAACTAATCAACACTCCCATCATTAGCGTAGCCCCAATCAATAACGAAACCCATGGATTCTGCGCAAACCCCGCCACAATATAAGTAACAAAAGACACAGTCGCAACTGTGAGTGCATACGGAAGCTGTGTGGAAACATGATTGACATGGTTGCACTGTGCTCCTGCCGCCGCCATAATCGTAGTATCAGAAATCGGCGAACAGTGGTCACCGCACACTGCACCTGCCATGCAAGCCGAAACAGCAATCACGGTTAATTCTTGATACTGCACGCCAAACACTGCAATCACAATCGGTATCAAGATGCCAAAGGTTCCCCATGACGTGCCGGTTGCAAATGCAATCAACGCCCCAAGGACAAAAATGATTGCCGGCAAGAGATATAATAATCCGCCTGTTAATCCTTGGACTGTATGTTCCACGAAAACAGAAGCACCCAGGCTATCCGTCATCGCTTTTAATGTCCAAGCAAATATCAAAATCAAAATCGCCGGAACCATAGATTTAAATCCATCCGGAATACAATTCATGCAATCCAAAAATGTAATTACCCGGCGAACCAAATACAGAACAATTGTAATCATAAGACCAAAAAAACTTCCAATCGCAAGACCAAATGATGCTGAATATGTCATTCCGATAATACAACAAATAATTAAAGAAATAATTGGAATTATAAGATCTATGACTTTCCCTTTTTGATTAACTTCATCGGATGACACATCATCATAAGGACGGTCTTGTGTGGTATAAATATCTCCTCGAAGTGCATTTGCCTCGTGCCTTTTCATCAAACCATAGTCTTGCTTTCTGACGACCAGTATAATCATCATCAGAATCGTAAACAATGCATAAAAATTGTACGGAATAGCCTTGATAAACAATTCCATGCCATTATCTCCTTCCACATAACTTGCAACTGCCGCCGCCCAAGATGAAATCGGTGCGATAATGCAAATTGGTGCTGCTGTGGAATCAATGAGGTACGATAATTTTGCACGCGATATGCGGTGTTTGTCTGTGACTGGACGCATGACACTTCCAACTGTTAAACAGTTAAAATAATCATCAATAAAAATGAAACAGCCAAGGATAATTGTTGTTAGCTGTACGCCTACTCTCGACTTAATATGCGTACCCGCCCAAATTCCAAACGCTCTCGAACCTCCGGCACGATTTATGAGACAAACCATAATCCCTAAAATCACAAGGAATATCAAAATGCCCACATTTGTATCCAAAGACAACACTTCTATAAAACCCCCGTGAAAAAGATGTGTTACCGCTGCCCCAACGGAAAATTCGGAATATAACAAACTACCTATCAAAATTCCAAGAAAAAGCGAACTGTATACTTCTTTTGTGACAAGCGCAAGTGCGATTGCCACAAGTGATGGCACCAAAGACCAAAATGTTCCGTAAAAATCCATAAAATTTCCTCGTTCTTATCCATTTGCTAGCAATATTATTTCCAATATCCGAAAGTTCAAACCAAAAAGATGCGCGACTTTATAAATCGCGCACCTCATTTTTTCCAAAAGCGATGAATTTACTCCTCGTCTTCTCCATAAAGAGAAATTAATTTTTTCAAATACAGATATCTTTCTTTTGCAGCTTCCTCAGATTTGGTAAATAACTGCTCTGCTCTCTCCGGATTACTTCTCATCAGTGCGTTGTAACGTACCTCGCCATTCAAGAAATCCCGATAGCTTTCTGTTGGTTCTTTGCTATCCAAAGTAAACTTGTCTCCTTCCGCTGCAGGATTGTAACGGAAGTTATGCCAATAACCTGCTTTCACAGCCAATTCTTCCTCTGTCTGCGCCATGCTCATTCCCTTCTTAATACCATGATTGATACATGGAGCATATGCAATAATAAGAGATGGTCCCGGATAACTTTCCGCTTCTGTAATTGCCTTTACTGTTTGATTGAAATCTGCGCCCATCGCAATCTGAGCCACATATACATAACCGTAACTCATCGCAATACTTGCCAAATCTTTCTTTTTCACATCCTTACCTGCCGCGGCAAACTGCGCAATCGCACCTGTCGGTGTCGCTTTTGATGACTGACCGCCTGTATTAGAATATACTTCAGTATCAAATACAAGGATATTCACATCTTGACCGGATGCCAATACATGATCCACACCACCGAATCCGATATCATATGCCCATCCATCGCCACCGAAAATCCACTGTGACTTCTTCGCGAGGAAATCTTTGTTCTTCAAAATATCTTTTCGAAGCTCACATCCGCATCCACAATCCTCTAGCGCTTCGACCAACTTGTCAGTAGCCGTTCCATTCGTCGCACCGCAGTTAAATGTATCAAGCCATTCTTTAGCTGCTGTAACAACCGCTTCGTTATGGCCTGTTTCTGCAAGTTTCTCAACTTTGGCCTTAAGGCCATTGCGTAATGCTTTTTGTGCTAATAGCATTCCATAACCGAACTCCGCATTATCTTCAAATAAAGAGTTAGACCATGCCGGGCCTTGTCCCTTGTCGTTCACAGTATATGGTGTAGAAGGTGAAGAGTTGCCCCAAATTGAAGAGCATCCTGTTGCATTTGCGATATACATTCTGTCACCAAATAATTGAGTAACTAATTTCGCATAAGGTGTCTCGCCACAACCAGCACAGGCTCCTGAGAACTCTAAGAGTGGTTGTTTAAACTGACTTCCTTTGACAGTTGTTTCTTTGAATTTTGCTACTACATCCGGCTTAACAGGAATTTCACGTCCATAGTTAAAGTATACCTGTCTTCCTGCATTTTCTGCCATATTGCCCATAACAAGTGCTTTTTCGCCCTTCTTACCAGGACATACGTTTGCACAAGATCCACAACCTGTACAATCGTAAGCAGATACTGTAATTGCAAATTTCATGCCAGGCATACCCATCATATCAAGCATCTGCATTGCTTCCGGAGCATTTGCCGCTTCATCTTCTGTTAATGCCACCGGGCGAATAACCGCATGCGGACAAACATAAGCACAACGATTACACTGAATACAATTATCTGCTACCCATAAAGGTATATCTACTGCGATTCCTCGTTTCTCATATGCCGACGTACCGGATGGCGTACTTCCATCTGCATAATCTACAAATGCTGATACAGGAAGATTATTTCCTTCCTGTGCGTTTACCTTTTTCTGTATATTTTCAACAAAATCAACGACTTCTTTTCTACCGCCTTTTACCTGCGGTGCAAACAAGCCTTCATCTGCGCAATTTTTCCAAGCATCCGGCACTTTGATCTCAACAAGCTGCTCTGCTCCCGCATCAATAGCAGCATAATTCATTTGAACAACAGCATCGCCTTTCTTTCCATAAGATGCTTTCGCAGCAGCTTTCATAAGTTCCATAGCCTGCTCTTGTGGAATAATATTTGCCAACTTAAAGAATGCCGATTGCAAAATGGTATTGATACGTCCGCCAAGTCCGATTTCTTTACCAATCTTTATACCGTCAATTGTGTAGAACTTAATATCGTGATTTGCAATAAACGCCTTGACTTGTCCCGGCAAATGTGTTTCCAATCCTTCCATATCCCAAGAGCAGTTTAACAGGAATGTTCCGCCATCCACCAACTCTTGGACCATGTTGTATTTGTTCACATAAGATGGATTATGACAGGCAACAAAGTCAGCCTGCTTAATCAAATATGTGGACTTGATAGGCTTTTTACCAAAACGAAGATGCGACATTGTGACACCACCGGATTTCTTGGAATCATAATCGAAATAAGCCTGCGCATACATGTCTGTATTATCACCAATAATCTTAATAGAGTTCTTATTTGCTCCAACCGTACCGTCGGCACCAAGTCCCCAGAACTTACAATTAATAGTTCCATCTGGAGTCGTTACTAATGGAGCCCCAACTTCTAATGAAAGGTTTGTTACATCATCTACAATACCTACAGTAAATTTCTGTTTCGTTATATTGTTATAAACTGCCACAATCTGTGCCGGAGTTGTATCTTTAGAGCCTAATCCATAACGTCCTGTGAATATTGGAACCGCATCAAACTTTGTTCCTTTGAGTGCAGAAACAACGTCTATATACAATGGTTCGCCAAGCGCTCCCGGTTCTTTTGTTCTGTCTAATACAGTAATCTGTTTTGCGGAATCAGGAATTGCATCAACCAAAGCCTGTGCTGAAAACGGTCTGTAAAGACGTACCTTGATGACACCGACTTTTTCACCTGCTGCCACAAGATAATCAACCGTCTCTTCAATGGTATCGCATACGGAACCCATAGCAACAATGACATGCTCTGCATCCTCAGCACCATAGTAGTTAAATAATTTATAATTTGTTCCTATCTTTGCATTGACTTTATCCATATATTCCTGCACGATTGCAGGCATTGCATCATAATATGGATTACATGCTTCTCTTGCTTGGAAGAAAATGTCCGGATTCTGAGCAGATCCTCTCTGGCACGGATGATTCGGATTGAGTGCATGCTGACGGAAAGCATCAATTGCGTCCATATCAGCCATGTCTTTCAAATCTTCATAATCCCAAGTCTCAATCTTTTGAATTTCATGAGAGGTGCGGAAACCATCAAAGAAATTGATAAACGGCATCTTTCCCTTGATTGCTGATAAATGTGCAACTGGTGTTAAATCCATAACTTCTTGCACACTAGATTCACAAAGCATGGCACATCCCGTCTGACGACAAGCGTAAACGTCTGAGTGATCACCAAAAATAGACAGCGCATGACTTGCAATTGCACGTGCTGATACGTTAAATACACCCGGCAATTGTTCACCCGCGATCTTGTATAAATTCGGAATCATTAATAATAAACCTTGTGATGCTGTATATGTTGTTGTCAGTGCTCCTGCTGCCAACGAACCATGTACTGTTCCTGCAGCTCCTGCCTCTGATTGCATTTCTGTTACTTGTACAGTTTGTCCAAAAATATTCTCTCGGCCCTGCGTTGCCCATTCATCTGTTGCTTCAGCCATCACTGAAGATGGTGTGATAGGATAAATAGCAGCCACATCAGTATATGCATATGAGACATGTGCTGCTGCATGGTTGCCGTCCATGGTTTTCATTTTTCTAGCCATAGTTTGTCCTCCTTTAAATAGGTTTGCTTCTTTCTATTATTATACACGACCCTTCGCTATAATACTAGTAATTTTCATTACATAATCCCATCAAAAAAGTCACTGTTTACAAACAGTGACTTTTTAACATTCTATGTTCTTATAATTCCTCTTTAATCGCATTTAATACGCGCTCAACACAAATTTCTTTTCCATAATCGTTCAAATGGATTTGATCCTCGCAGATACCGTCAATCTGGTGATCAACCATTGCAGAGAACAAATCATTAATCTTAATGCCTTTTTCCTTTAATAACGGAACCAATGTGTCATTATACAATTTGATACGCTCTAATTCATGATAAGGATATTCCGGATGAGTCGGTGTGGTTGTGGCAAAGATCACCTTTTTACACCATTTTTGTAAAATATCCGCGATACGAAGCATATTGTTAACATATTCATCAAGTGAAGTAAATGGGCCATCACCAAAGATATCACAGGCATCCCATAAACCATTGTTCCAATGCACTACATCTGCTCCCTTAATCTCATCTTGAAAGTCAAATAACATACGCAATGTATATTTTGCAAAACGACAATTATCCTCTGATTGCCACACTTCATAACCTTCTGCACGTAATGTTTCTTCTATTTTTTGTCCATATCCAATTAAACGAATGGAATCACCTAATAATACTATTTTTTTCATACGTCCTAATCCTTTAGCCTTTCTTTTACTTTAAGTGCACATTTATTTATACATTATACTACTTTGTATCTGTCTCAACAACTGGTTTTCTTAATTTGACAAACATCAGAACAGCCGCACCAATAACCAATACAATTGCAAGCACCTGCGAAACAGGAATAGCTGTTCCCGGAATCAATAATTGGTCTGTTCTTAGACCTTCTATCCACGCTCTTCCCAAGCCATATCCCAACAAATATGTGAGGAAAATCTGACCGTTAAACTTCTTATGTTTGATTAAGAGCAACACGATAATAAGCACACCTATGTTCCACAAAGATTCATAAAGGAACGTCGGATGAACCTGAATGTAAGACACACCATCAATGGTTTCCATGTGTTTCATCATTGCGTCTGTGATATCTGAACCACGCACCGCATTGGTCGGGAGTCGCATCGCTAATAAGCTATTGGTATACTCGCCAAAAGCCTCTCTGTTGAAAAAATTACCCCAACGCCCAATTGCTTGTCCCAACACAAGTCCCGGGCTTGCTGTATCAACTAAGAGCCAAAATGATAGTTTTTTGCGTCTTGCATATAGAAAAACTGTAAGTACCGCTGCAATCACACCGCCGTATATCGCAAGTCCGCCTTGACGCAAATTGAAAATGCTGAGAAGGTCATCCTTGTAAGAATCCCACGAGAAGACAACATAATAGAGTCTTGCTCCAATAATTGCAAAGATAACTGCATAAATGGCCAGGTCATAATAAGTATCTGTTTCCTGTCCTGTCTTTTTAGCCAAATAGGAAGCCAATAGTATTCCTGCAATCACAGCCAAACCTATCGTAATACCATAATAAGCAATTTCAAAACCGAACACAGAAATGGATTGTCCTACATGTTTCAAATGAATTCCCAAATTTGGAAATGCAATATTCATTGTCATTCTTGATTTCCCCTTCTTGCTTATACATTAAATCTAAATAAGATGATATCTCCGTCTTGCACTACATACTCCTTGCCTTCTAAGCGAACAAGTCCTTTTTCTTTTGCAGCTGTGTATGTTCCGCAATCCATAAGGTCTGTATAACTTACAATTTCTGCGCGAATAAATCCACGTTCAAAATCAGAGTGAATCTTTCCTGCTGCCTGCGGAGCTTTGGTGCCTTTTTTAATTGTCCATGCACGAACTTCCGGCTCTCCTGCTGTCAGATAACTAATAAGACCAAGCAAACTATAGCTTGCCTTAATGAGTTTCTCAAGTCCTGACTCTTCCAGCCCCAGATCCTCCAAAAACATTTTCTTTTCATCGTCTTCTAATTCAGCAATTTCCTGCTCAATCTGGGCGCACACAACAAATACTTCGCAGTTTTCTTTCGCTGCAAACTCACGAACCTTCTGAACACCTTCATTGCTTGCACCATCGTCCATAAGATCATCTTCTGCAACATTTGCTGCAAAGATAACCGGTTTATATGTGAGTAAATTATAACTTTCTAATAATGCAAGTTCATCTTCATCATTGACTTCAAAGCTTCTTGCCATGTTGTCATTTTCCAAATGCGCTTTTACATTCTCAAGCAGTTCTAATTCTTTTGCAACTGCTTTGTCATTACGTGCCACTTTAATGGCTTTTGCAATACGTCTTTCCAATATTTCAATATCCGAAAAGATAAGTTCCAAATTAATTGTTTCAATATCGCGTAGCGGTGCAATGCTGCCATCCACATGGATGATGTTGCTGTCCTCGAAGCAGCGTACAACGTGAACGATCGCATCTACTTCACGAATGTTAGCAAGAAACTGATTGCCAAGACCTTCTCCTTTGGAAGCACCTTTAACCAATCCCGCAATATCTACAAATTCAATAGCTGCTGGTACGATTTTCTTCGTATTGTACATGTCTCCAAGTACGTTTAATCTCTCATCCGGTACTGTAACGACACCTACATTCGGGTCGATGGTACAGAATGGATAGTTCGCCGACTCTGCTCCTGCCTTTGTTAATGAATTAAATAATGTACTTTTTCCTACATTTGGTAACCCCACGATTCCTAATTTCATAATTTATCACATCTCCTTGGTTTTCCCCTAAAATCTTTTGCCACATATCGTTCTCTCCTTTCGTTACAAACGAAGAGCCTGATACATCACTTATTCTAACATAATCAGACCCTTCATTCAATCTGCTTTCTACTCTAATTTCACAAAAAGACACCCATCGGGGATGCCTTTGTGCAAACTAATTTTATCATAATTGCTCGCGAAACTTTAAATTTCTCTCAATATTTATCTTGAGTGAATAATTTTTCTCCTTTAATTTCTTGCACTATATGTACAAAGACTATATTCCACTTCATCAAACCGCTTGCACCAAATCTCTAACACCTTGCAAGTAGGACGACTTAGTTTTCGCACATCTTCATGATACAATGTTATCGGAATATCTGCAGTCTTACCCACTTTGAATCCAACGCTCACTATCGCCTTGGTATCTCCCACAAAATAATCCGCACGAATCATAATTCCACTATTTATAAAATCACCAATCATACAGTTGCCGTATAACAAGTTCGGAAGGTATGGCAACACTGCGATCTTTTGTTGAACTTTTCCCTTATTATCAATGTCAAAATCTCGTTCTGACAATTTACCATTTACGCAAGCTTGATAAAACTGCTGCGCGGATAGCTTCGTTTTAACCCCGGTCAAATGTAGGAAATTCATATCACGAAAGCCAACAACAGCTTCCTCTTTGTCTTTTCCTTTTTGATAAGTAATCTTAAAATGCTTATCATTTAGTTTCTCATCATATTCTTTCGCTACAGAAAGAATAATTTTTAAAATCTCTTGTTTTGTATAATTCTTCATATGTGTCCCTAATACACAAAGAGGTTGTCCTCACGGACAACCTCTTTACAAACTAATATATGCTGATTTTTCTGTTGTCTGCCAACTTGCCACCCAACATATGTGGCTTATATGTGGAGTTTTTCTGTTGCTCCCCAACTTGCCAGCCTACGTATCTGGCTTATCTGTCAGATTTTTAAGGTGTCAGCGCACCTAGATAAGATTTCTTATCTAACTATATTATATTCTACGATTATAAAAAATACAATCGTTTTCGAAAAATATTTTCGCCTAATTTCACACAAACTCAAGCAGAATATACAAATAATTATACAAAAACTTATTTTAGAAACGGAAGCATATACACCGGCACCATCATAATGTCTTAAATCTTTTGCATTTGCCAACCCAACATTCGGATCATTCGCATGATAGGCAATCTGAACAATTTTCGAGTCCACCATATCTGCGATTAATTCAAGAACACTGTCTGCCCTTTTGCCACTAAGCACGCTAGAAACCTGATATCAAGATGCATGTGTATTAAGTTGCGCCGGAATCGCGTCAAATAACATGGATATCCTTCCTGATGCATCAATCTTTTTAAAATCATCCGCATACAACTTCAGAATATCTCTTTTGACCTCATCTACTTTTCTGAAATTATTAACGAACCTGTCTCAATATAATCATATCTATAATCCTTTACCAGATGTTTTATCGCCTGACGAGCTTTGGGGCATAACTGTACTTCATTAAAAATAATTACAGAATCCCGTTCATGTAAATCAGTTTTATAAATCAATTGTAACCTAAGTAAAACATAATCCAAGTCTGAAATATCTTCAAAAAGTTCTTTCACTTCTTTTGATGCCTTAGAAAAATCTATTAAAATATAACTTTTATATTCTTTTTTTGCGAACGCTTCTGCTGCAGTTGACTTCCCAACTCGTCTGGTCCCTTCAATCAGAAGAGCAGTTTCACCATCGTTATTCAAATGCAAGTTTGATTCCCATATCACTAATGCACCTGCAATAATCTGCCACACGCTCCGGCAGATAATCTTTGACTCTATGGCCATCGAACCCGACACTAAGTCGCACTCCCGATTCACGAACAATTTTTTGTTGCTCCGGATTGCGGAAGAATTCCAGCATATACGCATGTTCTCGGTAATTGTGTATACTGTCGAAACTTACGTTCATCTCCCAGAAGATATTCTCCTGAGCCATACGTCTGAAGTATTCTTCGGGCTTTACACCCAGCTTTTCAATAAACGCAAACATATCCGTATGTGCTACGCCTACCGGACAGCCACATCGCTTGGCAAATGAGAACAAATCTCCCTGTGCAATGGAGTTGTCAAAACGGTCTAGATTCTCCATTAAGCAATAATCAAAGAAAGAGATATCTGCCGAGTCCGGCAGCGCATAACGGGAGCCGTGCAAAGTTGCAACTTCAATGCCTCGTAAAATGCGAATCTTATCCGCATATTTTTCTTTGATGAGATTGATATGGTCGTAATAGCGAATCAACATTTTTTCATAATCATCCGGAACTTCTTTTTTATCGGCATTTAAAACATTGATTCTTCCATTTCCAATTCCGTAATTGTGGTCTGTGATTCCCAAAACTTCTATCCCGCCTGCAATGGCTGCCTCAACAATTTCTTCCGGCTTATCGCCACCGCAGAACGAATAATAAGTATGTGAATGTAAATCTTGAATCATACCCTTACACTTCCTCTAATTTGATGCATACAATATAGGTTGTTGTCTCGAAACCATAAGGATGGCTACCATCTCCACTTGCACAGAAAAGATGGGTCGGTTTTCCGTTTTCGTCAAACAGGATGGATGGACGTTCCAAATTACCCTGTTTTGTTACGCTACCATCTTCCCAAGTAACCTCTCGGGTATAAACTGTCGGATTTTCAGGAATCTCAAAATCCATAGCATTTGTACTTTCAGCATAGAATCCGCCGCCCCATTCACCTGTAATACCGGTGGAACCATTCTTGCAATCATCTTTGGTCACCAGACAGAATTTCTTCTTCTTGTCATCATACCAGAAAAATGGGTCTTCAATATGTAAATCCTCGTCTTCAAAGTTCAAAATCGGTTGGTCTGAGAGACGCTTAAATTCTCCATCCGGCTTATCTGCCACTGCAATCCCAAGCTGCAGGGGTTTCCCAAATGCAGAACGGGACTTGTATATCAGATAAGTTTTTCCGTCCGGCATAATGGCTACGGTAGGATTCGTAGTAATCGTACAATCCCAGTGACTGCAATCTCGTGGTTCTAAAAGCGGCGTATCACGTCTCACAAACTCTCCATTAATATCATCTGCAACTGCAACGCCAATGCGCTTTCGATTCCATGTCTCAAGTGCATATTCTATAGCGTAATCATTCGGTCCGTTTGGAATGTCTCCACCGTAGGTAGAGCCCATGTAATACAGATAGAATTTTCCGTTATACCCCTTGATGCAAGTATTATGTGTATTCATTCCATCAAAATACTGTCTTCCTCTTCGTGGAAGGACTACATTTTGAAATTCATACGGTCCTTCCGGTGTATCGGATACGGAGTGTATTACTTCCGCATTAAAACACCAATTCCTTCCTCCATCTGGATGAAAACATATGATATTTGCCACCGGATTTAATGACCGAACAATCCCATACAAAGTAATCTTCAAATTCTAATGCCTTTACTGTTTTGCCTGCTTTGTAGCCAAAATTATCTGCCATAACGTTCTTCTCCCAAAGTATTACTTTTTAATAGCTTCTGCTACTTGTTTTGCACAAGCCTCTGCACCTAATTTACTCAAGTGAATGCGATCTTCTTCACACACATATTCATATAAATGTGCATTTACAAGACTGTGTAAATCGTTAATCTCCACACCCATTTTCTTGAGTTTCGGAACCAACACCTCATTATATCTTGCAATCACCTGATTATCATTGTATTCATAATCCGGACGTACTGGCGTTGTCGTAGCAAAAATGACCCTTGGTGCAATTTTCTTCAATTCTTCTGCTACACGCAGCATGTTTGATACATACTCCTCTTCTGAAGTAAATGATTTACCACCATCGTCAAACAAATCTGTAGAAGTATCCCATAGCCCATTATTCCAATGAATAATATCAGCTCCCTTTATATCCTCTCGCCATTCGAATAAGCCGCGAAGTGTATACTTCACAAACCGACAATTGTCCTCTGGTTGAAACACTTTATATTCCTTGCCTAGGAGTTCCGGAATCAACGGACCGTAACCGATTAATCGAATAGAATCGCCTAATAATACTACGTTTTTCATTGAATACTTCCTTTCATATATTTTACTTTTTCATATCTTCCTCTAGGAATCTGTATACGCCTGCGGTCCACCCCATCATTTCCGGAGTTTCATATTCCTGCGTCACTGATACGCTACCTTCACTTGCATCGTATTTTTCCCACAAAGAGCCAGTCTGTTCAAAGCATTTTTCTACTGTGTTCAGATATTTCTTAGCTATTCTTTCTGCATCCTCCATAAGACCAACTCTTTTGAGACCGACATATGCAAAATATACATTACTTGGCCACATAGATGGATAATCCCATTGTAAATACTGTGCATTTTCACCTCGATACTCACATGCCGCAAGTCCATATGAAAGTTCCAAACGTTTAAGGACTGCCTTTGCAGCCTCTTTATTATCCGAAAGACCTACTGCAAATGGATAAAACGATGCACAACTGACCACCGAAGAAAATTCTTTCCTTTTGAAATTGTAATCATAGAATATTCCATTTTCTTTGTTAAGCATATATTCTTCCATCTTCTCTTTACGTTCATCTGCATATTCGTCATAGATTTTGGATTGTTCTGACTCGCCCAGCAGTTTCAACATTTCTGCAATCTTGCGTTCCATATCGTAAAGCAAACAATTCAAATCTAAATGCACAAAATCCCGTACCGCAAATCTACGCTCCTCTGTATCAAATCGTGGATTGAAGTCCCAGCCACTTTCTGCAATTGAGAGAAGCTCTCTTGTAAGTTCAATCTGTTCCTCTATAGTTTCGCGAACCTCACCCACTCGCTCACTCAATGCTTTATATTCTTCCAACAAGGTTGCTCGAGAACTGTGTGTCCCATGTTGTTGCAAGCCTAATTCTGTTGCCCGGTCGTACTTAAAGAAACGGTATTCTCTCAAGATTTCTTTCATATATTTTTTTATAATCTTTGTTTCTTTTACATGTTGATATAAGTCATACACCCCGCGAGTAAATAGTGGCGGTTGCGAACGGTCAATTAAATGATTGGCATTCGGCATATATCCGAGATGTCTGATGAAATACGCCATGACATCCAGATTGTTTTCTGCTTGTCCTGCTTTTCCGTCCAACATAAATCCCAAATTTGCAAAATAGGTGTCCCAATAATAAAAATCCGAGAATACATCCTTGATATTTGCGCACGGTACACTGTATGGTCGCGGCATTCTGATAATGCCGCGACTTTGTTCGGCAGGTGTATGTATTGAACTGGCCCAATTCTCTTTAATGTAATTTGTTACTTTTGACATCTTGCTCTAGTTCCTTTACTCATTCACTTTATTTTTACGGTTTTTCCATATCAATATACTTGCAACACTTCCTACAGCAACGATTGCCACGCCACCACCAATTGCATACAACAAACCGTTTCCGGAATTTGATGATTCTTTTGCCTCATCCTTACCACTACTTTCTCTCATAGCAATCGGATCGCCGAATTTCGCAAGATATCGGTCTGTCAATGTTTCAATCTCCCGGATAGTACGAATCCTAATATCCTGTTCATATTCGCTATAAACTGACATATACGTTCCCAATAATACGGAACCATCTTCGCATGCGTATGCAATGATTTCCTGACCATTTACCATAATATGCATAACATGAGAGCCTGTCTTTTTATCAAGATTCGTAATCCAAACCGCAATATCTAGAAATTCATCGGTTGCTCCAACCAAATCATCTGCAATTGCAAATTTTGTTTCGTCCTTTCCTTTAATCAAGGTGAGACCAATGTTCCCCTGTTCCTCTCTTGGTGTCAGCACCAAAATATATCCATCTGCCCAAGGATCTTTCTTTGCCGTGTTATACAAACCAATTTTCAAATTTTTCCCAACATCCGACGCATCCGGAGTACTGACAAGGAAGCGAAATCCGGTTTCTTTATTGCTTACTTTACCAAGATTTTTAAACAGTGCTTTACTTGCAGTGATTTCATTCAATCTTGCTGTAATTCCCAAATCTTCAAATTCGATACCAGTGATATCCCCATTCAATTCCGGAGCAACTACAGAATTTATCATAAGTTCCTTGCCCCATTCATTGTAAATTGCCATGTAAGTATCTAGCTTAATGGTACCAGTATTTCTACATGCAACAATCTCACGTCCATTAACTGCTACATGCATACTGTATTGTCCGCCGCTTACATCTGTAAGCCACGCTTGTATCTTTAACACTGAACCATTTGCATTTATCAATTCTCCTGACTCAATGACTTCTTCTGTCTTTCCCTCTAATAAGGACCATTTTAGATTATTCGAATTGTCTGCCGGTGATAAAGCCAAAATATATCCGTCTTGCCAAGGGTTCGATACGGCTGTGTTGTAAAATCCAATCTTAATTACTTTTCTCGGATCCGTTTCCTTAGGCAAATTCAGCTTAAATTGAAAACCTTTCTCCAAACTTTCCACTCGTCCCAAATCAGTTACTGCTTTATTTGATGCACTTACTTTGTTACGGTATGTAGTCTTGGATAAATCATTAAACACAATTCCTTCACCTGCATTTGCAGAACCATCTAGTGCTAGTAGTTGATTCGCTTCTACAACGTCCAAGAATGTATAAATGAACGCCGGATTTGTCCAATCATTGTACGCTGCCATATATTTACCTACCGTGATGGAACCATCATTTTGATTTACGACAACTTCTTTATTATTAATAGCTATATGTAATGTGTGTTTTGCCAAACTCATATCTGTAAGCCAAGCCATTACCTCTATTGTCTCTCCGGCATTTTCTATTTCTCCCACATCGATTGGCGTCTCATCTTTGCCGTTCATAAGCGTCCATCTCACATTTCCTGCTTTACTTCCCGGCGCAAATGCCAAAATGTATCCTCCGGACCAAGGGTCTTTTTCACTCGGATTATACAGACCAATTTTTAGATTCTTTCCGGTATCTGATTCATCAGGGCAGTCTAATTTAAATCGAAAACCTCGTTCCAGAGAACTTACGGCTTTCATATTTCCATAATCCCTTGTCGGAACTTTCAGCGTATTCTTCTTCGCAGTTATCCCCAAATCTTCAAAGGTAACTCCGTTTGCCGAATTGGAAGTTGTGTCTGTTGGAAGCAACGTATTCGCTGCATTTACTTGCGTGAAAGTATAGAAACTCATCGTTGATGCACCTTCATTATATGCACAGAAAAACGTTCCCATTTCCACTGAATTCATTTCCACATTTACTAATTCTACGTCATTCAAAACAATATGGAAGGTATCCTTTTGCCATGTGTATACCGTCAGTTCATCACCTGTAACGCCCTCTAGGATTCCAAATGCAACCAATGCTTCGCCATTACCCAATCGTACTGCCCAATTGACACTCTGTTCTTTGGAGCCTTCTGATAATATCAGAATATATCCGTTTGCCCATGGATTTCTTACTTCTGTATTATACAGACCGATTTTCACAGAATCACCTTCACCGGGACATGATACTTTGAACTTGAACCCATGCTTCATATCTGAGATTTCTCCCAATTCGCCATAGTTTTGAGCCGGAGTTTTCACAACGTTTTTCTCAATTGTCTGTCCCAAATCCTCAAATGTAATATCACTTGGAATCTCCGCTTTTTCCGGACCGGACGGTTCTGTCGGACCAGATGGGTCTGTCGGATTGGACGGTTCTATCGGACCGGATGGGTTCGTTGGCTCGGACGGCTCTGTGGAATCTGTATCCGTTTCAAAATGTTTGAAGGTCACTGCCTGACTCCATTCATTGTATACTCCCATATGGCATCCTGTCGGAATGCTTCCGTCATTGACTACCGAGAAAAATTCTGTTCCGTTTAGAGCCATGTGAATTGTATGAGTTCCTGCCGCTTCATCCAGGTCTGTTCTCCAGACTTCGATACGAATCTCGTCGCCTGTAAGCCCGGTAAATGTGTCAAATGCAAATGCTGCTTCATCACTGGCTCTTCTCACACACCAGCCA
>JAZQXU010000005.1:0-112350 GCA_045632945.1 Faecalimonas sp. | reverse complement strand
TCGCTCACGCGGCGTCGCTGCATCAGGGTTTCCCCCATTGTGCAATATTCCCCACTGCTGCCTCCCGTAGGAGTTTGGGCCGTGTCTCAGTCCCAATGTGGCCGTTCACCCTCTCAGGCCGGCTACTGATCGTCGCCTTGGTGAGCCGTTACCTCACCAACTAGCTAATCAGACGCGGGTCCATCTCATACCACCGGAGTTTTTCACACCGTATCATGCGATACTGTGCGCTTATGCGGTATTAGCAGTCATTTCTAACTGTTATCCCCCTGTATGAGGCAGGTTACCCACGCGTTACTCACCCGTCCGCCACTCAGTCAATCAATCCATCATCCGAAGAATCTGTCATGAGTGCTTCGTTCGACTTGCATGTGTTAAGCACGCCGCCAGCGTTCATCCTGAGCCAGGATCAAACTCTCGTTAAAAGTGTTTGTTCTGGTCAAAATCACTTGCTAGCAATTTTACCTTACTTTACTGTTTTAAGGTCATCTTTTCGATGTCCGTTCTTGAATTATTCTTAAAGAAATCTTCAGGAAACTTTTTCTTTGTCATCTATTGTTTAATTATCAATGTTCTCTTGCTATCTCGCGACAGCTAAATTAGAATATCATATCTAAAATATGTTGTCAACAAGTTTTTTGAAAAAAATAAATTTTCTATTTAAAGTTTAAAAAGGGACGAAATTTCTTTTCTACCTTTAATTACATTTTTCCACGAGAGAAAAAAGTTACCTTAAATTATGTTTTGGACAACAGAATGTTTTTTCTTCATTAAAAACACAAGGACGGGGATAACGTAAGTGCAGGGGTATATACGTAAAAAGTTTATTTCCAGGCCCTTATTTTTTTCATTTTTCGGGTTCTTAAGAGAAAGTTTTTTTCTATAGACCTAAAACAGTTGAAATGTAAGGTGAATTTTTTTAAAAACGGGGTCTAGGGATAGAAAAAATCTCTATAGACCCTATGATACCCATAAATGAAAAAAGTCCGAGCACAAGCCCGGAACTTTATCTACACTCTGAAGGAACGAAAATATCGTCCCTTTTGATTATCGTTTTGCAGTGTCTATACTGTTTCCAAACACAACAAATCGGTCATAAATGTACTCTGTAATAAAGTTAATGAGCATTGTCAATACTACGACCAAATATTCATTCCATCCTACATTTGGTCCTGTAAGAACAGCTGTCCACCATGTGGAGACAGGAGTAAACACTAGGTAAAATGCTGCTACTTTCATCATAGCTATTGGAACGTTATTCGCAGAATAGAATGTAAACTTTCTATTTAAAGTAAAGTTCCAAACAACAGATAATACTAAAGAAATTAGGTATGAAACCCAATGTTCCCAATGTAGTAATTCTTCCATCAGCGTAAAACTGCCGATTTGAATCACACCTGCACTAATTGAAAATAATACAAATTTTACTGTTCTAATAATCTCTTTTTTTCTTTCTGTCATAAAAATCACCATTTTTTATTTTGAAAGCATTACTTTATCATCAGTAAATTCACTACCGCTTGCACTTTCAAAAAGACCTAATAATTGACTAATCGTCAATTTTTTCTTTTCTTCTCCGGAAACATCTACAACAATACGTCCTTCGTGCATCATGATAAGGCGGTTACCATATGTAATAGCATCATGCATATTGTGTGTAATCATCAATGTCGTAAGATGATTTTCGTTAACCAATTTATCAGTAATTTCCAAAACCTTCGCTGCTGTTTTCGGATCAAGAGCTGCTGTATGTTCATCAAGTAAAAGTAATTTTGGGCGGTTTAGAGTCGCCATCAGTAATGTAACTGCTTGTCTTTGACCGCCTGAGAGGAGTCCTACCTTTGTGGAAAGTCTTGTTTCTAATCCAAGCTCTAATGTGGCAAGCAATGTTTTGTAATTTTCTCTCTCCGCTTTTTTGATTCCACGTATTAATTTACGTTTTGTACCACGTCTTGCGGCAATCGAAAGATTTTCAGCAATTTCCATATCTGGTGCTGTTCCCTTCATTGGATCCTGAAAAACACGGCCCAAAAAATCTGCTCTTTTATATTCCGGCATGTTTGTAACATCTACACCATCAATCTCAATTGTACCAAAATCCGGTTTCCATACACCTGCGATAGCATTAAGCATGGTAGATTTACCTGCTCCATTACCACCGATAACGGTAACAAAATCTCCATCTTTAATTGTTAGGTTTAATCCATTTAATGCAGTTTTTGCATTGACAGTACCCGGATTGAATGTTTTTCTTAAATTTGTGATTTTAAGCATTGCCGTTACCTCCTTCATTATTTGAAGTTGTGATAGGCTCATTCTCAAGTACTATTTTCTGTTTTGTGAAATATTCGCCTTTTAAATAAGGTATAGCAAGGAACAGTACCACAATAATTGCTGAAAGCATCTTAAGGTAGTCTGTCTTTAATCCTAACAAAATAACGAAATTATAAATAATGTAATATACAATACCGCCACCGACTACACCAATAAGACTGACAACAAAATTTGGTTTAATTTTTAAAGAAACGGAAAGTCCTATAAAAATTGCTGCAAGTCCAATAACAATAGCACCACGGCCGTCGTTGATATTCGCAGAACCTTTATACTGAGCCAATAATGAACCGGCTAATGCTACAATTCCGTTTGCAATCGCAAGACCAATTACCTTATTTAAATTAACATTTACACCTTGGGCACGACTCATATCAGGATTATCACCTGTTGATTTTAATGTAAGTCCTACTTCTGTATAGAAAAATAATCTAAGAATCAGAATTACGGCTGCAACAATCAATCCTGCAACAATAATAGCGCGTGTTCTATCACTCATATTTAAGAGTAAATCATTTGTACGTGGGTCAATTCCAATCAATGATTTACTATCCAAAATTGATAAATTAACAGAATACAAAATAAGTTGTGTTAATATACCTGCCAGAATAGAAGGAATTCCCAGTGTTGTATGAAAGAGTCCCGTTAAGACTCCTGTTAAAGCTCCTGCTAGAAAAGCAATGATCACGCTAAGCCACGCAGGTACGCCGTTTGTAATTAAAACTGCACAAACACATCCGCCTGTACAGATAGAACCGTCCACTGTAAGGTCCGCAATATCAAGTATTTTGTAGGAGATATAGACACCGATTGCCATTAATCCCCATATTAACCCTTCCGCAACTGCTCCGGGTAACGCATATAAAAAAGCCATTATGTACCTCTTTTTTTTATTTTTATTCTTCTGGTATTGTAATACCAAGTGTTTTACAAAGATCTTTATTATATTCTACTGAAGGAGTCAGTGTCATAATCTCAATATCAGCTGCTGTTTTATTTCCTAATAAAATATCAGCTGCCATTTTACCTGTTTCTCTACCAAGCTCATAATAATCGATTGCAAGACTTGCGTAACAGATAGCACCGCCATAGCTTGTATATACAGGAATATTTTTTTCATTACAAATTGTGCCAACAACAGAATCATTATCTGCAACTGTGTTATCAGATGGAATGTAGATTGCTTTACTTTCAGTAGCTGCTGAAGTAGTTACTGTCTGAAGTTCTGTTGTTTCAGAAAAAGTATATGCTTTTACTACAATTCCTTTGTCTTCAAAATATTCTTTTACTGCTTCATATTGAATTAAAGAGTTTGATTCGTTAGTACAATAAATAACACCAACTTGATCTCCGGCTACTAAGCCCAATGTATCAATCATCATTTTTGCTTGCTCATCAAAAGGAACAGCATCTGATGTACCTGATACGTTAGAAGGTATGTTGTTTTTAAATGTATCAACATAATCTGTTACAGATGTTCCAAGTACAGGAATGTTATTACTTGCAGTTGCATTTGCTGCAGCTGTTAAGGCTGGTGTTGCATTTGCCATAATAAGATCAACATTCTTTGCTGTAAATGTATTAACAATAGTTGTACAAACATTGGAATCGCCTGCTGCTACTTGCTCATCAAATGCTACAGTTTTTCCTTCAGCCGCAAGCGCTTCTGTAAGAGCTTCTTTGAATCCATTTGTTGCTTTGTCAAGTGATTCATGCTCCATAAACTGACAAATACCAACTGTATAATCTGCTTTTTCACCACAACCAGTGAATGTAAGACATGCACTTACACAAAGGGCAAGTACTAAAACGAGAGATAAAATTTTCTTTTTCATAGTGAAAACTCCTTTAGTTTTTTATGATATAGCAAAATCGGCAAGATTCTTTTGAACCTTGCCGATTTGAACGGAGAAAGAGGGATTTGAACCCTCGCGCCGGTTGCCCGACCTACACCCTTAGCAGGGGCGCCTCTTCGGCCTCTTGAGTATTTCTCCGAATGACTGCTTTCCTATTCGCAGTGCAAGGTTAATTATAACGTCAACTATTTTAGTTGTCAACGTCTTTTTGTTTATTTTTTTCTATCACTTCTATTATTCTATGTCTGACTTCTTCGGCAATTTCATTTGTACTCATTTCCTTATATTCTTCATATAATAAAGGCTTTAAATAATGTACTTGAACCGTAACCGGACGAATCGTATTCGCATCAAACGGCTTAAATGAATCAATGAGTGCAACAGGGATAATAGGACATTTTACCTTCGTAGCAGCTTTAAAACTTCCGCTTTTAAATTCTCCAACCTGATTACCATTCTTTGATCTGGTTCCTTCAGGGAATATAACGTAGTTTCTGCCTTTTGCTACTTCCTTGCTGACTTCAATTATAATTTTCATAGACTGTCTTACATCTTCGCGATCCATAAAGAGAGCTTTAACAACTTTAAATATTTCCTTTAATAAAGGAACATTTTGAACCTCTTTTTTTGCTACGACTGACAATGGATTATCACATCCTGCAAGCAAAGCTAACATATCATACATTCCTTGATGATTAGGAAAAATCATGAAACCATTTTCATTTGGAATATTTTCAATTTCAAATGATTTTATTTCTACATTTCCTCCTTTATTCGCATGGTCAACAATTTTTTGAAGAAAACGATATCTTTCTTGTTCCGGATATTGATCCACATGGCGAGAATATTTGAATAATTGAATTAATAACCCCGGCAAATAAAAAAAGTTTCTGATAAACATTAAAATAATTCTTTTCATAGCAAATAATTCCTTATTATATTAATGAAATGATTTTTAGATAGATAAGGTACACAGTAAATGTTTGTATTTACTGTGCACCTTGTTTTTATAGTTCTTCAATCTGTTCTTCAGTCTGTTCTTCTTTTACTTTTGCAACACTTGCTACAATTTCATTTTCTCTTAAATTGATAAGTTTTACACCTGAAGTGATACGTCCTAAAACAGAAATTCCTTTGCATTGCATACGGATGATAATACCTTCTGTGTTAATAATCATAATCTCGTCATCTTCATCTACTGCTTTTGCACCAACAACTTCACCTGTTTTTTCTGTGATTTTATAACATTTTACACCTTTACCTCCACGATTTTGAGGATTGAATTCATCCATCATCGTTCGTTTTCCCATACCTTTTTCTGAAACAATCAAGATTTGGGTTCCCTGGCTACATAATTGCATTGCAACCACTTCATCACCATCCATGAGATTAATGCCTCTTACACCCATTGATGTTCTTCCGGTAGAACGTACATCATTTTCATGGAAACGGATACATTGTCCATATTTTGTAATAAGAATAATATCCTGTGTTCTGTCTGTAAATTTAACTTCAATTAATTCATCCTCTTCACGAAGAGTAATTGCTGCAAGACCTGTTTTTCTTACATGAGAATAATCTGTGATTTTCGTTTTCTTCACAAGGCCTTTCTTAGTAGACATAAAGAGGTATTGTCCTTCTTCATATTCCTTAATTGGAATCATAGCCGTGATTTTTTCTTCCGGCATTAATTGAAGTAGGTTCACAATGGCCGTTCCTCTGGAGGTTCTGCTAGCTTCCGGAATTTCATAACCTTTTAGTCTATAAACACGACCTTTGTTTGTAAAGAACATAATGTAGTGGTGTGAAGATGTCATGAATAATTCTTCCACATAATCATCTTCTAGAGTTTGCATACCCTTAATACCTTTACCACCACGGTTTTGACTCTTAAATGTATCTGTTGTCATGCGTTTAATATAACCAAGTTTTGTCATAGCTATAACAACGTCTTGTTCCGGAATTAAGTCTTCCATTGAAATATCATATTCATCAAAACCAATTTGTGTTTTTCTGTCATCGCCGTATTTGTCGCTGATAATTAGAATTTCTTCTTTAATTACACCTAATAATAATTTACGATCAGCCAAAATTGCTTTTAATTCGCCAATACGTTGCATTAATTCTGCATACTCTGTTTCAAGTTTTTCTCTTTCTAAACCGGTAAGAGCACGAAGTCTCATGTCGACAATAGCCTGTGCCTGAACATCAGTTAAATTAAATTCTGCAATTAAACCTTCTTTTGCAATCTGTGTTGTTTTTGAACCACGAATAATTGCAATCACACGGTCAATATTATCAAGAGCAATGAGTAACCCTTGTAAAATGTGAGCTCTTTCTTCCGCTTTATTAAGTTCATACTGAGTTCTTCTTGTTACAACTTCTTCCTGATGTTTTAAATAATACTTCAGCATATCAAGAATATTTAAAACTTTTGGTTCGTTATTAACCAATGCTAACATAATAACACCGAATGTATCCTGAAGTTGTGTATGCTTGTACAATTGATTTAAGATAACATTTGCATTTACATCACGACGAAGTTCAATACAAATTCTCATACCTTCACGGCTTGATTGATCTTCCAGTGCTGTAATTCCATCAATCTTTTTATCGCGTACTAATTCTGCAATTTTTTCAATTAATCGAGCCTTATTTACCATAAACGGAAGTTCCGTTACAATAATACGATTTTTTCCATTTGCCATTGGCTCAATATCTGTAACCGCACGAACTCTGATTTTACCGCGGCCTGTACGATATGCTTCCTCAATTCCTCTTGTACCTAAAATGGTAGCGCCTGTTGGAAAATCAGGACCCTGAATAATTTTCAAAATATCCTCAATTGTTGTTTCGCCTGTTTCTTCAATCTGGTCATCAATGATTTTAACAACAGCTGCAATTACTTCGCGTAAATTATGAGGTGGAATATTAGTGGCCATACCTACGGCAATACCGGAAGTACCATTTACCAAAAGATTTGGATATCTTGCCGGTAATACAACAGGTTCTTTTTCTGTCTCATCAAAGTTTGGCGTAAAATCTACTGTATTTTTATTAATATCAGCAGTTAATTCCATAGAAATTTTGCTGAGGCGTGCTTCTGTATAACGCATAGCAGCAGCACCGTCGCCATCTACTGAACCAAAGTTTCCGTGACCGTCAACTAACGGATATCTTGTAGACCATTCCTGTGCCATATTTACAAGAGCACCATAAATAGAACTATCACCATGAGGATGATATTTACCCATAGTATCACCAACGATACGAGCACATTTACGATGTGGCTTGTCCGGACCGTTGTTCAGTTCAATCATAGAATATAAAATTCTTCGTTGTACCGGTTTTAAACCGTCTCTTACATCCGGCAGAGCACGGGATGCAATAACGCTCATTGCGTAGTCGATATAAGATGTTTCCATCGTCTTTTTTAGATCGACTTCCTGCACTTTGTCAAAAATATTATCTTCCATTGTCTGTTCTCCTGTTTCTATACGTCAAGGTTTTGTACATATTTTGCATTTTCTTCAATAAACTCTCTTCTTGGTTCTACTTGATCACCCATAAGAGTTGTAAATGTAAGGTCTAATTCAGAAGTTGCATCTTCATTCATAGTTACACGAAGTAAAATACGATGTTCAGGGTCCATAGTTGTATCCCATAACTGTTCTGCATCCATTTCACCCAAACCTTTATAACGTTGAATTTTGTTGTTATTATCTCTTCCTACTTCAGTTAAAATCTTATTTAATTCTTCATCACTGTACGCATACCACACTTTTTTATTTTTTTCTAACTTATAAAGTGGCGGTTGAGCTAAATATACATAACCTTGTTTAATTAGTTCAGGCATAAAACGATATAAGAATGTTAATAATAAAGTACTGATATGAGCACCATCTACATCGGCATCGGTCATGATGATAATTTTGTGATAACGAAGCTTTGAAATATCAAAATCATCATGAATACCTGTTCCAAACGCAGTAATCATCGCCTTTATTTCTGCATTTGCATAAATTTTATCCAATCTTGCCTTTTCAACATTAAGAATTTTTCCACGAAGTGGCAGAATAGCCTGTGTTGCTCTATCTCTGGCAGTTTTAGCTGAACCACCCGCAGAATCACCTTCCACGATGTAAATTTCGCAATTTGCAGGATTTTTATCTGAACAATCTGCAAGTTTTCCAGGAAGTGCCATTCCTTCCAGAGCAGATTTTCTTCTTGTTAAATCTCTTGCTTTTCTTGCTGCCTCACGTGCACGCTGCGCCAATACAGATTTTTCTACTGTCATTTTACCCACATTTGGATTCTGCTCTAAGAAAATTTCCAGTTGATTACTTACGATATTATCAACTGCTGTACGTGCTTCACTGTTACCTAATTTTTGTTTTGTCTGACCTTCAAACTGAGGATCGGAGATTTTAACACTGATAATAGCTGTTAAGCCTTCACGAATATCTTCACCGCTTAAGTTTGGTTCGCTGTCTTTTAATAATTTATTTTTTCTTGCATATTCATTAAATGTTTTAGTTAAAGCTTTTCTAAAACCTTCTACATGCATACCACCTTCCGGAGTGGTAATATTATTAACAAAACCATAAGTGTTGTCAGTATAGGCATCATTATGTTGCATAGCAACTTCTACCATAACACCGTCTTTTTCACCTTCGCAATAAATAATTTGATCATATAAAGGTGTTTTTCCTTTGTTTAGATATTGAACAAACTCTTTAATACCACCTTCATAGTGGAATGATTTTTCTACCGGTTCCGGCATATTTTCATTAATACGTTCATCACGAATTACAATACGAAGACCTTTTGTTAAAAATGCCATCTCACGGAAACGTTGTTTTAATGTATCATAATCAAAAACAATTTCATCAAAAATCTCTTTATCCGGTAAAAATGTAACCTTTGTTCCGGTTTTTTCTATATCACACGTACCGATTTCTTTTAACGGGTACATAACTTTGCCACGTTCATAGCGTTGTTTGTATACTTTTCCTTCTTTGCAAATTTCTACTTCTAACCACTCAGAAAGCGCATTAACAACAGAAGCACCTACACCGTGAAGGCCACCTGATACCTTGTATCCTCCACCGCCGAATTTACCACCGGCATGAAGAACAGTAAATACAACTTCTACTGCAGGAAGTCCCGCTTTTTGATTAATTCCGACTGGAATACCACGTCCATTATCCGTAACAGTAGCCGAACCGTCCTGATTTAAAGAAATAACGATTGTATCACACGCTCCTGCTAATGCTTCATCTACAGAGTTGTCTACAATTTCATACACAAGGTGATGAAGTCCTCTGATAGATGTACTTCCGATGTACATACCAGGTCTTTTTCTTACTGCTTCCAATCCTTCTAGTATTTGAATCTGATCTGCACCATATTCAGTGCTATGTTCTGCACCCATATAAATCCTCCTGCTAGTTAACTTTAACTATTTTTCCTTCCTCTACATGTACAATTCGATTGATAGAAAATCTGTGATTTACAAAATCATCTAATCCTGTGCATGTGATTAGAGTTTGCACATCACTAATACTGTCTAATAAATAATTTTGTCTGTTTTTATCTAATTCTGATAATACATCATCTAATAATAGTATCGGTGTATCATGAATGATTTGCTTAACTAATTCTATTTCAGAAAGCTTTAATGATAAAGCTGCTGTTCTTTGTTGTCCTTGTGAACCGAATTTTCTAATATCTATTTCATCAGACATAAAACAAATATCATCCCTGTGAGGACCAACTGATGTACTTTTGATTTTAATATCTTTTTCTCTATTTCTAAAAACAGCTTGTTCTAAATTATAATTACCATTTGATGGTTCATAATAGAGTTTTAACTTTTCTTTACCGCCTGTCAGTTTATCATGAATCTTTTCTATTATTTCATTCATTTGCTCAATAAAAATTTTTCTTCTTTCAATTATTTTATTTCCATAATTGATAAGCTGTATATCCCAAATATCAAGCATTTCTAACAGTTCTTTTCTATCATAAACATCTTTTAGTAACTTGTTTCTTTGATTTACAATTCGATTATAATTTGATAAATCACTTAAATAAACTTTATCCAATTGGGCTAATTCTAAATCAATAAATTTTCTTCTTTCCGAAGGTCCGTTTTTTATAATATTTAAATCCTCCGGCGAGAAAAACACGATATTTATAATTCCAAATAGTTCACTTGCCCTTTTGATTGGTATTTTATTGATTGCAATTCCTTTTGGACTATTCTTTTTTAAATGCATATCTATTTGAAAAGGAACTGCATTTTTATCAATAATAACCTCTATATGTGCTTCATCTTCTCCAAATTTTATAAGATCTCTATCTTTTGTTCCTCTATGCGATTTGGTTGTACCACATAAATAAATAGATTCTAATATATTTGTCTTTCCCTGGGCATTATCCCCATAAAAAATATTAGTAGATGAATCAAACTCCAAATCGAGTAAATCGTAATTTCTAAAATTTTTCAATTTTAATTGTTTGATTTTCAAAAGACACAACGTCTCCTTCATATAATTTTCTGCCTCTTCTTGTATCAACTTCTCCGTTAACAAGAACTTTGGCCTCTAAAATAACTTCTTTTGCTTCCACACCGGAATCAACAAATCCCACTGCTTTAAGAGCTTGACCAAG
The DNA here is from genome assembly GCA_045632945.1 of Faecalimonas sp. Classification (GTDB taxonomy): domain Bacteria; phylum Bacillota; class Clostridia; order Lachnospirales; family Lachnospiraceae; genus Faecalimonas. The sequence goes on along the minus strand of JAZQXU010000005.1, from coordinate 101,488 downwards.
TTTTATAAATTCATCTTTAAGAAATAATGTTTCCATCGCTATACCCCGGCATTGAAATTAACTGGTAAAATCAAGTAAATGTAAGATTCATTTTCATCTTTAATAAAACATGGAGCTTTTGGATTCATAAGATAAAGAGTGACTTCTTCATCATCAATTACACGAAGAGCATCAATTAAAAATTTAGGATTAAATCCAATTAATAAATCCTTACCCTCTTTTTCAATCATGATTTCTTCATCCATAGAACCTATCTGAGATTTAATTTTCAGTTCCATTACTTCATCATTAATGTTGATAATAATAGGCTTTTTATCTCCTTCTTTTACAAGAAGCGTAGCTCTGTCTATACAATTTAACAATTCTCTTTTATTAATCTTAACTTTTGTTTCATAATCACTCGATAACATTTGGTCAATTCTAAAATATTCTCCTTCAATCAAGCGTGAAACAACAACAGTATTATCAAATTCAAAAACAATATGATTATTCGTAAATGAAATACTAACTTCACTTTCTGCTTCGCCTGTTAAAATCTTACTAACTTCCATAAGAGTTTTTCCAGGAACAACTACTTTTCTTGGATTATAAGTATTTTTCAATTCTGTCTTTCTGATAGAAATTCTATGCCCATCAAGAGAAACAACCTTTAACATGTTATTTTCAATTTGAAATAATTCACCTGTCATTAATTTGTTACTGTCATTATCTGCAATTGAAAAAATAGTTTGTCTTATAATCTCTTTTAATGTAAATTGAGATAATTTAATTGTTTCATTTTTTTCGATATAAGGAATATAAGAAAAATCATCTCCTGATTTAGAAGAAATATTAAATTTTGCTTTTTCACAAGTAATTGATGTTTGTAAATTTTCATCTGTTTCTATAACGACTTCATTATCAGGAAGTTTACGAACTATTTCAGAGAATATCTTAGCATCAATTGCAATAACACCTTTTTTAATGATTTCTCCTTCAACAACTGTTTCTATACCAAGTTCCATATCATTTGCAGTGAACTTAATAATATCTGTAGTTGCATCAATTAAGATACATTCAAGTATAGGCATGGTTGTTTTAGAAGGTACTGCTTTGGATACTATTGAAACACCTTTTACGAGGTTAGATTTTGAACAAATAATTTTCATTGTGTATAACTCCTTTCGGGATCTTTTATGTATGTATTTATTAATAATAATTAGTAGTATTAGTAGTATTAGTAGTAGGGGCTGTGGATAAGTGGATAAGTACCTTTAGCCCTTGAAATTAAAGGGTTTTTAATATGGATAACTATGTTGAAAAGTATAGGGAAAAAATGTGGACAAAATATGGATAACTTTTTTAAAAAAACAAGTATATTTTTTTTCCACATTTTATAAACATATTATCAACAACTTATCCACACAGTTATCAACATTTTAAACAGGATTTATTTTCTTCTTAATAATATCAATCGTGTTACTAAAAGCCTCGTTAATCTTAATATCCTCTGCTACTTTATCAATTCCATAATTTACCGTAGAATGATCTCTTCCGCCAAGTATAATACCTATCGTTTTTAAAGGTGTATCTGTCATTTCACGGCACAAATACATGGCAACTTGTCTTGGAATCACTATATTTGAATTTCTTTTTGAACTTTTTAAATCCTGTATATCTACAGAAAAATGTTCAGAAACAATATCTAATATTAATTCCGGAGTAATTTGTCTGCTTTCATTAGGAGAAATAATATCTTTTAAAGCTTCAGCAGCCAACATAATATTAATCTCTTCATTTTTTAATTTATGAAGAGCAATTAATTTATTAAGGGAACCTTCAAGTTCTCGTATGTTAGATTTTATATTTGTTGCAATATATTGCATAACTTCATTTGGAATATGATATCTTTCAAGACCGTCTAATTCTTCCTTTTTACGAAGAATAGCCATTCTTGTTTCATAATCCGGTGATGAAATATCTGCAATTAATCCCCATTCAAAACGTGTACGAAGTCTGGCTTCTAACGTTTCCATATCTTTAGGTGGTTTATCACTTGAGATGATAATCTGCTTACCTAAAAGATGTAAGTGGTTAAACGTATGGAAAAACTCTTCCTGAGTACTTTCCTTTCCTATTATAAATTGAACATCATCAATCAAGAGCACGTCGATATTACGATACTTATCTCTAAATGCGTTCATAGCAGATTCGTTACCGCCACTTGTTTTACCGCTTTTTAAAGCATCAATCAGTTCATTTGTAAAAATTTCGCTGGTTACATATAAAACCTTTTTAGAAGGATCTTTTTCTAATATAAAGTGTGCTACAGAATGCATTAAGTGAGTTTTACCAAGTCCAACTCCTCCATATAAGAAAAGAGGATTATAGATTTCGCCCGGTGACTCTGCAACTGCTAATGATGCAGCATGAGCAAAATTATTATTACCGCCAACAACAAATGTATCAAAAGTATATTTAGGATTTAAATTTGCCTGCTCATATATGTTACTTTTATTCTTTTTATTACGTGATTCATCAGAAGAAGCTGAAACAGTATCTTCTGATGAAATTAATTGAATTTCGTATTCTTGTCCAATTAATTCAGCAATGCAAACCTGAAGCGATAATAAATATTTTTTTGAAATAATATCAATATGCGCTTTTGAAGGAGCGAGTATATAAGCAATAGAATCTTTTACATCATAAATTTTTAAAGGTAAAATCCATGTTTTAAAAGAAACATCTAATATTTCATATTCTATTTTTAATTTTTGGATAATATCATCCCATTTTTCCTTAAGCAAATCCATTATAATTAACTCCTTAACACAATATCTCCATAATATTTTACATCAAAAATAAAATATTCGCAACGATTATTAAATGTGGATAACTTTATACACATCAAAAATGCGATAAAAACAATAAAATATCAAAATAAAAAATATTAATCCACACGTTATCCACATAAAAACAGCTAGTTATCAACATAATGTGGAAAAAAATGTGGAAAACTTTACCTTGACGTATAGTTTATTATTTAATATAATTAGGCGTGGTATAAAAAAAATGAGTACTTATATTATAGCGATATATAGGGGTTAGAAAATAAGGAGGTGGATATCAATGAAAATGACATTCCAACCAAAAAAGAGATCTAGATCTAAAGTTCATGGATTTAGAGCAAGAATGAGTACAGCTGGCGGAAGAAAAGTATTAGCAGCCAGAAGAGCAAAAGGAAGAAAGGTATTATCAGCGTAGGCCGCATATATGTGGCCTTTTCTTCTATATAAAAATGAGGTTGCAAAATGAAAAATAAGGATTTTCAAATTGTATATAAAAAAGGAAAATCTTATGCAAATAAGTATCTGATTATGTATGCATTAGAAAATAATACGATGGAAAATCGTCTTGGTATTTCAGTGAGTAAAAAAGTAGGAAACAGCGTCGTTAGACATCGTATTACCAGATTAATAAGAGAAAGTTACAGATTACAAGAAAGTACCTTATTAAAAGGATATGATATTATCGTAATTGCACGAACAGGTGCAAAGGATAAGAGTTACCACGAGATAGAAAGTGCATTGATTCATTTATCAACACTTCATAATATTGTAGATAATCAGACGGAGAAGTAAAATTGAAAAAAATACTGATAGGTTTTATTAAGTTTTACAGAACATATTTATCCGGATTAAAATCAGCACCGACTTGCAAATATATACCAACTTGTTCTGAATATGGAATACAGGCTATTGAAAAATACGGTGCTTTTAAAGGTGGACTTCTTACCATTTGGAGAATTTTACGCTGTAATCCTTTTTCAAAAGGTGGTTATGATCCGGTACCTTAGTAGAAGTTTATTTAGGAGGTAATATATGGGAATTTTATTAGCTAATCCAATTACAACTTTTATGGGTTGGATTATGAACGGAATATTCGAAGGATTATATTTTATTGGAGTAAAAGATGTAGCTTTAAATATCATTTTAAGTACAATTTTATTTACCATTATTATATACACTTTATTACTTCCGTTAACAATTAAACAACAAAAGTTTACAAGAATTTCTGCAATCATGAATCCTGAGATTCAGGCTATTCAGAATAAGTATAAAGGTAAAAATGATCAGGCATCTATGATGAAGATGCAAGAAGAAACAAAATTGATTTATCAAAAATACGGAACATCACCAACGGGAGGATGTCTTGGTTCTTTGATACAGTTACCTTTCTTATTTGCATTATGGCCGGTTATGAGAAATATACCTGATCATGTAAGCAGAGTAAATGGTGATAAAGTTTATAAATTTTTAGGAGTTATTATATCTGGTACTGAGAAAAATCCGGCTGCTACTCCTTCTACCTTATTAAAATCAGGAGAAACTTGGTTAATTGTTATTGCTATTTTAATACCTGTATTAGCAGGTGCTTCGCAATGGGTTAGTTCTAAAATTGCGCAAAACTCAACAAAGACACGCAATGGAAAACAAGAAGAAAACGCTATGGCACAACAGATGAATATGATGATGAATATCATGCCTTTAATGTCAGTGTTCTTATGTTTTTCTATGGAAATTGTTCTTGGTCTTTACTGGATTATCAGTGCTGTTTACAGAACAATTCAACAAGTTGTAATTAATAAAGTTTTAGATAAGAAGCCAATTGATCAATTAATTAAAGAAAATATGGAAAAGGCTGCTAAGAAAAATGCAAATAAAAAAGAAGTTGATTCTAAGATGTTAAGCAGCATGGCTCAGACAAGCACAAAAAAAATTGAAGATAGAAAGACAACATCGAATAATAACATTGATTCATATAAACCAAATGCAAAGCCGGGAAGTTTGGCATCAAAAGCAAATATGGTTACTGAATATAACAGAAAAAATAATAAATAACCAGGGAGGTTTTAAAAATGAATAAAATCAGAGTGTCGGCAAAGACAGTCAACGATGCCATTACAGAGGCAAGTATTCAACTTGGTCTTGCAAGTACAAGTATTGAGTATGAAGTAATTGAAAAAGGAAGCGCAGGATTTTTAGGAATCGGAGCAAAACAAGCAGTTATTGAAGCATGGGAAAAGGTAGAAAAGAAGGTTTCTAAAAAAGAAGCACCTAAAAAAGAAACTCCAAAGAAAGAGGTTGTTAAAGAAGAAGTTATTATAGAAGAAACTCCTGAACAACCGGTAGAAGAAGTTATTTCTGAAAAAGAAGAAAAATTAGCAGAAGTTTTACCTGAAACAATAAAGGCATGTGAAGAGTTTTTAAAAGATGTTCTTAAAACAATGGATATGGAAGCTACATTATCATCAGAAATTGATGAAGATGGAGCACTTAGTATCAACATCGAAGGTGAAAATATGGGAATATTGATTGGAAAAAGAGGTCAAACATTAGATTCACTTCAATATTTAATAAATCGTGTTGCTAATAAGATGCAAGATGGATATGTAAGAGTAAAAATTGATACTGAAAATTATCGTCAAAGAAGAAAAGAAACATTAGAAAATCTTGCAAAAAATATTGCTCACAAAGTTAAGAGAACAAAGAAAGCAGTTTCTTTGGAACCAATGAATCCATACGAAAGAAGAATTATTCATTCTGCTCTCCAAGGTGACAAATATGTGTCTACACATAGTGAAGGTGAAGAACCATACAGACGTGTAGTTGTAACATTAAACAGAAAATAATTTTTTAGAAGCACTTTTGATTGAAAGTGCTTCTTTTATTCTTTATAATGAAAAATGTATTAAATCCGCTTTTGGAGGAAATTTATGAAAAAAGATACAATTGCCGCTATTGCTACAGCTGTATCACCTTCGGGCATAGGTATTGTCCGAATCAGTGGTTCAGATTCTTTGGATATTATTAATAGTATATATAAAGGAAAAAAATTAAAGGATCACGCCATCCATTATGGATATATTGTAGATGGTCTTGAAACAATTGATGAAGTTCTTGTTATGGTTATGCTTGGACCTCATAGTTTCACAGGGGAAGATACAGTAGAAATTAATTGTCATGGTGGTATTTATGTTGTAAAAAGAGTGTTGGAAACTGTTATCAAAGCAGGTGCACGTCCGGCAGAACCGGGAGAATTTACAAAACGTGCCTTTTTAAATGGAAAAATGGATTTATCTCAGGCTGAATCTGTTATAGATATCATTTATTCTAAGAACGAATATGCTTTAAAAAGTTCTGTGAGCCAATTAAAAGGAAATGTGCAGAAAAAAATCAGTGAGATACGTTCAAAAATTATTTATCATACTGCATTTATAGAAACTGCTTTGGATGATCCGGAACATATCAGTGTGGATGGGTATGGACAAATTTTAAAAATTACTGTGGAAGAGTTAATCGGTGAATTAAAAGAATTAATAGATAGTGCAGATAACGGCAGAATGATAAAAGAAGGTATCAAAACTGTAATTATAGGAAAGCCAAATGCAGGAAAATCTTCCTTATTAAATGTACTTATTGGAGAAGACCGTGCGATTGTAACCGATATCGCAGGTACAACTCGAGATGTTCTTGAAGAAACAATAAATCTTCAAGGAATCAGTCTTAACATTATGGACACAGCCGGTATTCGTAATACAGAAGATATTGTAGAAAAAATCGGTGTAGATAAAGCAAAATTCCATTTAAATGAAGCAGATTTAGTTATTTATGTTATGGACGCGTCTTGTCCGTTAGATCAAAATGATTATGATATTATTGATATGATTCATGATAAAAAAACCATTATTTTGTTAAATAAATCAGATTTAGCTACTGTGATTACAAAGGATATGGTAGAATCTATTATCAGTAAGCCAATTTTATCAGTTTCCGCTAAAGAAGAACAAGGAATCAAAGAATTTGAAAATATGATTAAAGAAATGTTCTTTAACGGCGAGCTTTCTTTTAATGATGAAGTATATATTACAAATATGCGGCATAAAACGGCTCTTTTAGACGCATACGAAAGTTTACAAAAAGTAATGGCAAGTATTGAAAATGACATGCCGGAGGATTTCTATTCTATTGATTTGTTAGATGCATATGAATCACTGGGAAGTATTACCGGAGAAACGATTGGAGAAGATTTAGTAAATGAAATATTCAGCAAATTCTGTATGGGAAAATAAAGATGAAATAGATGTCGTTGTTATTGGTGCAGGTCATGCCGGTTGCGAGGCAGCTCTTGCATCTGCGAGACTTGGCTTAAAAACGATTGTATTTACTGTCAGTGTGGACAGTATTGCTCTTATGCCTTGTAATCCGAACATTGGGGGAAGTTCAAAGGGACATTTAGTTCGTGAACTAGACGCTCTTGGCGGTGAAATGGGAAAAGTGATTGACCGTACATTTATTCAATCAAAAATGTTAAATAAATCAAAAGGTCCTGCTGTACACTCACTTCGTGCACAAGCAGATAAGGCACATTACACAAAAGAAATGCGCAAAGTCTTGGAAAATCAAGAAAATCTTGAAATTAAACAAGCAGAAATTACCGATATCATTGTAGAAAATGATATAGTCACAGGAGTGCGTACGTATTCAGGTGCAACTTATCATTGTAAAGCTGTTATTTTATGTACAGGAACATATTTAAGAGCAAGATGCATTTATGGAGAAATCAGCAATGCAACCGGGCCAAACGGACTTCAGGCTGCAAACCATTTAACCGATTCTTTAAAAAGCCTTGGTATTGAAATGTATCGTTTTAAAACAGGTACGCCAGCCAGAATTGATAAGCGTTCCATAGATTTTAAAAAAATGGAAGAACAATTTGGTGATGAATCTGTTATTCCATTTTCATTTACAACAAATTATGAGGATGTGCAAAAAGAGCAAGTTTCTTGTTGGTTAACATACACAAATGAAAATACCCATGAGATTATTAAAAATAATTTACACCGCTCTCCTCTCTTTTCGGGAATGATTGAAGGAACTGGCCCGCGCTACTGCCCTTCTATTGAAGATAAAGTAGTTAAATTTTCTGACAAAGATAAACATCAGGTATTTATTGAGCCTGAAGGAATTGATACAAACGAAATGTATATAGGTGGGATGTCCAGTTCTCTTCCGGAGGATGTGCAATATGCGATGTATCGAAGTGTTGCAGGTCTTGAAAATGCTAAAATTGTAAGAAATGCATATGCAATTGAATATGATTGTATTGATGCAAGACAACTTTTGCCGACTCTTGAATTTAAAAATATTCAAGGATTATATAGTGGTGGACAATTTAATGGTAGTTCAGGATACGAAGAAGCTGCAGCACAGGGATTAGTTGCAGGTATTAATGCAGCACTCAAAGTATTAGGTAGAGAGCAGATTATCATAGATCGATCTGAGGCATATATCGGTGTTTTAATTGATGATCTTGTTACAAAAGAAAGCCACGAGCCATATCGAATGATGACATCACGTGCAGAATATCGTTTATTGCTTCGTCAGGACAATGCAGACCAAAGATTAACAAAACTTGGTTATGATATTGGACTTATTTCTGAAGAAAGATATCAATTTCTTTTGGATAAAAAAGATATTGTTCTACATGAGATAGAACGACTAGAACAAACGAATATTGGTGCTAATCAAGAGGTTCAAGATGTTCTAATGAAACATAATAGCACACCTCTTAATTCAGGAACTACTCTGGCAGAATTAATTCGCAGACCGGAGTTGTCTTATGAAATTCTTGCAAGTATTGATAAAAAACGCGATTTAATGAGCATTTGTGCAGAAAAATGTGAAAAATATACTGCAAACTCTCAAAAGTTTATAAATAAACTATACAGAGAGGTTGTAGAACAGGTTGATATATTTATTAAATATGATGGATATATCAAACGACAACAAAAACAGGTAGAACAATTTAAAAAATTAGAAAATAAAAAAATTCCTGAAAATATTGACTATGATGAAATTAAGAGTTTACGAATTGAAGCTGTTCAAAAATTAAAACAGTACCGCCCTATTTCTATTGGCCAAGCTTCTCGTATTTCCGGTGTTTCACCTGCAGATATTTCAGTTTTACTTGTATATCTTGCAAAATAATACAGAAAGGAAAATTATGAGTCAAATTTTTGATAACAAACTTAAAAAATTAGGTATTACATTAACTTCTATCCAAAAAGAACAATTTAATAAATTCTATGAAACACTTGTTGAGTGGAACAAAGTTATGAATCTAACGGGTATAACAGATTATGAAGAAGTAAATGAAAAACATTTCGTAGATAGTCTTTCTATCGTAAAGGCTATTGATCTTAATCAAGTTACATCTGTGATTGATATTGGGACAGGCGCAGGTTTTCCTGGAATTCCGTTAAAAATTGCGTTTCCGCATCTTAAGGTTGTTCTACTTGATTCTTTAAATAAAAGAATTAACTTTTTAAACCACGTAATATGCGAGTTAGGGCTTTCTGATATTACAACAATTCACGGACGTGCTGAGGATTTTGCAAAACAAGCACAATACCGTGAACAGTTTGATTTATGTGTATCTCGCGCTGTTGCCAACCTCACAACACTATCGGAATATTGTATTCCGTATATTAATGTAGGTGGTACGTTTATTCCTTATAAATCAGGTGAAATCGACGATGAAGTTCAACAATCTTTAAATGCTATTCGTGTTTTAGGTGGAAATATGGACGAAATTATTAAATTTAATTTACCGGAAAGTGAAATTCATCGTTCTTTTATTAAAATTACAAAGATAAAAAATACATCTAAGAAATATCCGAGAAAAGCCGGATTACCTACAAAAGAACCATTGAATTAAGAAAAAAAGGAATGTTTCACGTGAAACATTCCTTTTTTATTAGATTATACTGTTTCACGTGAAACAAAAAAATATAAAAAAATATGTTTCACGTGAAACATTTTATGGATTATCAGTTCATTTAGTGGTATAATATAAAAAGTACGAAAGGGGATAAAAATAATGGGAAGAATTATTGCTGTTGCCAACCAAAAAGGTGGCGTAGGAAAAACAACCACATCAATAAATTTATCTGCATGTTTAGCAGCACATGGTAAAAAAGTTCTTTCAATTGATATGGATCCACAGGGAAATATGACAAGTGGTCTTGGAATTGATAAAAACAATGTTGATTATACAATTTATGACCTTATTCTTGGCGAAATCGGTATTGAGGGTGCTATTTGTAAGGATGCAATTGAGAATCTTGATGTTTTACCGGCAAATGTTGATTTATCTGCAGCTGAAATTGAATTAATAGGAGTAGAAAATAAGGAATTTATCGTACATGAAGAAGTAGAAAAAGTTCGAAATAATTATGATTTTATTATTATTGACTGTCCTCCTTCTTTAAATACATTAACGATTAATGCAATGACTACAGCAGACACTGTTTTGGTTCCTATTCAGTGTGAATATTATGCATTGGAAGGATTAAGCCAATTAATTCATACAATTGACCTTGTAAAAGAAAGATTAAATCCAAATCTTGAAATAGAAGGTGTTGTATTTACTATGTATGATGCCAGAACAAATTTATCGTTGCAAGTAGTAGAAAATGTAAAGGATAATTTGCAACAAACTATTTACAAGACAATTATTCCTAGAAATATACGTCTTGCAGAGGCACCAAGCCACGGATTACCGATTAATTTGTATGATCCAAAGTCTGCAGGCGCAGAAAGTTACATGTTACTAGCAGAAGAAGTAATTAATAAAGGAGAAGAATAATGGCTGTTAAACGTAGTGGGTTAGGAAAAGGGTTAGATACTCTGATTCCTCAAAATAAAAATATTGACTCTTCCGCAAAAACTGCATCGAAACCAACAAAAACCGAAGTGGTAAAAGAAAAAATTGTGGAAAAGGTTGTAGAAAAAATTGTTCATGAGGAACAAATGGTAAAAATCAGTAAGATTGAACCAAATAGAGAACAACCTCGTAGAAATTTTGAGGAAGATGCTTTGCTTGAATTAGCAGATTCTATTAAGCAATTTGGTGTTCTTCAACCACTGCTTGTTCAGAAAAAGGGCGATTATTACGAGATTATCGCTGGTGAACGTCGTTGGAGAGCAGCAAAACTGGCTGGAATCAAGGAAGTTCCTGTTATTGTTCGAGATTATACGGAGCAAGAAGTTGTTGAAATTGCTTTAATTGAGAATATTCAACGAGAAAACTTAAATCCAATTGAAGAGGCCATGGCATATAAGAAGCTTCTTACAGAATTCAAGTTAAAACAGGACGAAGTCGCAGAACGCGTATCAAAAAGTCGTACTGCGGTTACGAATTCTATGCGTTTATTAAAATTAAGCGAGAAAATCCAAAAAATGATTATAGATGAGATGATTTCCACCGGTCATGCGAGAGCTTTGCTTGCTCTTGAAGATGAGCAGGAACAGTATAATCTTGCAGTGAGAATTTTCGATGAAAAACTCAGCGTAAGAGAAGTAGAAAATCTCATTAGATTAATGAAAAATCCAAAGCAACCAAAAGAAAAGAAAATTATAGTCAACTCCTTTATTTATCAAGATTTAGAAAATAAAATGATTGATGTGATGGGTACAAAAGTAAGCGTCAATCAAAAAGGAAAAGGCAAGGGAAAGATTGAAATAGAATATTATTCTCAAGATGAACTCGAACGTATATTCGATTTATTAATGTCAATCAAACAGAATTAGCAGTAAAAAAGGGGAAATAATAAATGGAAAGCAAAATATTGGCAAAACTCGGGATAGATCCGGGTATTCTTGTGATTGCATTGTTTGTTCTGATTGTGATATTATTCATTTTAGTAATCAATGCAAACATGAAATATATTAGATTGAAGATGAGCTATAATTCTTTTATGAGAGGGAAAGATGGCAAATCGATGGAAGATAGCATTTTTGAACGATTTGATGAATTGGACGATTTAACAGAGTTGGTTATGAAGAATCGTGTTGCAATTAAAAAGATTCATGAAAAAATGTTGTCAGATTTTCAAAAAATAGGCATTGTGAAATATGACGCCTTTCATGAAATGGGTGGAAAGCTAAGCTTTGCTTTAACCTTACTTGATGGAAATAATAATGGTTACATCATTAATTCTATGCATAGTCGTGAAGGTTGTTATAACTATATTAAAGAAATTGTTAAGGGTGAAAGTTATATTGAACTTTCAGAAGAAGAAGCAGAAAGCCTAGAAAGAGCAATTTATCAGGAAACTCTTGGTTTTAATTTAGAAAATCTTAAATAGGATATAGGGAGGATATAATATGTTAGACATTCGATTTTTGCGTGAAAATCCAGAAATAGTAAAACAAAATATTAAAAATAAATTTCAGGATGATAAGTTACCTCTGGTAGATGAAGTAATTGCTTTGGATTTAAGAAACAGAGAAATTAAGCAAGAAGTAGAAGCATTACGCGCAGACAAAAACAAAATTTCAAAAATGATAGGTGCCTGTATGGCACAGGGCAAGAAAGAAGAAGCTGAAGAATATAAAAAACAAGTTTCAGCAAATGCCGGAAGAACTGAAGAACTTTCCAAAGAGGAAAAAGAAGTAGAAGAAAAAATTAAGAAAATCATGATGGTAATTCCGAATATCATTGATCCATCTGTTCCGATAGGTAAAGATGATAGTGAAAATGTGGAATTAGAAAAATTTGGTGAACCTATTTTGCCTGAATTCGAAATTCCATACCATACAGAAATCATGAACAAATTTAATGGTATAGATTTAGATGCAGCAGGTAAAGTAGCAGGAAATGGATTTTATTATCTCATGGGAGATATTGCCAGACTTCATTCAGCAGTGATTTCTTATGCGCGTGATTTCATGATTGATCGTGGATTCACATACTGCATTCCACCGTTTATGATTCGTAGTAATGTTGTAACTGGTGTAATGAGTTTTGCAGAAATGGAAAGCATGATGTATAAGATAGAAGGGGAAGATCTTTATCTTATCGGAACCAGCGAACACTCTATGATTGGTAAATTTATAGATACGCTAAATGAAGAAGAGCAATTGCCTTATACATTAACATCATATTCACCATGTTTCCGTAAAGAAAAAGGTGCTCATGGTATTGAAGAACGTGGAGTTTATCGTATTCATCAGTTTGAAAAGCAAGAAATGATTGTAGTTTGTAAACCGGAAGACAGTATGGATTGGTATGAAAAAATGTGGAAAAATACGGTTGATTTATTCCGTTCTTTGGATATCCCTGTTCGTACACTCGAATGCTGTTCAGGTGATTTAGCAGACTTAAAAGTGAAATCTTGTGACGTTGAAGCTTGGTCACCAAGACAAAAGAAATATTTTGAAGTTGGTAGTTGTTCAAATCTTGGCGATGCTCAGGCAAGACGTTTGGGAATACGCGTAAAAGGCAAAGATGGAAAATATTTTGCTCATACATTGAACAACACAGTTGTTGCTCCACCTAGAATGTTGATTGCATTCTTGGAAAACAATTTGCAGGAAGATGGCTCTGTCAGAATTCCGGAAGTGTTACGTCCATATATGGGTGGAAAGACAGAAATTAGATAAATAAAATGTGAGGTGCTGAAATTATCATTTCATGCACCTCACGATATGTGCCCTCATAGTTAAATGGATATAACAAGCCCCTCCTAAGGGCTAGTTGCAGGTTCGATTCCTACTGGGGGTGTTTTTTATTTACAAAACGGAATGACTAACATTCCTTCACCAGGAGATAAAGTACATTCAAATGTATTTTTCTTTAAGTCTACAATATCGCCGGTTAAGCATTCTTCTGAACCATACAGGGCGACTTTTTTCATGCCATCAAACGAAAGTGTCATTGTACAATCTTCATTCATATCTTCGTCTTCATGTTCATAAAAATTGGTTACATAGAAAGCTTCATTTCCGTCTTTATCTCGCAGAAGAGTAACCAATGCATGATTTTCTGCAGTTACATTTTCCAATATTTGTGATTCTTCAATAGTTCCTTTTATTTTCAGAGAAGCAAAAAACATAAACGCACCGCTACCGTAATCATCTCCTTCTTTAATAACAGGAATTGTATTTACGTAATCATAGTGCATATATGCGTTTTCCAACGAAGCCACCTGTTTATTTACCTTTTGTGCATAATAATACATTTCAGCAGGTTTACCTTCTTGGTTAACTAACCCTTCCGGAAATCCTTCTCCGGCCGGAGTGTATAGAAAATATGAGTAAGCTTTTGCACCATATGAAAGAGCTGTATTTACTTGAACTTCAATTTCTTTTTCGCTTAACATGCGGTGAGAGTTATCAGCAGATATTGCAGATTGAATAAACATATGAATGTCTGCGTCATACTCCAATGCTTTTTCAGTAATCATTTCATAGTTCAACAGCCATTTACTAAAGTTTGCGCCTATAAAAGGATAAACATCTACGGATAATAAACGAGGCTGACTGGTCTTTGCCATAAATTCTGTTCCATATTGTTTCAAATATTCAGAATAGCTACTTGTTTTCAAGGCTCGAGTTGAATCTGCATAATAAGGGTACAGATTGGCAAAGTACGGGATTCCCGGAAATGTTTTTTCTGCCTTCTCAATGTTTGTTGCTAAATCTACAATTTCAGGAGCAGATGGTTCATCGCCGGAGAAAAGTCCTACAATAATATCTTTATATTCACTGTAATCAATTGCAAAGTCTTCGTAAACATCCACATCTTCACCAACCCAGTGAAAATAATTCTCGCCTTCTGCCAAAATAACATCTAGTCCCTTTTCTTTTGCCATAGCCAGAGATTTGTCTGTCATGGTCTGACCTTCAAATCCATCCGGAGTTCCAATGTAGTAACAACCTTCTTTGGTTAACTGCAATTGGTCATCGCTTTTACCAAAATCTCCGGTTCGAAAGTTGTGATTTACAAGCATAACAGTATTTAAACCACATTCTTTATAAATGTCATAATTTTCTGCTGTTGGTTCCGGACACCACCAGGCAGAACGAATAATGGTATCTTCTGAATTAAATTCCGGAAGAGTACGGTTCACTTTACTGGAACTACATCCTGTAAACAAAGTGCAAGTCAGTACAGTGGCTAGCATACCTGCAAAAATTCTTTTCATTTGCATTTGCATGTTCTCCTTTTCAATTAGTTATGTGGTCTAAACTGCACCAGCGGTGTAGTCTCAGACATTGGAAGGAATGTATATCCGTTTTGAATTCCCCAAAATAAGATTTGTTCCACGGCTTCTACACTATATGAATAAATATCATGTTGTAGTACGATGGAAACATTATGTTTTTTAATTCCATTAATAACGTTTGCAGCTACTTGATTAGTAGAAGTAGTTCCACCTGCATCTCCGCTGCTGACATTCCAGTCACAATAAAGGTATCCGTGGTAGGAAAGGCTTTGTGAAAGAGATGTCATGATGCCCGAACAATATTTTCTGCTCACTGTATTGGAAGTTCCGCCCGGAAAACGTACCAGTGTTGGAATTACGCCGGTTTGTTGAACGACCAAGTTGTGAATAAGCGAAAGATCGTTATAATATGCATTTTCATTTTTGTAAATGCTGCTATATTGATGTGTGTATGTATGTAATGCTATGGTATGTCCGCGTCTGTGGGTTTCACCAATCATATTTTTATATGCAGAAAACTGATTTGTAACAAAAAATGTTGCTTTCACGCCATATTTATCAAGAATATCTAACAATCTGGAGGTATATCTACTTGGCCCGTCATCAAAAGTTAAATATACCACTTTATTTCCCGGGTTAACCGGGTTTGCAACAGCCTGTTTTTGGTATACATAGACAGAACGTGTTGTACTTGTTTGATTTCCGGTGGAATCGGATACAGTATAAGTTATCGTATTGATACCCATTTTTGAGGTGTCGACACCACCTGTTACCGATACTCTTGCAGTGATATTTCCATCCACATCATCACTGGCAGAAA
Organism: Faecalimonas sp.; assembly: GCA_045632945.1. GTDB lineage: Bacteria > Bacillota > Clostridia > Lachnospirales > Lachnospiraceae > Faecalimonas. The sequence continues at coordinate 85,616 of JAZQXU010000005.1, read as the reverse complement.
AGCCCGGTTCTGTGTAGGTTTCACCAACTTTTATGTATGTTCTTGTTGAACCTTGCAGTGTAATTACCGGTGCTGAAAAATCGCCTACGTTTACGATTCTCTGTACTTCTGCAGTGTTGCCTGAGGAATCCGTTACCCGGTAAGTCAAAGTATAGGATCCTTTATGATGTCCATTGACAGAACCTTCTACTGTTACGGCAGAAGAAATATCACCGTCGCACTCGTCCACAGCGGTATATCCGGGTTCTGCAAAATCTTTTCCTATTGTAAAGGAAATGGTTGTTCCGTTTGTCAGTGTAATCACAGGGGCAATGGCATCTTTGTATACAATTTTTCGTTCAGCATTAGCTATATTTCCGGAGGAATCGGTTACGGTGTATGTGACAATACCGTCCTTTTCTTCACGAATCACTTGTGCAGTCAGATCCCCGTCGTAATTATCTGTTGCTTTAAATCCTTCTTCCTCATATGGCAGTGAAGGATTGGTAAAAGAATCTGGGTTAGATACTAACTCTATAACAGGAGCAGTTGTATCGGTAATGATAATTGTCCTTTTTTCAGATATTGTCATATTTCTATAATTTGCGGTAAACGTAACCTCATAAGAGCCAAGTTTTGTCAGGTCTAAGTCACCTTCCATCGCTGTTTCGACAGGCGTTCCCTTACGATTTATCAAAGTTCCCTTGCAAAGAGCTGTTATTTTTGGCATTTCATCTACGCCATACTCTAATGTAATTTCTTTTTCTGTAACGCTCAGTTCTAAATAAAATTTGTTAAATTTCCATATGGAAAATAAAGCAGCAGCCACGCAGAGCAATACTCCGGCAACTATAGCGATAATAATTAGTATTTTTTTCTTTTTCGGTTCCATACAAGTTCTCTCATTTCTTTATCATGTCGAATTGTGTCGTTTCTTGCTCATTATAATTTATTTTGCAAGAACATACAAGAAAAAGGTAACCGTATTTCTACGATTACCTTTCTATTAATTACCTTTAATAAATAATACTCCGAGTGTACCAGGTCCGCAATGGCTGGAGATTACACTTCCTGCACGAGTGGTAAGAATTTCATCAAATACATTTAATGACTCAAGATATGTGTGCACTTCATTTAGAATATTTTCATCACATCCGGAGTGTGTGATAAATACGCGGTCTTTTTTGGCATTTTTTAAATCTTCTTCCATGTCTTTTGCATAGGATAAGATGATAGAACTCATTTTTCCGCGATATTTTTTATTCGCAGACATCTTACCGTTTTCAACCACAATCTTTGGATGTAATTTTAACATACCGCCCGCCAAAGCTTCTACGCTACTGCAACGTCCTCCTCTATGGAGATATGTGAGTGTATCTACTACAAAGCTTGCGCTGACTAATGACTTTAATTCTTCAATTCTTGCCACGATTTCATCAGCAGATTTTCCTTCTTGCGCCATAATCGCAGCTTCAATAATCAAAAGCCCAATTCCGGTCGAAAGATTTGCTGAGTCAATAATGTGAATTTTGTCTTCTGCTTCCATGTCTTCAGCAGCTAAACGCATCACGTTATTATTTGCTGACATGGTACTTGAAATAGAAAAGCAAATAATTTCATCACCTTTCTCAATATATGGTTCGAACATATCGATAACTTCCATCATAGATGCTGCAGAAGTTTTTGGTGTTGTATTGTTCGCATCTGCCCATTTATAAATTTCGTCCGGTGTAATTGTAACACCATCTTGATATTCCTCTTCACCTAAATGTACGTGAAGTGGTAATATTGCAACGTTATATTTTTCGAGTAATTCTTTAGACAAGTCACACGTACTGTCTGAAATAATTTTTATCATAGCAAAACCTCCTTACACTATGAAAAACATTATATAAGAAAAGTTGATTTTTTTCAAGATATACTTGATTTTCCAAAATCGCAGTCGTATACTTGTCTGTGGTTAAAATGAAAGAGGAGATGAAAAATATGAGTACTTTATTATCAGTATCAATAGCCCTCTTAGCAGGACTTCTTATGACAAGACTATTTAAACCGTTCAAATTACCGGACGTAACTGCCTATTTGATAGCAGGTGTTCTTATAGGACCATACTGCGTAGGTGCGTTAGGTGTTGAAGGATTTGGTTTTTCTTCTATGCATGCTGTAGAAGCGTTAGGACTTGTGGCAGACGTTGCTTTGGGTTTTATTGCTTTCTCAATTGGCAGTGAATTTAGATTAGATGATTTAAAAAAGACTGGAAAGCAGGCTTTTGTAATAGGTGTTGTTCAAGCACTGGTTGCAACGCTGTTTGTTGACTTGGCACTTTTGGGTATTCACTTTATGATGCCTGAAAAATTATCTGTTCCGCAACTTCTCGTACTTGGCGCGATTGCAACTGCGACAGCTCCGGCAGCGACACTTATGGTTGTTCGTCAGTATAAAGCAGAGGGACCACTTACAAAATTATTACTTCCAATTGTTGCACTTGATGACGCAGTGGGACTGATTGTATTTGCTGTTTCCTTTGGTATTGCAAAAACAATTCTCAGCGGTCAAGTAGATTTGGTTTCTATTATTATCAATCCACTGGTTGAAATTGTTTGCTCGTTAATTTTAGGAGCAATTATGGGATGGATTTTGACACAATTGGAAAAAATGTTCCACTCAAATACAAACCGTTTGAACATGACAATTGCATTTGTGTTCTTAACTGTTGCACTTTCTATGTTAAAATTTAACATAGGGCCTATACATATCGGTTTTTCTTCCTTATTAGTATGTATGATGCTTGGAACCATATTCTGTAACATTTGTCCACTGTCAGAAGATTTGATGGGACGCTCGGATAAATGGACATCACCATTACTTGCAATCTTTTTTGTAATCAGTGGTGCCGAATTAGAACTGAGTGTATTTGCTGATATTGCCATTGTGGGAATTGGTGTAATTTATATTGTATTCCGTTGTCTTGGAAAATATTATGGCGCACTTATTAGTGCTAAAGTGACAAAATGTGCACCGCAAATTTGCAAATATCTTGGTATTACTCTTTTTCCACAAGCAGGTGTAGCTCTTGGAATGTGTAGTATAGTAGCTTCTTCTACAGAGTTTGGCGATCAAGGAACATTAATTAGAAATATTACTTTATTTGCAGTTTTGATTTACGAATTATTCGGACCGCTTATGACAAGACAGGCACTTATGTCTGCAGGTGAGATTAAGCCGATGGAACAGCATGTCAAAGATAGACGTAAGATGAAGCTGGAAGAGGCAAAGAAAAACAAACAATAACAAATAATGGAAAAACCGCGTTGCTAGAACGTGGTTTTTTTATTATAATAAGGAAAAGTTGTTTTTTGGAGAGAGAAGATGAGGTTTAGTAAAATCATTGTGTCACTTGGGATGACGTTTTTGCTTTTTGCGGGTTGCATGACAGTAAACGCGGTGGATGTTGTTCAAATACCGAAAGATGATATTGATACGGTCTACAATCAAAACGTACAATCAAATGAAATCGAAGGTTGGGCAAAAGGACCACAGATTTATAGTGAAGCCGGAATTGTCATGGATATTGACAGTGGCGCTATTTTGTATGCAAAGAATATCGATAATCCGCATTATCCAGCCAGTATTACTAAGATACTTACGGGATTGGTGGCTTTGGAAAATAATGAACTGACAGATATCGTAACGATTACTCCGGATGATTATAATTTTCTGAAAAGAGGCGATAATCATATCGGTCTGAAAAATAAAGAGCAAATCAGCATGGAAGATGCACTTCATGGAACACTTCTTGCTTCCGGAAATGAAGTGGCACACGCCTTGGGAAGTAACACAGAAGGCGGTTATGATAATTTTATACAATTAATGAATGCAAAAGCGAAAGAGCTTGGTTGCATGAACTCCAATTTTGTCAATTCGCATGGACTCCATGATGAAAATCATTATACATCTGCCAGAGATATGGCGCTGATTGGTGCAGCGGCGTTTCAAAATGAAGATTTTCGCAGAATTATAGGAACAAAGCTTTATACTATTCCTGTAACAAATATCACAAATGAGACAAGATCTTTTGAAAATCATCATAAAATGTTGTTTGATTGGAGAAGCCAATATTATGAATATTGTGTTGGCGGTAAGACAGGCTATACGGATGATGCATTAAATACACTTGTCACATTTGCGACAAAGGAAGATATCAATCTTGTGGCAGTGGTGCTTCGTAATCACGGAAGCGGTAATGTATATGTAGACACAAGAGCAATGCTTGACTATGCTTTTGAGAACTTTGCAAAAGTTTCTGTTACGGCAGATATGGTTACTGATAAAAATGTGAAAGCAGTGGAAAACGGCGCATATGTCATGCTTCCTGTGGGGATAACTTATGAACAATTAGATTATAGTGTGGAGATGCCGACGGAAATCGGTGATCGCACAGGCACTCTCACATATACCTATAAAGGACAAGCTGTGGGAAAAGTTGCTATGACAATTACGGAACACAGTTATAATGAGCTTCACGGTATAGAGAAAGTGAAAGAAGAAAGCAAACAAAAGAAAGAGAAGAAAGAAAAACAAGAAAGTTTCACGATTCCTCTTGCTATTAAGATTGTAATCGGCGTTATTGCGGCAGTTGCAATTGTGTATCTTATCTTATTATGCTATATTGCTTATAAAAGAAAGAAGATTCAAAAAGAACGCATGGAACGTCGAATGAGATGGAAACAAGAAATAGAGGAAAGAAACCCTTGACGAATCAAGGGTTTCTTCTTATAATAAGGTAGTTATAAGAAAAAACGATGACGAAGACAGTAGAATATATTTCAAAGTCACAGCGAGTCAGGGGTGGTGTGAGCCTGGTATGAGTAGAATATATTTGAATATCACTTCCGAGTTGCAGTGCTGAACGGATTTCAAGATTCCAAATAAGTGCTGACGGCTTTCTACCGTTAACAAGAACACATATGTTAGTATGATGTAATTGGTGGTTTTAACGATGTTTATGCACTCGTCCTATTACAGGGCGAGTTTTTTCTATATGTAAGGAAATTACTCGTTGGTACCTATATTATGTTCAATTTATGGAGTATGTGGAGTAAAAAAAGAGTTCAATTAATTAAATTCTTTTAAGGAGGAAATAAAATGTATCAGAAAGTATCGACAGACCTTAAGTTTGTAGACCGCGAAAAGAAAACAGAAAAATTTTGGGCGGACAATCACATTTTTGAAAAGAGTTTGGAAAATCGTAAAGAAGGCGAAACCTATACTTTTTATGACGGACCACCGACAGCCAATGGTAAACCACACATCGGACACGTACTTACTCGTGTAATCAAAGACATGATTCCGAGATATCGTACGATGAAGGGATATATGGTGCCGAGAAAAGCAGGATGGGATACTCATGGACTTCCGGTAGAGCTTGAAGTGGAAAAAATGCTCGGTATTAACGGGAAAGAACAGATTGAAGAGTATGGTTTAGAGCCATTTATTGCTCATTGTAAAGATAGCGTTTGGAAATACAAAGGTATGTGGGAAGGTTTCTCATCTACTGTAGGTTTCTGGGTAGATATGGAACATCCATATATCACATATGACAACAACTTTATTGAGTCTGAATGGTGGGCATTAAAGCAAATCTGGGATAAAGGACTTCTTTATAAAGGTTATAAGATTGTACCTTATTGCCCTCGTTGTGGAACTCCGCTTTCCAGCCATGAAGTTGCACAAGGTTACAAAGACGTGAAAGAACGCTCTGCAATCGCAAGATTCAAAGTGAAAGGCGAAGATGCTTATATTTTAGCATGGACAACAACACCTTGGACATTGCCGTCTAACGTTGCCCTTTGTGTGAATCCAAATGAAACATATGTTAAAGTACAGAATGGAGATTACACATACTATATGGCAGAAGCCTTAGTAGAATCTGTTTTAGAAGGTGAAGTAGAAGTATTAGAAAGCTACACCGGTAAAGAGTTGGAAGGAAAAGAATACGAACCATTATTTTCCTTTGCTAAATTAAATAAGAAAGCATATTATGTAACCTGTGACACCTATGTAACTCTGACAGATGGTACAGGTGTGGTTCATATTGCACCGGCATTTGGTGAGGATGATGCGAATGTGGGACGTAAATACGATCTTCCATTCCTTCAATTAGTAGATGAAAAAGGTGAAATGACAGAAGAGACACCTTGGGCAGGTACATTCTGTAAGAAGGCAGACCCATTGGTACTTCAAGATTTGGAAGATAGAGGATTACTCTTCTCAGCTCCAAACTTTGAACATAGTTATCCACATTGTTGGAGATGTAACACTCCGCTTATCTACTATGCTCGCGAATCTTGGTTTATCAAGATGACCGATGTAAAAGAGAATTTAATCAGAAACAACAATACAGTAAACTGGATTCCGGAAAGTATCGGAAAAGGACGTTTTGGAGATTGGCTTGAAAACGTACAGGACTGGGGTATCAGCCGTAACCGTTATTGGGGAACTCCACTGAATATCTGGGAATGTGAATGTGGACACCAACATTCAATTGGAAGCATTGAAGAATTAAAATCTATGTCAGACAACTGTCCGGACAATGTAGAGCTTCATCGTCCATTTATTGATGAAGTAACAATTAAATGTCCACACTGTGGAAAAGACATGCACCGCGTACCGGAAGTAATTGACTGTTGGTTTGACAGTGGAGCTATGCCATTTGCACAACATCACTATCCATTTGAAAACCACGACTTGTTCCAGCAACAGTTCCCGGCTGAATTTATTTCAGAAGGTGTTGACCAGACACGTGGATGGTTCTATTCATTACTTGCAATTTCTACACTTATTTTTGACAAGGCACCTTACAAGAACGTACTTGTACTTGGTCACGTTCAGGATAAAGACGGTCAAAAGATGAGTAAATCAAAAGGAAATGCAGTGGACCCATTCGAAGCTTTAGAAAAATATGGCGCAGATGCAATTCGTTGGTACTTCTATATTAATAGTGCACCTTGGCTTCCAAACCGTTTCCACGGAGATGCGGTAGTAGAAGGACAACGTAAATTCATGGGTACATTATGGAATACCTATGCATTCTATGTACTTTATGCAGAAATTGACCAGTTCGATGCAACAAAATATGCATTGGAATATGAAAAACTTTCTGTTATGGATAAATGGTTACTGTCCAAATTGAATACATTAATTAAGACAGTAGATGAAAACCTTGCAAACTACAGAATTCCTGAAAGCGCAAGAGCACTTCAGGATTTTGTGGATGATATGAGTAACTGGTATGTAAGAAGAAGCCGTGAACGTTTCTGGGCAAAAGGAATGGAACAGGATAAGATTAATGCTTACATGACACTTTACACAGCGCTTGTAACAGTAGCAAAAGTGGCAGCTCCAATGATTCCGTTTATGACAGAAGATATTTACCAAAACTTGGTACGTGGATTAGATGCAACGGCTCCGGAAAGTATTCATTTGTGCGATTATCCGGTTTTCGATGAATCTATGATTGACGCTGACCTTGAATCTAACATGGATGAAGTATTGAAACTGGTTGTCATGGGCCGTGCATGTAGAAATGCCGCAAATATCAAGAATCGCCAACCAATCGGCAAGATGTTTGTAAAATCAGACAAAACATTACCGGAATTCTATCAGGAAATCGTAGAAGAAGAGTTGAATGTGAAGGCGTTAGAATTCACAGATGACGTACGCTCATTTACTTCTTATACATTCAAACCACAACTTAAGACAGTTGGACCAAAATATGGCAAGTTGCTTGGAGGTATCAGGGGTGCACTTGATTCATTAGACGGAAACGCAGCTATGGATGAAGTGAATGCCACAGGTATGCTTAAGCTTGATATTAACGGTCAGGAAGTAGTATTACTGAAAGAAGATTTGTTAATCGACATGGCACAAATGGAAGGATATGTATCTGAAAATGATAACAATGTTACCGTTGTTCTTGACACAAATCTTACAGAAGAGCTTTTAGAAGAAGGCTTTGTAAGAGAGTTAATCAGCAAAATCCAAACAATGAGAAAGGAAGCTGATTTTGAAGTAACAGATAAGATTCGTGTGTCTTATGTCGGAACAGAGAAGGCAGAAACTATTTTTGCAAAATATGCAGCAGAAATCGGCGGGGAAGTTTTAGCTAACGCCGTAGAAAATAAAGCACCACAGGGTTATACAAAAGAATGGAATATCAACGGTGAAAAAGTAACGTTAGGTGTTGAGAGATAGGGAGAAATTATGGCACAAAAAAAATTTAACAAAAAAGAATTTCAAGCACAAGTCAAAGACAACGTAAAACGTTTATACAGAAAAACAATTGAAGAAGCGACAGAGCAACAACGTTTCCAAGCGGTTTCTTACGCAGTGAAAGACCAAATCATTGATAATTGGCTTGCAACGCAAGAACAATACAAAAAAGACGATCCGAAGACAGTTTATTATATGTCCATGGAATTCTTGATGGGTAGAGCATTAGGAAACAATCTTATTAACTTAACTTCATATAAAGAAGTAAGAGAAGCGTTAGATGAAATGGGAATCGACATCAATGCAATTGAAGATGAGGAACCGGATGCAGCTCTTGGAAACGGTGGCCTCGGAAGACTTGCAGCATGTTTCCTTGATTCACTTGCTTCACTCGGATATGCAGCTTACGGCTGTGGTATCCGTTACCGCTATGGTATGTTTAAACAAAAAATCAAAGATGGTTATCAAGTCGAAACACCGGACAACTGGTTAAAAGAAGGCAATCCGTTTGAAGTTCGTCGTGATGAATATGCCAAAGAAGTTCGTTTTGGCGGAAATATTCGCGTAGAATACGATGAGAAAACAGGTAGAAATCATTACATTCAGGAAAACTATGAGTCTGTTCTTGCTATTCCGTACGATATGCCAATTGTGGGCTATAACAACAACATTGTAAATACACTTCGTATTTGGGATGCAAAGGCAATTACGGAATTCCAGTTAGATCATTTTGACCGTGGTGAGTACCAAAAAGCAATTGAACAGGAAAATCTTGCAAAAACGATTGTTGAAGTATTATATCCAAACGACAATCATTACGCAGGGAAAGAGCTTCGTCTGAAACAACAATATTTCTTTATTTCCGCAAGCTTGCAAGAATTGATTGCAAAATATAAGAGAGATCATGATGATATTAAAAAGCTTTATGAAAAAGTGACTATTCAGATGAATGATACACACCCAACAGTTTCTGTAGCTGAACTTATGAGACTACTCATGGACGAAGAAGGTCTTGAATGGGATGAAGCTTGGGAAGTTACAACAAAAACTTGTGCTTACACCAACCATACAATTATGGCAGAAGCTCTTGAAAAATGGCCAATTGACTTATTTAAGAGATTGCTTCCACGCGTATATCAAATTATTGAAGAAATCGACCGTCGTTTTGTCGCAGAAATTAGAGCAAAATACCCGGGAAATGAAGAAAAAGTGCGTAAAATGGCAATTCTTTATGATGGTCAGGTTAAGATGGCTCACCTTGCAATCGCAGCCGGTTATTCTGTAAACGGTGTTGCAGCACTTCATACAGAAATCTTAAAGAAACAAGAATTAAAAGATTTCTACGAAATGATGCCACTTAAATTTAATAACAAAACAAACGGTATTACTCAGAGACGTTTCTTATTACACGGCAATCCGCTTCTTGCAGATTGGGTAACAGAGCATATTGGTGATGGTTGGATTACAGATCTTTCGCAGATGGCAAAATTAAAACCACTTGCAGACAAAGAAAAAGCAAGAAAAGAATTTATGGATATCAAATACCAAAACAAAGTTCGTCTTGCAGAATACATTTTGAAACATAATGGTGTAGAGGTAGATCCAAACTCCATTTTTGACGTTCAAGTCAAGAGATTGCATGAGTACAAACGTCAGTTACTGAACATTTTACATGTTATGTATTTGTATAATCAGATTAAAGACCATCCGGAGATGTCTTTCTACCCAAGAACATTTATCTTTGGTGCGAAGGCGGCAGCGGGTTACAGACGTGCAAAACAGACAATCAAGTTGATTAACTCTGTTGCAGACGTAATCAACAATGATGCAAGCATCAACGGAAAAATTAAAGTGGTATTTATCGAAGATTACCGTGTATCCAACGCAGAGTGGATTTTTGCCGCTGCAGATGTCAGTGAGCAAATTTCGACGGCTTCCAAAGAAGCTTCCGGAACAGGTAACATGAAGTTTATGTTAAACGGAGCACCAACTCTCGGAACCATGGACGGAGCAAATGTAGAAATCGTGGAAGAAGTTGGTATTGAAAATGCATTTATTTTCGGACTTAGCTCAGATGAAGTTATTAATTATGAAAATAATGGTGGATACAATCCGGTTGACATTTACATCAATGATTGGGATATCAAGCGTGTCGTTGATCAGTTAGTTGATGGAACTTATGCAAATGGAGACAGAGAATTATATCGCGACCTTTATAATTCACTCCTCAACACCCAAAGTAGTGACAGAGCTGACACCTATTTTATTTTGAAAGATTTCAGAAGTTATGCAGATGCGCAAAGACGCGTAGAAGAAGCTTACAGAGACCAGGATAGATGGTCAAAAATGGCACTCCTTCAAACTGCTTCTTGCGGAAAGTTCACATCAGATAGAACGATTCAAGAATATGTGGATGATATCTGGACATTGGATAAAGTGACAGTGAAAATGTAATAACAAGTAATAAAAAGTACAAGCCTTCCATATATTAAACAGATGGGAGGCTTGTTTTATGTTGCAAAAAATCAAAAAAGCACTTGCTATACTTACAATTATTATACTATTACCGTATATTATTACAATTTTTATCAATGGCGGTGAAAGAGAAGCACAAGGAGATCTAAGCAGCCAAGATATGCTCTTAAAAGAATACTGTATTGGGAAGTTGGCGCAGGAAGTTTCTCCGGATTACGAAGCAGAAATGTTGAAAGTACAGTCCGTTTTAGTAAGGACAACAGTGTATCAAGAAATAGAAGAACTGGGAGAGACTATTTTTGAAACAGAAAATTTTGCAAACAAGGAAAAGATGGACGCTTTGCATTATAAAAAATTAGAAGAGGCATGGGAATCAACAAACGGACAGGTTATTATGTATAACAATCAACTTGCGCTTGTTCCATTTCATCAGATTAGTAATGGAAAGACAAGGATTGGGAAAGAAGTTCTTGGTAGCGATGAGTATCCTTATCTTCAGATGATCGAGTGCCCAAAAGACGTAGAAGCAGACAAACAAATGGAAAGCAAATTTATCGAGGTAACAAATGCCAAAGTGGTTAGCTATGACAGCGCCGGATACGCGTTGAGTGTTACCGTTGGTGGAGAGACATGCAGCGGAGAGAGTTTTCGCGAAACTTATGGTCTTGCTTCCGGCTGCTTTGAATTGCAGGCCTTTGAAAATAATACAAGAGTCATTACAAAAGGTGTCGGACATGGATTGGGACTCAGTCAGTACACGGCAAATGAAATGGCCAAGGAAGGCAAAACATATACAGAAATTTTACAGCACTTTTTTGAAGGAACCGAGATAAAAGAGGTTGCAGAAATATTGTGGAATGTAGAATAAGGCCGCATCTTTCTGGCAAAAATATAGCCAGAGGTGATAAATATGAAAAGAGAGAAAGGCGCGGCAGTCGGTCTTGTTATTTGTTTTGTAGCCATGATTGCCATCGTAGGCATAATTACATTTAAGAATTATGAACGAAAGTCGGAAGATGAACTTGCAAAAACAGAAGAAAAAATGAATGAATTGCAGGAACAAACAGAGAAGGAAGAGGAACAGACACAAGTTACACAAGGTGATAAAGTACAGGCACAGATAGAACCTTCTGTGGAACCGCAACATGAGATCATAGAGGAAGCACCGCGGGAAAACACAATATCCCCTTTGTCCTTTGCGTCTAATGAAGTTCTGCTTTGGCCGGTAGACGGAAATGTTCTAATCTGTTATAGCATGGATGAAACCGTTTATTTTTCAACCTTGGACCAGTACAAATACAATCCGGCGTTGATTATTTCCGGTGAAGTTGGAGAGGAAGTAATTGCAGCTACTGAATGCGAGATTCTTTCTGTGGAAGAAACAGCACAAACAGGGACAACCGTTACGGTTGCACTTGGGAATGGGTTTGAGGCTGTGTATGGGCAACTGAAAGATGTAAAGGTTAAGGCCGGTGAGAGAATCGGACAAGGCGAAGTTATCGGATATTTGAACGAACCATCAAAATATTATAGCGTGGAAGGCTGCAATCTATATTTTCAATTAATAAAAGACGGAGAGCCAACCAATCCATTAGAATATTTGGAAGAATAATTACAAGGAGTAAACTTTTTTATAAAGGTTTGCTCCTTGTTCACATATTTAACACAAAAATACCATAGATTTTACAACAATTTATAGTATAATAGTAAAAGAATTTGTGTTAGGAGGAAGAACATTGATAGAAGTTAAAAATCTGGTGAAAAAATATGGAGACCATCTGGCAGTGGATCACCTGAGTTTTACCGTAGAAAAAGGACAGATTTATGGATTTCTCGGACCAAATGGGGCTGGTAAATCAACAACCATGAATATTATGACAGGGTACATAGGGGCAACTGAAGGAGAGGTTCTGATTAACGGACATGATATTTTGAAAGAACCTGAGAAGGCGAAAAAACACATTGGATACCTTCCGGAGATTCCACCACTTTATATGGATATGACTGTTCTCGAATATTTGAAATTCGTGGCAGAACTGAAAAAGATACCTAAAAAAGAAATAGATGTGGCTGTGGCAGAGGTGCTAGAACTCATCGACCTTAGTGATGTGCAGAACCGATTGATTAAAAATCTTTCCAAAGGTTATAAACAACGTGTAGGGCTTGCGCAGGCAGTGATTGGTTTTCCGGAGATTATTATTTTGGACGAGCCAATGGTAGGTCTTGACCCGAAGCAAATCATTGAGATTCGTGAGTTGATTCGTGAACTTGCGAAAGAACACACGATTATACTTAGTTCACACATTTTGGCAGAAGTTAGAGAAATGTGTGATTACATCATGATTATTTCTAAGGGTAAATTGGTGGCTAGCGACACACCGGAAAATCTTGAACAAATGATGGGTAGTGTTGACACAATTACTGTTGAAGTGGAAGCAAGTAGTGAACAGGTAGAAAAAGTACTCGCATCCTTAGGTGGCGATTTAAATTGGGAAATTGCACGGGGCACAGAGGGAGTTGTGGTTGTCACCATTCAAACAAGTCAGGGTGATATCAGAAAAGAATTGTCTAAGGCGTTTATCAATGAAGATTGCCAGATACTTACCTTGAAGAGAGAATCAGCCAGCTTAGAGGATATCTTCTTGGAAGTGACAGAAGAAGAACCGGAAGAAGTTGACGAAGAGGAAATGATGGAGGAGGAAGTAGAAGATGATAGCGATTTATAAAAGAGAACTGAAATCATATTTCCAATCCATGATTGGCTATGCATTTATTGCGTTTTTGATGCTGTTTATGGGGATTTATTTTACAGCATATAACTTAAATCAGGGCGCACCATATTTTTCATATGTCTTGTCGTCTATTATGTTTATTTTCTTGGTTGCGGTTCCGATCCTTACAATGAAATCTTTCGCCGAGGAACGCAAGAGTAGGACGGATCAGTTGCTTTTAACCGCGCCGGTTAAGGTTTCGGAGATTGTAATGGGTAAATATTTAGCGATGATTACCGTGTTTGCTTTGCCAATGCTTATATCATGTATATTTCCACTGGTTATCAAACTTTTGGGCGTGGCTTATCTTAAAACAGATTATACATCTATTTTTATGTTTTTTATTATCGGATGTGTGTATATTGCAATAGGAATGTTTTTGTCTTCCTTAACAGAAAGTCAGATTATTGCTGCAGTAAGTACATTTGCTGTATTGCTCATCATGTATTTGTGGAGTGGACTCATTGGTTTTCTTCCGGCAATGGCATCCTATAACTTAATTGGTCTTTTAGTAATTATCCTGCTGATTGGATATTTGGTTTATCACGTGACGAAGAACTGGGTGATAGGCGGGGGAGTTGCCTTGGCTGGCGTTATTGCCAGTGTGGTAACTTATTTTATTAAAGAAAGTTTATTTGAAAATCTGCTTTCCGGATTACTTGGAAAATTGGATTTTCCGTCTATGTTGTCCAATCTGATTAACAACAATTTATTTCATGTGGGCGACTTTGTTCTTTGTGTTTCAGTGATGTTCTTATTTGTATTTCTGACGATTCAGACAATACAAAAGAGACGCTGGAGTTAGGAGGTGTGTGAATATGAATAAAATAAAAGAAATGTTTCGTAGTGCACACTCTCGTTATGGCACGCTCAGTACACTTTTTACGGTCATTGTTATCGCAATCGTATTACTGATTAATATGGTAGTTGGTCAGCTCCCGGATAAATGGAAAAGCATTGACCTTAGCACCAATAATCTTTACGAGATTACTGACCAAAGCAAGGAACTGCTTAAAGGTCTTGATAAAGAAGTGCAACTTCACATTTTGGCAAGCAAAGATTCGATAGATGAACGTATTAAGTTGTTTGTCGAAAAATATGCAGGACTTTCTAAAAAGGTTTCGGTAAAATGGACGGACCCGGAGCTTCATCCTACTGTGCTGACATCTAATAATGCGGAATCTAATACGATTATTGTGTCATGCGCTGATACCGGAAAGAGCACAAAGATAGCGCTTTCTGATATTATCACTTATAACGAAATGTATATGTATTATTATGGCACAGAAGTTGAGGAAGGGTTTGATGCAGAAGGCCAACTTACAAGTGCAATCAATCACGTTGTGAACGACACAGCACAAAAAATATATTGTACGACAGGGCACGGCGAGGTTACAATTGGGTCTTCGCTTGCAGACTTGATGAAAAAATCTAATTATACAGCGGAAGAGATTAACACCTTAATGGTTACTGCAATTCCGGAAGATTGTGATTTGTTATTCTTTTATGCGCCGGTAACAGACCTGACAGAAGCAGAGAAAACCATGATTTCTACTTATATGCAAGGTGGCGGGGATGTAATCCTCGTATTAGGAGATGGAACAAAGGCAACACCGAACCTGGACTCATTAATGGTAGAATATGGTATGCAAATAACAAAAGGTTATGTTGCTGACCCGTCCAGAAGTTTGCAACAGAATTATGAATATGTCATTCCTGTTTTATCATTAAGTGGCGAGATGGCTTCCGGCATTCAATCCGAGATGGTATTATTAGTTTATCCTCGCGGTATGAAAACAGTTACACCGGCAAGAGACACTATTAGTGTAGAAGAATTCATGAAAACTTCCGAAAACGGTGTTGCAGTATGGGGAGAGACAGCACAAGAACAGGCTAGTGGAACCTATGTCTTAGGTGCTGTTGCAACTGAGAATGAAAGTAGATTTACGGTAATTACTTCCCATTCTATGATTGATGATGCACTGACAAAGGCATACGGAGCATTAGAAAACAATACGTTATTTATGAACGCAGTTACAAGCAACTTTGACAGCGCCAGCAATGTGGCGATTGAGCCAAAGAGTTTGAACGTTGAACAAAACATGGTGCAACACGCAGGTGTTTATAGTCTTGTGGCCATTTTTGCAATTCCAATCATTGTTTTGCTATATGGATTTGTAACCTGGATGAGACGCAGGAAGGCATAGGGACAAGTGACCAGATGAAATATACAATTGATGTGAAAAAAAAAGAATTTGCTTATATACAATTATACGAACAGTTGAAACGGGATATTGTGCAAGGTGCTTTTACATACGGGGATAAGTTGCCTTCCAAAAGACTCTTGGCTGAGGAGACGGGTGCAAGTGTAATTACCGTGGAGCACACATATTCTATCCTTTGTGATGAAGGTTATATCGAACCACGAGAGCGTAGCGGATATTTTGTAATCTACCGAGAGAGCGATTTTATATCTGTGACAGAGAGGGCTGTGAGAGAGGGCGTGATGAGCGCCAACAAGTTAACTGGTGGCATAGTAGATCATATTGCAGAAGGGCATGGTGCGCCGCAAACAGGCAAACACAGTCATGCCAAAGGCGAGTTTCCGTTTTCAGTATTAGCGAAAACGATGCGAAGAGTTTTGACGGAATACGGAGAAGAAATATTAATCAAATCTCCCAATCACGGGTGCCAAGAGCTTCGCGAAGCGATTACTTCTTATTTAAAAAGGAGCAATGGAATTATTGTAAAACCGGAACAAATCATTATTGGTTCCGGCGCGGAATATTTATATAGCCTTATTGTTCAGCTATTTGGAACGCAGCGGGTTTTCGCACTGGAAAATCCATCTTACCATAAAATTCGGCAGGTCTATGAGGCGAACGGTGTTTGTTGCGACATGCTGGAGCTTGGTAGCAATGGTATTATGACAAGTGAATTAGAGAAAACAGATGCCAGTGTACTTCACATTACCCCGTTTCACAGTTTTCCAAGTGGTATTACAGCCAGCGTATCGAAGAGGCAGGAATATTTGAGATGGGCTCAAAAACGTGGCGGATATATTATTGAAGACAACTATGATTCGGAACTTACTGTATCGAAGAAAAATGAGGATACCGTATTTTCTCTTGCAAAAAACGACTCGGTAATCTATCTCAATACCTTTTCGCAGACGATTGCGCCGGCTATGCGTATTGGATATATGGTGTTGCCGGAAAGTTTAGTAGAGAAATTTGAACATAAATTAGGATTCTATTCCTGTACAGTTCCGATCTTTGAACAATTTGTTTTAGCAGAACTTATGAATAACGGAGATTTTGAACGTCATATTAACCGTGTGAGACGAGCACGACGAAAAGAGAAATAAAACTGGTTATATAAATTTTTATTCAATTGGATATTCTTTTAATATCAAACAGAGATATAATGAGGTGTATAACGTTCAAAGGAGAGATTGCAATGTCATATAAAAAAGTACTTACAATTCAAGATATTTCCTGTGTGGGACAATGTTCTCTTACGGTAGCGCTTCCGATTATTTCGGCATGCGGATGTGAGACCTGCGTGTTACCATCAGCAGTTTTGTCCACGCATACAGGTGGTTTTACCGGATATACTTTTCGAGATTTAACAGAGGACATGCCAAATATTAAGGATCATTGGCAAAAGGAAGGTATTCGGTTCGATGCAGTTTATACCGGTTATCTCGGAAGCACAAAACAGATTGATTATGTTGCCGATATTATGGACTCAGTCGGCGCAAAGGACTGTGTAAAAGTCGTAGACCCGGCGATGGCTGATAATGGAAAACTTTATTATGGATTTGACATGGAATTTGTAGAAGCGATGAAGGGCTTGTGTGCAAAGGCAGATTATGTTGTGCCGAACATTACAGAAGCGTGTTTCCTAACGGGTACGGAATACAAAGAGGACTATGACAGAGCATACGTGGATGAATTGCTTGCAAAGTTGACGGCAATCGGCTGTAAAAACATAATTTTTACAGGCATTTCTTATGTTGAAGGGAAAACAGGTGTGGTCGTATATGAAAACGGCGAATATTCATATTATGAGCATGAAAAATTACCAAACAGCTGTCACGGAACAGGAGATATCTACGCTTCTGCATTCGTGGGTGCATTTATGAGAGGCAAAACTGCTTATGACGCAGCAAAGATAGCGGCAGATTATGCAGTAGAATGTATTCGCACAACAGCAGGGCTCGACAATCACTGGTATGGAGCGGCTTTTGAACCGGTGCTTGGCAAATTGATTGGTGCATTGGAAAAATAATAACATAAAGGATTTGCACATCACTCCAGTGCAAGTCCTTTTTTATTGTAGAGTTTTTGTTTGTTATACTTCACAAACCATTTTAATCAGGTTATAATTACTTCTATACTTGGAAAAATATAGGAGGGAAAGCGTTATGATAACGATTCTTTCTTTGAATGGAAAATGGAATGGGAAGTATTTACTTCCGGGGCAGTCAGAAGTTTCTTTTGACGCGGAGGTGCCGGGATGTGCACATACAGATTTGTTGAAAAATGGAATAATAAAGGATTATTTTCTAGATTATCAATCACAAGACTGTCAATTTATTGAGAATGCAGAGTTTGAATATGAGACAACGTTTCATTTCGAAGGCGATACAGATGGTATTCGTCTGTCATTTGATTGTTTAGATACGTTTTGTGATATTTGGTTAAACGGACATAAGATTGGTTTTTGTAACAACATGTTCCTGCCGTGGGACTTTGATGTTGCGTCTTATTTGACACAAGGAGTAAACAAGTTGCAGGTTCGCTTTTATCCACCGGTAGAGCAGGTAAAGGATAAGCCAAAATATAAAGGAGCATTTACCAATGACAGAATCACGATTCGTCGTATGCAGTGTACGTTTGGTTGGGACTGGGTCGACCGTTTTGTGACAATGGGTATCATGGGAGATGTGAAATTATATCGTTATACCGAGACAGAGATTGACGACGTATATATCGCAACAACGGCGTTGGATTCATATGGTGCCGAATTGGAAATGAAGGTTTCTTTCAAACAACTTGGCGAAGAGACAGACTTGGTATGGTCCATTGTATCCCCAAGTGGAGATGTAGTGTGGTCACAGAGACGGGCACTTGAGGAACCATTGCTTTGGCAGAAAGTATCACTTGGAGAACCACAGCTTTGGTGGCCAAACGGATATGGTAAGCAACCGCTATATACACTTCAGATGACTGTGTATGACAAGCATGGACAGGTATTGCAGCAGAAGGATATTACATTTGGTATTCGCACGATTCGCATTCTTGAGTTACAAGACAAAGAAGAAAGTGACAATTGGAACATTTCTAAGAAGTTGCAGGAAATTCCTCACATCAAAGAAGGTGACCAAAATGAGGAGTATTTTGGTTTTCAAGTGTTAGTGAATGGATGCCGTGTATTTTGTAAGGGTGGCAACTGGGTACCTTGTGAGCCGTTCCCATCTGCGGTTACAGAAGAGAAATGCAAAGAACTCCTTCGTCTGGCGGCAGAAGGAAATATTAATATGATCCGTGTTTGGGGCGGAGGCGTAGTAGAATCAGATGTTTTCTATGATACATGCGATAGATTAGGAATCTTGGTAATTCAGGATTTTCAGATGGCTTGTGGTTCGTATCCTGAAAAAGAGGAATACTTCTTAAATGAGTTAAGAAAAGAAGCAGCAGTTGCTGCAAAGAGAATTCGTAACCATCCAAGTCTTGCGTGGTGGACCGGAGATAATGAAAACTCCGCAGCCGGACATTATGAGAAAAGAGATTATGATGGACGCCAAGCGGCCAACCTTGCGTTGGAACCGACAGTGAAAGTGCACGATCCATATAGAAGAGTTTTGCCTTCCAGCCCATATGGCGGCAAACCGTTCCGATCAGTCACATGCGGAAACGCACACGGGACCATGGATTTGATATGGCAGTTTAAACAGTTCCGAGACAGTGATCTGACAGATTATCATGATATTATGCTATCCGGACTTTCGAGATTTAATAGTGAGACGCCGATATTCGGTGCCCCGGCATTTTCTAGCATGAAACGTTTTCTTTCGGAAGATAAATTATATGATGAAGCTTGTTTGGAGTTCCACACCAAGAACAATCCGGCGGACATTCTGATTGAGTTTCCGATATATATGGCTCATCGCACATTTGCTGAAAAGATGCTTGGCAAATTCCAAAACTATGATGATCAGTTAATGAAAATGCGGTGCATTCAGTACGAGTGGGTGCGTTATATGGTAGAGATGTATCGTAGAAATAAGGGTTATGCCGGTGGAATCCTATTTTGGATGTACAATGATTGCTGGCCGTCAGACAGTTGGTCAGTAGTTGATTATTATACGAATCCAAAAGCGGGATGGTATGCATTTAAAAATGTAGGCCGCTCTACGGTGGGAAGCATTTATAAGGATGGAAATAGTTTAAAAGCGGTTGTTATGAATGATGGTAGATGTAATGCAAAGGGAACAGTAAAGATTGCTCTTTGGAACACCCAAAAGGCAGAACCGCAGCAAGAACAAACAATTCCATTTGAGGTCAAGGCCAATGAAGTTATAGAAGTGGGCTGTTTTGATTGGAATCTTCCGGATGAAAATCATGTCGTGGTGATGGATGTAAAAGAAGATGGAGAAAACGGTTCATACAGAACGGTTTATTTTCCAAAGCGTATTGTAGACCTAAACCTTCCTTCTCAAAAGGGCGAGCAGGTTGTGAAGGTTGCCCAGCAGGGAGATGACTTTATCACAATTCAGGCTGACAAATATGTACATATGGTGGATTTGGATGGAGATTATGTTTTTGAAGATAATTTCTTTACCATGTTACCGGGAGAGACAAGAACAATCGGGTTCCGACGTACAGCGTTGGCAGCATCAACAGAAATTAAAATATATGCATTATAATAAAAAAGGAACCGAATTTTCGGTTCCTTTTGCAGTGTATCTCTTAGTAATTTTCAGCTTTTCTTTCGAAGTAAGCTTGTGGATGATTACATGTTGGACATACGTCAGGTGCTTGTTCTCCAAGGTGAATATATCCGCAGTTGCGACATTTCCAACCTAAAGGAGACTCCCCTTTGAAAGTATTGCCTTCTTGTAAGTGTTTCAAAAGTCTGTTGTAGCGTTCCTCATGAGATTTTTCTACAGCAGCTACCAAACGGAATTTTGCTGCTAATTCTGGGAAACCTTCTTCATCAGCTTCCTGCGCCATGCGAGCATACATATTGGTCCACTCATCGTTTTCACCCTCAGCAGCCCAGATTAAGTTTTGAGCTGTATCGCCCAAACCGTGGAATTCTTTGAACCACATTTTCGCATGTTCTTTTTCCTGATCCGCTGTTTCAAGGAAGAGAGCAGCGATTTGTTCAAAACCTGCTTTTTTTGCAACAGATGCAAAATAAGTGTATTTATTACGAGCTTGGGATTCCCCTGCAAAAGCTTCCATTAAATTTTTTTCTGTTTTTGTTCCTGCGTATTTAGACATTATTAAAATCCTCCTAAAATTTCTTATAAAATTATGCTTCTTCAAAAACTTCTTTTCCTAAATTACACCATGGACAAACCCAATCTTCCGGGACATCCTCCCATGCTGTTCCAGGTGCAACACCGTTATCCGGATCACCAACTGCCGGATCATATTCATAACCACAAGGGCAAAGATATTTCATAATTCATACTTCCTTTCTATCTTATATATCAATATTATTTTGTTTTAGTCGTTTATGCGAAGTAACGTTTCAAAAGTCCTTCAAATGCTTTACCGTGTCTTGCTTCATCGCGTGCCATTTCATGAACTGTGTCGTGAATTGCATCAAGGTTTGCTGCTTTAGCGCGTTTTGCAAGGTCAAACTTACCTGCAGTTGCTCCGTTTTCAGCATCGATTCTCATTTCAAGATTTTTCTTTGTGCTATCTGTTACAACTTCGCCGAGAAGTTCAGCAAATTTTGCTGCGTGTTCTGCTTCTTCCCAAGCAGCTTTTTCCCAATACAAACCAATTTCAGGATAACCTTCTCTGTGGGCAACTCTTGCCATTGCAAGATACATACCAACTTCTGAGCATTCGCCTTCAAAGTTTGCTCTAAGATCCATAATGATATCTTCGCTAACGCCTTTTGCAACACCCACTACGTGTTCTGCAGCCCATTCTCTTTCGCCTGCTTGCTCTTTAAATTTTTCTGCCGGAACTTTACATTGTGGACACTGAGCTGGTGCCGCATCTCCTTCGTGAACATAACCGCATACTGTACAAACAAATTTTTTCATAATATTTTCTCCTTTTATTTAAATATTTATTTTTCTTTTTAGCAACTAAATCAGTAATAGTTACTAATATCAATTTAACATATAGTTTTCTATCTGTCAACTACTTTTATAAAAATTTTTAATTGCTTTTTATGCAATCTTTACAGGTTCCGTAAAACATCATTGTATGGTGTTCTATAATGCCTTCAAAATTCTTACCGGCGGCTTCATTAATAAATGTAAGCTCATCGATATCCAGGTCAATTACATTTCCACACTTATTACAATAGAAGTGATAGTGTGGTTCGGTTCGACCATCAAAGTGGACGCCACCGTTTGGTGTAGTAATCTTAATCGCTTCGCCCAAATCAGCCAGCAGATTTAAGTTACGGTACACAGTTCCCAAGCTAATATTAGGATACTCTTGTCTCACACTCATATAAACAGTATCTGCTGTTGGATGTTCGCAAGAACTATTAAGATATTCTTTGATGGATTCTCTTTGTCTACTATATTTTAATATTGCCAAAAATAGACCTCCTTCCAAAGTTAATAATGATAACAGTTACTATAATTGTAATATACTTAAAATTTTAATGTTTGTCAATATAAAAATGAAAAGTTTTAAAATGTTACAAAAATGTTAAGAAAAGGGTTGACATTGTTACAAAAATGTTGTTATAATGGCAATCGTGGCGTATGTAATAATTTTGTAACATTTACATCCCGCCATACGTTGGAGGGTTATATGAATTTAAAATTTGTAAAAAAAGGAATATTGATGGCGGTTGTATTGGGTGCTATTTTGATTCCAAGCCAGCAGGCAGGTGCTTCAGATGAGGTAAAGATTCCTTCTATTTCAGAAGTACAAGACCAGATCAAAGGAATTGGTGCTAATATAGAGAATCAAAAATATGCGAAAGTCAGCAAAGTGACTCAAACAACAGAAAATCGTGTTCGTAGTTTTATAGAAACAGAGGAAGAATGTGTATTGGTACTTTCGGCTGCAGGCGAAGAAAGCAGTTGGGTTGGTAAGGTTTATGACTCGTGTTTGGTTAACATTGTTGAGAACGGTGGAGACTGGGCGTTGATTGAATCCGGAAATGTAAAAGGTTTTGTCAAGACAGAGTGTCTTTTGCAAGGTGTGGATGCAGTAGACGCAGCAAAACAGATTTTAGCTGAAGTGGCACCGGAAAAAGATTTTCTTTCCTTAAGCGAAGCAGAAGTGGATGAGATTTTTACTGTCGGAGAAACCAAAGAGGAAGAAGAGGCAAGACTTGCTGCAGAAGAAGCAGAGAGAATCGCGCAGGAGAAAGCAAGATTGGAAGCAGAAAGAGCAGCACAGGAAGAGGCCAACATTCAAAAAGGTAAAGATATTGTAGCGTATGCGAAGCAGTTTGTCGGTAATCCATATGTATATGGTGGGACAAGCTTAACAAAGGGAGCAGATTGTTCCGGATTTGTAAAAAGTGTTTATGCACACTTCGGCGTGAGTCTTCCGAGAACATCATATGCCATGAGAAGTGTCGGTGAGGCAGTAAGTTATGATGAGATGCGTATCGGAGATATTGTTTGTTATTCCGGTCACGTTGCTATCTATGCAGGCAATGGAAAAATCATTAACGCAATAGACGAGGAACATGGAATTGGGTTGTCTAGATTGAAATATCGTCCGATTGTAACAATAAGAAGAATTTTCTAAAATGGTAAAAAATGGATATTTGTACAATTTGTACAAATATCTATTTTTTTGTAGAAATTTGAAAAAAAGCAAAAAAATAGTTATCCACATTAAAAAGTTCAAAAAACGTGATAAAATCGAGTTATACACAAAGTTATCCACATTTTCCACATAAAAAAGTGCGGAAAGTGTGGATTACTTATCTTAAAAAAAGAACAAACGTTTTGTGGAGAAATAATAAAAATCAAATTTTGTCGAAAAATTTCTGAAAAAATATTGACTTTTGAGAAGTCAAAATACAGTCTTAAATTGTGTGAACAATTCAGACAATTCAAACTTACCCTTTAAAAAAAGGGAGAAATATTGTATAGTATCAATATATGCTTGTAGGCTAAAGGAGAAGATACTATGACACGAGAAACTAGGAAGAAAAAAAGAAGAACGGGTAACATATTGTTATGTGTTTTTATTGTTCTGTTTTTGGCGTTGGCTTATGTTGGCGGAACGATGTATATAGAATACCAAAGTGATGGAGCGGGCACACAGGAAACGGTTACCATAGAGATTGAACAAGGAGAAGGTACCTTTGACATTGCGTCTAAATTAAAAGAGGAAGGTCTCATTCAATATAGAAGTATTTTCTTTTTGAAAGCAAAAAATATGGGTGCAAAACTTAGATATGGTACGTTTGCGATTCCTAAGGATTCCGGGTTAGAGACTATCATCAATGTTTTAACCAGTGGTGGTGCTATGAAAGAGGAACCAATGTTTACTGTTCCGGAAGGATATAGTATCGAGATGATTGCTGCAAAGCTAGAGGAAGAGGGATTCTGCACAGAGGATGAATTCCTGCAGGCGGTCAAGCAGGATTACGGATATTGGTTTTTGGAAGATATCCCACAGGATGCGGATGTAAAGTATCGTTTGCAAGGATTTTTGTATCCGGATACCTATGCTATCTCAGAGAATATGACCGCAGAAGATATTGTGACAACGATGTTGAATCAGTTTAACGATAAATTTACTTCTGAAATGCAAAATCAAATGAAGGTACTTGGAAAAACAGTATACCAGGTGGTTATAGAAGCGTCGATCGTGGAACGTGAAGCCGTCGTAGACAAAGAAAGAGCTACCATCGCCGGAGTCATCAATAATCGATTGGCGATAGATATGAAACTTCAGATGTGCCCGACAGCACTTTATCCGATTACAGAGGGCCTTTATGATAAGGATACGGTAACTAACGCGGATACAGAATACGATTCACCGTATAACACATACAAATACAAAGGATTGCCACCGGGACCGATAGCGAATCCGGGTATGGCTTCTTTGCAAGCAGTGCTTGAACCGGAGACCCATGAATATTTGTACTATCATGTAGATCCGAATAAGAATGATGGCAGTCATATTTTTTCCAAAACCTACAAAGACCACGTAAACACACAATAATATAGAAAAGATTGCGTATTTTAAAAAAGCGTATTATAATAGAAAAGCGAAATAACAGTATAGGAGGAGTCAAAATGGTAACAAAGGATATGACAATTGGCGCGCTTCTTATGGAACACCCAAGCGTAGCACCAATTTTAATGGAAATCGGAATGCACTGTCTCGGTTGCCCTTCTGCACAAGCTGAATCAATCGGCGACGCAGCAATGGTACATGGATTAGATGCAGATGTATTAGTTGAAAAGATTAATGCGTTTATCAATGCATAAGGAAAAAATAATAAAAATGGTCGAGAGCAAAGCTCTTGACCATTTTGTTTTAAATATTGCTTAATTGTTGTACTGCGTCTGAAGCCACAATTACTTCACAATGTTCTTCCAGATATGCAAGAATTGCGGGTATTGATTTTTCCAGATAACCGTATTCCGACAGCATGTTACTGATTCGATGGAATTCGGTTGATGAATGTTCTGATTGAGATAGCGCCAATACATATACATTATTAGGAGCATCTTTATATAAGGTATTTACTCCGTTATACATGCCTTTTAATTGGTGACTGGCGTATATAACATTGTCAAGGGTGCTGAAAGTAAAAAGACGAACACGTTCGTTCTCGTTAGAGGACGATTTGCTCTCGGAGTTCTTTTTCGTCTCCGCAATCGTTTCTCTTACCTTATCTAATAATTCAATAATGTCTTCTGCACCATCTAGTTTGTCTAAGGTGCCCCGTTTTTTATTCTCAAGATCATTCAGGGAAGCGCCAAACTTTGAAAACTTGTTATCAAGTTCCTCAGGGTCATCTACTTTTGTTATGATCAGTACGATAGAGTCTGAGGATGCAGGTACCGCTTCAATCATAAGAGGCATATCCTCTGCCTCGAATCCGAATTCGGAGGAAGCGCGGCGCATCATTTCCTGGAAAAGTGACTTCGCTTTTTCTGTTCCGCAGACTAATTCGCTGAGTTTGATTTTACGGTCAGCTAAATCAGCATGCGTTAAAGTGCAGCGTATCTGATTGTCATTCAGTTTTTCAATCTTCATAATCATCACTTCCTATCTTATTATATCTCGTTGTTTGTATTAGTATAAACAAAAACAAAAAAGATGTAAAGAAAATTTCTATAAAGTTTCTGCCACAAAAACCACACAATCGTGTGGAAAATGTGGATAAATATGTGGATATCTTGTGGATAATATGTGGAAAACTGATAAAACTCCTTATTCTATCAAGTCTTTTGGCATCGAAAAGTTTTAAACAAAATATAACTTGAAAAATTCAAAACTATGGGCATATAATCTTAGTACAAGAAGATAGTATGTCTGGTAACTATGTTTTTTATGTAAGGAGGGACGTATTATCTGTAGTTATAGTAATAACAATTTATTCTCAATGTAAGTCTTATCGATTCTATTGTATTAAAGTATCAAGTATCAATTCAAAAAGATTTAAATCAAATCAAAAAATCCAAATTAACATTAATGAACCTATCTTCTTGTCAGCGGAGGCAATTTATAATATATCACGTGTATTACCTCAAGGAATATAATTGCTTATGCCATAGTTACGCTATTCATTGGGAGGAATATGAATGAAAAACGAAACATTTCAAAAATTATATGCTGAACTTGAAAATTATGAGAATTCAGGAATACGTATGAAATTAGGAAATCTTCAGGCGAGTCCGATGCAGATCGTAACTGCACATATGGTGAGAGAGGAAACGAGCTATATGAGGGATTATGTTTGGGATGAAAAAGGATGTGTTCGAGAGTTGACATTTCATAACATTTTAGAAAGTTAACAATTGTGAGATACCCCTCAAGCATAGACGATAAAATATTAAAAATATTGTGAAAAAATGTCGAAATAGTTAATGACGCATGCCCAAAATGTTGATATAATATGTTCAAGTGGGAGGTGTGGCATGCAAGATACGATCAGACCAAGGACGCAAAAGAGCAGAAATCGTAAAAGAGCATATATGAAACGGATCAGAAAACGTAAACTGACGATTCGAATTGCAACTTTTATCATATTAATAGCCTGTGTAATGGGAGGCGCATTTCTTATTAAGAGCCTGAGCCCGTCGAAGGAAAAAGCAAGCTTAGATAAATATTATGGAATAGAACAAGAAAATCAATTGGCTATTGTTATTGATAATGAAGTAATCGGAGCGCAGGGGCTACTGATCGAAGGACATCCCTATGTAGAATATACAGTTGTTCGCGATTATCTCAACGAGCGTTTTTATCTGGATGTTTACGAGAATATTTTGCTGTATACATTGCCACAGGGAACAATCCGTGTAGACGTGGGCAGTGACCAATACACACTCCAGAAAGAGAAGAGAAGTCAAGAATACGTTATCTTGAAGATGGAAGGTAACACAGCATATATTGCACTTGAATTTGTGCAACAATACACAAATATTGATTTTGAATTATATGAGAACCCGAGCAGAGTCATGATTATCGGTGATTGGGGAGAAACGTCCGTGGCAACCGTAAAAAAGGACACACAGATTCGAACCGATGCCGGAAGAAAGCACGCAATTTTAGCAGATATAGATAAGGGTGACGAGGTTACTGTTATATCTGCTGACGGCAAATGGAAGCAAATTCGCACAGTAGACGGTATTGTTGGATTTGTGAAATCCGGCTGCTTAAAGAGAGAAGAATCCCGTACTATTTCGAGAGATTTTGAAGAGCAGGTATATTCTCATATTTCAAAAGACTACACAATCAATCTGGCATGGCACATGGTAACAAACAAGGATGCCAACAGTACAATTTTAGAAACAATTGCCAACACAAAGAAATTGACAACCGTGTCACCAACCTGGTTCATGGTTAAAGATACAAAAGGTAATCTTACTTCGCTGGCAAGCTCGCAGTATGTGAACTATGCACATCAGTCCAACATTGAAGTTTGGGCACTTGTGAAAGATTTCGACGGTGGAATCGACTCCAAAGAAGAGACGCTGGAATTGTTGAGCCGTACTTCGAACCGTGAAAAACTGATTAATCAGCTTTTGGCTGAGGTGCTGAAAAACGATATTGATGGAATTAATGTGGATTTCGAAAATGTATCAAAAGAATGTGGTGAACATTACTTGCAATTCTTGCGAGAACTTGCATTTAAATGCGGACAGAACGAGATCGTCATATCTGTAGACAACCCTGTTCCGAGCCAGTACAGCACACAGTACAATATAGAGGAACAAGGCAAGATCGTAGATTATGTAATTATCATGGGTTATGATGAGCATCACAAGGATTCGCCGGAGAGCGGGCCGGTTGCGTCTCTTAGTTTTGTAGAAAAAGGTATCAAAGATGCGCTGGAAAAGGTGCCGGCAGAAAAGCTTATTAATGCGGTTCCTTTCTATACACGACTTTGGAAAGAAGTTTTAAAAACAGAAGAGGAACTGAAGCAACAAGAAGGAACTGATGCGGCAGAATATCCGTGTCGTGTAAGTAGCCAGGCATATGGTATGTCCAAGATTATGACGGTTATTAAAACCGCTGGGGCAGAAGTGAAAGTAGATGAAGCTACCGGCATGAACTACGCAGAGTGGGAGGACGGCGGTGCAACCTACAAGGTATGGCTGGAAGATGAGGATGCTTTGGAGGCGAAGCTACAACTTATGAAGCAATATAAACTTGCGGGAGTTGCATCGTGGAGACTCGGTTTTGAGAAATCGGACATCTGGGAATTGATTTTAAAATATGTAAATTAGTAAAGGAAGAAGGGCAGAATGAACTGCCCTTCTTTTGCATATATTTATATCAAAAACTCTTGGAGCAAAAGATTGAAAAGAAAAATTGAGTTATTTATGGTGTTGTTCCTTTTGATGGGTGCAATCATAGCCAGTTGGCAACTAAGCCAATTAACAGCGGGTGTCGTAAGCGAGAAAAATAAAACATCAAAAGAGGCGAAAACGGATATTGTGATTGTAATTGACCCGGGACACGGAGGTGAAGACCCGGGAAAAGTGGGCTCAAACGATGTGCTTGAAAAAGATTTAAATCTTCAGATTGCCGAGAAGGTAGCCGCCATGTTAGAGGAAGCGGGAATTGAAATCGTGATGACAAGAGAGGATGACAATGTGCCGACTGCAAAAAAACAGGATTTGGCAGAGAGGGTAGAACTCATTAATGATACCAATCCGACTTTGGCACTTTGTATTCATCAGAATAGTTATCCGGATGCATCTGTACACGGGGCACAGGTCTTTTACCACACAACAATCGAAGAAGCAAAAAACGTGGCGTCTATGGTTCAAGAAGAATTGTTGGCTATCGATTCGAGCAACAAAAGGCAAATCAAAGCAAATGATACATACTATATGCTAAAAAATGTGAATGTCCCAACCATTATTGTAGAATGCGGATTTTTGACAAACCCGGAGGAAGCAGGCAAATTAACACAGGAAGATTACCAGAATAAACTGGCGGAAGCAATATGCGAAGGAGTTGTGAGGTGGCTTAATGACAACTCCAAAGGCGAGACAACCGGAAATGTGGCAACTAAAAATGAAGGCTAGATAAATATAGCAAATAATGATATAATGAAATTTATGAGAACGATAGTAGCACAAATTGATAAAAACCAAATAGATGAAACAGTTATGGCGAAGGCCGGCGAGATTCTCAGAGCCGGCGGTCTTGTAGCATTTCCCACGGAGACAGTGTATGGATTAGGAGCCAACGCACTAGATGAGAATGCTGCAATGAAGACCTACGCAGCCAAAGGACGTCCATGTGACAATCCGCTTATTGTTCACATTGCGGATCTGGCGGATTTGCCTATTGTTGCGAAGAATATTTCAGAACAGGCAAAGCAATTAGTGGAACGTTTTTGGCCGGGGCCTCTTACGCTGATATTTGAAAAGCAATACATTGTACCATTCGGAACTACAGGCGGACTCTCTACGGTGGCGGTTCGTATGCCAACCGATGAGATTGCGCTTTCAGTAATCCGCGCCGGAGGCGGATATATTTCCGCGCCGAGCGCAAATACATCCGGAAGACCAAGTCCGACAAGTGCGGAGCATGTCTGGGATGATTTGGATGGCAAGATTGATATGATTATTGATGGTGGCAGCGTGGATATCGGAGTAGAATCTACTATTGTGGATATGACGGTTACACCACCGATGATTTTGAGGCCGGGTGCGATTACAAAGGAAATGCTAGAAGAGGTTATCGGAGAGGTAGAAGTGGATCGTGCATTAATTGATGATAAAGCAACCACAGCTCCGAAAGCGCCGGGCATGAAATATCGCCATTACGCGCCAAACGCGCAGCTCATGGTGGTAGAGGGCGAGATGGAAGAGACTGTTAAAGCCATTCGTCAGATTGCATATGAACAGACAAGACTTGGATATAAGATTGGAATTATTGCGACTAACGAGACTGTAGATGATTACACAACAGGCATCGTTAAAAATGTCGGAACTCGTACTAACGAGAATTCAATAGCGAAAAATCTGTATAAAATTCTTCGTGAGTTTGATGAAGAAAATGTGGATTATATTTATAGTGAAGCGTTTACGCAAGATGGATTGGGAGACGCCATTATGAACCGCTTGTTAAAAGCGGCTGGGCACCATACTATTTTGGCGTTAGATATTACGAGATTGCAAAAATATAGGCGTATTCTTTTTATTAGCAACAGTGACACCAACAGAGGACCAATGGCAGCGGAACTTTTGCGTCATGAAAATCTTGTGCAAGAGTACAAGATAGGTTCACGTGGAATGGTTGTCTTGTTCCCGGAACCGGTAAATCAAAAAGCGGAAGTAATTATGAGAAGTCAGCAGATGACGATTGCAAACCATGAAGCGACTCCTCTTGTGGAGGAAGATTTGGATGATGAGACATTGGTACTCACATTGACAGAATCCCAAAAATGGAAAATAGTATCAGAGTACAGCAATGTAAAAAATGTTTATACTTTAAGCGAGTATATAGATGACGACAGAGAACTATCCTCTACACTTGGGCAACCACTGGTTGCATATGGGGAGAACTTTGAACTGTTGCGTGAATTAATAAAAAAATTAGCTGAACGACTGAATGAGGAGGCAAAAAACGTATGATAGCAATAGGTTGTGACCATGGTGGATACGCGTTAAAGCTGGAGATTATAAAATATCTTGAGAAGGCAGGCATAGAATATAAAGATTTTGGCTGTAACGGAGAGTCTGTCGATTATCCGGTTTACGCTAGAAAAGTCGGACAGGCTATTATAGACGGCGAATGTGAAAAGGGTATTTTGATTTGCGGAACAGGTATCGGCATTTCAATTGCGGCAAATAAAATGAAAGGGATTCGTTGCGCTCTTTGCTCCGATTGTTTTTCGGCGGAAGCAACCAGATTGCATAACGACACTAATATCATTGCATTAGGCGGAAGAGTTGTTGGTCCGGAACTGGCTGTGAAGATGGTGGATATTTTTCTCAACACACCATTTTCCGAAGAAGAAAGACATATGCGTCGCGTTAACATGATCGAATAAAAAGAGGAATACGGAGGATAAAGTTATGTCAAGTAAACGAGCAGATTATATTTCCTGGGATGAATATTTTATGGGAGTTGCTATTCTTTCGGGAATGCGTTCCAAGGATCCTAATTCACAAGTAGGATGCTGTATTGTCAGTCAGGACAATAAGATTCTTTCCATGGGATATAACGGTTTTCCAAAGGGTTGTTCGGATGATGAATTTCCGTGGGACAGAGATTGCAGCGATCCGTTGGAAACAAAATATCTGTATGTAGCACATAGCGAATTGAATGCGATTTTGAATTACAGTGGCGGAAGTCTTGCAGGAGCAAAGCTTTACGTTTCGTTGTTCCCGTGTAATGAATGTGCAAAAGCAATTATTCAAAGTGGAATCAAAGAGGTGATATATGATAGCGACAAATACGCTCATACACCGGCGACAATTGCATCAAAGAGAATGATGGACGCAGCGGGAGT
Source organism: Faecalimonas sp. (assembly GCA_045632945.1). Classification (GTDB taxonomy): domain Bacteria; phylum Bacillota; class Clostridia; order Lachnospirales; family Lachnospiraceae; genus Faecalimonas. Next base: position 53,730 of record JAZQXU010000005.1, on the reverse strand, counting down.
GATGTACAGACAATATCAGAGAACAGGCAGAGAAATCAGTTTTACTCTATAAGACAATAAAGGGACAGCACATTATATATGTGTCTGTCCCCTTTTTTACAGCATTTTGGCCTGTCTTAATAAAAAGCGATATTTTTTCCAAGCGGCATTACTTTCAAAAATATAGCAGTCGATTAAATCCGGATCCATGGCATTTTGAAAATTGTAATGCGCATTTTCCATTTGCATTTTTACTCGCTTAATCTCTTCATACAGTTCGTCGGTGGAGGTATCTTTAGGAAGCGGTTTTTGAAATAATGTCATGGTGCATGCATCTCCTTTTTCACACTTGTCTTAGTAATAGTATAGACAGAAATTGGTTTGCATAGACTATAAAAAAAGGAAAAATATAAAAGATGCAAAAAAATAATTTTTGGTTAAATTTTATAATTCGCGCTATTTTTGGTTTGTGTGTTATTGCTGTTGTAAATTTTTGTTTTTTGAAGGCGGAAATCAGTCTAAAAGTTGGATTTAATGCGATTTCTTTTTTGGCATCCGGCTTTTTGGGGCTGCCGGGTGTGGCCCTTTTGTATGGAATCGTTGCCATCCCAATTTTATAGAGATTGCACAAAAATAAAAGTTTTGAAAAAAACCACTGGACAAAGCAAAAATCCATGTCTATAATACGACGTACAAGTTAGTTTTATTCTAAAATTCTAATTTTCAAAAAGCCATTTCCGGCAAAAAGAATCCAAAAGAAAAATTTAAAAAGAAACGAGGAGGATGTATTTGAATGAGAAAAATTTAGTAATCTGCGATGACGAATTTCGTTATGCAAATAGTCTTGGAGAGAATATTGCAACAAGGGAAGAACTGGCATTTAGAGTCTATACATGCAGTAGCATGGAAAAAGCGTTGAAACTATCTGAGGAGAAAACGATACATGCTTTTGTGGTAGATGATAGGTACGATTCCAAAGAGAGAAAAAGTGTTGGAGCACTCCAGACGTTTGTGTTGAGCAAGGGCATAGTGTCGGACCTTCTGGAAGAAGAATGTGAGATTTACAAATATCAGTGTGCAGATGAGATTATCCGAAAGATTCTTGAGGTCTATGAAAAGCAAACCGGAGAAAACATTACGAGAAGTATTCACAAAGAAAAAGCGGGTCTGGTAGCGGTGTATTCGCCCATTCATCGTGTAGGAAAGACACAGTTTGCTCTTGCGTTAGGAAAAGAATGTGCGAAAACAAGAAGAACATTATATCTAAATCTTGAGGAATATGCGGGGTTTGGCGATGCGGCTTATGAAGGCATGAATCTGGGAGATTTGCTTTATTACATTAAGCAGGGCAACGCGAACCTAGGAGCACATTTGCAATTGGCGGTACGTCAGATGGACGAATTAGATTATATTTGGCCGATTCCAATCGCAACTGACTTAAAATCTATTTCCACGGATGAGTGGAAGCTGCTTTTTGGAGAACTTTTGGAGCGAAGCGTCTATGAGACGGTTATTTTAGATATAGGTGAAAGCGTTCAAGGAATTTTTGAAATTCTAAAAATGTGCGATAAGATTTATATGCCGATCTTAGAAGATGATGTTTCGGATAGAAAATTACAACAGTACGAGAGGAATTTAGAACAGCTAAACTTGGGACAATTAACGCGTATTACGCATCGTTTTATTATGCCGGAGAACATTGATGAATACGCGAAGATACGAGTAAAGGAGGAAATGTAATGGAACTTATAGAGGAACTTCAAGCCAAAATTTTGGAAGAAATGGATTTGTCCAAAGAAGTTGCAGACGATGAATTAATGGAGATTATTAGGCGTAATCTTTCACAAAAAAGTCAGGAGTCACATATTCCGTTATGCGAGATGGCGAATATAGGAAAAGATATTTTTAATGCATTTCGCAAATTAGATATTTTGCAGGAATTGTTGGAAGACGAGGACATTACCGAGATTATGATTAACGGGACAGATCATATTTTTGTTGAAAAGGATGGGGCGCTGTATCAACTGGACAAGCGTTTTGCAGAACGCAAAAAATTGGAGGATATTATCCAACAGATTGTAGCAGGAGCAAATCGTGCGGTAAATGAAGCTACGCCGATTGTAGATGCCAGATTAGAGGATGGTTCCCGTGTCAATGTTGTTTTATATCCGGTGGCGTTAAACGGCCCGATTGTTACCATTCGTAAGTTTGGAAAGGAAGCCATGACAATGCAGGAGTTGCTGGCAAAGCAGTCTTTAAGCAATGATATTGCCGTCTTTTTGGAACAATTGGTTATCTCCAAATACAATATTTTCATTAGCGGTGGCACGGGTTCCGGGTAAAACAACATTTTTAAATGCATTGTCCAATTATATTCCGAAAGATGAGCGAATCATCACCATTGAAGATAGTGCAGAGCTTCGCATAGAAGGAGTTCCAAATCTTGTACGGCTGGAAGCTCGAAATGCCAATGTTGAGGGAACAGGAGAGATTACACTTCGCGATTTATTAAAATCGGCTTTGCGAATGAGACCGTCTAGAATTATTGTCGGAGAGGTGCGCGGAAGTGAAGCAATTGATATGCTGCAGAGCCTTAATACCGGACATTGCGGAGCGAGCAGCGGCCATTCGAATAGTCCGAAGGATATGCTTAGCAGATTGGAAACCATGGTGCTTATGGGAATGGATATTCCGCTTCAAGCGGTGCAAAGACAAATCGCTTCAGCAATTGACATTATTGTTCATTTGGGAAGACTCCGAGACAAAAGCAGGAAAGTGTTACAGATTGTTGAGGTGCTCGGGTATGCCAATGAGGAGATTCAATTGCAGACACTATATGAATTTCGGGAAACAAAGGTTATAGAAGGGAGAATATACGGAGAATGGGTGCAAGTACATGAAATACAAAAGAAAGAAAAATTACTGGCAGCAGGATATTCGTAAGACGGAATACCTAAAGGCTGCATTACAGGGAATCGTAACAATCGTTGTAATTTCTTATTTATTCTATCGCACATGGGCATGTGCAATTCTATTTTCGCCATACCTTATCTGGTATATGAAATCGTGGGAAAAACAAGCAATCAAAAAGAAGCAGGCCGATTTTCGACTGCAGTTCAAAGAAGCTATTTTATCTTTGTCAACAGCTCTGAATGTTGGATATTCTGTAGAGAATGCCATGCAGGAGACGATTCGGGATTTGCGTGATATTTACAAAAAGAACGAGTTGATTCTTCGGGAGTTGTCTTATATGGTTCGTCAAATGCAGATGAATGTGCCCGCAGAGAAAGTTCTGACAGAATGGGCAGGCAGGACAGGAGATGAGGATGTGCAGACCTTTGTTACAGTGTTTGCCATGGCAAAGAGAAGCGGAGGAGATACGCTTGCCATTATTCGAAACGTGGTGCGTCAGATGGGCGAGAAAATCGATGTGGAGCGGGAAGTGGAAACGGTTATGACGGCAAAAAAACTGGAATTTCGCGTCATGACAATCATACCGTTTGGAATGATTGCCTATTTGAGACTTAGTTTTCCGGAATTTTTGGATGTTCTCTACGGGAATGTGGCCGGAGCGATTGTAATGACCATTTGCCTTGTTATTTATGTAGGCGCATATGAGATGGGCAGAAGAATTGTAGAGATTGAGGTGTAGAATCATGAAGTTTGCGAAATGGAAACAGGTAGTGTTTATTTTGCTATTAACAATTATTGGAACCGTGGGGGTGTTTTTGTATGAGGTTATCTTTGCGGATACAGAGCCGATTGTGAGCAGAAACGTGCATGGAGAAGGAAAAAAGACGGCTATTTATGAACTTGAATTGGAAAATGAAGAACAACTTCACGAGATTGTTTTGGAGGTGGAGGAGCAGGAATACACCAAGGAGGAGACGCAGGAGTTATTTCGGGAGGTTGCGGGTGTGTTAGATCAAGTAGTCCTTGGAGAGAACCACAGTTTTGACCGCATTGAGTATGATTTGCATTTGGTTACGGAGATGGAATCTTATCCTGTTCAGATACAGTGGGAGTTGGGTTCTTATGAGATTCTGGATATTGAAGGAAAGTTAAAAGAGGAAAATCTCAGCGAGGCGGGAACCCTTGTGGAAATAAGAGGAAACATTTCCTACAAGGAGGAGCAGGCGCTTTATATCAGAAACGGAATGGTATACCCGAGAAAAAGGGAGGGCGTAGAGAAACTGCTGTACGATATTCGCCGGGAGATTTCAGATTTAGAAAAAGAGACCAGAACACAGGCTCAGTTTACCTTGCCGCATGAAATAGCCGGAAAAAAGCTTCGGTGGGTACACAAACAGGACTATCATTGGCCATATATTCTTCTGTCTGGTATTGCTCTTTCTGTTTTCGTGTTCTATCGAGAGCGTGAAAAGGACAAAGACCTTGAGAAAAGACGTCGTGACGAGCTTATGCGTATGTATCCGGGAATGATCAGTAAGTTCACAATGCTTCTTAGTACAGGGGTAACTGTAAAAAATGCGTGGGAGAAAATCGTGGAAAATTATGAGGCGCAAAAAGAACGCGTAGGAGAACAGATTGTATACGAGGAGATGGCCACTGCTCTAAGGGAAATACGGGGAGGTATACCGGAAGGGGAAGCATATGAGCGGTTTGGTAAGCGTTGTAGAAGCACCGTTTATATGAAATTTGGAACTATGCTTTCTCAAAATCTGAGAAAGGGAAGCAAGGGGATTGCAGACACCCTGAGAATGGAAGCGATTCAATCGTTTGAAAATAGAAAAAGTTCTGCAAAAAGGCGAGGAGAAGAAGCGGGGGCGAAACTCCTTGTGCCTATGATGGGAATGCTTGCTATTGTGCTAATTATGGTTATGGTTCCCGCATTTTTAAACATGCAATTATAGTAAAGGAGAAAATGATATGAAAAAAACAAATTTATGTTGGAAACGCTTCAAGGAGCAAAAGATAAGAGCGTCTGTTATGGTTGAGCTTATTCTTATACTTGTTGTTTTAATCGCCTTGGTGGCAATATTTAAAACACAATTAAACAGCTTGGTAGGTGAGATTTTTGAGAAAATCACGAAAAGTGGGCTGGGCATATAAAGGTGAGATTACGGCATTTCTAAGTCTTATCTTTATCTTAATGCTATCAGTTGTGGGCGCGCTTATAGAAAGCGCATCAATTCAAATCACCAGAAGCCGAAAGAGAGTCGATATCAACATGGCATTGGAAAGTGCGTTTGCAGAATATGATAGGCGTGCGTTAGAGGAATATGATCTATTCGTAAGGCACGAAATCAGCCAAGGATGGTTAGGTCAGAGACTGAAATATTATGGAGCTGACGGCATGACACATCAGATTAAAAGGGCGGAATATCTGAGCGACCATCAAGGAATGCCGTTTTATGAACAGGCGGTTCGGTATATGAAAGATATGCTTGGTATGGAAAGTGCGGTCGGGGGAGAAGGAAACGATATAAGCATAGCATCATCATGGGAACAAGATGAAAAAACGCTGTCCTCGAAGTTGGATTCGCTTCTTGCCGAGGAAGAAAAAACGTTATCAGAACAAGATAATCCGTTTCAATGGCTGAACCAAATGAAAAACACCGGGCTGTTAACGTTGGTTGTGTCGGAGGAAGGCGGAGTGTCAGACAGAAGCATCTCCATTGAACAATTGCCTTCTAAACGTCCACTGCAAACGGGCAATTATGAAGCTCCACAACGTGGTGGGATAACCGACAAATTGTTATTTGTTTCCTATCTAACGGAACATTTTTCGGATTATATGGAAATTGAAACCGGCAAAACCCTTCTATATGAGCAAGAGTACCTGCTCGGTGGTCGGGAGACAGACCGTGATAATCTGGAAGCTGTGTGCAGGAAAATACTAAATGCGCGCATGGCGGTTAATTATGTATATTTACTCACTGACACAGCAAAGCAGGCGGAAGCGGGGGCGTTGGCAACGGGTATCTGCTCGATGTTTGCAAGTCCTTATATTTCGGAGGTTCTCAAACAGGCGCTTTTAATTGCTTGGGCATATGGAGAAAGTATTGTGGATGTGCGGGTGCTTTTGAAAGGAAAAAAGATTGCTACGGTTAAGACATCCCAAAGCTGGCAACTTCAGATTAGCAACCTGACTAAGCTGGGCACTTCTGAAGAAGTGGTTACAGAGAACGATACAACCACCGGCCTTTCGTATCGGGACTATCTAAAGGTTTTATTTATAATGGAAGATTTAGGAAATCTATGTATGAGAAGTCTCGATATGATTGAGAGCAATCTTCATATGAAAACAGATGAGTACATGACGAAGGTAGAAATAGAAAGCAGGCTGGAGCTTCGTCGCGGCATAAAGGATCAGTTTCAATCCGGTTTCGCATATCAATAAAGGGGCGAGATGAATGAAGATGCCCTTTCTGAAATCCCTACTCAATTTCCCAAAAACAAATACATTAACAAAAGAAAGGAGCAAGACTCTTCATGGCAAATCATTTCCATAAAATCTCTGGTATGAAAACAGAAAGGGTATCTTCATTCATCTCGAAAGGAAGCATTACATTAGAAGCGGCTTTGGTAGTTCCCATCTTTTTCTTTGCCATTTTGGGGCTTTCTTTCCTTTTAGAAATGATGGCGATTCAGACAACGATTCATCACGCTTTACATAATGTAGGAAAGGAATTGGCGCAGGATGCATATACTTCTTTAAATATATCTGCTCATGAGGTTGAGCAGCGGATGATAAAGAACATTGGCACAAAGAGACTGGCAAGTAGCATGATTCAAGGAGGAGCAAACGGACTCGATTGCAGCAGGTCACACTTGGATGTTTTTTCGACGGTCTTGGAGTTGACGGTATCTTACAAGTTGGAAATTCCTGTTTTTATGTTTGACATTCCGATTGTTTCTTGCGTGGACAAGGTGCGCGTTAAGGGTTGGACCGGTTATGCGACCGGCACGCTGACGGAAGGAGCGGAAGAAATCGTCTATGTGACCGATTACGGACTTGTTTATCATCGGGATGCATCCTGCACGTATTTGGACATGTCGGTGCGGGCAGTGAGGGGTGAAAGCATAGACACTCTACGCAATCAATCCGGAGGCAAATATTATCCGTGCAGTGCTTGCAGTAGAGATTTGTCCGTGTCAAACACGTGGTATGTGACAGATTATGGCGACCGCTATCATTCCTCGTTGGATTGTAAAAAAATAAAGAGAAATATCTACGCTGTGCCATTAAAAGAGGCGTATGGATTGGGAGGGTGTTCAAAATGCGCGAAATAGCAAATATAGTGATATTAATTTTTTTGGTGGTGCTTGCCATCCTTGATTGGAAGAATAAAGAAATTCCTATTTTGCTGCTACTGATTATGAGTGTTGCCGTGACAATCTTCACGGTGCTCTGTCCGACAGAAAGTGTGCGCTCCTGTGCTACGGGAGCATCGGTTGGTCTGTTGTTTTTTGTCATCAGCAAGGTGACAAAAGAGGCCGTCGGTTATGGAGATGGCTGGCTGATCCTGCTGCTTGGAGTATATCTGGGAGGCTTGCGCGTGCTTCAGATTCTGTTTGCAGCATCTATCTTTTCGGCGATATGCTCGTTATTTTATTTATGGAAATGTCATTGGAAAAGAACAGCTACCATCCCGTTTGTTCCTTTTCTGACCATCGCATATTTAGGGGTGCTACTATTATGAAAACGAAAGGAAGTTTTACTGTTGAGGCATCGATTGTTGTCCCGCTTGTGTTGTTTGTTTTTATTGTTTTGATGAATATTTTATTTTATTATCACGATAAAAATGTTTTAACAGCAGTTGCGCACGAAACTGTAAGTATAGGAAGTGGCCGTAAGGAGCAAAGCGCCAAAGAGTTAGAGCAATATTTTTATTCCCGAGTAAACGGAAGGTTGCTTCTTTTTACATGGGTTCAGGGCGGTGTTACTGTAGACGAAACGCACACGATGCTTACGTGCCAAGCGAGAAGAAAGATGATGACGTTACAGGTGGACTGCACGATGAACAAAACGGAGCCGGAGGCTCACATAAGAGAAATACGAAAAATAAAGAAAATCGGAGAAAAGATTGGAGAATTACATTGAAAACATACTATAAAAAAGATTTACAAAAAACTTACCTTATATTAGAAGGTAATGAAAATGAAACAGAGGATTATCAGATTGCCATGCTAAGGGAAAATGATATCCCCGGTATCTTGAAAACAGACATGCGCTATATGGACAATCAGAGCCATTATTACTATGACATCAGTGGAAAGACGTCGTTCAAATCGTCTCATGAACAGTCCCATTTGGAGTCTAAGGATATCAAACGGCTGTTATCCGGTTTGCTGGAGGCCATAAAAAGTTTGCAAAAGTATATGTTAGATAGTAATAACATTTTACTGGATCCGGAATATATTTTTTGCACCGAGACGGAAATCTTTTTCTGTTATTATCCTTGCTGCGCGCAAGATGCAAAGGAAGAATTTCATAAGCTAACGGAGTTCTTCGTGAGAGAAATTAATTATAAGGACGAAGAGGGTGTTCGCTTTGCGTATACGCTGCACAAGGCCACTATGGAGGATAACTATAGCATTGAACAGATTATGGAGAGCTTGTTCGATGAGGAAAAAGAACCAACTGGGGAACCCAATTATGCGGAAATGATGGATCAACCGCTGCAGGAAGAGGATGCAGTGGCAGAGCAAAATCATCTGTGGGATCCCGTTCGAAAGCTGCTGGAGAAAACCAAACGTAGTCTTTGGGGTGATGAGGATGATTAATCTAAATAGGAATAAGGAAGCTTTATTGTAAAGGTTGTTCCTATGTTTTCTTTTGATGCGACAGATATTTCACCTTTATGTGTCTTTATAATGTGCCGGCAAATGGCAAGCCCTAATCCGGTTCCTTCTTTTTTATATGTAACAAACGGATCAAAGATAGTCGAAAGCCGCGTCTCGGAGATTCCGCATCCGGTATCTTGGATGCGAATAACGATGTAGTCGGGCTCGGCCAATGCTTCCATATAGACCGACTTATCAGGCAAGGACGCCTCATATGCGTTTTTCAGAATATTCAAAAATACTTCTTGTAATTTCGTTTTATCTCCTGTAATCTGATTAATAGAAGGAGCAATTTTAGACGTGTAGCTTACGTCAGAATCCACGATGGAGGAAGCAAAAGCAAGAGATAATTGCTCCAACATGACGCGCAAAGAAAATGTGGATGGTTGTAGCCTTTCGGATTTTGCAAAGTCTGACAGGTCATCTAACAATTGTTGCATATATTCGATGTCGTAGGTCAGGCTGGACCAATGTTTATAGCCTGCCACTTCGGGGTGTTGCATTTCAATGAGTTGAAGCGTACTGTATACAGCTGTCAAAGGATTGCGTAATTCATGTGAAAACTTACTGATTAATAACTCTGTTTCTTGATTAAATGTCATGAGGACACCACCTTTCGTTTTTCAGTGTAGCACCGAGAACGGCAGGTTTCAAACACAACAGTTCGACACTTTATGACACGAAGCAGAGAGGAAAAGGCAGGACAGAAATATGAAAAATGAGAATTGTATTTTTTGCAAAATAGCAGCGGGAGAGATTCCATCAGCTACCATTTATGAGGATGATGATTTTAGAGTGATTCTTGATATTGAACCGGCTTCAAACGGTCACGCGCTGATTCTTCCAAAGGAACACTATGCAAACTTTTATGAGTTGCCTGACGAATTAGCATCAAAAGTGCTTTGTGTTGCAAAAGAAGTTGTGACTAAGATGACAGATATCTTGGGCTGCGACGGATATAATATATTGCAAAATAATGGAGAGGTTGCAGGACAGACCGTTTTCCATTATCACATGCATCTTATCCCACGTTATAAGAATGATAATGTTACAATTACATGGCAGCAGGGAGCCCTTGCGGAGGAGCTAAAAAAGAGCCTGGTGGCAAAGATGTCTGCCAAGTAAGGACAAAAGAAGAGGATAAAAGTTGTGGAGTACAAAACGCAAAAGCAAAGAGATTTTGAAAAGCTTTATTTAGAGATAAAAGATGATGTCTATAAAGTCGCGCTTTATTTCACACGAAACCCACAAGCGTCAGAGGAGATTACACAACTAGCGCTGTATCAGTTGTTTACGCATTTCGACCGTATACGCATGGATACTGCTCGGGCGAATACGATTCGTGCCACCAAAAACTTGGCATATAATTGGCAGAAATACGGATTTCGTGATCTTTTCTTTGAATCAGATTATATTCTGGGCTATGAAATTAATGAAGACCGTAGCGCAGAAGAATATTGTTTCGAAAGGGACCAGAGAGCACAGGCTCTCAGATTGAGTAAAGACATTCTGACAGCATTGAAGGAGACAAACAGGTTGTGGTATCAAGCGATTGTTGTGGCATATGTGTTTGAAATGCCGCAGGAAGAGGCGGCCAAACATCTTGGCATAGACAAGTCCACGTTGCAGAGTCGGCTATATAGAGCAAAGAAATGGGTTCGTCAAAGATATCGCGAACAATATGATGACATATATAAGCCAATATGATGGCGCAAAAAAAGCGCCCAATAGGGCACTTTTATTTGGAAACATCTTGAATTAATCCGAGAATAATTTGGATGGAATCTTGTTGTGAAGATTGTTTCATCGCATCTATGTATGCATCTTTTTCTCGGTAAAGTTTTTGGATGGAAGTTAGTAAAACATCATTATTTAGCTGTTCTTCCTCCAATACGATACTAAAGCCTTGACGCTCAAAAGAACGAGCATTTAGGATCTGGTCACCGCGACTGGCATTTGCAGAAAGCGGAATCAGAAGATTTGGCTTATGTAAAGCCAGCAGTTCGCAGATTGCATTGGCACCCGCGCGGGAAATGACAACATCTGCAAGAGCAAACAAGTCTTTTAACTCATGTTTGATATATTCAAATTGAACATAGCCTTTGAGGTCTTTTAAGGAGGCATCTACCTTGCCCTTACCGCAAAGGTGAATTACCTGAAACTCTTTCAGGAGATCAGGAAGAATGGCGCGAATGGCATTGTTGACAACAACAGAGCCAAGGCTACCGCCTATAATCAAGACAACCGGTTTATCTGATGTCAGTCCGCAGAAAGACAGTGCGGCTTCACGGTCGCCGGACAGTAATTCCTGACGAATAGGAGAGCCGGAAAGAACTGCTTTATCTTTTGGTAAATGCTGCAAGGTCTCCGGGAAATTACAACATACTTTGGTTGCAGAAGGGATTGACAGTTTATTGGCAAGGCCTGGAGTCATATCGGATTCATGAATAATAGTAGGAACCCGACACTGTTTTCCTGCAACTACAACAGGAACGGATACAAATCCGCCTTTTGAAAAAATAACATCCGGCTGTAAAGACTTAATCAATTTTTTGGCTTCGCCAAAACCTTTTAACACGCGGAAAGGATCTGTGAAGTTCTGCAAGCTGAAATAGCGACGCAGTTTTCCGGATGAGATTCCGTGATAAGGAATGTGAAGTTGTTCGATAAGTTCTTTTTCGATGCCGTTATAGGAACCAATATAATGGATATCATATCCAAGTTCTTTTAAACCGGGCAACAGAGCGATGTTAGGAGTAACATGACCCGCGGTGCCACCGCCGGTTAAAATAATACGTTTCATAATCTTCCTCCGAAATTTATTGGGATTCATATTTATTATATTAAACAGTATTCCAAGAAAGGTCAAGAGAAAGCAAATTGTAGAAAATAAAAGGAGCATTGCATGAATAACGTAGACAAAGAATTTGAAAAACTGATTCAAGACCATATGGATAGAGAGGCAGACCGCATCATGGCAGAGGTCAACAGCGACCCGTCGCTTCGAGATGTTGTGGCTCCAAAAGAGATTGAAGACAGATTGTTTGAACAAATTGCCGAGTTTAGAACAAGGCATGCCAGACGTAATGCTGAGGAAGAAGAATTAATTCGCCTCGGTAGAGTTTATAAGAAAAACTATAAACGCAATCGCGTTCTCGTAGCAATTCTTGCCGCAGCTTGTGGATTGAGTGTGGGGATTACTTGTTTAGGTGGTCCGGAAAGGATTGTAGAGGAAGTTCGCTGGATGATGGCGGGCAGAGAGCAAACCAATATTGATACTGATAGTGAAGATGTAGAGGCTCAAGATGTTGTTACGGAAGTTGAGGCTTATGAAGAGATAGAGAAGAAGTTTAATTTTTATCCGGTGAGATTAAATTATATTCCAAAGGATATGGAATTCTACGAAGCGACAATTGACGAAAATTTACAAAAAATACAGTTGGTGTATTATCAAGATGGAAGAACATTGTCATATACGATGATGCCTAATTATAGAACTGGGTCAATGAGTGTGGATATTGAAGATACATTGTTAGAAGAATACAACATTCAGGTTCGAGATTTAAATGTACGGGTAAAACAGTATTTGATTGAGGAAAATCACACCCACAGATGGAGAGCCACTTTTGAATATCAGGATGTACAGTATTCATTGCTTTTTATCGGATTAGATGAGGCGGAAGTTACAAAAGTGATAGAAAACCTATATTTTTCTTAAATAAGCACGTCAGTTTTTTTGCGTTTATGTGTCTATATACCAAATAAGGATTTGGGAGGACAGGCCGATGAGAAAAAAACTGGCTGCTTTTTTAATGGCTTTTTTGATGTTTATGACGGGATGCTTTGCGATTAACGTTGAAGTAAGTGCTGAAGATGTGAACGGTGAAGATGTAGATATTTCAGAAATCATGACAGAAGATGCACTTGTTGATTATGCAGAATTACAGATGCGAGGAATATATTTGGCAGAAGGAGTTTCTGTTATTAATAATGCGGGAAACAATAAAATCGGTGCGGGCGGAACTACTACAGCTGCCATTCCCTGTCAAGTATCGGTAAATGCCATAGTAGAAAGAAAAGTTGATGGCAGTTGGCTCAGATATACGTCGTGGACTGTTACCAAGACGAATGCATTGACAGCAACGGCAAGTAAAACTTTAAGTGTAACTAGCGGATATTGGTATCGCGTTCGTTGTGTACATAGTGCGGCGACGGATACAAGCAATTCTTGCACAAGCTCTCTTTACATGTAGATTTTTTCTTCAGGGGAACTGTTGTAGCCACTGTAGATACAATAGAAGTAAGTGTGTTAATCCTTTTTTTGTGAATGAACGACCTTACATTGAGAACCTCTACTCGAGAGAGTAGCCAATACCTACAGTGGTTACAATAGTTTCCCTGTGGAGTTGAAAAAAGTGAAGAAATATTTTGCCGGCGGAAAAACCGCCGGCATTTTTCATGCTCTTTTTACGCCCCAATGGCTTCTTTTAATGCTCTGGCAAGTTGGTCAGGGCAAGATGTCGGACGTGGTCCGCAGTGAATTCCTTCCAGACGAGAAATGGCTTCATTCACATCCATTCCTTCGATTAAGCGAGCAACACCCTGAGTGTTTCCAGAGCAACCGCCCACGAATTGTACGCTATGAACTTTATTATTTTCAATTTCAAATCGAATTGCTTGAGAGCAAACACCTCTTGTTCTGTATTCCATAAATTCCTCCTGAAATAATACTTAATTTTCCTTATTATAGCAGAAACAAAATTGTTTGACTAGGAAATCCACAGGAAATGTGCTATATTTGACATATTAGAAGAACAAAGCGAGGAAAACGTATGATAATCGGAATTATTGGTGCAATGGAAGAAGAAGTTGCTTCTCTGAAAGAAGCTATGAATATGGAAGAAACAGTCGAGTACGCTTCGATGCAGTTTTGCAAAGGAGAATTGTGCGGTAAGCAAGTAGTTGTTGTGCGAAGTGGTATCGGAAAAGTGAATGCAGGAATTTGTGCGCAGATACTAGCTGACAAATTTGATGTTGATATTTTAATTAATACCGGTATTGCCGGCTCATTAGATGCGGCGATTGATATTGGAGATATGGTCGTTTCGACGGATTTGGTGGAGCATGACATGGATGCTACGATTTTTGGAGATCCACTTGGACAAGTGCCGAGGATGGATACTTTTGCATTCTCGGCTGACAAAGACCTAGTGGAAAAAGCAGTTGAGGCCAATCGCGAAGCGAATCCTGATATTCAGACATTTACAGGACGTATTGTCAGTGGGGACCAATTTGTTTCGTCTTCAGAAGTGAAGGAGAAATTAGTGAAGAATTTTGGAGCAATGTGTACAGAGATGGAAGGCGCAGCCATTGCGCACGCAGCATATCTGAATCATATTTCGTGCGTCATTATCCGAGCAATTTCGGATAAAGCCGACAACAGTGCCACAATTGACTATCCGACATTTGAAAAGCAGGCAATCAAGCATTCTGTAAGACTTATTAAAACTCTTTTGCCAAGAATCTAATTTGTCAAACGACAAAAACAGCGATGTGTTGGCAACCAATGTGTTGAATTTTGTAAAACGAATCTTAAAACCCCTTCCTTTATTTTACTGTATAATTCGGGTAAATGAAAAAGGAGGGGTCTTTTATTATGTTAGAGACAATTGTAAAAAATCAGGTTATTTTTTATGTTATGGGGATATTGTTTGTTTTGGGAATATTTACCAAACTCATTAGTGTATTAGCGGTAAAACGTATGGTAAAAGCGGCAGGCAAAATACATAAAAGTAATCACAAATTAATGAAACTTGTAAAAGCAAAATTCGAGCACGCATGCATGGTAAGCGATAAGGTTCAAAATGTAGAGGCGTTTGTGGAAAAATATGTTTACGAATACAAGGTTTGTGGAATCAGCCTAAATGCGCTAAGAGGGTTTGCAAAAAAGGCGCTCTGGTTTCTGATTATTTTGGGAATCGTGGCTGTATTTGAAAGTTATCGCTTTGATGGATTCGGGGAAATGTTTCTTAGATATGCGCAGTGGTCTGGATTTCTTGTTTTGGCCTTGGCGTTGATGTGTTATGCAACTAGTGAGAGCATTCAGATAGAGGCTGCAAAAAATTATATGGTAGAATACTTGGAAAATGTTTGTGCACACCGTTATCAAAAAGCTTTACAGATGGAAACAAAGGAACAAGAAAAAGAGGAAATTGTAGGAGAGACAGATTGCTTGCAGGAGGAAAAAGCAGAGCCTGAACTGCAGATAGAAGCTACGGCTCAGAAAGAGACAACAGCACAACTGGATGAAGAAAGGAAAAAAAGCGAGCAGGAGATGCGCATCCGAGCCATTTTGGAAGAGTTTTTGGCTTGATAAACACAAACATCTTTGATAAAATAATTATAATTATGGGATAAAAGCAGAAGGGAATGTCTAAGATGGGAAAAAAAGTAACATTTGACTATTCTAAAGCGAATGGGTTTATTGGGGAACACGAAGTTCAGAATATGAAAAGACTGGCAGAGGATGCAAAGGAATTGCTTGTTAGCAAGACAGGTCCGGGAAATGATTTTCTTGGTTGGATTGATTTGCCGGTTGATTATGATAAAGAAGAATTTGCCCGCATACAGGCAGCAGCAGAGAAGATTAAGAACGATTCAGAAGTTTTGCTTGTTATCGGAATCGGTGGTTCTTATCTCGGGGCGAGAGCGGCAATTGAATTTTTAAGACACAGTTTCTATAATGTGGTTTCTAAGGAGATTCGCAAAACACCAGAGATTTATTTTGTGGGAAATAGCATCAGTAGTACATATATTAAGCACCTCATTGATGTAATCGGCGATAGAGATTTCTCGATTAACATGATTTCTAAATCAGGTACAACTACAGAGCCGGCGATTGCATTCCGCGTATTTAAAGAACTTTTGGAGAACAAATACGGTGCCGAAGAAGCTGCAAAAAGAATTTATGCAACAACTGACAAGGCGCGTGGAGCTCTTAAGAAGGTTGCAGATGAAAAGGGATATGAGGAATTCGTTGTTCCGGATGACGTAGGAGGACGTTTTTCTGTACTTACAGCAGTAGGTCTTCTTCCAATCGCAGTAAGTGGTGCTGATATCGAGCAGTTGATGGCGGGTGCAGCATCTGCCAGACAACAAGCGCTTGAAGCAGCATTTGAGGAAAATGATGCATTGAAGTATGCAGCAGTTCGTAACATCTTGCACAACAAAGGAAAAGAGATTGAAGTCTTGGCTAACTATGAGCCGTCGCTTCATTTTGTATCAGAGTGGTGGAAACAGTTATACGGAGAAAGTGAAGGAAAGGACCAGAAAGGTATTTTCCCGGCATCCGTTGATTTAACAACAGATCTTCATTCTATGGGTCAGTTTATTCAAGACGGAAGTCGTATTATGTACGAAACGGTTTTGAATGTAGAGACATCACAAGAAGAAATTATCATGAAGGAAGAAGCGGTTGATTTGGATGGACTTAATTATCTGTCCGGAAAAACAGTTGACTTTATTAATAAGAGTGCCATGAATGGAACAATTCTTGCGCACACAGATGGAAACACACCGAACTTAATGATTCACATTCCGGAGCGAAACGAATTTTACCTTGGACAATTGTTCTATTTCTTCGAGTTTGCTTGTGGCGTAAGCGGATATATGTTGGGCGTGAATCCGTTTGACCAACCAGGTGTAGAAAGCTATAAGAAAAACATGTTCGCTTTGCTTGGAAAACCGGGTTATGAAAAGGAAAGAGAAGAACTTTTAAAGAGATTATAAAACATAAGGCCAGAGCTATATTTTGTAGCTTTGGCTTTCACACATGAGAAAGAGAGAGAATTAAGTTGCTGACAAATCAAGTTTTACAAAAAATTACAACAGATATTTCTAATATTTTGGGACAGGATTGTTCTGTGTGGAACACGAAAGGGAAATGCCTGCTGTCTACAGCTTCGCATATGGACCTTATCGAGCAGGATGTATCCAAATTTCTGAATGTATTAGAAACAACAGATATGCAGGTTACAAAGAATTCTTCGTGCTTTGCAATTATAAGCGAGGATGAACCGATTTATGTTTTGGCAATTCATGGGTCCGTGGACAATGTGGAAATCACAGGAAAACTGTGTGTAAACCAGTTCGAGAATCTGATTCATGCATATCGAAAACGTGTGGACAAGAATAAATTTTTCCAGGACCTGCTCTTAGACAATCTGCTTTTGGTAGATATTTTCAATCAGGCTAAGAAACTCAATATTGAAGTAGAAGCAAAAAGAGTTGTTTTTGTCATTCAGCCAAAGCACGAAACAGACAATCTTTTAGTGGAAACATTGAAAGGTTTATATGCGACAGGAACCAAAGATTATGTGACTTCTGTTGATGAAGGACATATCATTTTGATTAAATCACTGGAATATTCGGATGATTATCGCACGGTTAACGACATCGCAAAAGCGATTGCAGATACGCTGAGTGCGGAGGTTATGGTAGATATCCGTGTTGCTTATGGTACAGTTGTAGATGAAATTAAAGATGTATCGAAGTCTTATAAAGAAGCAAGCATGGCACTTGACGTGGGCAGAATTTTCTACGCGGAGAAAAATGTATTGGCATACAACGAGCTCGGAATCGGTCGTTTGATTCATCAGTTGCCGATATCTCTTTGCGAGATGTTCCTCAAAGAAGTTTTCCATGGAAAGGCGGCAAAACAATTTGACAAAGAGACGCTTGCAACAGTAAACGCATTTTTTGAGAACAATCTGAATGTTTCGGAGACAGCGCGTAAGATGTATTTGCACCGCAACACATTGGGGTATCGTTTGGACAAGATTATGAAAACGACAGGGTTGGATGTGAAAAAATTTGATGATGCACTTACCTTTAAAATAGCACTTATGGTGTCGGAACACATGAAATTTATACAAACGCGAGATTAGGAGGGACCGTAATGATAAAGTTATATGACAAGGGAGCTTACCTGTTAAATGGTGTAGAACTTGTGGAGGATACAGCGCAGGCAAAGGCTGTCATTGCAGCAAAGACGGGAGTCGAAATCACAAAAGAAGAGGCGGCAAAAGAAACAATTGCCTATGGAATTTTAAAAGAACATAATACAGCCTCAGATATGAACCGTTTAAAGATTAAGTTTGACAAATTGACTTCTCATGATATCACATTTGTCGGAATTATTCAGACAGCGAGAGCTTCCGGTTTGGAAAAATTTCCAATCCCATATGTTCTTACGAATTGCCACAACAGTTTGTGTGCAGTAGGCGGAACAATTAATGAAGATGACCACATGTTTGGTCTTACATGTGCAAAAAAATATGGCGGTGTTTATGTACCACCACATCAAGCAGTTATTCACCAGTTTGCGAGAGAAATGCTTGCAGGCGGCGGCAAGATGATTCTTGGTTCGGATAGTCACACTCGTTATGGAGCACTTGGTACTATGGCGATGGGAGAAGGCGGACCGGAGCTTGTAAAACAACTGTTAAATAAAACATATGATATTAAGATGCCGGGGGTAGTAGCTATTTATTTGGATGGCGAGCCGTCGATTGGAGTTGGACCACAAGACGTTGCGCTTGCTATTATCGGAGCAACTTTTGGCAACGGTTATGTGAACAATAAAGTTATGGAATTTGTTGGACCTGGTGTTGGTAAACTCAGCGCAGACTTCCGTATTGGCATCGATGTAATGACAACAGAGACAACTTGTCTTTCTTCTATATGGAAAACGGATGAAACCATCAAAGAATTCTATGATATTCATGGCCGCGCGGAAGATTATAAAGAATTAAATCCAGGCGCAGTCGCTTATTACGACGGCGTGGTGTATGTAGATCTTAGCAAGATTAAACCAATGATTGCTATGCCGTTCCACCCAAGCAACACGTACACAATTGATGAAGTGAATGCCAATCTTGCAGACATTCTTCATGATGTTGAGCAGAGAGCGTTGGTTAGTCTTGATGGCGCAGTTGAGTATTCTCTTCAGGATAAAATCCGAAATGGAAAACTTTATGTAGAGCAAGGTATTATCGCGGGCTGTGCCGGTGGAGGATTTGAAAATATTTGCGCTGCTGCAGAGATTATGCGTGGCAAAAATATTGGTTCAGATGCGTTTACACTTAGTGTTTATCCTGCAAGTACGCCGGTTTATATGGAACTTGTGAGAAATGGTGCAGTGGCTGACCTTATGGCAGCGGGTACCATTGTGAAAACAGCATTCTGTGGTCCATGCTTTGGCGCCGGAGATACTCCTGCAAACAATGCATTTAGTATTCGCCACTCAACCAGAAACTTCCCGAACCGTGAAGGTTCTAAACTTCAGAGTGGACAGATTTCATCTGTTGCACTTATGGATGCGCGTTCAATCGCAGCAACAGCTGCTAACAAAGGATATCTTACATCGGCAGCAGATGTTATGGATATTGAATACAAAGCACCAAAATATCATTTCGATTCTAGTATTTATGCAAACCGTGTATTTGATAGTAAGGGTGTTGCGGATCCAAGTGTGGATATTCAATTCGGCCCAAATATTAAGGACTGGCCGGCAATGTCAGCACTTCCGGAGAACCTGATTTTGAAGGTGGTATCTGAAATACATGATCCTGTTACCACAACAGACGAGCTAATTCCATCCGGTGAAACTTCAAGTTACCGTTCTAACCCGCTGGGTCTTGCAGAATTTGCATTGTCTCGAAAAGACCCTGCATATGTAGGACGTGCAAAAGAAGTGCAGAAAGCCCAGAAGGCAATCGAAGCAGGAACCTGTCCGCTTGATGCTGTAGAGGAACTTAAGCCTGTTATGGCAACGATTCAAGCAACATATCCTACGGTTGGAAAAGGAAATATCGGCGTGGGAAGTACCATTTTCGCAGTAAAACCAGGCGATGGTTCTGCACGTGAGCAGGCAGCATCATGCCAGAAGGTTCTTGGTGGTTGGGCTAATATTGCCAATGAATATGCCACAAAACGTTATCGTTCTAATCTGATCAACTGGGGCATGCTTCCATTTATTACTGAGGAGGCGCATACGGAATTGAGCTTTAAGAATGGTGATTATATTTTTGTTCCTGATGTGCGTCGCGCAGTAGAAGAAAAATGGGACGTTGTAAAGGCTTATGTTGTAGACGAAGAATTGAAGGAAATTGAGCTGAAACTTGGCGACCTCACAGATAATGAAAGAGAAATCATTTTGAAGGGATGTCTTATTAATTATTATAGAGGATAATTATACGTTGATAAAAAGAAGTGTGTTTGCTTATGAAAACACACTTCTTTTCAGAGTGTAGACAAAGCTCCGGGCTTACGCCCGGATTTTTCTATATTTTGGTGTCTGGGGGTCTATGGAGATTTTTCTGAACACCAGACCCTGTTTCGGTATAAAAACCATGCAAATGCATTCACTTTTTGACGATTTAGGGCCTATAGAAAAAAATTACTTCTTGAGACCTCGAAAAATGAAAAAGCAAGGGTCTAGAAACAAACTTTTTATGTATAGGCCCCAACATTCAAGTTGTCCACACTATTGTGGATTTAATATTTTCTTGACAAACCAAGCACGTTTATAAGAGCTTCTTGTAGAACGCGGGAAACATTAATTTGAGCTTTTTCCGCTTCTGCATTCAACCAAAATATAATTTCAGACAATTCAGACAAATCAATTTAAAAGAAAAATTATTTTAAAACAAAATTAAAAATAACTGAAAATAGTATTGACAAACAAATGATGTAATGTTATCATAAACACAACAAAACAAGAACTTAAAGAAAGGGAGGCTAGAATCCGGTGGACAATTCAGAATTTACAACTCAATATGTCAGTGGTATGGCAAATGTAACGACCTGTGATGAAAGCCTTTACCATAGATTATAATCCGACAAAATATGAAAATGAAAAAAGATTCGGAGAGACAAAGTAGTTCGGATGAAACGTAGATGATATTTTTGCAGACATATTGAAAGAGAGATACCACATAAAATTAAAGTTATTAATTAACAGATGTGTAAAGAAACATCAAATAAAAAAGGAAAGATGAAATTTGATATAACTTTAATTAGCAAAGAGGCAACAGGTATATATCACATAATCCTCCGAAAAAACGAAGAAAATAAAAATAAATATTGTGAACATCAAAAGGCAGCCATTATGATACGATGGTTGCCTTTTTTGTGGCAACAAAAAAAGTTACAAAATTGTTACATCCGTTTTGACTTTGTTCTTGCCGTATGTTAGAATAAAAAAGGCGACATGATAAATGCGCATAGAATTTCAGAGGTGAGTCACAGTGGATAAACACGAGTATCGTTTAAAAACAGAGCAAATGCTTCAGCATTTAGCAAATAAATCATATGAAGAAGCACTCAATATTGCAGAAAGTATTGACTGGAAAAAGGTAAAGAATGCAGCAGTTCTTTGTGCTGTTAGTGAGATTTATGAATATAGCGGTGATTATGAAAAGAGCAGAGATGTCTTGTTCATGGCATATGACCGTTCGCCTGATAGCCGAAAGATTATTTACCGTCTTGGAACGTTAGCATTGAAGATGGGTGATTTGAAGGAAGCGGCAGATTGTTATGAGGAATTTGTTGCGATAGCACCGAAGGATCCAAACTGTCATATTTTCAAATATAAGATTCTTAAGAGCAAGAATGCACCGATAGAGGAGCAGATTGCAGCATTAGAGGAATTTAAGAAGGTAGAATATGTTGAAAAGTGGGCGTTTGAGCTTGCACAGTTATATCATGAAGCAGGCATGCTTTCTGAATGTTTGGAAGAATGCGATGATTTGATTCTTTGGTTCAGCGAAGGAAAATATATTTACAAAGCAATGGAGTTAAAAATGCAATACAAACCTTTAACACCGTTGCAACACGAAAAATACATGAATCGTCCGGGGGTTGCACCACAAGTAGAAACTGTTGCTGAGCCGGAAAAGAATAATGATGTTCCGGAAACAGAGACGGAGGTTGAAGCTGCACAAGAGGAAGTGTCAGAAGAAACCCTTGTTGAAGAACCAGCTGAAGAAGTGGTTGAAGAACCGGTTGTCGTGGAAAAGCCTGTTATGAGCATTGAGGAAATCGTGCAGGATTGGCAAGAGCAACAGGAAGAAAATGCACAGATTATTCGTGCTGAACACGAGAGAATTGAAATGGAAAAAGCGCAGATAAAAGAAGATGCAGAGCCGGAAGAGGAAAAAGAGGAGATCCTTTCCGACGATGTCAGAAAGCTTATGGAAGAGCTGGAATCAGAATCTGCTGAGATTGAGGCGCAAAAGAGTGCTGTAGATAGCGAATATGTAGAAGAACCACAAGAACAGGTTGCAGAGGAAGACGCAAAACCACTTTTACAAAAGGTAGTTGAGCAGCTTTCAGCGTTAGACTTCAAACCACTCGAGTCGGTAGTAGGCGCAGCGACAACTCCTGTGGAGCCGATTGAGGAAATCGAACTCGAAGAAGAGGAAGAGGGATTGAAGCTTGGAGATACGCAACAGATTGCGTTATCGACGAAGGCTTTGGCAAATGCGGCAAGAGTAGACGTTCCACAAGAACATGACATTATTCCGGAAATTCCTGATATACCACCGGTTATACCGGCTTCAGTTGTGCCAGATGCGGAGCCAATCGCACCGCAACCAGTAGGAACATCATATGACACGGGATTTATCGTGCAAGGACGTTATGATTTAGATGCGCAGAGTGAGATAGGTTTGAAAGCAGGACTTACAGAAGAGCAGAAGAAATTATTCTCCTACTTTGTTCCTGTTCACGGAATGAGTGAGCAGCTTGTGAAGGTTTTGCATGATGACAAAGAGTGCAAGACAAGATATGGAACATCAAGAATCGGAAATATATTGGTTGTCGGACGTAGAGGTTCAGGGAAAACAGTTCTGGCGGTAGATATTGTCAAGGCAATTCAGAAATCCAGAAGAATGAAACAGGGAAAAGTGGCTATTGTTACAGCTGAATCCCTAAACAAGAAAAATGTTTCTGAGATTGTTGAGAAGTTACACGGAGGAGCACTTGTTGTGGAAAGAGCTTCTCGCTTAAAACGTCATACGATAGAAGACTTGTGTGAATTGATGGAAGGTCAAACGGGAGAACTTTTAGTTGTTCTTGAGGATGAAAGAAAGCCAATAGACAGATTGTTGGCAGAATATCCGAATTTCCACAAGAAATTCACATCGCGTGTAGAGTTGCCGGTATTTATCAATGACGAACTTGTAACGTTTGCACAGACCTATGCAAAAGAAAACGGCTACAAGATTGATGAAATGGGTATTCTTGCATTATATAGTGATATCGATATCCTTCAAAGAGAGGAAAAGGTAGTTACAGTTGCAGATGTCAAAGCACTTGTTGATGATGCAATTGAAAATGCAAGTAGATTGACGGTTAAAAAACTCGTGAAGAAAGTCCTTGGACAAAACAGAGACGAAGCAGATAGAGTCATTTTAAAAGAAGAAGATTTTAGATAAGCATAAGGGTTTTGGGACAGGAAACATCCCGAAACCCTTTCTAATGCCGGAGAAGAGAATATGAGATTACGAAATATACCAGGGGCAGATGACGTTATACAGAGTCATCCGATTGCCGTAAAACAGGAAAAAGAATACAAGGGCGCGTGGCGTCAACTATTTAAAAATGACCATCCAATTCATATAGAGATTGGTATGGGAAAAGGACAGTTTTTGCTTACGCTTGCGAAACAAAATCCGGACATCAATTATATTGGTATTGAACGATATTCCAGTGTGCTTTTGCGCGCTTTAGAAAAGTATGATACAGATGAATTCTGCGACCTTACCAATATTCGTTTCATCTGTATGGATGCAATGGAGCTGCCAGAGGTGTTTGCTCCGGATGAAGTGGCGAAGATTTATCTGAATTTTTCCGATCCATGGCCGAAGGCAAGACATGCGCGCAGAAGATTGACATCAACCAGATTTTTTGAGCAGTATGATAAGGTGCTTGTTCCGGACGGCATGGTAGAATTTAAGACAGATAACAGGGCGTTGTTTGAATTTTCCTTAGAACAGGTGGAAGAAGCGAACTGGAAACTGCTCGGAAGTACATTCGATTTGCATCATGATGACAAAATGAATGAAGGAAATGTTATGACCGAGTACGAAGAGAAATTTTCAAGCATGGGAAATCCGATACACAAATTAATTGCCACGAGGAAATAGTTTATTCCGTTTGCATATCCTAATAGTAAAAGAGGAAAAGGATGTTTGCAGATGAAAAACACATTAAACGTGTCAGGGTGTTGTAAAGGATGTAGAAAATGTATGCGCAAAATGCGCCGGTCTTTTCGAGAAGTATGCAGGATACTAAAAAGCGAGAATAGGCACAAAGAGCACTGTGACAGGGAGTAATAGTTATGCCGGAATTGATGGTTGTGTTTGCTCATTGGTGTCCGACTTGCAATATGATGATGCCGATTGCTGAGGAGGTGGCAGCGGATTATCGAGATAGACTTAAGGTGGAATGGATAGACGTAGAAAAGCACCCAGACGTCCTCGAAACATACCATATACAGATTGTACCTACCTTTATTATAAAGCGAGATGGAAAAGAAGTGGCAAGAATGGCTGGTATGATTGGAGAAAAAAGATTGAGAGAAAGAATTGATTATGAGAGCAGAGTATAAGAAAGAACTAAAAAATATATTTGGTTTTAAAAAACTAACGATGGTATTACTGGGAAATACAATTTATTGTTTTGGAATTGTAGCATTTATCCTTCCGCTGGGGTTGATATCCGGTGGAACAACCGGTTTGGGCTTGATTATCAACCATTATTGCGGTATGCCGGTTGATGTATTTGCTGCAATTTTTAACGTATGCATGTTTGTGGCGGCGTGGTTTCTGTTGGGGCCGTCTTTTTCGTTCACGGCACTTGTAAGTACGTTTTATTTTCCGTTTATCTTGGCGATACTTCAGAGGGTAGAAGTACTTCAGAACTTAACGACAGACCCGATGCTTGCAACCGTATGCGCAGGTCTGCTAATTGGTATTGGTATCGGCATTGTTATTCGTGCAGGAGCATCCACCGGTGGTGTGGATATTCCGCCTTTAGTGATAAACAAGAAATTCGGTGTGCCTGTTTCAACGGCGCTTTATATTTGTGATTTTACCATTTTGTTAGGACAAATGTTATTTCGCGACAAAGAAAAAACATTATATGGAATTCTTCTTGTCATTATCTATACCATGGTTATGGATAGAGTGCTTGTCAGCGGTAAAAGCCAGATAGAGGTTAAGATTATCAGCAGCAAATATGAGGAAATCAACTTAATGGTTCAAGAAAAATTAGACCGTGGAACTACTTTACTGAAAGCGGAGACGGGATATTTGCATAACGATGCTATGATTGTTATGACCATTGTATCGAATCGTGAACTTGCCCGATTGAATCAGATGGTTCTTGATATTGATCCGAAGGCTTTTGTGATTATTAATGAAGCAAAGGAAGTTATGGGAAGAGGATTTACAATTCATAAAAAAGCAGAATAAAAAAGCCTTGAAACCCGCAGATTTCAAGGCAATGCGCCTTTAGGGACTCGAACCCTAGACACCCTGATTAAGAGTCAGGTGCTCTACCAACTGAGCTAAAGGCGCGTACTATTTTGTTCTTATTTGTGCTTTAACGCAAGGACTATTATATAACGGAAATTATATAAATGCAAGCATTTTTTTGAAAATACAAAAACCTGTCACAATCGTGGCAGGTTTTCTGTTTAATGAAAGACTTCGTGAAAAGATTCGGTATGACGTTGGGACGTAAGGGGTTGGATTACAATTTGTGTTACTACTATATTCACCACCGCCGGTTACGTTGCCAAACATCTCACCCCAACCGCCGTAGTAATTCAAATATTCTCTGAAGTCATTATAGTGGTTGTGGGTATAGAAAACATATACTTCATTCTGTTCATACGAACCGTTCCGATTCAAATCCTGGCGGGCATATACTAATCTTGCTGCACCGCGTTCGATGCTTGTTCCATTGTTGTATAACTTCGGTCGATAACCCGGTGTGGATGTTCCGGTGGTTCCGATATCCAATTCCCAATATTGCAAATCGCCGCCGCAACCAGAGATATTTGGAAGTTCCGGCTCATAAGGATATCTGTCGGTATTTCCGATAAAGTGAGAATGGTTTACTCTAAGATATTCGCCCCACATACTGGAGGTTGGTTTCGTCTTTTTTGAAGAGGTGTAATTGGCAGGGATGTTATTGGTAGAACCGCCAAAAGCGTACATGTATGCAGCCACTTCTTCTAAAGTAATGTAAGCGCCTCCTTTGTAAATGCGCATTACTTCATTGCCACGAGAGTCAACTACAATATATGTATCTCCGTTGTCCGCATAGTGATTACCAATGTTTCGCACATATTTCCCATTTTCCATCGGGCGGTAAGGTGCATCCTGTGCGTACTGTCCAGGTACTTCAAGAGACCCGGATAGGAATCCGTGTTGTGAGCGATAACGCGCGTCCGCAAGACTTGTAGCAGGCTTGTAATTTGCATAAAACTCGGCTTTCGTCATTCCAACATAAGGGTCGGTCGTAGGTGACGTATTGGTTTCTGTTTCCGGACTTGAGACGATGTTATCGTTCCCACTATGCTGGTCATCATTTTCGGAGTCGCTTTCGGTCCTGTCGTTTTCAGACTTATTGTTTGACGGAGTACCTTCTTGTGAGTCGTCTTCTTGCGAGTTGTCTTCTTGCGAGTTATTCTCTTCCCTCGTATCAGTTTGAACCGTATCGTCATCACGCTCATCCGCAGGCTCTTTTTTGTCGTCTTCTTTCTTATCATCCTTATTTCCCGGGATGGTCTCAACTTTCTGTTCCGATATAATATTTTCTTCTATTACATCACTGTTGTTTGTCTTGTTGTCGAAAGTTGGCTTACAACCTATGAGCAAACATAGCGCGAGTAGCACCACGATTATTTTGTTTTTTGTCTTGAAAAAATTTAATGCATTCATAGCTCTAATTTTAATTCTTATTGCGTATATTTTCAAGAACAAAAAAGTAATCAAATTGGATGGTAGGTATTCCCTTTCTTTTGGTATAGTCATTCGCGTATACGGTTACTTTTAATTTTCTTGGGTATCCCATTGAGTCATAAGGAAATTGCATATTTTTAAAATCATTTTTTATAATTCGTTCTATCAAAAAATCCTTTGTTTTCTCCTCATCTGATATGGTCCAAGTATTCATTGTAATGGTAAGATTAGCGTCGTAACCCACAGAATCAGCACTTGTTACAAACGAGTTGACAGTCGGTTCGCGACTAATCAAGACATAAAAAATAGCCATAAAAGAAAACACGCACAAGATTATAAGTAATATTTTCCTTTTCATTATCCCACTCCGTTTCACAATAGAGGTGTACTATAATACAGTGTACTACTTTACAACTTATATTTCAATACATCGCTTCATATAATAAGCGTGGGTGAGAAATATTATGAAGATTTACATTGATTTGGAAAATTTATTAAAAGAGAAGAAGATTAGTAAGAATCAGTTGTGTGCGAATTGTAACTTGCAAAGGACACAGCTTAATAATTATTGTAAAAACAAAGTAGGAAGAGTTGATTTGACAATTCTGGGAAGAATGTGTGCTTATATAGGTTGCACGCCGAACGATATATTGAAAATGGAAGAAGAATAAAATGAATGCGGACTTAGGAAAATCCCCGAGTCCGCACTTTTTATTTTGTAAGGTCGTTATATAGTGTACGAATGTCTTGATAAATAAATTCTGGTTTCACGTCGCTGTTCTCCACATCCTGCAGCGTTCCCTCACCACTCAAAACAAAGATAGAATGAATGCCCGCGTTTACACCGCAAGCGATGTCTGTATATAGGCGATCGCCAATTACCGCGGTTTCATTCGGAGAGTAACCGCTTTTTTTCATAGCAAGCTCAGCCATAGTAGGCTCGGGTTTGCCGATGAACTTTGGAAGTCTCTTTGTAGCATGATGAAGCATTTGGCTTACGCTACCACAGTCAGGAACATAACCATACCATGTCGGACAAACCCAATCAGGATTTGTTGCAATATAATCAACGCCTTTATTGAGCAGAATACAGGCATCCTCTAATTTTTGGAAAGTCAACTCTGTGTCAAATCCCATGCAGAGACAATCGATATCGTCTTCTATTTTATCAGTAATTGGAAGCCCACTTTCTCGTAATTGCTCTTTAAAAGAGGTGGTTCCCAAAGCATAGATTTTGTGATAATTTTTTTTCTGTAAATATAATACAGTTGCGTTTGTGGATGTCAGGAAGTCGTCTTTGCTTGAAGCAATTCCAAGAGCCGCTAACTTTTCAATATACTTATCCACGCTTTTGGAAGAGTTGTTGGTTAGAAAATAGTAGGTTCCGCCAATACTTTTTATGTACGAAAGAAAATCTAACGTTCCGTCAAACAACAGATCATCCAAATAGATTGTGCCATCCATATCCAATAAAAAAAGTTTGATGTTTTTCAAAGTGTTCATTTCATATCCTCGTCTGTATGTTCCTTTAATTTCTCTTACTTTAACATTTTTTACTGCGATACGTCTAGCCATAATCGTTGAAATGGAGTAAAATATACAAAAAAGTATTGAGGGACAGAATGCAGGAAATAAAAACATTATTAGATGAAAATTTAAATAGAGAGTTTTTGGGAGCAACACTTAGCAATCCAAAAGATAAAGAAGGAGCAAACAAAGTCAAGGTGCGTCCAATCTTGAAAAAACAAACCCTGCTCTTTCAGTGTGAAGAGCATAAGAACAATCAGGTGTTCCACTATAATTATGAAATGGCACAGGCCGTCGATGTACTTGCAGATTATATGACACATTTTAAGCAGATGCAAATGGAAACAAAAAGCTGTCGCTATACAATTCTGGTAAGCAAAAAAGGGAAAGTGACTATTCAGAAAAAGCGTCAGGATTGTTGCGAAAAGCAGGTGGATTTATCCCATAATCGAAGCAAAAAGTACATTTTGCAGGAGGGACTTGTTGTGCCATTTTTGCAAGATCTCGGTGTTATGACGGCTGACGGCAAGATTGTAAATGCGAAGTTTGATAAGTTTCGTCAGATTAATCGATTCTTGGAGTTTATAGAGGATATTCTTCCGCAACTAAGTAAGGACAGAGAGATTACCATTTTAGATTTCGGATGTGGCAAATCCTATTTGACATTTGCCATGTATTACTATCTGCATGTGCTAAAGAAGATGGATGTGCGCATTATCGGACTTGATCTTAAGAAGGATGTCATTCATCATTGCAACGCCCTTGCCGAAAAGTATGGTTATGAGAAATTGAAATTTTTAGAGGGAAATATTGCAGAGTATACCGGTGTTGAGGAAGTAGACATGGTAGTTACACTTCATGCGTGTGATACGGCAACGGATTTTGCGTTAGACAAAGCAGTTGGCTGGAACGCAAAGGTTATCTTGTCGGTTCCGTGTTGCCAGCATGAGCTAAATGGTCAAATTCAGAATGACACCCTAGAATCAATCTTTAAGTATGGTTTGATTAAAGAGAGGATGGCAGCTCTCATTACGGATGCTATGCGAGCTCAGTATTTGGAAGGCTGCGGATATGACACACAGATATTAGAGTTTATCGATATGGAACACACGCCGAAAAATATTCTGATTCGTGCGGTGAAGACAGGAAAAAAGAAAGACAATCAAGAGGCTGTGAAAGGGTGCGAGGAATTCTTGCACATCACACCAACACTTGGACGATTATTAAATCAAAGAGGAGAATAGTCCATGAAAGAACGGGCAATTAGGATAGGAATTTTATCAACAGTATTTGTTGTTGCGGTGATTTTATTTAGCTATCTTACAAATCGCGGCAATGCAGATATGACTGCAGATATGAGCGCGCCTACATTTCCGACTGTTTCATTTCAAGTAGAAGACCGAGAAATTAACCATCTTGTCGGTCACAAAAGGGAAATGAAAATGGTGGAGATGCGTGATGCGATTGTTGCTTATGGAGAAAATGGTGCACTTAGTTTGAATCTACATCACACGGATGGAGAAACAGAGTCTCTAAAGTATGAGTTATACTCGGCGAATGGGAAAGAGATTCTTTACGAGGGAGAAGTGGAGAGTCCAAAAGAAACGGTGAAGATTACTTTAGGGGATGTGTTAAGTTCCGATAAAGAGGCAGTTCTCAAAATCATTTTGGTACAAAGGGGAACGCCGATTTACTATTACACCAGGGTGATTCGAGAACATGATTATCATGTGAAAGAATGTTTAGATTATATTTATGAACTTCACACGGATTTATTATACAAGCAGAATGAAGAGGCTGTGAAAAAGGTAATGGAGGCGAATTCAGAAGGAAATAATTCGACGCTCCAACACGTCAACATTCATTCTGATTTAAAACATGTTATGTGGGGAGATTTGCAACCGCGTGTTGTAAACGATTTATACTGCCAAGTAAAAGAAATAAAGAAGGCATACATGTCGGTGCAACTTAGCTATCAGGTACAGTGCGAGGGCGATAATAACGAGAAAGAACTCTATCAAGTCAAAGAGTTCTTTAAGGTGGCTTACGGCACAGAGCGTATGTACTTATATGAATATGACAGAACGATGGAAGAAATATTTAATACTTCTAATATCGTCTTATCTTCAAAGGGCATTATCCTTGGAATTGCAAAAGAGGATATGCCATATAAGGTCAATCAAGACGGAACCACTGTAGCGTTTGTTCAAGCAAATGAGCTGTGGAGTTACAACAAAGAGAAAGAGCAATTTGCCCTGGTTTTTGGCTTTGCCTCAGACAACAAAGAGGAAATGCGAAACCTTACAGACAAGCATGATATACAGATTCTTTCTATAGAAGAAAACGGGAATATGACATTTTCTGTGTGCGGTTATATGAATCGAGGTCAGCATGAAGGAGAGTCCGGAATCTCTGTTTACTATTATAATATGTCTCAGAATTCTGTAGAAGAAAAGGCGTTTGTTCCAGGCACGTCATCCCATCTGGTTATCCGTGAAAAACTTGGCGATCTCGCATATTATAGTAATGAGCAAGACATATTATACGTTATGGTCGGAGGAGTCCTCAAAAAAGTTGATATGAAGCAAGGCGAGACGACCATTGTTGTTGAAGGTCTCCGGGAAGAGCAATACGTTACATCAGAAGACGGACATTTATTTGCTTACCAGCAGGAGAGAGATGGCAAAACCGTAACGGTGCTATGGGATTTTGCTACGGATACGAAAAAAGACATTCCTGTGGAGGACAATGAGATTATCATTCCATTGGGATTTGTGGAAAGTGATTTTGTTTACGGTGTCTCGAAGGATGAATATGTAGGATATGACGCTTCCGGCACAGAAGTTCAGGCTATGAGTCGTTTGGAAATTCGAAACGTGGACATGAAACTGGTTAAGACCTATGAACAACCGGATGTCTACATTTTGGATGTTGGAATTGAAAACAATCAGATAACCATATGGCAAGGCGTCAAATCCGGAAATGGGTATCGACAAATTGCCGAAGATTATATTACTAATAATGAAACATCTTCTAATGAACATGTAGAATTGAAAAGCTATTGGACAGACTTAAAGCAGACGCAGTATCGTATGCTGTTTGCGGATGGCATTCAAGATAAAAAGGCAAAGACTTTAAAACCGAAACTGACTGTATGGGAAAACGATATAGTTCTTAACTTTGAAGATGTTAAAGATAGGGAATATTATTATGTGTATGGACACGGCAATCAGGCAGGAGCTTTTGAAGAAGCGGGAGATGCCATTGCATTAGCAGAGAAACTTGCAGGCGTAGTTATTTCACCGAATCAAAATTATTTGTGGGAAGCACACAACCGTGTGGCGTGGTATCGTAATTTTAACGTCAGCGCATTTGTCGCAAAGAACGGTGAAAATACACTAGAGGCATGTGTAAGAAAAGTTTTGGCTTATGAAGGGAAGCGCACGGATGCGGTTGGCGAACTTGAGCACAAGACGCCGGAGCAGGTTTTAAGTGAACATCTGGGGACAGAAGCAGTTCGTTTTCGAGGCTGTTCCGTGAAGGCTATGTTTTATCTGATTGATAAAGGGGTACCGGTTATAGCTCTTCAAGATAGTACAGATGCCGTATTGTTAGTAGGTTATGATGCGAAAACAGTGACTTACATTGATCCGTCTAACGGTGGCACTTACACCTCAAGTATTGAGAAAATCAATAAGATGCTGGAAGGCAGCGGCGGTACATTTATTGGATATGTGAGATGATTTGTATAAAAAAGGACGATATTGTTGTGATATCGTCCTTGGTTTTTACTTTATAGTTGCCTTCTCTTTTCATTACAACGGTTTAAATATCCTATTTTTATATTTTTGCAAGACTGCGTACACAATCATGCCAAGTACGCCACATGATATTACCTCTCCAATTCCGACCATCAACATCATAAATGGCAGGCCCTGTTTCATGCCATATGCATATTCAAGTATCAATGGAATGACAATTGTGTTAGAGAGAATTGGTGGTAATGGGGCAAGGAATTTATTCTGTCTTCGTAACAGATACGTAAAGTAAGCACCGATCAAAGTGGCTAGACTTCCGAAGATGATGTCCCAGATAACACCTCCTGCTATCACGTTTCCAATCAGACATCCAACAAATAATCCGGGAATGGCTGCGGGTGTAAAAACCGGAAGGATTGTGAGCGCCTCAGCAATACGCACTTGACCAACGCTAAAACTGATGGGAGCAAACACTACCGTAAGGACAACATAAATCGCGGCAATCATAGCTGCCTGCGTCCAAAATAATACATTTTTGTTTTTCATATTCTTGATCTCCTTAGTTTTGTTTTACGTCAGGATGGTTTCGAACTGACGATGGTTAGTATAACATTTATAATAGATAAATTCAATGCCGGTTTGCTGGTTTTCCTCTCTAATTTTTGAAACATTTCTGACACGCAAGAAAAAGGGCATGAAATACCCTCGTAATCATAGAATGTGAAGGTATAGACAACAATATTTTATCTATTATAGAAAAGAACAATGTTTTTTATTAATTTTTGGATTGAATTTGGGTATTTCAAGATTAAAAACAACACATATACCAAAAAGCCCTGCAAACGGCCAAAAAGACTTCTAAGTCCCATTCCCCAAAAGCCCCGCCCTTTCTATGAAAGTCAAACAACTAAAAAACAATAATTGCGATAAAACGTAAAATGGGTTATACTATACGGGTAATGCTAATAATTACCTATTTTTACAGGTAAATAAGACATAAAGGAGCAAGTAGACATGGATTTAATTACAGTAAAACAATTGTACAAAAGCCGTGAACAATATTTAGACAAAGAAGTGACTGTCGGAGGATGGGTTCGTAGCATTCGCGATTCAAAAACATTTGGATTTATTGTGGTAAACGATGGAAGTTATTTTGAAACATTACAGGTTGTTTATCATGATACAATGGAAAACTTTGCAGAGATCAGCAAGCTGAATGTCGGCGCAGCAATTATTGTAAAAGGAACATTGGTTGCAACACCGCAGGCAAAACAGCCGTTTGAGATTCAAGCTACGGAAGTGACAGTAGAAGGTGCGTCTGCCCCGGATTACCCACTTCAAAAGAAACGTCATAGCTTTGAATATTTAAGAACAATTTCACATTTACGCCCGAGAACAAATACATTCCAGGCAGTATTTCGCGTACGTTCTTTAGCAGCATATGCAATCCATCAATTTTTCCAAGACAGAGGATTTGTATATGTAAACACACCACTTATTACAGGAAGTGATTGTGAAGGCGCAGGAGAGATGTTCCGTGTTACAACCCTTGATATGGAAAATCTTCCAAAGAACGAAGACGGCACAGTGGATTACACACAGGATTTCTTCGGAAAAGAAACAAGCCTTACAGTAAGCGGACAGTTAAACGGCGAAACATATGCACAAGCATTCCGCAACATCTATACATTTGGACCGACTTTCCGTGCGGAAAATTCCAACACACAACGTCATGCGGCTGAGTTCTGGATGATTGAACCGGAAATCGCATTTGCTGATTTGGAAGATGATATGAATCTTGCAGAAGCAATGTTAAAATATGTTATTAACTATGTGTTAGAAAATGCCCCGGAAGAAATGAATTTCTTCAACTCGTTTGTAGACAAAGGTCTTTTAGACAGATTAAACAACGTTGCAAATTCTGATTTTGCTCGTGTAACCTATACAGAAGCTATTGATATTTTATCTAAGAATAATGACAATTTTGAATACAAGGTTTCTTGGGGATGCGATTTGCAGACAGAGCACGAGCGTTACTTAACGGAAGAAGTGTACAAACGCCCGGTATTTGTTACAGATTATCCAAAGGATATCAAAGCATTCTATATGAAGATGAATGAAGATAATAAAACGGTTGCTGCAGTTGACTGTTTGGTACCTGGTATTGGTGAGATTATCGGTGGTAGTCAAAGGGAGGATAATTACGACAAGTTACTTGCACGTATGAATGAGATGGGGTTGAATCCGGAAGAATATGGATTCTATTTAGACCTTAGAAAATACGGTTCTACAAGACATGCAGGTTTTGGACTTGGATTTGAACGTTGTGTAATGTACCTTACAGGAATGTCAAATATCAGAGACGTGATTCCATTCCCAAGAACAGTAAACAACTGTGAATTATAAGATTAGGGTTTTGAAAAGCCTCTGGCGAAAATATCGTCAGAGGCTAATTTTTTGTCTATATTTGTTCTCCGTTTTTGTATCTTTTTACCACGTCTTGGATACGTGCGCTTGGATCTAAGATATCGCTGATGGAACCATCATGATTCAAAGTATCAATAATAAGTGCAATGTATTTTGTCATATCACAGTTAATATACCAAGGTCTTTCTAACAACTCCGGAGTTTGATATATCAGGTTCGTTGTCAGAACGCCACTTAAAATACCTTCTTCGTATGCTTTGTCAAACTTATCAAGGCCGTTTGTAAAAAGACCAAAAGTAGAAGCGCAGAAGATGCGGTTTGCTTTTCTATCCTTTAACTGTTTTGCAACATCAAGCATACTGTCACCGGAAGAAATCATGTCGTCGATAATAATAACATCTTTTCCTTCTACTGAAGAACCCAAAAATTCATGAGCAACAATAGGGTTGCGTCCGTTCACGATTTTGGAATAATCACGGCGTTTGTAGAACATACCCATATCAAGTCCGAGTACGTTTGCCATATAAACAGCACGTCCCGTTGCACCCTCATCCGGGCTGATTGCCATCATGTGTTGGCTGTCAATTTTAAGATCCGGATATTTGCGGAGAAGATTTTTAATAAACTGATAGGTCGGACGAACCGTTTCAAATCCGTGTAAAGGGATTGCGTTTTGCACACGTGGGTCGTGTGCGTCAAATGTGATAATGTTATCTACGCCCATGCGAACCAATTCTTGAAGTGCGAGTGCGCAGTCCAAAGATTCGCGGGAACTTCTCTTATGTTGTCTGCTTTCATAAAGGAAAGGCATAATCACATTGATTCTGCGCGCTTTTCCTCCAATCGCAGCAATGACTCTTTTCAAATTTTGATAATGGTCATCAGGAGACATATGATTCACATTTCCTGACAAGGAATAGGTCAGGCTATAGTTACATACATCAACCATGATGAACATATCTTTTCCTCTGACAGATTCATTGATAATGCCTTTTGCTTCTCCGGAACCAAAGCGTGGAACTTTGGCGTCCACGATATAAGAATCTTTCGCATATTCGTGGAAAACGATGTCATTCTCTGTTTTGTTAGTTGCTTCCTTTCTCCATTTTACGAGATAGTTGTCAACTTTCTCGCCTAACTTCTGGCAACCGTCAACAGGTATAAATCCTATCGGTCCTACTGGTATGTTTTCAAGTGTTCGTTCTGTGCGGTGTGGCATTAGTGGTCCTCCCTGTTCATTAGTTTTTTCTTAATGCGAATATCATCGCCTGTTAACTTTAGGATTGTATAATTGCTTGTGATTCGTGAAAATGTTCTTTCAGAATAAATGTCAACCAAAGATTCTAATGAAAGATTCGTAGAAATAATGGTTGATTTTCTGCGTAGTATACGCTCATTTAAACAGAGGAACAATTGTGAAACAGTAAATGAGTTTGTCATTTCTGTTCCTAAATCATCTATAATCAGCAAATCACAATTAAAGATATGTTCGTTCATTTGGTCCGCGGCTTCATCCTTACCGAACTTGCTTTTAGCAAGAGTATCAAACAATTCGAAAGTAGAAAGATAAATTACAGAAAATGATTTATCAATTAATTCCTTGGCAATGCAATTGGACAAAAACGTTTTTCCGACACCGGTATCGCCGTAAAAGAACAAATTGCGAAATTCTGTTCCGAAAGTGTCTACAAAATTTTTGGCAACAGTATATGCTTTTTGGATATTCACCAAGGAGGACTTACCTGTCTTTGGATCGATATGGTTATTTGAATAGTAGTCTAAAGAAAATGTATCAAAATTTTCTTTCTGTAAAATATGTTTTAAATTTGATTGTGTATATAGCAAATCAATAACCGCTTTTTGAAAACAGTGACACTTCTGATTGCCAACAAACCCCGTATCCTTACAATCGGCACAATCATAAATAGGCTCTAAATAGTCTTCCGGAAAGCCTGCCGAAAGAAGAAGTTGTCCACCTTGTCGAGACAAATCTTTTATCTGAGCTTTCAGTTCTGTAAGAGCATTATCATCTCCTTCTAGAAGCTTACGTGCCTGTTTGACACTAAGTTCAGAAATCGATTGATGCAGCTGTTTCAATTCAGGAAGCTTAGAGTAAACGTTTTCCCGACGTTTATTCAACAGGTCTCTGTTATGAAGTTGTTTTTGTTCATAAGTACGGATAATTGTATCGTACTGCGTATTATTTAAAGCCACGTTATAACTCCTTTAATTAGTTTGTGTTAAGAAGCTGTTGTTCTAATGAATTCATATCATAAGGGCGTCCTTCAAAATTGTTGAAACGATTGCCTGATACCGGCTTCGCCACACTGCGTTTTTTTGCTTCTTTTGCCTGCTGGTATGCAATGTCTAAACGCGAAACATCAGCAAGATTATGTACGTCATTAGAAACCCAATTACTTAAAATAGAATCTGTATATTTGAAATCCGGCTTGTGCGTATTCGCAATTGTGCGATTGCATGCTTCTAAAATCATGTCTATAGAAAAAGCATACTCGTTCAACCATTTTTTAATGAAATTCGTTTCAGCCGGAGCAGGACATCTTCCCTTAATGCCAAATGCATTTAAGATAGCATAATAGTTCTTGTTATAAAGTGAACTGTTAAGCTTTGCCTCCTCAATGGTTTGAATGCCGGCATCGGACCAACCAAGAGCAACTGATTCTATGTAACGGAAATTGCGGTGCCCATTTTCTACACAGTACTCAATCAAATATTCGATTAAGTCTGTAGAAAAATGAAGAGTATCAAAGAAGTAATTCAACTTCTTAACCTCATTTACAGTTAACGGCTTACCAATATATTGTTCTGTAATGAAATAGAGTTGGCGAAGCTCGTCCTGACTGGCAGCAGATTTCTTTGGCGGTTGTGTTTTGAATTCCGGTGCCACATATGGTGCTTTGGCCGGCTCCGGTTCCACCGGTTTCATTGTAATTGGCGCCGTCTTAACTTCCGGAGTCGTGTCTGCGTTACCGATTGCAAGACCGCAAATATTCCCTGCTTCATCCTGGTCGATTTTCAAAAGTCCCACTTTAGACCAATATTTGAACGCACGCAAAATGTCCTTCTCCGTGCACTCTAAATAATCGGCCAAACCGGCAATGGACAGACCGCCGCTATTGCCGTGCAAGTGACGTAAAAGTAGCAAATAAACTTTCACATATTCACCGTTTGCCTTTGCCATGTAATTATCTATAAAATCGTTTTCAACAATGGTTGTATTACCTTGAAAATGATTTCGAATCGTAAGTGTTCTTGTCATGATGTTACCCCAACCTTTATCTAATCAGTATGGGTATTATAGCATCTTAAAACGAAAGGACAAAGAACTTTTAAGTGGATATCTCGACTTTTTTGTGGATAACAAAAATGTGGAAAATGTGGATAACTCTTATCTAAGAAGAGAATCTCCAATGTTTACAACGTCTCCGGCCCCCATAGTTATCAACACATCACCGTGGAAACATTTTTCAAGCACAAAATTTTCTATTGCTTCAAAGCTTGACAAATAGTATGCGTCAACACCTAATTTCTCAACCTCTTTGGCAAGAGCTTCTGAGGAAACGCCCAAAGTGTCTGTTTCGCGTGCAGCATAAATATCTGCCAGAATCACATGGTCAGCCAGCGAAAGTGCCTCGGCAAACTCATGGAAGAACGCCTTTGTTCTTGTGTAGGTGTGCGGTTGGAAAATACACCACACCTCCCTGTGAGGGTAATTTCGAACAGAAGTCAGTGTTGCCCTGATCTCTGTTGGGTGGTGTGCGTAATCATCAATGATTGTAAAACCGTTTTTCTCGCCCTTGTATTCAAAACGACGATCCGTTCCGGTAAAGGTGCGGATACCTTTTTGAATGACATCCAAAGGAATCTCTAATATATCTGCTGCCGCAATTGTAGACAATGCATTGGACACGTTGTGATTGCCCGCTACAGACAGTGTTATACGTCCGGCAAATTCCCCGTATCGCAACAAATCAAAGGAAGCATTTCCCCATTCGTCCAATGTAATATTCTTGGCAGAGTAATCGGCTTCTTGCACTTCTGAATAGGTAATTACTCTGCAACCTAGTCCATCGGTAATGGCTTCCATTTTCTCAATGTTCTTATTAATAATAAGGGATCCGTCTTCAGGAAGAAGAGCTGCAAATTTGTGGAAAGATGCGCGGATATCATCAATATCTTTAAAGAAATCCATATGATCCTCTTCTACGTTCAGAATGATGCTTATCTTTGGCAAGAAATCCAGAAAACTATTCGTATATTCGCAAGCCTCTGTTACAAACACATCGGAACTTCCGACGCGGATGTTACCGCCAATCGCTTTTAAGATACCGCCAACGGAAATGGTCGGGTCCTTCTCGGCCTCCAACAAAATATGAGTCAGCATAGAAGTGGTAGTTGTCTTTCCGTGTGTACCGGAAATGGCAATCGGTGTCTTGTAGTTCTTCATCAGTTGACCCAGTAATTGCGCGCGCGTAAGTGTCGGAAGATTCCGCTTTCTTACTTCCATTAATTCTGGGTTATCATCATGGATTGCCGCCGTGTATACTACCACATCGATGTTATCCGTTATATTGTCTGCTTTTTGTGGATAATTGATTGTTGCTCCCATAGAAATGAGATGTTCTGTTAGCACCGAAGGCTTGTTGTCAGAACCTGAGATTGTAAATTCTTCTTTGAGTAAGATTTCCGCAAGACCACTCATGCTAATCCCACCAATGCCGATGAAATGTACGTGCTGCGGTTGTTTGAAATTAATATTATACATGAAAAACACTTCCTGTTTTTAGTTTGAGATTTATACCTTTTCTTATTATATACAGATATTGGAAAAAAACCAAGGGGTTTGTGAGAATTATTGGTGATTTGGGAAAACGGCGAAAATGTATGAATATATTAACGGTATTGTTCTATGAAATAAATATCGAAAATTTTACAATGAATATATATTGGGCCAAGTATCCTCAAATTACCAATAGAATTTAATCTTATGCAAGGTATCATAGAAAGGTAGGGGCAGCAGAGATGTTACATACAGAGGAAAAATTACAACAGAGAATATTAGAACTGAAAGGGTATCGCTTTGAGGGGGATGATTTCAGGGGATATCGCTATCGAGACATCAGAGAATTGGGTGAATTCCGTGTGAAAGAAGATATTTCGGGATTAGTTAATCCGGGTATGCCGACATGGCAGGAGAAAGATGAACAAATGAAGTTGGGAGATGTGTGGAAAGGTCGTGACCGTTATCTTTGGTTGGAGAAAAAGATAACGCTTCCAGCAGAGTGGAAAAAAATAAAAGAGGGACTAGAACCGGTAGGCGTATTTGATTTTGGTCTAACCGGAGGTGGTTATAACTCTGGTTTTGAAGCTATGCTCTATATTGATGGAAAGGCTTATCAGGCGGTAGACAGTAACCATATGGAAGTGTTTTTTAAAGAGGAGCATTTTGATAGAGAACTGACGTTGACGTTTCGTTTGTGGTCTGGCTTGGAAGGTGGTGGAGTTCCGCGTGAGATGATTCATTATTATAAAGAGGCTTATATAGCTCTTTTGGACACTGCTACAGATGATTTGTATTATTTGTCGGATATGATGCTGGATGCGGTGAAAACATTATCGGAGAATAGCACAGAATATCAAGAAATCTTGGATGCATTAGATGAGGCGTACTTGTTGATAGATTGGTCAGAACCAGGAAGTGCTGAATTTTATGAGACGGTAATGTTGGCCGACATTACTTTGAATGCAAGCATCAATAGTATGGAGAAACATTCCAAAGTGCAGATAAACTGTGTAGGACATACGCACATAGATACTGCGTGGCTTTGGAGACTCAAACACACAAGAGAAAAGGTATCGCGTTCTTTCAGTAGTGTACTACGATTGATGGAACGTTTTCCGGAATATTACTTTTTACACACACAACCACAGCAATATGCTTTTATCAAGGAAGATTTTCCTGAAATATATGAGCAGATAAAAAAGAAAGTAAAAGAAGGACGTTGGGAAATTGACGGCGGAATGTGGGTAGAAGCAGATTGCAACATTCCAAGTGGAGAGTCCTTAACGAGACAATTCCTACAAGGCAGAAAGTTTATGTTGGAGGAATTTGGGAAAGAACCGGAATATTTGTGGCTTCCAGATGTATTTGGGTATTCTTGGGCACTTCCACAGATTTTGAAAAAATCGGGCATCCATACATTTATGACGACAAAAATCAGTTGGAATCAATACAATCATCTACCAAATGATACGTTTTGGTGGAAAGGCATTGACGGAACCACAGTCCTCACTCATATGATGACAACATCAGATCCTGGGCAGGCAAAAGAACGATATTATGCTACTTATAATGGCATTCTGACAGCAGAGACGATTCAACGCACATGGGAAAAATATCAGGATAAACACTTGAACAGAGATTTGTTGGTTGCGTACGGCTATGGCGATGGCGGTGGTGGAGTCAATCGTGAAATGCTAGAGCGTAGAAGAAGACTAGATAAAATACCAGGTATTCCTTCTGTAAAAACAACAAAGGCAGGCGACTATTTTAGGAAACTGCATGAAACGGTGGAAAATACGAAGCAACCGATGGCAACGTGGGATGGAGAAATGTATCTGGAGTATCACAGAGGTACGTACACATCTCAGGGCTATAATAAAATGATGAATCGCCGTATGGAAGAACTTTATCGCAAGGCAGAGTGGATGACAGTTATGAAAGCGCTTGCAGAAGGAAACTTGGGAAAAGCAGAGCAGGAAGCATTAACTGATGGATGGAAGATTATTTTGACCCACCAGTTTCACGACATCATACCAGGGTCATCCATTCGAGAGGTATATGAAGATTCTGTGGTAAATTACGAGAAAGCAAAACGGATTGCAGATAAAGTTATAGATCATTTTTATGAAGAAGCAATAAGACCTTGCAAAGAAGTTATCAGCATTATCAATACAGCGGGTGAGGATAGAAGTGGTCTTGTGTGGTTGCCGGATAGAAGCCTTACGCAACTGTATACGGAAAATGGATTTCCTGTGCCGGTGCAGGTGGAAACAAACGGAACGTGGATATATGTAGAAAATGTTCCGGCCACGGGAACGAAGTATCTTCATATAAAAGAAAACACATTAGAACAGATAATAGATACGGCAGAAACAAAAGAGTATAAGCGTGGCGATGGAAGTATTGCGTGTGCGCAAATCACACTCTCGGAAGAGCCTGCAAACAATATGCAAATAGAGACAACATTTTATAGAATTGCGCTCAACCAAGATGGTCAGATTACAAGCATCTATGACAAAACATACAATTGTCAGGTACTTGCCGAAAACGCCCGTGGAAATGTTCTACAGATGTTCGAGGATAAACCGCTTAATTTTGATGCGTGGGATATCGACATGTATTACTATCAAAAAATGGAAGAGGTCACTTGTCTGACAAAACGGGAAGTAATAGAAAACGGTGCACTTCGAACGGTAATTCGTCAAGAGTGGGAATATCACAAGTCTTATATCGTTCAGGACATGATTTTATATGCAAGAGACAGAAGAATTGATTTCAAAACCCATATAAACTGGCAGGAAACTCATAAATTATTAAAAGCAGCATTTCCGGTGGACATCCGTACTACCTATTCCACCTATGACGTGCAGTATGGAAATGTGAGACGACCGAATAACTCTAACACAAGCTGGGACAGAGCGAGGTTTGAGACAGTAGCACACAGATGGGTGGATTTGTCAGAACATGATTACGGAGTGAGTCTCTTAAATGATTGCAAATACGGGCATGATATTCACGACAATGTGATGCGCATTTCGCTTTTGAAGGCTGCTACTTATCCGGATTATGCGGCGGATAAAGGAGAGCATGATTTTACTTATTCTCTACTTCCGCACAAGGGAGATTTTGTAGAAGGAAGAACATTGCAGGAGGCATTTGACTTAAATCAGCCAATGGAGGCAGTGGAAGGAATTCTACGTATGCCGACAGAAGCAGGTAAAGGCATGGTGCGTTTGGAAGGAGCACACGTGGAATTAGATGCGATTAAGAAATCGGAAGACGGCAAGTATCTGGTTCTTCGCTTTCATGAATATGCAGGAGCAAAAGGACATGTATTTGTAGATACCGGATTCCAAGTAAAAGCATATGCAGAGAGCGATTTAATGGAAAGACCACAGGAGGAATTCCGTAATAAGAAAATCAGACTCACAGTGAAGCCATACGAGATTAAAACCTTATTATTGGAAATATAATCGGGGGAGGAAAATTATGCGTTATCTGAGTAAGCAGTTTGAAACAGAGATTTGCAAATCCTATCGACCGTTCTTGGAGCAAGAGTGGGAGCAGGAACGAAGCGACAAGTTGTTTTGTGTAAATTATGGTAATGCAAAGTGCATTGCAAATGAGAGGTGCCTACGTGAGAGTGTAAGTTTGGCAACACAATTGGGAAGAAAACGAATTGCGGCAGAACTTCCTGCGTCAGACACAAAACGAATAGCTGGTTTTTACAGTGCAAACGGTGTTAATCAGATGTGTTTCGGAGAAATACAGGACGAAGAAATTATGGAAAACTATATGCGCTTGGGATATTTTCTGGGAGAAGGAAACGAAATGGTCAATGTAGCGATTCTGGAACCTGATGAGGAGGATTGTCGTGTGTTCTCAAAACATGGAATTGCGTATCATGTGCTCACAAACATCGGAATGATGAAATA
The DNA here is from genome assembly GCA_045632945.1 of Faecalimonas sp. Classification (GTDB taxonomy): domain Bacteria; phylum Bacillota; class Clostridia; order Lachnospirales; family Lachnospiraceae; genus Faecalimonas. The sequence continues at coordinate 10,454 of JAZQXU010000005.1, read as the reverse complement.
TGGGTTTGTGGATGGTGAAAAAATCGGTTGCGGAAGATGTACATATAACTTTTTGGTTTTGCCATCAGCGGTGGAGTTAAATGCGACAATCGAGAACTATGTTCGGAAATTTGCAGAGCAAGGCGGTAATATTTTGCTTCTAGGAGACAAGCCGATTAGCAGAGGCAAGGAGCTACGGGAATGTTCTTACTTGGAGAGCAGTTGCACGTTTGGGAAAATCTCGGCGGCACAGATCTATCGGAGTAAAAATACAGAAACAGAAATATACACGATATATCGCAGTATGAATGAAATGCAATTCCTATATGCAGTAAATGCATCGTCGAAGAGAGTGTACAAACAAACCTTTGACTTTGGAGAAAAGGTTCATTCGTTTTTGAGGTTAGATTTGACGGACCTAACAACAGAGGTGGTTCCGCTTACAATCGAATTACGTCCGGGAGAGGATGCCATTCTCATGCCGTATGCGCGAAAGATAGAAGATGACTATATATGATGACAAGAAAAAATTCAACAATTATAGGTTAAGAAAAAAGAAGGGAAGTGGAGTAAAAATGAAAAAACAATTCGTACAGGCAATTTTTTGTGCCCCTACCGGTGCATATGAAGACAAGCCATATCCATCGAGACTTACGGATGAAGTGTTTGCGGCGTTAGCAGAGGCAGGTATTAACCGCATTTTTGCATTTGGATACGATTCAAGAATGGAAACTAGAGAAAAGACTTTTGAACTATGCGAGAAATATGGTATGAGATATTATCCAACGCCTCGAGCAGCAGAGGAATATGTGAGGATACTTCCGGGAGAAAATGGTGAAAAGCCATTTTCTGAATTGACGGAAGAAGAAATGGCGGAATTGGACCAAAAGTTCATTGCTGAAGTTGAGCCTATGACAAAAAACGCAACCTTTGGAGGAATTTTTTTCTCGGATGAAGCGGGATATCTTTCCTTTGAAGGAATTGCGCGTGCAAAAAAAGTTTTCGATAGATATTTTGGCAACTATGAGTTTCACACCAATTTCTATTCGTATTCTATTAATGATGCAATCTTTTGGGGCGGTATGGGAGGAGTAGCTCCGGAAAAATTGCCGTTTCAATTAGAGGGGGATATGGCTATTACATTTCCGAATCGATTTACCTATTATGACAGGTTGGTAGAAGGATTATTGGAGAAAGCACCATTTGAATTTGTGTCTCAGGATAAATATCCATTTGAATGTTTTTGGCCAACAGTGCCTACATCCGTGCATGTTGCCCTCTTTGAATTAAATGCGTATTTTAACGAGAAAAAGAAAAAATATGGCAGCAAATTCTATAATTACATGCAGGTAGGGCAATGGTTTGGTGGAGACAGACCGATGCGTTTTTCGGAAATGGCACTGCAAATGCATGTAACGGCTGCCTATGGAAGTGAAGGATTTGCATATTTTCCAGGATGCTTTCCGCTGGACTATGCAGGAATAGAAAGCTATGCGTTCGCTGAAGATGGCGGAAGTTCTTTGATTGATATTAATGGGAATAAAACAATATTCTGTGACTGGCTAAAGGAACTAAATGGCTTTTTTACACAGATAGAAGAGGATATCCTATCCTCTTCACACTTGGGAGTTAAAGCCTATGGCTCATACTGCAATGGTTTTACGGAGGAAGAAATTAAGAATTTGCCAGATAATGAATGCATTTTTAGAGGAGAACTTCCAAAAGAACTGCAATACGAAGGTAAACTGGAAATAGAGAGTGATAATGAAGTTTTCGTATCTGTTTTTGAAAGAGAAGGAAAAAAACGATATTACTTTGTTAATCTCTCTACGGTTTACGACAGTAAAATATTGTTCAAATTACCGGAAGGACAGTATGAGATGTATGCAGCTAACGGGCGGAAAACCATAAGCAATAAAGCGAGCATAGAGATTCCGGCTGGTCAGGGAGTATACATTATAGAAAAATAATAAAAGGAAAATAGCGGAATCGTATGAGTTGGATAGCGATATTGTTCTATGCGTAAGGTTTTAAGACGATAAAATGATAGTATAAGGGTATTTTGGAGACAAAAACCCATATTGGAACAGGGGTGAAAGGATGAAAAAAAGTCTAATAAAAAAACTGGTGTGTCTTATAGTAGTTTGCTGCATGATATGTGGTAGTGTAATGCCCGTGGGAGCTGTAGAACCATTTGAGGTGATTGGCGAGGTAACACCAAGCGAGACGGATTATTCGGTGACTTTGAATAATCTTTACAATGGTTTCATGAGCAACAAAAAGAAAGTAGACTTGTCTGTTGGAAACCGATTTTATATGACATACACAGTAGACAAGGTCGAGAAAAATGCTTTACTGCAAAACGGATTAATTATCGCACAGGACAAGAATGCTGAGTGGCCTTATGAAAAAGGAATGATGCAATATGATTTTTCAGCAAATATGCTGTTTGAAGAAGGATACACTTACTTTTATCGCGTAGAAGTGACAGAAGATGGATTTGACTATCTGGTGGCGAAGGTAAGTGAAAAAGAGTCTTATTGGTTGGAATTTCCATTAACCTATAGTGATGTCAATCAAGATTGTGGTTTCTTTGGTATTTGGATGGGTGGAAATGCACCAGACGGAATCACAGCCAGTTTGTCCGCAGTACTATGCTATGATGCTAAGGGAAATGATTTGGGTGTAGCAGTACACTCTACCGGAGGCGGTGGTCGTGTATATGACCCAGGTACACTAAAAGCGATTGACAGTGGACATTATTACGAATTTTCTTTGGTAGATGCAGGCGAGGTGGCAATCAGTAACGCAAAGAAAACAACAGACAGTGTTGTTTATATGTCTTATCGTGTGGAAAATGTCAAAAAAAATATGGCAACACAAGCAGGAATTGCCTATTCCACAAATCCGCAGCATTCTCATCCTCACAGTTATGGGATGTTGAATTATGAGTTTTGTGAGGAGACAGGAAGCCCACTGATTCGAGAAGGAGCCGAGTACCTCATCAGAATGGAACGAACAGAAGATAGTATAGCAGTTCTAGTGAAGCAGAAGTTGAACGGCGAAGAAACCGTTTATTCATTCCCAATTTACTGGGGAGAGTTTAATAAAGAAGCTACCTATTTCTCATTGTGGATCGGAGAAGGCTTAGACAGACAGGTGACAGCTGATTTTAAAGACTTCCGCATTTATGACTCTCAGGGTAGAAATTTAGGTGTTCAGACAAACAAGGATATTAATATTACACATTACGGTAATTTAGAAGATTATACATATTGTGAGGCAGTGTATTACTGCAAAAACAATGACACACTGCTCATCCTTGATGATGAGTGTAACGTAGGAAAGGTTCTTGATGAAGTGGGAGCCGAAACAAAATGGGGAACCTACTATGTAAATGGTGTAACACTTGCCACAAACATCGATAGAAATGTGGAAACCTATGAATATTACTATGCATACATGGTAGACACACAGGAAAATAGATATGACCGATTAGGGGATACGAAAGTAGAATTTGTAACCGGTGTAAAAGAGCATGAGGGAAATCAAATTGTAAATGTGACGGCAGAAGACGGATACAAAGTCACAAAACCTGCCAATCCGGTTGTTGATGGTTATACATTTACGAGTTGGTGTTTGAATGATGGAACAGAGTATGACTTTAATAATATTGTGACAGAATCCATCACCCTTTACGCAAAATACGAGGATGGTAATGGAAACGAGTATTTGTCTGTTGACGGTGAAATTAACAATCAAGGTCTTCTAAAAACAGTTATTACAGTTGTAGGTTGTGTTTTATTAGCCGGCGTAACAGTAGCACTTATTGTGTTGATGGTACGAAAGGGGAAGAAGGATGAATAGCAAACAAAGAAAGAAGAAAAAAGAAAAATCGGAAGTGCTTTTCATTATTTCAGGCTTAATCATTCCAATACTGACCTTTGTTATCTTTTATGTGATACCGAATTTTTCCGCATTCTTTATGGGCTTTATGGATCGCAATGGAAGTTTTTCTCTGGAGAACTTTAGGCGTGTTTTTGAAACTTTTGCAAAGCCAGATGGTGACTTGACTATTGCGTTAAAAAATACACTTTTGACTTTTTTAATTATTGTGGTGTCATTTCCATTTAAAGTGTTGGTTTCTTACTTTATATATAAGAAAATTCCATTTTCCAGCTTTTACAGAATCGTATTCTTTCTGCCAACAATTATTTTTTCTGTAGCAATCAACCTTGTGTTTAATCAGCTAATTGGAACAAATGGGTTTATTGCACAAACCATTGGGAAAATGGCTGGATTAGATTATGCACCGGAGTTATTGGCAGATTCCAGATACGCCAACTGGGTCATCCTTTTACAAATGATATGGCTCGGTTTCCCGGGGGATTTAATTATCTGGGGCGGCACTTTTGCTAGAATTCCTACAGATGTTTTAGAGTCGGGACAAATAGACGGAGTAAATTGGTGGACGGAGTTTACAAAAATTATTGTGCCTATGGTTTGGCCGACGGTAGGACTTCAGATGGTGCTTATGGCATGCGGACTTTTTAGTGCTAGTGGTAATGTATTTTTGTTGACCAAAGGCGAGTTCGGAACAATGACGTTCACTGCGTGGATGTATTTGCAGATGTATAACCATTCAGGACCAACCTACACCTCAAATGTATTCAACTATCTGTCAGCAGTAGGACTTTTGATAACAGTAGTGGCAATAGCACTTTCAATCGGCATTCGTAAATTTGCAGATAAACGATTTGAGGAAGTAGAGTTTTAGGAGGTGGGTGCATGAGAAAATTTGACTTATTCAAAAATTTCAGAAGAAAGGCACCTGCTGAAGTGGCATTACATTGTGCGGTGTCTGCGATCTTTATGTTAGTGGCATTGAGCTACATATATCTTGTTGTTTGGATGATAATTGCGGCTTGTAAAACGCATACGGAGATTATTTTGAATCCATTTTCGCTTCCGGAGATATGGAACTGGAGTCATTTTCTAGAGGTGCCGAGTCTTTTAGAAGTGAATGGAAATGGGTTTTTCAATATGCTCTTTAACAGTATTTGGTTTTCTGTTATAGGAGTATTATTCCAGCAAGCAGTATGTATGGTTTTTGCATATACATGTACGAAGTACACATTTCCAGGAAGTAAATTTGTATATACACTTATATTAATCGTTATGACGCTTCCGTTATATGGTACATCCGGAGCAATGTATACCCTGTATCATAATTTGGGTTTGGTGGATAGTTTTGCACAGATTATTGCATCAGGTGCTGTTACAAACATGTGGACGCTTTATTATATTGCTTTCTTTAAAAATCTTTCATGGACGTATGCAGAAGCAGCCAAAGTAGATGGAGCAAATCATTTTCAAATTTGTTATAAGGTTATGCTTCCTCAGGCGAAACCTATATTTGGAGCGTTATTTTTAACAGAGTGGATTCAAATTTGGAACAATTATGAAAGTGCACTGATATACTTGCCAAATCTTCCGACTTTGCCGGTTGGAATCTATCAATTCAATACAGAAATGATTTTCCGTGCTAGGCTGGATATCTTATTTGCAGCATGTATAATCGTGCTTTTGCCGGCGTTGATTTTGTTTATTGTATTTAATAAAACAATTACAACCAGTGTGTCAGCTGGTGGAATAAAAGGATAGTAAGAAGGAGAGATGGTTATGAAAAAGTTAATGGCTTTTGTTTTGGTTGGTATCATGTGCGCAAGTGCAGTTACTGGTTGCGGGAAAGGCGAGAAAAAAACTAGTAATTCTACAACAGATGTACAAATTGCATACTGGAATTCGGGGTTAGGAACGGATTGGCTTGATGCTACAATCGAAGGATTCAAGGAAGTGCATCCGGAATACAATGTTTATTACACTGCAACTGCAAATAGCGCGGCTGTAAGTAATACGTATGGGTTGGAAGATATTGATACAGTAGATTTATATCTCACTATGAAAAATTCGGATACGACATATATGGAGCCCCTTAATGATATTTTAGATACCGTGCCAGCAGAGGAATCAAAATCAATCGGACAAAAATTTGAAGAAGGATATTTGGCATTGGAAACATCAGAAGACGGGAATGTTTATAACTTGACTTATGGTGGAGGACTCATTGGTATTGTTTATAACAAAGCCATGTTTGAGGAAGCAGGAATTACTACATTGCCACGTACAACAGATGAGTTAGTAGTAGTATGTGACACATTATATAAAAAGGGAATCGTTCCAATGGGCCATTTCAAAGAAGGAGGATACTGGGATTTTATGACGGAAGCCTTCTTTATGCAATATGATGGTATGGATTATTACCTGAATACATTTTATGCAAGCAAAGGTGAAAATGGAGAAAGCCCAAGTAAGGACTTGTTTTCTAAGAAAGATGGAAGATATGAAACCTTAAAGGCATATGAAAAATTCTTACTTCCACAGAATGTTTTGCAGGGGTCTAATTCAAACGACCATATTACGATGCAGACTGAGTTTTTAAACAATAAATGTGCGATGATGGTAAGTGGTTCATGGATGTCCAACGAAATGTCAGGCACGGGAAAAACAGATAATTTTCTCATGATGAAAACGCCGGTTATTTCTTCTATCGTAGATAAATTAACAACTGTGACGAAAGAGTCAGAACTTCGTAAGGTAATTAATGCAGTTGACAGCGTAACAGATGGAGTAAAGACAGAAGATGAGTACAAACAGGGAGATAACTATGTCATAGATGGATTGACAATTTCAGCAGCAGATTGGTCTTATGTAAAAAAAGCAAGAAACACAATGGCAATGAACTATTCGGGTGATGCAGCTTACATTCCAAAGTACTCCAATGCGAAAGAAGGAGCAAAAGAGTTCTTGAAATATTTGTATTCAGATGCTGGCTATAAGATATATACAGACACACTTCACATTGCGCTACCGTTTGCTAAGGATAGCGGAGAGGTGGATACAAATGATTGGAACGCATTTGAAAAGAGTCAGTATGAATTGCTACAAACAACGGAGCAATATGCAAGTTATTACAATATGGGCAAGCATAAACTCTTCACCACAGGTGGTGCAGCATCCCTTGGATATCAACAATACATCGCGGCTCTCTGTACCAAGAATGATGGTGATCGCAAAAATGCAGATGAAATCTGGAAGGATATTATGACTTATATCGATAATAACTATGAATCAAACTGGTTAGCAAATATTAAGTAGGTGAGATACATGAAAAAATTTTTAAAATATAAAGCAAGGTTTCTTGTATTAGTCATGCTACTGGCAGTTGTCGGCATACCGGCAATGCCGACATATGCAGGCTTAAGCGCATTGACAATTGACAGCACATCTTGTGAGAGTGAATTAGATGAGACTCTGTGGAGTAATGTGGATGGTGATGTAATTGGAAAAGATGGAATTCTGATTTTTTCAAATGAAAGCACAGAAGCAACCAGCCTTATTACAAAGACAACTGCTTTAAAAAGTGAATACACAGAAGATTTGGCGTATGCAGAATTTACTATGAATTTTACAAATCTTCCGGAGGGAGAAAAATTCATTTTTGCACTGGGATTGCAGAGTATTGAGGCGAAGTGTGGAGAACGTGGAAATATTGAAATTGGTTTCTCAAACAGTGGTGGATTACAGCTAGATGTGACGTCCTACAGTGATGTGGATGCTCCAGAGGTTCATTTAGAAGCCACAAACTGTGGGAGTCTAAAATCAAAGACAAAAGTGGTTGCAAAACTGACAAATAGCCAAGAACTGGAAGTGTCTGTTAATGGGAAACAGATTTTCCGAGGTGCGGTGTCTGTTTCGGGAGAAGGCAGTCTTGGATTTCTACAAACGGGCTCATGTGGTGTTGAAATAAGCAATTTCAAACTAACTTCTTATAAATATGACAGACCGGAGAACTGTGATTTTGTTGAGGATTTTGAGGAAGGTATTTTCAATGCCAATCTTCTTACATCAAAAACCAATGCAGCTACTATTTACAGACCATCCTATGTACAGGTGGAGGAGTATAACGGAAGCAATGTTCTCATGTTTCAGAATACCGGTATTGGCTATATTGGCACAAATTATATGTATTCCAATTTTGAACTGACCTTTGATGTTCCTTTCTATCAATGGGACGCAGTGTTGGATGAAGACTACAAGGTGCTATCTCCTTCGTCGGATTTTATTGGGGTGTCTTTTGGTGCTGAAACAATTGAATCTACAGGGCATGGTTTTACTTCTGCAAAGGATTTGGTGCTAATAAGCGGGACAGGAGATGTTATTTCCTATTTCAATGACCATCAGTCAAAGGGAAATCTAACAGATAAAAAGCCGTTCAGCGTACGTGTGAGTGTGCTTGACTCTGTAGTTTCAGTTGGTCTGAAATGGATGAATCAGACAGAATATAAAGAAGTATTAACTTATGAAATCAGCGATACTCCGACTGGATATGTACATATCTGGGCACCGTCCAACACGGGAGGTACATTTGCGATTGACAATATAAAGATGGTCAACAAGGATGAACAGGCAAATTTGGTAAGCGTGGAATTTGAAAGTGCCAAGATGAATGTACCTGAAGACTATGAATACAAAGCGCAGGGGCTGACATATAATCCGGACACAACAGTAGAAGCCGAAGCTAATATGTGGTATTTGCCGCTGGTAATTGTGGCGGGTGTTTGCATTATAACCCTTGGCGTTACAGCCGGCGTACTGATGATGAAGAAAAGAAAGAACAGAAAGGGAGAGGTGGCAGATGAAAAAACGAATTCTTAGTTCCATATTGATATTATCACTGTTTGCTTCTTTGAGTGCCTGTTCTGTTAATGAACAACAAGATGCAATCAAAATAGAGAAAATGGAAGCAGAACAATCCGTGGGAGCTTCTTTTGATATACTCGGGGGAAAAGATGTAATGCCGATTGCCGGATATTATGGTCCGTTTACCGAAAGCTTCAGTTCTAACGGGCAGTCTATTCCTGATTATGTAACAGATGAATACTTTCAGATGATTGCAGACAGCGGAGTGAATTTAATTGTATCTTCCATGGCAGATTATAAAAACAATCCAAGTACTATTCGAAATATTTTGGACTTGGGAGAAAAAAATGGCATCGGCATTTTCGTCAGGGACAGTTACATTACCGATAATAGAGGTGAAAATACACTGTCTTTAGAGGATATTAATTTACGCCTTTCTGAGTATCGCAATCACAATGCCTTTTGCGGATTGACAGTAGTGGATGAGCCGGGTAGTGAGGTGTACTATCAGCAAGGCGGAAATGGCGGCATGATGGAGGAATATCCGAAATTGTCTGAGATGCTTACACAGGATTGCGATATATTCTGTTATGAGAACTTGATTAAGATTACCAGTATGAGTCAAAAGGAAGCATATGAGCAATATATCAAACAGTTTTGCGAAACAATGTACCCAACGAATTTGTCATACGATTACTATCCTTGGGATACAGGAGATACACGTGGAGATTTTACGCGCTACTTCTGGAATTTAGCGTTGGTTCGCGAATATGCACAGAAATATGAGATTCCGTTCTGGGTATTTATTCAGGCAGGAAGTCAATGGAGTGATGGTGCTCAGGCATTTGATTCAGGGGAATATGTACCGACAGAAGGAGAATTTGATTGGAGTGTCAATATGAGTTTGGCATTCGGTGCACAAGGCATTCAATATTTTCCGTTGATTCAGCCGTATTATTTTGCTTATGCAGAGTCACAAGAGTTTGATTTTGAACGCAATGGAATGATTGGCGCGTGGGGGAATAAAAATCGCTGGTATTATTATGCGCAGGATATAAATAAGCATATTGCAGCAATTGATGAAGTACTAATGAATTCTGTAAGTAAAGGTATTATTGTTTCAGGACAAAAGGCACAGGAATATTGTGCAGATACCCGTGAGGCAGTTATAAAAGGGACTTCGTGGCGAGAACTTGCGGATGTGACAGGTAATGCAATGGTAGGATGTTTTAACTATCAAGGAAAGACAGCGCTTTATGTTGTAAATAATGATTATGAATGGGCGCAGGATGTGACATTGACTTTCCAAGATACATATAAAGTCAGAGTTTCTCAGGCAGCAGAAACAGAGTATTTAGAAACAGATCACCTGACTCTGAATATGGAGGCAGGAGATGGCGTGTTAGTGGTATTTGAGTAAGGGGTGAGATGATATGAAGAATAAGAAAAATAGAGTCTTATCGTTATTTATCGCATTTACTGTGATGCTTTCCAGTATCATGGTTTGGCCGTCTGCATACAAGGAGGTGCGGGCAACTGAAGGAAGTGGATATACAGAAAAGACCTTCAGTGACTTCGACATGGAAAATGGAAATCATACCCGCGGATACTTTACCAAAGCAGACATGAATTCGTGGGTAGACGTGGCATTTACGGGAGATATTCTCTTTGCAGCCAGTGGAGCACATACAGGATTCTCCATAGACAAAGCA
>JAZQXU010000004.1:0-19692 GCA_045632945.1 Faecalimonas sp. | reverse complement strand
GTGTGCCTTCGGTACGCAAATCAGATTCACATCTCGGTATAGCCCACCGTAGAATGTAAAGTCTGCCATCTGCGGATACACTCTGTCATTTGGAGCATTGTCCACTGCCACAAGGATTTCATTTTCCTCTTTTAAAAATCCCGTGATGTTGGCACGGAATGTGGAATAACCGCCATCGTGGTGAACCACCAATTCGCCGTTCACATATACATCTGCTGATGAGTTCGCGCCTTCAAATTCAAGATAAACTTCTTCACCGTTACATTCTGAAAGTGCGAGTTTCTTCGTGTAATAGCAGGTGCCACGATAATAGTCGTTGCCACCATCTTGTCCGTCCTTCGCATTCCATGTGTGTGGCAAGTTCACTGCTTCCCATTCTGTTGCTGATAACGTTTTGTCTTTTGAAAACAACCAGCCTGCATTCCAATTTTGTTTCATATGTCATCTTCCTTTCAAAGTTTTGTACCCTCTCATCGAATTATCATAACATAAATTGCTTGACTTTGCCAATGTTTGCAAGTATACTTGTCAATGTGGCAAATGTCACTTGCCGAAATGGCTCAGTTGGTAGAGCGACGCATTCGTAATGCGTAGGTCGTGGGTTCGAGTCCCATTTTCGGCTTAATTTTTTATATTTAAGCAAAGAAAAAACCCTCAACTCAGGGTTTTTTCTTTTTCTTTATGCTATTTTATATATTGTTTTGCTACTTTTTTGCTACTTAATCTATTTTTCTCTCGTATGTACAACCACTTGATTGTATGGGATTTCGATATCGTTTTCATCCAATACTGTTTTAATACCTTCTGTAATTCTCCATTTGGCAGTCCAATACGCATCCTTTTGTACCCAACCACGAGCACCGATAATGACTGCATTATCGCCAAGTGCATCCACGAAAACATTGATGTCTTCATCTTTCATAATATCTTCATCTGCGCGAAGCAATTGCTCAATCAACTCTTTTGCTTTCTTCATATCCGCATCATATGAAATTCCAACTGACAAATCCAATCTTCTCTTATTCTGGGCTGTTACATTGGTCAAACTCGTATTTACTAAGCTTCCGTTCGGAATGATCACTGTTCTGTTATCCACCGTTAATAGTTTGGTGTAAAAGAGTTGAATTTCTTTTACAGTACCTTCTCTTCCCTTGTTGTCCTCAACAATATAATCACCTACAACAAATGGCTTCAAAATTAGTATGAGAACGCCACCTGCAAAGTTTGACAAACTTCCTTGAAGCGCCAATCCTATCGCAACACCACATGATGCCAAAGCCGCTGCAACCGATGTTGTATCCAAACCAAATTTACTTCCGATTGAAAAAATCAAAACTGCATATAACGCGAATTTAACCAGGGAATCCACAAACTGACGCACTCCCTTATCCACATTGCCTTTTTCCATAGATATACGTACAAGTTTACGAATCCATTTAATTAATTTAGTTCCCACAAAGAAAACAACCAATGCCAATACTACACCAATAGCAAAGTCAATGATGCCCGGAATCTTACTTCCAACATATTCTGCAAACTTACTAACTTCTGCTGCCACTTCTTCACCTTCGACTGCTTTTGTTAATAACATATTCCTTTTCCTCCTTAATATGAACCAATGTTTTATTAAAGTATAAAATCAAATGCATTTTGAAGAACTTGAATCTCTTCTCCTAATATGCCAACCACATCAAATCTGACCGGAACATCATAAAAACCGTTCTTTTTCAAATAAAATGATGCACATTTACAGATTGATTTCTGTTTTGATATGGACACGGCTTCCAAGGGATGTCCCGCATGGTCATTTTCCCTGTATTTCACTTCTACAAATACAAGATATCCTTCGTGCATTGCAACAATGTCAATCTCTCCACTGCGACTGTAGAAATTGTATTCTAAAATCTCATATCCTTGTTTCTTTAGATGTTCACCGGCCCTCTTCTCATATTGATTGCCGACACTTCGTTTGTTCTGTACATGTTTCATGCTATCGCTGTCAATTAGCAAATCATTTCCCTAAATAAAATTCTTGATAAAACTTTGTCTATGTATCGGTGTTGCTCCCATCTCTTGTATGGCCTGAATATGAGCCGCCGAACCATAACCTTTGTTGCTTGCAAATCCATATCCCGGAAGCACTTCCTCATATTGAACCATCAGTCTGTCTCTCGTTACTTTTGCAATGATACTCGCAGCCGCAATCGATGCACTTTTCGCATCACCTTTAATAATCGGCACTTGCCTGATATTCACCTCCGGAATGGTAACTGCGTCATTCAGCAATAAATCCGGCCGAACTTTCAGATTCGAAATAGCCATTCTCATGGCTTCATATGTAGCCTGTAAGATGTTTATTTCGTCAATTCTTGCAGGACTTACAATGCCAATACCGGTTGCCACCGCTTTTTCCATAATCTCATCATACAAAGTTTCTCTCATTTTTTCCGAAAGCTTTTTTGAATCATTGAGATACAAAATATCGCAATCCTTTGGCAAAATAACAGCGCCTGCCACAACAGGCCCTGCAAGTGGACCTCTCCCGACTTCATCAATGCCGCAAATATGCTGAAAATCGTAATATTTTCGCTCATAAATGAACATATTTTCCATTCTGGCTTGTTCCGCTTTCAGTTTTTCATCTTGTTTTTTATATTTCGAAATCAGGCTGACAACTCCCGCCCGATTATCATCTGCATACATTTCATACAGTGACAATAAACCTTGTCTGTCAGCCTGTTCAAATTCTTTTTTTATTTCACCAATACTTTTAATCATGAGATATTACTCCAATACTATCGAATGGCCAGATACGCACCCACGCTCTTCCAATCAGTTCTTCACGTTTCAAAACACCTACGCTTGATTCACGGCTATCAGAACTATGATTGCGGTTATCACCAAGTACAAAATATTCATCGTCACCAAGTTTAATCGGATTTTCCGCAATTCCGGCCTTGTCCATAACCTCTAATCCGTAATGTTCGTCTAACATTCTTCCATTAATGTAAACGTATCCCTCTTTTATCTGTAGTGTTTCACCCGGAAGTCCTATAATACGTTTAATGTAATATGTATTATCCTGATGTCTGTAAGGAAATACAATAATTTCATATCGTTCAGGGTCTCTAAAACGATATGAAATTTTGTCCACAATCAAATTGTCTCCATCATGGAGAGTTGAAAGCATAGAATCTCCGCTTACTTTTGTTCGTTGTCCGATATAAGTCACGATACAATATGTGGCGCAAACAACAATCAGTATATATAATACCCAGCCCAAAACTTCTCTTGTAAACTTTTCAAGCTCTGTCCTGTTTTCCAGTCGTTCCTGTTTTCGTTTTTCTCTGGCTTTTTTTCTTTGTCTATATTCATATCGGTATCTACGAGCCATCTTAATCCTTCTTTCAAAACTTTATTTGTAATCTTCAGCAAATTCTAATGTCACCTTGCCCATTCTTCCATTTCTAAAATCATCCATAAGAAGAATGGCTGCTTTTTCCATATCAAGCTCATTTCCTTTTAATAGGCAATGTCTGCTTTTTGCAATATCAGCCAAGCACTGATATGGGTCATCCGACTCCATTATATCATATTTTTCGGCTAATACACCTTTATAATTTATTTTCATAAATTTAATCAATTCTGCCGCAAGCTCCTCAATATTTAAAATCTCATCCTTAATGGAACCGATGAGAGCAAGCCGCAAACCTACAGCCTGATCTTCAAATTTCGGCCAAAGAATTCCCGGTGTATCCAAAAGTTCTACATTTTTATTCAAACGAATCCATTGCTTACCTTTTGTGACACCCGGCTTGTTCCCGGTCTTAGCGCATGCTTTTCCTGCCAATGCATTAATAAAAGTGGATTTCCCTACATTTGGAATCCCTACTACCATAGCTCTGACCGGTCGATTTAGAATACCTCTCTTACGGTCTCTTTCAATTTTTTCCTTGCATGCTTCTTGAATAACACCTTGAATGGATTTGATGCCTCCACCCTTTTTTGAATTCACTTTAACGACAGAATATCCTTTTCCTTTAAAATATTCCACCCACGCATCATTCTTTTTATCTTCTGCCAAGTCCGACTTGTTAAGCAATACTAATCTGGCCTTATTCTTCCCAAGCTCATCAATGTCAGGATTACGACTACTCATCGGAATTCTGGCATCAACCAATTCAATCACTAAATCGATTAATTTTATATCTTCCTGCATCATACGCTTGGCTTTTGTCATATGACCGGGATACCATTGAAAATGCATATCATTCTCCTTATCTTTACCTTACAAATCCTATATTTCTTCTCGGCGATACAGTAAACCAAACTTTACCTGCTATATCTGTTCGCTTCACATTGCCTACGTCTGCACTTCGACTGTCCTCACTATAATGTCTATCATCACCTAACACAAAGTACTCATCGTTATCAAGTGTCATCTTCTCATCTACAATACCGACATTCTCTATATCCGTAGTCACATATTTCTCCGCGAGTTTTTCCCCGTTAATCCAAACGCTTCCATCTTTCAATTCAACCGTTTCGCCCGGAAGCCCAATAATGCGCCTAATATAATAATGAGAACCTTCATTCCCGCTAGGTTTAAAAGCAATCACGTCACCTCTATCTGGGGTGCTCATGTTATAGGCAATACGATTCACAAGTGTTACGTCTCCATTATCCAACACGGGATTCATAGAGTCCCCAACGACGCTAACCCGTTTGCCAAAATACCAAACAAAAACAAATGCCACAAAACAAACAATGGCTATCTGGAATACCCACACCGTAATTTCTCTAAGCAAATCATAGTTCACTCTTCTTTTTTTCTTTCCAAAAGTTAAATCTGCCATTATATTTCCTCAAAAAAACAAAAAGGAACAACTATATTTATGTAGTTGTCCCTCTCGCATTTACTATTTTACTAATTCTTTAACTTTAGCTCTCTTACCAACGCGTCCTCTTAAGTAGTTAAGTTTTGCTCTTCTTACTTTACCTCTGCGGATAACTTCTACTTTTTCTACGTTTGGTGAGTGCAATGGCCAAGTCTTTTCAACGCCGATTCCGTTAGAGTTCTTTCTAACTGTAAATGTCTCTCTAGCGCCGCCGCCTTGTTTCTTAAGAACTACACCTTCGAAAACCTGAATTCTTTCACGGTTTCCTTCTTTGATTTTACCGTATACTCTTACAGTATCACCAACATTAAATGCAGGTACTTCTGCTTTTAACTGTTCAGCTTCAATCTTCTTAATAATATCGTTCATTGTGTGACCTCCTTATATTTTGGACGTTCTTAATACATTTTGTACCAGAGGACCATCTCTTTCTTCTCACAACCTAAAGTATCTTATCACATTATTCCTTGTTTTGCAAGTATTTTTTTGCCAATTCTTTTTCTTTTTCTGTCAGCTTGGCTTTTTCGAGTAAATCAGGACGTTTCTGAGCTGTTCTGATAACA
The DNA here is from genome assembly GCA_045632945.1 of Faecalimonas sp. Lineage (GTDB taxonomy): Bacteria > Bacillota > Clostridia > Lachnospirales > Lachnospiraceae > Faecalimonas. The sequence goes on along the minus strand of JAZQXU010000004.1, from coordinate 14,231 downwards.
GACTGCTCTCTTCTCCACTTCTCCACATTCGCATGATGGCCGGAAAGCAAGATTTCCGGCACCTTCTTACCGTGCCACTCTTCCGGACGCGTGTACTGCGGATATTCTAATAAATTATCTTGAAAGCTTTCGAATTCAGTAGACACATCATTATGAAGCACACCCGGGATAAATCGTGATATTGCATCTATCATAACCATCGCCGGAAGTTCTCCACCTGTAAGAACATAATCACCGATAGATACATAATCCGTTACAATTTCTTCAAGAACGCGTTCATCAATTCCTTCATAATGTCCGCAAAGGAAAATCAACTCTTCCTCTTTTGCAAACTCCTCTGCCATGCTTTGAGAAAATGTCTGTCCTTGCGGAGACAGATAAATGACGCGCGGTTTACTCTGTGCCTTCTCTACTACAGATTGATATGCACCATACACAGGTCCTGCCTGCATGAGCATTCCCGCACCTCCACCATAAGTATAATCATCGACACGGTTATGTTTATTCTCTGCGAAATCACGGATATTTATCGCCTCCACAGAAAGGAGCCCCTTATTCTGTGCCCGTCCGATAATACTTGCGCTAAGCCCATCCATCACCATCTCCGGAAATAGTGTCAAAATATGAAAATTCATAGACTACACCAACCCTTCCATGAGATGAATCACCATCTTACCATTTTCGATATCTACATCCAAAATGCACTGTTTGATAGCTGGAACCAATACTTCTCCATGTTTCAGACTGTCTATGATATAGACGTCATTTGCTCCCGTCTCAAGTACATCCTTAAGTTTACCGAACTCTTCTCCATCGTCAGTAAATACAGTAAGTCCCATCATATCTGCAATAAAATACTCGTCCTTGCTAAGTTTCACTGCATTCTCTCTATCTACTAAAAGGCTCTTGCCTTTATATTTTTCAATGTCATTGATATTGTCGATCCCTTTAAACTTCAGGATTGCAAACTGCTTAAAGAACTTGACACTCTCAATCTCAAGTGGTAAATGTTCTCTTCCTGTATCAAGGATTACCTTCTTTAATTTTTTAAAACGTTTTACATCATCGGTTGTCGGGAATACCTTTACTTCTCCGCGCACACCGTGTGTTGATGAGATGACTCCCACCTGCAATAATTTCTCCATATGACTCCTCATTTTTACGTAAAGTGAAACATAGACACCGCATTATGCGATGTCTACGATTACCTTTTTGTCTTCCTTCATTGCTGCAGCTTTCACAACAGAGCGGATTGCTTTTGCAATTCTTCCCTGCTTACCGATTACTTTACCCATGTCGGAATCAGCCACTTTTACTTCAAGTACAAGTGTCTTTCCTTCCTCTCTCTCAGTAACAACAACTTCATCCGGATTATCAACTAATGCTTTTGCAATTACTTCTACTAATTCACGCATTACCTGTACCTCCTATGTTTCACAGATTATTTTTCGATACCTGCTACTTTGAAAATTTTTCCAACCATTTCTGTTGGTTGAGCACCATTGTTTAACCATTTTTTAGCTGCTTCTTCATCAACTTTGATTACACTTGGTTCTTTTGTTGGATCATAGTATCCGATTTCTTCGATGAATTTACCATCTCTTGGTGATCTTGAATCTGCTACGATGATTCTGTAGAAAGGAGCTTTCTTTTGTCCCATTCTTCTTAATCTGATTTTTACTGCCATTTTTCTTTACCTCACAATTTTTTATTTGTTTTATCTATGTGTTAAAAAGGAAGTCTAAACTTGCCTTTCTTACCACCACGGCCACCCATCATACCCGGAAGCTGTTTCATCATTTTCTTCATCTGTTCAAATTGTTTTACCAGACGATTCACTTCACTGATGTCCACACCTGCACCTTTTGCGATTCGATGTTTTCTTGATGGATTTAAAATGTCCGGATTGCGGCGTTCCTCCTTGGTCATCGAATAGATAATTGACTCTATTCGTGCCATCTGCTTTTCACCTGCATCCATGTCTTCATCCTTGATTTTGGCATTACCCATGCCAAGACCAGGCATCATACTCATGACGCTTGAGAGCCCACCCATCTTTTTCATCTGCTGAACACTCATTAGATAATCCTCAAAATCAAACTGAGCTTTTTTCATTTTACGCGTCATCTCTTTGGCTTGTTCTTCGTCAATGCTCTCACCTGCTTTTTCAATAAGGCTTAAGACATCTCCCATTCCCAAAATACGGGAAGCCATTCTATCTGGATAAAACTGTTCCAAATCGGAAAGTTTTTCACCCATACCTACATAAAGAATTGGTCTTCCGGTCACTGCTTTAATAGATAGTGCAGCACCGCCTCTGGTATCACCATCTAATTTCGTGATAATAACACCATCAATACCAATCTTCTCATTGAAACTGTTTGCGACATTCACCGCATCCTGGCCGGTCATTGCGTCGACCACCAAAATGGTTTGATGTACATCAACCGTTTCTTTAATTTCCTGTAATTCAGCCATCATATCCTCATCAATATGAAGACGACCGGCTGTATCCAGGATTACTATGTTGTGGCCATTCTTTGCGGCATGCTCAAGGGCTGCTTTTGCAATATTCGCCGGTTTGTGATTATCACCCATTGCAAAAACTTCCACGCCTTGTTTCTCTCCGTTAATCTGCAATTGCTTAATCGCAGCCGGACGATACACATCACATGCTACAAGTAATGGTTTCTTACCTTTTAATTTCATCTTGCCGGCAATCTTAGCAGTTGTCGTCGTTTTACCGGCACCTTGAAGACCCGCCATCATAATCACTGTGGTGGCCTGTCCCGGTTGAAGTTTGATTTCGGTTGTCTCAGAACCCATAAGCTTTACAAGTTCTTCATTTACAATCTTAATCACCATCTGTCCCGGATTAAGTCCGTTCATCACGTCCTGTCCAATCGCACGTTCCTGAACATCTTTTACGAAACCTTTAACAACTTTAAAATTAACATCTGCTTCTAAGAGAGCCATCTTAACTTCTTTTAATGCTGCTTTTACATCATCTTCCGTAAGACGTCCCTTACTACGAAGATTTTTAAACACATTCTGAAGTTTTTCCGACAAACTATCAAATGCCATCCTATAACTCCTCTATAATCTCTCCTGAAATCTTTCTAATCTGTTGTATCAGCTCACTCTCATCTGCTGGTGCTTCTTCTAAAAGACCATTTATCTGATGTACTTTCTCTTTGATAGAAAGAAACTTTTCCACCAAATGTAGCTTTGCTTCGTAATCTTCTAAAATCTTATCACATCGCCTAATTAAATCATGTACGCCTTGTCTGCTGATACCTGCATCTTTTGCAATTTCACTCAGGGATAAATCTTCCACGATGAATTGTTCATAGATTTCCTTCTGGTGTTCTGTAAGCAGTTCACCATAGAAATCATAGAGCAAAGATTGTTTTAAAATCTCATCCATTTTTAATCACCTTTGCTATAATAACCGATACAGGAATAGTTGTCAAGTATTTTTTCTTGACAAATTCAAAAGTCTCTGAACATTCAACATGCCGCTGCCCTGTCTAATGATTGGCATACCCAAATTGGTGCAACTACTTTTTAATCTGTTTTTCACTTCTATATTAGTCATATTCGGATACTTAGAAAGTAAGTCTGCAACTGCACCACTCACAACAGGAGTTGACATGGATGTTCCGCTTTTTGCAACATACAATTTCCCATGCTCTTTTTCATGGTCTGAATTGCACGAAAATACATTTGCGCCCGGCGCCAACAAATCCGGCTTCATCATATGCTTTTCAAGCGAGCCACGTCCGGAATACTTAATATCTGAAGAACCCACCGTAATGACCTTTTCATTAATTCCCGGGATTGTGATACTGCCTTCTTTTGGTCCCAGATTCCCTGCAGCCGTAACAACAACAATACCCATGTTCCAAAGTAATTCTACCGCTCCCAAAATATAGCGTTCTCCCGACTCATTCGTATTTGGTTTCATGCCCATAGATATATTTACAACCCGGATATTATATTTTTCCTGATTTTCTAAAATCCAACGAAAAGCGCGCATACTATGCTCTACTCTGCCATTTCCATCTGCATCCAGCACTTTCAGTACTATCAGCTTGGATTGTGGAGCCATTCCGATTGTTTTTCCGGCAATAATCCCGCAAACGTGTGTCCCATGACCATTGTCATCATACATAGTATATTGACCATTTACAAAATCACGAAATCTTATAATACGGCCGTCCAAACTTGGATGTCTGCTGACACCGGTATCCATAACAACCACTACGATGCCATTTCCCAACCATTCCGGTTTGTAATGGACTATTTTCTTTACACGCTTCATATAATAATAGGTCCTTTTTCTACTAAAATATGAAAACAATTTCATTCGGTGCATTGTATCTTTTTTATTTTTTTGTTCACATGGATAAGCCTACCCACATAAGATGAAGTGTAAATATAAAACACATGGAGGCTTATTATGAGCGATTTAAGTGCAACAAACTGTGGATGCGTAAACGAAAGATCTAACAACTGTGGATGCGGATTCGGAAACAACTCTTGTATCTGGATCATCTTACTTCTTTTCTGCTGTGGTGGTAACTCTTGGGGTTCTAACCGTGGTGGATGTGGTGATGACAGCTGCTTGTGGATTATCATCTTGTTATTCTTCTGTGGCGGATTTGGCAACTCTAGAGGTGGCAACAGCTGCGGATGCGGATGCGACGATATGTGCTGCTAATTGCTAACTTGTGCGAAAAGCTTCTGTCCCTGTGACAGGGGCTTTTTGCATGCCTACAATGCGTATCATATTTTTATTATTTTTTTCATATACTTTTCCAACGTTAGATTTTGGGAGGTAGAAAAATGAACAACGATTCTTCACATTTCATGACACCTTTCGATGAATACATATCAAATCCATCTCTGCAGATGACCAAGCTGCTCATTCCTTTTCTACCTTCACGGTCACAACGCATGATGGCTGTTTATGTGAAATTCATGGAGTTGCAGCATACATTTTCATTTTTTCGCAGCATGAATCAAAAGGTAAACTCAGCAGAGGATTTCTTAAACAGCATGAAACCATATATGTCATCCTCTGAAGCAGAATCCTTTGACCAAATGCTAAACGCAATGAGTATGATGAGCATGATGCAGGAAATGCAAAATATGCAAGGTGAAAATTTTGATCCAACAGCAATGATGGCAGGAATGTTTGCACAAGATACCGATACTAATCCTCAGAAAGAAGGTGAAACGCTTGATTGACTGGTTAAATGATCCTTTACTTCAAAATATGGACCCTTTAAAAGTAGAACTGATTAAAACTGCCGCAGCACAAACTGCCGGCAAAAGCGGAAACGCTCTTGCGCCGGCACTGATGACACTGATTACTTCCGCAAACAGACAGGGAATTCGTTTTTCTTCCGAGGAAATTTCCTTAATTCTGAATATTATGAAGCAAGGAAAATCTTCACAAGAACAGCAACAAATTGACCGCACTGTACAGATGGTATCCTCTCTGTTAGCGAAAAAAGGAAAATCCTAACACCTACAAAATACCACTTTTAAAGCTGTCATCTGTGGAGGTATTGTCATGGTAGATGTCCCGTTGTGATTTATCGTTTATCAGTACAATATCTCCCTCTTTCAGCTGCTTTTCTTTTTTGCGAAGTGCCTCTTCATAGCCTTTCAGGGCTGCAAACGGCATAAACTGTTTTGCTCGTTCTTCTCGACTCATTTTTATTCTAGTTGCCACTTCTATGCCCTCCTATCTGTCTGTTGCGTTCCATCGTTGTCGCACCTTCCTGCAAATTCATGCCTTTAAGAATGGAGTTCTTACCATATCTATCCTTGATATCAAGCATTGCCTTTTGCAGCTTATACTCCTTTTCGACATTCTCCAAATCCGTAAATAAATCATATTGCTGATACGCTTTATCAAGAACATGATTAAATGTAATCGTAAAACGATGTATCGGGGTATGTCTGTCAATAATGCGGTCATACAACTGAACTGCATATTTTATCATCTCTTTTGCCGAACTTGTGGTAACCGTCATCCGAATGGTGCCATGTGCCGGTTGCTTGTTAAAACGATTGTTATATCCGATATGCAATGTAAGAGAATCTGTGACTAGTTCTTTATCAACCAACTCTAAACAAAGTAAATCTACCATCTCTTTCACAATCAGTTTTCCGCCGTTATAGTCACAATCGCACCCCAGAACCTGTCCACTGCTAAGAGAATTGGACTGAGACCTATAATTCTTGATATCCGACATAAGCGTCGTCTCTCTTCCCCACGCATGGTCAATCAGAAGTTCCGCATCAATCCCAAACAGTTTATACAAGATATCTTCATCTGCATGAGCGATTTCACCCATTGTAGTAATTCCAATCGTTTGCAATCTCCCTGCAATTCCCGCGCCCACGCGCCAAAAATCCGTGATAGGCCTATGATTCCACAAAGTTTTGCAATATGATTCTTCATCCAATTCCCCTATGTGATCCGCAACGTGCTTTGCAGTAATATCAAGCGCCACTTTTGCAAGGTATAGGTTGGTGCCAATACCACAAGTGGCCGTAATGCCTGTTTGCTTATATATATCATTCATAATTGTGATGCCCAGCTCTTTTGCTGTCATCTGATACATTCCCAAATAATCTGTTACATCCATAAATACTTCATCAATGGAATAGACATGAATATCTTCTTTTGCAATATATTTGAGATAGATGCCGTAAATCTCTGCCGAGTAATCAATGTAAAGTTGCATTCTCGGCGGTGCCGCAATATATTTGATATGCTTTGGTATCTCAAACACTCTACACCTTCCCGGAACGCCAAGCGCTTTCATAGCAGGCGACACCGCAAGACAGATTGTTTTTTCCGTTCTCTCTAGGTCTGCAACAACTAAATTTGTCTTTAGTGGGTCTAAACCTCTTTCCCTGCATTCTACAGATGCATAGAAAGATTTGAGATCTATACAGATATATTTTCTCGTGCTCACTTGAAACTCCTCGAATAAAAAAGTCGGCAACCAAACAGTTACCGACATCATTATACCATTTCATTTATTCGAACGCAAGTTCGATTTTATTGAGTTGTAAATTTAGGAAAACGCTAACTATATGCAGGAAAAGCCTGTATAGCAGGTGGCAGAGTATAGACAAAGTTCCGGGCGTAAGCCGGAACTTTTTTCTGCATTTATGGTGTCTAGGGGTCTATGGATTTTTTTTAAATGTCAGACCCCTTTTTTGATAAAACATCGTGCTAAAACACTCATTTTTAGTCAATTTAGGGCCTATAGAAAAAAACTTTCTCTTGAGACCCCGAAAAACGAAAAACCAAGGGTCTAGGAACAAACTTTTTATGTATAGACCCCAACATTCAAGTTGTCTTATTGCTGAGGATTTTCAGCGTCCGCAAATACTCCTTCTGCTCATCTGTAATTCGATAGCTTTCAATACTCTTCTGAATCGTCTTGTTATGCGTCCACGCATCCAACCGATACTCCTGGATGTAAGGAACAGTTGCCTCATATTGCTTTGCAAGTGCTGTGGCAAAATACCATGCCCGCATCATGTTAACATAATATTCTTCCGTTTCTATCTGCGCCACCCATTCTAAGTGTTGCTTCTCAAAGGCATCATCCAGATAAAAGCTTAACAGCATCCCAATTCCATATCGAATCGTATAGGCTCTATCCGATGTAAGCCACCGTTTCACATGCACTAGCAATTCCGGTAAATGACTTTTAAACACCTTCGGTCGCATCATATCACAAGTTGCCCAATTATCTACATATGGAAGAAACTCTTCCACTTGAACAATTAATTGATTGTAATCTTTTTCCATCTCCAGTAAAAAACCATGAAGATTATTTTCTTCATAATATTGATGTGGCAAATCCTTCAAAAACTCTCTCGACTTATCTGACTTTGCAAATTCCTTCGCAAACTTTCGAAGCTGCGGTGTGCGAATCCCGATAATTGTTTCTTTGTATACTGTCGGCATCAGTTTGCTATGAAAATCCCGATATTTAAAATCCTGCATGGAAAATAATCGTTGTTGCAAATTCATCTTTTTTCCCCTTTTGCTATTTCTGTCTACACCGTAACATTATAAATAAACTCTCAAAAAGAAGCAAGCATTTAACTCCTATCCAAAACTTGCTATTTTTGTCCCTTCATGATAAGATATCCGTTGGTACACATTTTAATAAGAAATAAACCATGGAGGAATTCTATACATGATTAGCACAAGTAATGTTACATTGCGCGTTGGAAAGAAAGCATTGTTTGAAGATGTAAACGTAAAATTTACAGAAGGCAACTGCTATGGACTGATTGGAGCAAACGGTGCCGGAAAATCTACTTTTCTTAAAATTTTATCCGGACAGTTAGAGCCAACCAAAGGAGAAGTTATTATTTCACCGGGCGAACGTCTTTCCTTTTTGCAACAAGACCACTTTAAATATGATGACTACTTAGTTCTGGATACAGTTATTATGGGGAATAAAAGACTCTATGATATCATGAAAGAAAAAGAAGCCCTTTATATGAAAGAGGACTTCACAGAAGAAGACGGTATCAAAGCCAGCGAATTAGAAGGCGAATTTGCAACCATGAACGGTTGGGAGGCAGAATCTGATGCAGCTTCTCTCCTCAACGGTCTTGGAATCGAAACAGATTTGCACTACAAATATTTAAGAGATTTGAAAGGTTCTGAAAAAGTTAAAGTTCTTCTTGCACAGGCACTTTTCGGCAATCCTGATATTCTTCTGCTCGACGAGCCTACGAACCACTTGGATTTGGATGCTATCGCATGGTTAGAAGAATTTTTAATTAACTTTGATAACACGGTTATCGTGGTATCCCATGACCGTTACTTCTTAAATAAAGTTTGTACTCAGATTGCCGATATCGACTACGGTAAGATTCAATTATATGCCGGAAACTACGACTTCTGGTATGAATCCAGCCAGCTCATTATTCGCCAAATGAAAGAGGCGAACCGCAAGAAAGAAGAAAAGATTAAAGAATTGCAAGAATTTATTGCTCGTTTTAGCGCAAACGCTTCTAAATCAAAACAGGCAACCTCACGTAAGCGTGCCTTGGAGAAAATCGAATTAGAAGAAATGCGTCCATCCAGCAGAAAATATCCATACATCGACTTTAAGCCAAATCGTTCGATTGGTAATGAAGTCCTTTCTGTAGAAGGATTGTCAAAAACCATTGACGGCGTGAAGATATTAGATAACCTGTCTTTCACAATCGGTCGTGAAGATAAAGTTGCTTTTGTCGGTGGCAATGAACTTGCAAAAACAACTTTGTTTAAAATCTTGACGGGAGAAATGGAACCGGACGAAGGAACTTATAAGTGGGGCGTTACTACTACTCAAGCTTACTTCCCGAAAGACAGCACCCATGAATTTGACAACGAGGACACCATTGTAGAATGGTTGACGCAATATTCGGAAGAAAAAGACGTGACTTATGTACGTGGTTTCTTGGGCAGAATGCTCTTTTCCGGCGAAGACGGAGTAAAGAAAGTCAAAGTTCTCTCTGGTGGAGAAAAGGTACGTTGTCTCTTGTCTAAGATGATGATTTCCGGAGCAAACGTACTGGTGCTTGATGAACCAACTGACCACTTAGATATGGAAGCAATCACAGCGCTTAACAACGGACTGATTAAATTCCCGGGCGTACTACTCTTCGCTTCCCGTGACCATCAGGTTGTACAGACAACTGCAAACCGTATCATGGAAATCATTCCTGGCGGAAAATTAATCGATAAGATTACAACTTATGATGAATATCTTGAAAGTGATGAAATGGCGAGAAAACGTCAAGTTTACACAACCGGAGATAAACCGGAGGATAATTAAGTAAAAAAATTCGGCTCTCCGACAATTATTGTCGGGGAGCCGAATTAATTATTTTATCCCATATTGTGCATAATATCGGTCTCTTGCAATTTTATCTGACGCAACAAGTTTAATTTCATTTATCATATTGTCCTGAATAAGTGCTGCAATCAGTTGACTTAACCTGTTTTCTCCGCGTTCTTCCATTTGTCTAAATGCTTCGCACATGTCATACTTACCTCCTTCTTTTTGGCTTTGTTCTTTGATGTCCATGATTGATTTGTGATTTGTTAATATGGCAATTGCATCAAATGTGTCCTCGCATACATTTTGAAATTCTTTTTCATTAGCTTTTGCATATGCTTCCACTGCTTCGACATCATCCTCTCGTTGCAAAATCCCAAATAGCAGTCTTGCATCCGTTTGCAACTTTTCACTGCCTTCAAAACGTCTTGCATCTATCACATGAATTGGATAGTCCACAACTAATCTTTTTACTTTATCAGGCAAATTTTCAAAATTTAAAATATCAAATAGTTTCGTTGGGCCTGTCCATGGTTCTTTACCATAATAAATAACTAATGTACATATTGGGTTCAATCTGTCATCTTTTGAAAAACCAGCAATGTAATCTCCGTTTAACAAGTCTTTTTTTCGTCTATGTTCACGCTTTATATTTGATAATTGATTATTATATTCTAAAAACTCATATCCCATAATTCGAACAGGCATCGCTCCATGAATACTTTCCTGATTCTCAATTCCTATAATCACAAAGTTTGTTCCAAAATCAGCTTTTTTTAATACATCTCTCCGCTTTTGTATTCCGTTTTTCTTTTTGAGTTGCTTTGCATGTGCCGCTGAATTACTGTCTTTTTCCTCTAGCTTGTCCGCCGACAATACTTTTTCCCCTTGGAACATTCCGACATTTATAATATCGGCAAAACGCTCATTGTCGGCCCAATATGTTTTTGTTATAATATCTTGCTCTTGCATTTTGTTTCCTCCTGTAAATTTCTTTGTCCACAGAAGTTACCCATATATATTCGGTTCAGAATGAATAGAAATGACTAAATTCTACAGATGTGCTTGAATGACTAAAAATATTCCTGACGTGACTTTTTCTTATAATATCATAAACTGTACATCAAATCAAGTGCTGTGTGAACAGTTTGACGGCACACAATCATATACATCAACTCCTTTTTTCTTGATATTTTGATTGAATTTCAAGCAGGAACTTTTGATTTGAAAATAGATTTTTAGAATGACCACATGGTCTTGAAGAATAGAATTTCTGCTTGTTTTGATAAGTTAACATGATTACAATGACATGTCAATATTTTTTAAAAGGGATGTGTAAAACACATCCCCTGTCTATTATCCATTATACAAAATTTCTTAACTTTATCGAATTCTCTCCGGAAATCCTACTTTCTTTTGTACTTTTCGAAGTGTTTTCATCGCATAATAGTTTGCTTTCTCTGCATTATTCTTGATCACACTATCAATATACGCTTTATCTTTTTCCAATCTGGCAACTTCATCCTGAAGTGGCTTGAGCACAGATACAACTGCTTCTCCCACTGCCATCTTGAAATCTCCATATCCTTTTCCGTCAAACTCTTTCACAACATCCTGCTGTGATTTATTCGTACATGCGCTGTAAATATCAATTAAGTTTTTCACACCAGGTTGCTCGTCACGATACAGAATCTGTGCTTCCGAATCTGTCACAGCGCGCTTGCATTTGCGGATAATTGTATCCGGGTCATCCATAAGATAAATGCTTGCATTTGGATTTTCATCTGACTTCGACATCTTCTTCGTTGGTTCTTGAAGACTCATAATCTTCGCTCCCACTTTTCCGATATAAGCTTCCGGAACAGTGAACACATCCCCGTAAATGTTATTAAATCTCTGTGCAAGATCTCTGGTAAGTTCCAAGTGTTGCATCTGATCAATACCTACCGGAACCACATCTGCTTGGAATAATAAAATGTCTGCCGCCATAAGTACCGGGTATGTAAATAGCCCTGCATTGATGTTATCTGCATGTTTTGCGGATTTATCCTTAAACTGTGTCATACGATTAAGCTCGCCCATATATGTGAAGCAATTCAATATCCATGCAAGCTCTGCGTGCCCGGAAACGTGTGACTGATAATAGATGCAATTTTTCTCCGGATCTAATCCTGCCGCAATATAAAGTGTAAGAAGTGCTCTTGCTCTCTTGCGAAGTGTTGCCGGATCTTGCCTTACTGTAATAGAATGCATGTCTACTACACTGTAAAAGCATTCATAATCGTTACTTAATGTCACCCAGTTTTTCATAGCTCCAAGATAATTGCCTAGTGTCAGATTACCTGTAGCCTGCATACCACTGAATAAAACTTTCTTATCATTAATCATAACTATTTCCTCCAAATTCGCTTGCTTTAGTGTAGCACTCTTTTGGCGTTGCCGTCAAGGCTTCCTTCCACTTTTCTCTTCGTGAAGCGGTAATCATCGTGCAATTTTAGATAATCTCATTATCCCTCACATCCACTTCACTGCAGAAAAGAATTTCCATACTGCCGGCATCTTGTCCACTTTCTATTGCACTGGTAAAAATCAGGTTGTCCTTAATCTGAAGTCTATTGCAAGATAACGCATAGATACTCTTGCTGGTCGTGACATCAAACACATTGTTGCAAATTCGAATATTCTCATGAAACGGCTTGGTTTCATCTGGTTCAGGAACTACCGGACAAATACTAATCATACCCTCACAAAATCCATAATAGGAGGAATTGCATTTGTTCGTAAACGTATTTCTGCGTATAGTGACATCCTTGCAAGCACCTGATTCAAACCAATAGTTGCTATCGCCTGCAACGAGGATGGCAGAACCGGAACTTTCAAAATAATTATCTTCAATTAAGACCGGTTTCGGTGTGGAAATCAGCACTCCTCTTGCACGACAGCTTCCAAATCGGTTTTTAGTGCAGATAAATGCAGCAGTATTTGTCAGATTCTCGAGTGCAATGTATTCCTTCTGACCCACCTTCTCCAGCAAGTCCTCGGGAATCTCCTCTAGGAATGACAATGTAAACGTTTCTGCTGTTTCCAACTGATAAGTCCCCGCATTCATGGTATGTACGGAAGTCATGTTCTTTCGATTAATAAAGGAAATTTCATCCCCCTCTTTCGCCCAATAATGGAAACCTTTTGCCTGCTCGTGTCGATAGGAACAACGCAACGTCCGATTATCTAGAACCTCGTCTACCACAACGCAACAACCATGTACATTAATTGGATCGTCCATCAGGCCGATAAAATTACATTTGGTAATCTCTACTGTACCGGTATTGCTTGTGATATGCATACCATCATCTCTTCCATTTGTCACGCGCCTACCAAGCTTTGTATTTGGAACGAAATTGACGCTTTCAAAACGCACATTATGACAGAACTGGGAAAGGCATCCTAGCCCGCCACATGAATGTACTGTGACGTGTTCCACACTAATATCCCGACTGGCTTCCATGAAAATCCCGGCATGAAGCCGACAATTATGACGCAATACAAACAGATTGCCAACAGCCGCATCTACCGCTTGATTAGTGGTCATCTTATAGACACCGTTTCCCTCATCTTCGATTGTCAGAGGTAGGAACACATCCCCTGTGTTTTTCCGTATACACAAAGTGTCAATATCGTATTGGATGCACCAGAAATCTCGCTTTAGTGGATACCATTCGCCTGCTCCCACATCAAATTCCAGCCACTCATCTACATAGCGATGCGGGAACCAATGATTGTCGATGGACACTTTCACCCAGTTCTCACCGTAATCCACGATGATTCCCTCTGCCACCATTGGCTTTTCCCAATCAATGGTGAACCCTTCTATCTTCAAATTCTCACAGTGGTCGATGGTAAATGGCTGCATATGTCCTGCAAACCAGAGCCTTACGCCATTACCGGATAGGATACAATTCTTCATATCTCGAAGCCACAGACCAAGTGTCTTATAATCAGAGGCATCTGAGTTGGACAAAACATACGGTTGCTGCAACTCCACATGTGGGGAAAGATAATAATCCCCTTCTTGAAATTCGAAAATCGTATTCTCTTGATATGCTTTGAACATCTGATTGATTTCCAATGTAATATCCTTACCTGGAACAATTCCATGTTCCCATAGTTTGATTCTGTTCATCATTTTTATATTCCTTTTCTTAATAATTTGGCTCTAAAATAAATGTTGGGGTGGATGATTTTAAATAATCATCTATTCCAACATTTTTTCGTTTATAATGAAAAGAAAAACCTCCCAGTGCCAGTCGCCAAACCAATCACTAGGAGGTACATAAATAATGCATAGTCATT
>JAZQXU010000003.1:0-18541 GCA_045632945.1 Faecalimonas sp. | reverse complement strand
GTATAAGTCTCTCCGGCTTCTACACCAAGTTTTTCTACTCTAATGATATCGCCTTCGGCTACTTTGTACTGTTTACCACCTGTTGCTATAATTGCGTACATATGGCACCTCCTATTATCATTACTCGCCAGTTGTGGTGTTGTACATCCTTATGTAAACACATTTTCGTACAAACTTATAAACCTCACTGTGCGGCATCTCGAATATTATACCATCCACAGTGAGGTTCGTCAACAACTTTATTTAATTCTAATTAAAAATTCTTTTTACACAATATAGACTTGTCTTGCTATCCCAACGTTCATAATAATCAACGCCTTGGATTAACGTATCATATTTTGAACTTAAGGCATGAATCATTTGTCCGTTACCTAAATATATGGCGACATGACTAACTCGTCCATCTTGCTTGTAGAACAAAAGATCTCCAGGCTTCCATGCTGAACGATTGTTTTTACTAACTGTTGTTCCGCGGCCACATTGCTGCGCAGCAGTTCTTGGTAAGCTCACACCAAAATGTTTAGAAAAAACATATTTTACAAAGCCGCTACAATCCCATCCTTTTGTTGTGGTTCCGCCATATACATATTGGTATCCGACATATTGAGTCAATGCAGACAATTCTGATGATACTGAACCATAACTATAGTTTATTGTTACATCTTTTTCATATCCGCCGGAATATGAACCATATATTTTTTCACCATTCACAACACAATATGCTCTAACCTTGTATGTAATATCAGCCTCACCGGAAAGTCCCGACTCTGACCATGACAATGTATCAGCACTCTCAATGGTTTTAACCAATTTGTTTGCTTTATATACTTCATACCCTTGAGCACCTGACACTTTTTTCCAACTCAAAGACACTTTTGTATTACTTTGAGTTGTAGAACCACTAAGACTTACTCGATGTGGTGTTGTGCGTCCCGAGACAACGGCTGACGCATCACCATATATAGTTGATGTTTCTGTTTTCTGACATGCTTTAATATAATAATAATATGTTTTTCCGCATTCAACTGTTGTGTCATCAAAACTCACAGTATTGCCATCTGCAATCTCTGCAAGACAGGTGTACTCTCCGTCTTGCGCTGTTGAACGATATACTTGATAACCAACTGCCCCCGAAATAACTGCCCACTCTACACGGAGTGTGTTATAAGAAACATTTTTTACAGCAGAAATCACAGGTGTATCAAGCGGTGTATATTGCTTGACTGTGTCAGAACCATCTCCAAGCATAATTTGATTGTTTGAATCTGCATATGCACAAATATAATAATCATATACAGCATTGGAATGTATATCTACATCCTGATAACTTGACGAAGTACTTTCTGCTAACAAACTAAAATTGTTTCCACCATCGACACTTTTAAAGACACAATATCCATCAGCTCCTGCCGTCTGTTCCCAAGACAAATCAATTGCCTCGCGTGTTGCTGCAACAATCTGTAAACCCTTAGTCTTTGCAGGCCGAATCAAAAATGCATCTTCAATAACAATTGTTCCCTGGTAACCACTAGCAGAAACTTCAATACTTGCATATCCAATTTCCACATTATCTACGTAACTTTCAATGACAAACTCGTCTGCCAACTTAATTATTCTGTTATTTTCAAAATCTTTAAAAACAATTTCGTTAATCTCCGGCTTAATTTCCTCGCCGGTATATTCATAAATATTCTGCTCGATATCAACTGAAACAATTGATAATTCTTCCGAAATAATTGGCAACATCTTTGCAATAATAACAGGACTTGCAACAATTAAACCGCTGAACAACAACGTAGCTGTAATAACAAGAATTGTTTTTAAATGTTCACGAATATAAACTTTCATTCCTAATCCTCTTTCCATCATGTTTTCACATGTGCCTAATTATTTTAATATGAAAGTTCATAATTCGTCAATATTTTTCGCGAATATTGTAATATTTTCGTAACTTTTATAACTTGGTTACAACAAAAATATCATATAATGCTCTGATTGCATTTTCAAAATCATGATTGCGCACACCAACAACGATATTAAGTTCGCTTGAACCTTGGTCGATCATCTTAACATTGACATGAGCATGTGCCAACGCAGAAAATACTCGTCCTGATGTTCCGCGTTTTGAACGCATACCACGTCCAACAATTGCAATTAAAGCCAAATCAGATTCTAACTCAATTGAATCCGGTTGTACGGCTTGATGAAGGCCTGCAAGCACTTTTTGTTCGTTTTCTTGGAATTCTGATTGGTGAACAAAAACTGTCATTGTATCAATACCGGAAGGCATGTGTTCAATTGAAATACCGTTGTCCTCAAATACTTGGAGAACTTTTCGGCAAAATCCTATCTCTGAATTCATCATAGCTTTCTCTATTGTAATAGATGCAAAACCTTGTTTTCCGGCAATACCTGTAATAGTATATTTTGGGTGTCGGCAGGTTGCTTCAACAATCAAAGTACCATTATCATCAGGTGCATTTGTATTACGAATATTTATCGGAATACCCTCTTTACGAATCGGGAAAATTGCATCCTCATGAAGAACTGTTGCTCCCATATAAGAAAGTTCACGAAGTTCTTTATATGTAATTGCTTCGATTGTTTTTGGATTGTTGATAATGCGCGGGTCAGCAATCATAAAACCAGAAACATCTGTCCAATTCTCATACATATCAACTTGCGCTGCTTTTGCAACAATAGATCCTGTTAAGTCAGAACCACCTCGTGAAAATGTTTTCACTGTTCCATCCGGCATAGAACCATAAAATCCAGGAATAACTGCTCTCTCAATCTTGTCAAGTTTTGCTGACAAGATTTCGTTTGTTTTTTCATCATCGAAACGGCCGACTGCATCAAAGAAAATCACCTCTGCTGCATCAATAAATTCATACCCCAAATAATTAGCCATGATAATACCATTCAAATATTCACCACGAGATGCTGCATAGTCACTTCCTGCTTTTTTTTCAAAGTTGTCTTTCATGATTTCAAATTCATGATCAAGCGACAATTCCAGCTCCAATCCTTCAATAATCTCATTGTATCTTGCTTTAATGTCCTTCAGAAGCTTTGAAAAATCTTTTCCTGCTTCAGCAACACTATAACATTGATATAACATGTCCGTTACTTTTATATCTGCCGAAAAACGTTTTCCAGGAGCTGAAGGCACTACATATCGTCTACTTTCTTCTGCGCGAATAATTTCACCTACTTTTTTAAATTGTTCCGCGCTAGCAAGAGAACTCCCTCCAAACTTAACTACTTTTTTCATTTGTGTTCCTCCTTGAACTATATGTTGTAAACATTCTACTATTCTATACCCATTTCATTTCAAATTACAACATTTTTTTGATTTATTCACAAATTGCTTCATGAAATGGTTTTCTCACTTTCTTTCTGGTTACTTCTACTAGTTGTAATTTTGTAACATCAACCAATGTTGTTGTAATAGGATCCTTATTTAATTCAAAACGAAATGCTTCCATCAAATCATTAATTGCTTCTTGTGATGATAAATTTATAAAATCAATTAGAATAATACCTGAGAGATTTCGCAAGCGAATTTGTCTGGCTATCTCTTTTGCTGCTTCAATATTGATTCTAAGATATGTGTTATCATCTTTCTTTTTAGCAACACATTTTCCCGTATTAACATCAATAACCGTTAATGCCTCTGTTGGCTGTATCACTAAATATGCACCGGATTTAAGCCATACGTGTTCTTTCAACGCATTCGCCACACAGCTTTCAACATTATATAATTTGTGAAGCGGAAGAAGCGAATCTTGATAGAGACGAAGTTTCTCTAAATCCTCCGGTTGCGTGCTTTGTAAATACGCATATACCTCGTCATATATTTCTTTGTCTTCTATGATTATTTCTGTAAGACCATCCTGATATATATTCTTAAGGTCATTAAGATACGGCTTTGCTTCTTTCTTAAGACATGAAAAGCATGCTCTTGTTTGTGCTGTTTCAATTAAAGATTCCAATTCACATCTGAGATTTTGCATCTCTGCAACAAGGACTGTCTCATCTATACCTTTTGCATTAGTTCGAATAATATATCCGTATTTTTCAGAAGCAAACGGTTGTGCCACGGATAGCAATCGCTCTCGTTCATCTTTTTCAATTTTAGACGAAACTCCAATTCGATTGTCGCCGTATGTTAGAACCGAATATTTCCCCGTTAAATTAAGTTTACTAGAAACAGTCAAAACCTTTGTTTTCACTGCTTCTTTTGACACCTGCACCAGCAATTCATCGCCAATGCAAAGTGGTTTTTTCCCGATTTTCTGCGTGAAGACGGGCTTTGGATTATTGTTGATTGCATAATAGCCTTCCATTCCGCCGGCAATTTCTATAAATGCAGCATTAATATTTCCAACAATTTTTTTGACTTTCCCGACATAAATATCACCAAGAGAAGCATTCTTTTCTCGTCCGTTTGATTTTGCACAATGCAGTTCGACGATTATGTCGTTTTCCAGAACCGCTGTTAAAATATTTTCATTTATTTTTGTTATAATAAGTTTTCGCTTCATTATGACACCCGATCTAAACCTACAAATTTCTTATCTGTATCTGTTCCAATATTTGCATAGACATCGAGTCTATGATGTGCAAATGAAACCGTATCGGTATCAACACCAAGAAAATGGCATAATGCCTGCATCACAAGTTCCGGCTTCAAGTTTTCCACGCTGCCGGTTGCAACTTGCATATAAACAGATTCTTCTTGTATTTGAAATTTATAAATCATCGGCTTGATGTCTACTTCTTTTTCGCTTGTCTTTGTTTTCTTTACAACAGAAATTGTTTCCTGTTGCATAAAACAACTAGCCTTTTCTTTCCAACCAACGGGAAAAACACCTTGTTTTAAAGTTGATAAATAATCTGCTGCGGCCACAATAGACATGCCGGTTTTTTTCTTGTCATCAGATATCCGCACCATATTAACAATTTCAATGCCCTCTACCGTAACAAGATTCATTTGCCTGACGGCTTCTTTCATATCAATTTCTTCGGTTAATTCAATGTCAAAATATTCTCCATCGCTGGTAACACCAACGCCAAGAGGATTGGCAAATGACATAATCATGTGCGGACTAAATCCTCCTGTAAATGCAATCGGTATGTCTGCACGTCGCATTACTTTCTGAAAAAAACGCATGATATCAAGATGACCAATAAATTTCATACAACCGTATTTTCGGAATTTAATTCTTGCTTTCAAAACAAACACCTCCTTCAAACACGTTTGCACCACATCCGGAACATTGCATCCGACAATTAGGTGTTATCTTTCCTTCCAACGCCTTTTTCCATTCACGTTTAAGGAACGCTTTCGTCACACCTATATTGATAAAATCCCACGGGAGGATCTCATCTAAATCACGTTCTCGTAAATTATAAAACGCAATGTCAACACATGTATTTTCAAAAGCCTGTAGCCATAAATCATATTTAAAATGTTCTCCCCATGAATCATATAGACAACCAAGTTTATAAGCTTCAAGCACAACTTTCGAAATCTTTCTGTCTCCACGTGCCATTACGCCTTCAAGCACAGTAACATCCGCTTCATGCCAATTATACTTAAGACTCTTATGATTTAGCTGAGCTTTCATCTCGTGATTTACCACGTTTGCCTTAGCAATATAATCTTCTCTGTTTTGCATGGTTGCCCATTGAAATGGGGTAAAAGGTTTCGGAATAAAAAATGATGTACTTGCAACAATCTGACATTTTCCGTTTCGTTGCTCCTTCGGTATCTCATAATATCGTCTTGCAATCTTGTCTGCCAGATGTGCAATCTCTTTAATATCTTCTTCCGTTTCTGTAGGAAGTCCAAGCATGAAATAAAGTTTCACACGACTCCATCCACCTTCAAATGCTTGTCCTGCTCCTTCGAGAATAATTTCTTCTGTTAAGCCTTTGTTAATAACATCGCGTAATCTCTGGGAGCCTGCTTCCGGCGCAAATGTAAGACTACTTTTTCTAATATCTTGCACCTTACTCATGACATCAAGCGAAAACGCATCAATTCTAAGGGATGGCAAAGATATATTAATCCCTTTTCCTTTAAATTCTTCAATCAAAAATGTAACCAATTCCTGAAGTTGTGAATAATCACTCGAACTTAAAGAACTGAGAGAAATTTCCTCATGCCCGGTGCTTTTTAACATCTTATAGGCATATTCTTTCAAAACGTTAACATCGCGTTCTCTTGTTGGGCGATATAACACACCTGCCTGACAAAAACGACAACCGCGGATGCATCCGCGTTGAATTTCCAATACAATTCTATCTTGCGTTGCTTTGATAAACGGAACAATCGGCTTTTCCGGATAATATGTGTCAGAAATATCCATAACAATCTGTTTATCAATTATTTCTTTGGCATGAGCATTATTCGGCGCAAACGAGGATATTGTACCGTCCTCATTGTATGTCACATCGTAAAATGACGGAACATAAATTCCAGGAACCTCTGCTGCCATCTCCAAGAAAGCTTGTCTGGTTTTACCGCTTGCCTTCCACTCTTTATATTTATCCATTAATTCATAATATACAGTTTCGCCCTCTCCAATATAAAAAATATCAAAAAAGTCAGCTAACGGTTCCGGATTATAAGTGCATGGTCCACCACCGATTACGAACGGATGATCATTAGTTCGTTCATTTGCCAATAAAGGAATTTGTGCCAAGTCAAGCACTTGCAAAATATTGGTATAACACATTTCATATTGAATAGTAATTCCAATAAAATCAAAGTCTTTAATTGCATCCTGTGATTCCAAGGCAAAAAGAGGTATCTTTTGTTCGCGCATAACTTGATCCAAGTCTGTCCAAGGTGAATATACACGTTCACACCAAATGTCTTCTCGGCGATTCAGCATATCATACAATATCTGAATACCTAAATGCGACATTCCTATTTCATATACATCAGGAAACACAAAGGCAAAACGAATGTCAACCTCGTTTTTGTCCTTCATAACAGAATTCACTTCGTTTCCTATGTAGCGTGCCGGTTTTTCAATTTGTAATAGAATTTCATCGCTTAACGCCAATTTTCTCAATTTAACTAACCTCTGTTTTCTAATGTCTTTCTAATTTCTTTAATAAAATCTTCTGAATTCAGCACTGTCACATTTTCTAATGATGTAATCAACGCTAAATCCTTTGTCATTCTACCACTTTCTATGGTATCAATTGTTGCCTGTTCTAATTTATCTGCGAATTCCATCAATTCTGTGTTGCCATCTAATTCTCCGCGTTTACGAAGTGCACCTGTCCATGCAAAAATAGTTGCAACAGAGTTTGTTGATGTCTCTTCGCCTTTTAAATGCTTATAATAATGACGTTGTACTGTTCCGTGTGCAGCCTCATACTCATAATATCCATGCGGAGAAACTAAAACAGATGTCATCATCGCAAGGGAACCAAATGCGGATGAAACCATATCGCTCATAACATCTCCGTCATAGTTTTTACATGCCCAGATAAATCCACCTTCAGCCTTCACCACACGAGCCACTGCATCGTCAATCAAAGTATAAAAATAGGTAATTCCTGCTTCTTTAAATTTGTTTTCATATTCTGTTTCATAAATTTCTTGGAAAACATCTTTAAATGTATGATCATATTTCTTAGAAATTGTATCTTTTGTTGCAAACCACAAATCTTGCTTTGTGTCCAAAGCATAATTAAAACAACTTCTTGCAAAGTTTTCAATAGAATTGTTCAGATTATGCATTCCTTGTGCCACACCGGCGCTCGTATAATTATGTACTAATTCACGAATTTCCGTTCCATCCTCTGCGGTATATACAAGTTCCACTTTACCAGGTCCCGGAATAACCATCTCAGAATTCTTATAAACATCACCATAAGCATGTCTGGCAATTGTAATTGGTTTTTTCCAACTTTTTACCCCCGGTTCAATACCTTTAACAACAATCGGTGCACGAAAAACAGTACCATCAAGCATCGCGCGAATTGTTCCGTTTGGACTTTTCCACATTTCTTTTAAGTTATATTCTGTCATACGTGCCGCATTTGGAGTAATCGTTGCACATTTGACTGCAACACCATATTTTTTTGTTGCGTTTGCAGAATCTATCGTTACCTGGTCATTTGTTTCATTGCGGTATTCTAAACCCAAGTCATAGTATTCTGTTTTTAAATCAACAAACGGAGTTAAAAGTTCATCTTTAATCATTTTCCAAAGAATTCTTGTCATCTCATCTCCATCCATTTCGACTAATGGAGTTGTCATCTTAATTTTTTCCACCGTTATGTCCTCCTTATAATGTCTTGTTTTTTAAAAGATAAGCAGCTACTGCATCTTGCAACAACTGCTCATCTGTGAATCTCTATTATTTTGCAACCGGATATTCATTGCAAAGCAAACGATATGGTGCTTCATCTTCTTCAATTTCAGGGAATCGTCCTACCGGCGGGTTGAAACGATTATCTGTGTTATCATCATTACATTGGCTAACTTCACCAAGTAGTACCGGACCGGTTCCTTCTTCTACAGCAAAGTCATGATATAAAAATTGTTGTACATGAATACTTTCACCCGGTGTCAAACGAATCTGTGTTCCTGCAGGAACAGTATATGTTCTTCCGTCTGTATGTACCGTTACATCTGATTCATAATCAATTTCTTCGTTTTCAAGAGAATTATAAACGCGAATCAGTACGTTTCCGCCACCACGATTAATAATATCTTCTGTCTTGTACCAGTGGAAATGATTTGGTGCATATTGTCCTTCCTTTAAGTATAACAATTTTTCAGCATATACCTTTGGATATTTATCTTCCATTGCACGATTACCATTACGGATTGTAATAAGCGAAAAACCAAATTTATCAAAATCATTCATTCCATAATCCGTAATATCCCATCCCAACATACAGTCACGCACCTCATCGTATTCGTGTCCAATGTTTTGCCATTCTTCCGGTGTAAAATGGCAAAATGGTGGTAAATAGCAATGATATTTTTCACACATTGCTTCTAATTCTTTTAATGCTTTGTTAATTTCAGAACGTTTCATATGTTCTCCTCCTTAGAATAAATAAAAAATAATCATAATTTTCTTTTATGTAAATGATAATCTACTTCATCAAAAAAAGCAAATAGATATTACCTTCTTTTTTCATATCTTTGTAATGTTCGCAAAAATTGAAGAAATGCCATATAACGTTCGTTAATTGTTCCTTCATTTTCAACGAAATCCATGCTCTGCGCTGCAAGAACAAGAAATTCATCTGTTATAAATTCATGCATAGATTCAAAATACTTAATTTTATCTGTAACAGTCGACAATTCTAAAAAGTCTATGATAGAAAGCAAATCTTTCTTTTCTTGTTTTTCAAAGCGATATTTTTGTGTGGCATTCGGATATTTTTCTTTATCCACTTCACTAACAAACATATCATAAGGTCTGGCAAATATCTTGTCACCATCAACTTCTTGATAAACGACCATATCTTCTGTAGTTTCTGTATGCTTTGCAACTGCAAGTATTTCATACAAATTACCCTTAAAATGTTTGTAAATATCCCCTTTTTTAAGCATATAAATTTCTCCCTTTAAAATTTGCTTAAATTAATATAATTTTGCACTGATGCTCTTAGGCTTGTATCCTGCATTCTCAAGCGCTTTTAAAATTTCTCTTTTGTGTTCTGTTCCAAAAGATTCCAATGTAATTCGAAGCTCTACAGCTGCATTACGATTAGTGCTAACAAACTGATTGTGCTCCAATTTAATTACATTACCCTGTGCTTTTGCAATTGTATCCGCTACGCGAACCAATTCACCTGGTTTGTCCGGAAGCAAAACAGACACCGAGAAAATTCTGTCTCGTTGAATCAATCCATGCTGCACAATAGATGACATTGTAATAACATCCATGTTGCCACCGCTTAAAATTGCAACTACTTTTTTCCCTTCCAAATTCAATTGTTTTAAAGCTGCCACAGTAAGAAGGCCGGAGTTTTCAACAATCATCTTGTGGTTTTCTACCATGTCAAGGAATGCCCCTATTAGTTCATCATCTTCAACTGTAAGCATCATATCAACATTTTCTTTGACATACTTCAGCGCTGTTTCCCCTACTGTTTTAACTGCTGTACCATCTGCAATTGTATTTGCGCTATCTAATGTTACAACTTCTCCTGCTTCCACAGATGCTGACATGCTGGCTGCTTCTATTGGCTCAACACCAATCACTTTGATCTTTGGGTTTAACATTTTTGCAAGTGTTGCTACACCGCTAATTAAACCACCTCCGCCAACCGGTGCAAATATATAATCTACAGTCGGAAGTTCTTGAATGATTTCCATTGTGATAGTTCCTTGTCCGGTTATGACATCCTCGTCATCAAACGGATGAATAAATGTGCATCCTGTTTCAGCAGCAAGCTCACGCGCTTTTTCACATGCATCATCATACACATCGCCATATAAAATTACATCTGCACCATATGCTTTTGTACGATTTACTTTAATAAGTGGTGTAATTGTAGGCATGACAATCGTTGCCTTGCATCCAAATTCTTTTGCGGCATATGCAACTCCTTGCGCATGATTGCCGGCAGATGCTGTGATAATACCTTTTTGTCTCTCTTCTGTAGACATGGTACTGATTTTGTAATATGCGCCACGAAGCTTATACGCTCCTGTGTGTTGCATATTTTCCGGTTTTAAATATACTTTTCCACCGGTTTGTTCACTCAAATATTCACTATATACAAGTTTTGTCGGCTTTGTTATTTTTTTTACAATTTCACTTGCCACTTCAAACTTCTCTAATGTTAACATATTTCCTCCAATTTATGATTCAGTCAAAAATAATGCATTCACAAAATCATCTGAATTAAATTTCTGTAAATCATCAACGCTTTCGCCCACTCCGATATATTTTACCGGTATTCCAAGTTCAGCCTGAATTGCAACTGCAATACCACCTTTTGCAGTTCCATCCATTTTTGTTAAAACAATTCCACTGATATCTGTTACTTCTTTAAATTCCTTCGCTTGAGCCAAAGCATTTTGTCCTGTAGTCCCGTCTAAAACAATTAATGTTTCTCGGTGTGCTTCTGGATATTCACGTTCAAGAACACGATTGATTTTACGCAACTCTTCCATCAAATTCTTTTTATTATGAAGTCTTCCGGCTGTATCCACAAGAAGCACATCTGCTTTTCTTGCTTTTGCAGCTGCAACAGCATCATAAACAACAGATGCCGGGTCAGACCCCTCTTGGCCACCAATAAAATCCGCCTCAGAACGATAGGACCATTCTTTCAACTGTTCACCGGCTGCCGCACGAAATGTGTCAGCTGCTGCAAGCACAACTTTTTTGCCTTGTTCACGTAATTTTTTTGCAAGTTTTCCTATGGTAGTTGTTTTACCAACACCATTTACACCAATAACAAGAACAACTGATGTTTGATGTTCAAATTCATATGCCGCTTCACCTACATCCATTTGTTCTTTGATGCTTTCAATCAAAAACTGTTTGCAATCAGCCGGTTCTTTAATATGATTTTCTTTTACTTTTTTCTTTAAGTCATCAATAATGTCCATCGTTGCATGAACACCAATGTCACCCATGATTAAAATTTCTTCTAATTCCTCATAGAAGTCCTCATCAATATGAGTAAACCCATGGAAAACACTGTCGATTCCGGAAACGATGTGGTCTCTTGTCTTACTAAGTCCCGAAACAAGTCGTCCCCAAAAGCCTTGCTTTTCCTCTGACATAAATCCTCCTATTTGTCCAGCTCATGTTCGAGTAAGTCGACAGAAACAAGTGCTGAAACTCCTTTTTCCTGCATGGTAATACCGTATAAACGGTCAGCTGCAGTCATAGTACCTTTACGGTGTGTTATTACAATAAACTGCGTAGATTTCGTTAATTTATGCAAATATCTGGCAAATCGATCTACGTTAGAATCATCAAGTGCTGCTTCGATTTCATCAAGCAAACAGAATGGAGATGGCTTAAGATTCTGAATTGCAAACAAAAGTGAGATTGCAGTAAGTGCTTTTTCTCCTCCGGATAATTGCATCATGTTCTGCAATTTCTTTCCAGGCGGCTGAGCAATCACGCGAATACCCGCTTCCAAAACATCCTCATCTTCCATAAGTTCAAGAGTACCTTTTCCTCCACCGAAAAGCTGTTTGAATACTTTATCAAATTCAACATTGATTTGTTCAAAGCTTTCCTTAAATTGCTTGCGCATTGCATTGTCAAGTTCTTCGATGATTTTAACAAGGGTAGCCTCTGCTTCAATTAAATCATCATGTTGTTTCTTTAAAAACTCATAACGTTCGGAAACATTTTTGTAATCTTCAATCGCATTAACATTGACAGAACCAAGTGCTTTAATTTCATTTTTAAGGCGCTGAATTTCTTTTTTCATAAAAGCAAGATCTGTTAGATTTTCATCGCGAATTGCCATCGCGCTACTATAAGTAAGTTCATATTCCTCCCACATATAGTTGATCTGTTTTTCTGACGCCTCTTCATATGATTCTTTTCTGCTTGTCAAGCGGAACATCTCTTTGTCCAATTCAGACATGTGTTTCGACAATTCTTCGCGCTTTGCAAGGAATGTCTTATGTTTCTTATTTAATTCTTCTTTTTCAGCAACGTACTTGTTAATTTCTTTTTCAATCTCTTCAAACAATTCTTTTGAGTTTTCAATTGTTTGACGGATTTCTAAAATTTGCTCTTCTTTCTTGCGAATCTCGTCAGCCGCATCTCCTTTACTTCCATCAAGTTGAGCCAATTCATCTTTAAATTTGTTAACTTCTTCGTTAATACGTTCTTCATTTTCGAGTAAGAATTGCAGTTTTTGCTCATAAGCTGCATATGACAAGTGTACTTTTTCTACTTCTTGCAATTGAAGTGTCTCTTGTTCTCTTGCTTCTTCTAACTCTTTTTGATTAGATTCTGCATTAGAATTCAACTCTTTTTCTAGTTTCTCAGAAATTTCAAGTTCCACTTGAATTGATTCGTGGTTATCCTGAATTTCTACAACCTGTGATTCCAAATCAGAACCTTCTTGATGAATATTAGAAACCAAACCTTTTACTTCGGCAATCTTTGAAATCATCTGGTCCATATTCATCTTAGCTGTATTTTGAACAACATATGCTTCCTGAAGTTTTGCTTTTACCTCTTCAATTTTAGCATAATAACTTGTTCTAGCCTCTTTGCACGTCTCAATTTCGCGTTCGAAATCATCCATTTCTTGTTTGAGAACTACAACTTTCTTTTCCAGTTCTTCAACTTCACGTCTTCTGCTAAGAAGATTGCTTGTATTTTTGAATGCTCCACCGGTCATTGCTCCGCCCGGATTAATAAGTTCTCCTTCAAGTGTAACAATTCTAAGTGATTGTTTGTATTTCTTTGCTAATGCAATACCATTATCAATATGCTTAACAACAATAGTGCGTCCAAGCAAATGTTCTGCTAACGAATGATATTTTGCATCTACTTTCACAAGTGAACTAGCAACACCGATAACTCCATTTTCATTTAAAGCATCGTTTTGCTTTAATGAATTGCTTCCGCTAATGGTTGTAAGTGGTAAAAATGTTGCTCGTCCGAATTTGTTTTGTTTTAAATATTGAATCATGTTTTTAGCGGTATTTTCATTATCTGTTACAATATTTTGAATACTTCCGCCAAGTGCTGTTTCAATCGCTATTTCATATTCTTTGTCAACCTTAATAATATCCGCAACAACACCGAGGATTCCTTTTTCTTGTTCGCGTTTTTCCATAACTTTACGAATGCTGTTTCCATATCCATCATATCGTTCCGTCATATTCTTTAACGATTCAAGTCTTGATTCCTCTCGGTGATAAGCAGTCTGCGAAAGACGAAGGCTGTCGCTCTTTACATTAATTTCACCTTGCAATCTCTCAATTTCTGCTTCATACCCCTTATTTTCATTCATATAAGCGATGATTGTCGATGAAATATCTTTCAGCTCGTCTTCAAACTGTTTCATAGATTCATCGTATTCTACTGCTTCACTTTGCGCCGCAATCAATCTTTGGTTGAGTTCTGATTTGCGAACCTGAATTTGTTCAAGCATTGTATCATACTTTTGAATTTTAGCTCTAGTTGAAGAACGATTATTAAGCAATTCAATCAGCTGATTTTTGCCTTCTTCTACAGCACCAGAAAGTTCTGCGATATGTGTTTGTATGCGAAGAAGTTCATCCTGAACCTGCATTTGTTCGGCAGATTTTTCGTCAATTTGCTTTTGTAGGTCATTTTTATCCTTAGAAAGAATATCAAGATTCTTCTGTCTCTCATCTAATTCTGCATTAATAGCCATAGAACGTTGTGCCAAATGCTCGTCATTCATTCTGGCTGTATTAATTTGTTCTTTTAAAAGTTCAATCTGACCTTCTAACTGTTGCTTTAACAAAGTTGTCTCGTTTAACTGACGTTTTGAACGCTCTAATGCCGCATCAATTTCGTCTGTTTGAAGTTCAATTGTCTCGTACTCTGCTTTCGTATTCTCATACTGTGCATTCGCGTCGTTTAACTCGTTTTGCGTAATGGCAATCTTCTCATCCAACGCTGCAATCTCATCTTTCAAACGTGAAGTTTCCAGTAAAAACATATTAATGTCATATGTTTTTAAAGATTCCTTCTTCTTTAAATATTCCTTTGCAACCTCTGACTGTCTCTGCAATGGTCCAATCTGTTTTTCAAGTTCTGATAAAATGTCACTAACACGAACAAGATTTTGACGTTCTTCTTCTAGTTTCTTAATAGACATGTTTTTACGTCTTTTAAATTTAACAATACCTGCCGCCTCGTCAAAAAGTTCTCTTCTTTCTTCAGGTTTACCACTAAGAATCTTATCAATCTGTCCCTGACCAATGATTGAATATCCTTCTTTTCCGATACCGGTATCGTAGAGCATTTCATTGATATCTTTCAAACGACAAATACTTCCATTAATTAAATACTCACTTTCACCGGAACGATACAATTTTCTTGTAATCGTTACCTCTTTGTAGTCAATCGGCAAATGGTGGTCTTCATTATCCATCGTAATAGAAACAGTTGCATAGCTAAGTGGCTTACGAAGTTCTGTACCCGAAAAAATGACGTCTTGCATGTTACCGCCACGTAATTGTTTTACACGCTGCTCACCAAGAACCCAGCGCACAGCATCAGCAACATTACTTTTACCACTACCGTTTGGTCCTACAATACCTGTAATTCCATTGTGAAAATCAAATACAATCTTGTTTGCAAATGATTTAAATCCTTGTACTTCAATACTTTTTAAATACATCTCACACCTACTTTATATTTTTCTTGTGTAACTCTAAAATCGCATGGTAAGCCGCCTCTTGTTCAGCTGCTTTTTTAGTCCTTCCGCAACCACTCCCATAAACTTGAGAACCAATCAATACTTCTGTATAAAAAGTTTTATTATGATCCGGTCCTTCCTCGTTGACAAGATGATAAGAAACGGATTCTTCGAAATGACCTTGTACAATTTCTTGCAAGATAGTCTTGCTATCATAAAAGAGCTTCTTGTGCTCCAAATCGTTAAGTACATACTTGTGTATAAACTCTTTTGCATTAGCAAAACCACCATCTAAATATATGGCTCCAATTAACGCTTCCAAGGCATCTGAAATAACAGAATCACGAAATCTGCCTCCTGTTGTTTCTTCACCTTTGCCAAGCAGTAAATAATCGCCAAGCTTGATTTCTCTTGCACAAAACGCAAGAGACGGCTCGCACACCATACTTGCCCGTAATTTTGTCAATTCTCCTTCAGGCATCTGGCTGTCGGCATGAAATAAAAATTGACTTGAAACCAATTCCAAAACAGCATCTCCTAAAAACTCTAATCTTTCGTTACACTTATGCTTCGGTATATGCTTTTCATTTGTGTAAGAACTGTGCATGAGCGCGGAAATCAAGAATGTTTCATCATGAAAATAATACCCTATTTGCTGTTGTAATTCATGTAATCTCGTTTTCATATCTTCCTCTACTTCGTCTCTTTACAAAACGAAAAAGCCCAATTGGGCTTTTTCATAATATAATTAATTAGTTGCATTTTTGATTTGTTCTACTGCATCTCCAACTGTAACGATTTTTTCAGCGTCTTCGTTTTCAATTTCGATATCAAATGCTTCTTCAATGCCCATAATAATTTGGAAAATATCAAGTGAATCTGCTCCCAAATCATCAACAAAAGTTGTCTCCATTTTAATGTCCTCGTCTGAAACATTCAATACATCAATAATGATCTCTTTTAATTTTTGAAATTCCATGTTTTCTTCTCCCTTTTTTGGTTTTTACTCATTTACTTGTATACGTTCGCGAATCTTATCATTAATACCCTGTTCTTTGAACGTAACACACTGAATAATAGAATTACAAACTTCCACTGCTTTTGAGCTTCCGTGTGTTTTTACAACGAGTCCGTTTAATCCTAATAACGGAGCACCGCCATGTTCGCTTGTGTCAAAACTTTTCAATGTGTTCTTTAGAGCCGGCAACGCCAATGCGGCACCAATCTTACTCTTTAGTGTCGACATTAAACCGCCTTTGATTTTTTTGATCAGAACACCTGCAAGTCCTTCATAAAGCTTTAAAATAACATTGCCGACAAACGCTTCACATACGATGACATCTGCCAGTCCTTGTGGAATATCACGCGCTTCAATGCTACCAATGAAGTTGATATCTTCACATTCTTTTAAAAGCGGAAATGTTTCTTTTACAAGTGCATTTCCCTTCTCCTCTTCAGCACCTATATTAACAATTGCTACTTTTGGATTTTGTATTCCTACAACATTTTCCATATAAATGGAACCAATCTTTGCAAATTGCACAAGGTGTGATGATCTTGCATCCACATTAGCCCCGCAATCAATGAGTAATGAAACTCCGTTTGCAGTTGGAATCAACGGTGCCAATGGTGGTCGTTCAATTCCCTTGATACGTCCAACAATAAGTTGACCTCCAACAAGAATTGCGCCGGAACTTCCAGCTGAAACAAATGCATCCGCTTCGCCTTTTTTTACTAAATTCATTGCTACAACAATTGAAGAATCTTTTTTCTTTCGAATTGCCATAACCGGTGGTTCCGCTGTTTCAATAACCTCAGTTGCATGAACAACTTCAATCTGTTCTTCATTATATGTATACTGAGCAAGTTCCTTTTTTACAACTTCTTCTTGGCCAACCAAAATTACTTTGATGTCTGTACGTTTGTTGACAGCATCGACAGTACCTTTGACTATTTCACTCGGAGCATTGTCTCCTCCCATAGCATCAACTGCTATTTTTGTAATTTCTGACATGCTTTTACCTCCTGACGATAACGTAATTTTACTAAACATTAATATAAAAATCAATATTATTTATAAAAAAAGACGCAAAAGCAATGCTTTTACGTCTTTTAAACTACTTTTTAATTAGTCTACAGCTACGATTTCTTTTTTGTTGTAAGATCCGCAAGCTTTGCAAACTCTATGTGGCATCATTAATTCTCCACATTTGCTGCATTTAACTAAGTTTGGAGCGCTCATTTTCCAGTTTGCTCTTCTTTTATCTCTTCTTGCTTTTGAAGATTTATTCTTTGGACAGATTGACATAGGTTACACCTCCTTAAAATTCTTAAACACATCGCGGTTAACTGACATTCTAGGGTCAAGACTCGTGTCTTCGCAGTCACAAGTTCCCTTATTTAGGTTTTGACCACATGTATTGCAAATTCCTTTGCAAGTCTCGCTACATAGAATCTTCATCGGCCATCCTATCAATATCTCATTATAGAGCAACTTGTCTACGTCAAGATGATATCCGTCAATATAATTTTTTTCATCCATTTCATCTGTCTCTACATCTGCATCCAGATTGACATTTTTAGTAAAGTCTAATTCAAACTCTACCGCAACAGGTTCTAAACAGCGATCACAAGGAATCTCAAGTACCATTTTACAGTTTCCCGTTATCTCAAGTTCCTGTCCTTTAATATGCTTTACAGCAATTTGAGCCGGCCCTTTTTCGATAATAGGCATACTTCCTAATGAGCTTTGAAACTCTGTCATTTCCACTGAAACAACCTCTTCAATCGGTCTGTGATGTTCCGACAAAACGTCTGATAGGTTAATAAACATATAGTTCTCCTTATCACACCTAAATTATTATACCATGTAATTTTTGTTTGTCAACAAAATATTTAGAAAAATTATCCTTAAACTAAAGCAACTGTCTCACGAGCGATTGCAAGTTCTTCGTTTGTAGGTACACCATATACTTTTACTTTTGAAT
This sequence comes from Faecalimonas sp., assembly GCA_045632945.1. Lineage (GTDB taxonomy): Bacteria > Bacillota > Clostridia > Lachnospirales > Lachnospiraceae > Faecalimonas. Next base: position 179 of record JAZQXU010000003.1, on the reverse strand, counting down.
CCGCTGTTGAGATTTCAATTGCTTCACCACGTTTTGCATTTGCTTCTTTATCAAGTGTAATACCAAGGTATCCGAGATAATCACATACTTTTTCTCTTACAAGACAAACATTTTCACCAATACCTGCTGTAAACGCGATTGCATCCACACCATTCATTGCTGCTGCGTAGCTTCCAACA
>JAZQXU010000002.1:0-2952 GCA_045632945.1 Faecalimonas sp. | reverse complement strand
CATTTGGAATTTCGATATGAAATGTCTTACACAATAACTTCACATCATGTACATCATTTTCATCAAATTCATATCCCAAATGGAACATTACTTGACTATATGGTTCAATACAAGAAACCTCTATCTCCTCAATTTTTCCTTTACCGGAAAAAATTTCTACCGGAAAACAATCCCCCTCATAAAGGATTTCACCTTCGCCCGTATATTCAAAACAATGCAAATCAACAATCCTGTTTTTTGCATCTTCCCATACAGTATGGTTCAATGTTGTATATTCCATCTTAATCTCATAAAAGTCATTAGCTTTCATTATCTCTATAAAGTTCTGATAATCTTTCTTTTCTACAAAAATATCAATATCGTTATGGGCTCTTGACTGAGTTCCAAGCAGCGCATCTACACCCCAGCCACCATCAAGAAAGACTTTAATCTCCGCATCTATCGCAAATTGAAGAATCTGTTTTACATCTGTTATATTGACCATCTTATCATCTCCACAATTTTGATTTATCGCTCTGTTGAACAATGTGGAAGACTCTCTACAAACAATCGGATTTCATCCCGCACACGCCGATAACAATCTAATTTTTCTTCATCTGTCCGGCAAGATGCAGCAAGGTGCGGCGGATCATCAAAGCCAACATGAATAACTCGGCTTGCGGCTGGGAAAAACGGACAACTTTTGCGTGCATTACCGCAAACTGTTATAACATAGTCAAAATTCAAATCAGGTAATTCTTGAATTAATTTAGATTTTTGAGTTGAAATATCAACTCCAGCTTCAGCCATTACCTTTACTGCATAAGGATTTAATCCATGTTTTTCTATTCCGGCAGAATAGGCTTCTATTTTGTCGCTTTTCAACATTCGGGTCCAACCTTCTGCCATCTGACTGCGGCAGCTGTTACCGGTACAGAGAAACAATAATTTTATCATAGGTATTAAAATTTCAGATAAACAGGTATTGAAAAATATTGAAGAGATAGCCGACAATGATGATACCCAGCACACAAGTACCCGTAAAAATTACCAGCAACGGTGTTTTCATGACTTTGCGCAGCATAATAATTGAAGGCAAACTCAATGTAGTTACTGCCATCATAAAGGCGAGGATCGTTCCAAGCTGCGCACCTTTACCGAGCAGAGCTTCCGCAACGGGGATTGTTCCGAAAATATCAGCATACATCGGAGTTCCGGCAATCACACCCAAGATTACACCAAAGGGATTTTTACCGCCTAAAATCGTTTCAACCCATGCTGCGGGGATCCAGTTGTGGATGAAAGCACCAATTCCGACACCGAGCAGAATATAGGGAAATACTGATTTAAAAATATCTTTTGTTTCATTACCGGCATATTTCCAACGATTTTCAATTACAATTTCCGGGATTGCCTGTTCCTGCTTGCAACAGCAGCAACATGATTTTTTGCTCACTTCTGTTTCTATGTACTTTTCAAGATGGAGTTTTTCCAAAATCGTTCCTCCGATAATGGCAATCAGCAATCCCGCAACCACATAAACAATCGCAACCTTTGCGCCGAAAATACTCATCAAAAGGACCAGACTTCCAAGATCCACCATCGGTGAAGAAATCAAAAACGAAAAGGTCACTCCCAATGGCAACCCGGCTCTGGTAAAACCGATAAACAGCGGAATGGAGGAACAGGAGCAAAATGGGGTGACTGTCCCCAGTAACGCACCAAGCGTATTTGCCCATATTCCGTGATACCTGCCAAGAATCCGTTTACTGCGTTCCGGCGGAAAATAACTTTGAATATAGGAGATGATGAAAATCAGTACGCAAAGCAGAATCGTTATTTTCAGCGTGTCATACAAAAAGAACTGTATTGAACCGCCCCAGCGGGAATTTATATCAAGGCCGGCTTTTTGTAATCCAAGACCGATCAAATCATTAAGCCAAGCCATGCCCAGGAGTTGATTTTGGATAAAGTTCCAAATGCTCATATCTACATACCTTTCTTTGTTATTTAGCAAAAAGGCTAAATATAATTCTAAAAAAATATTACTCTGCCTGTTTCTTGTTGATACACTCAATGGTATTGAGTATGCATGGACAACTCAGGCGATAATAAACCTGTTTGCCGCGTTTATCATCAATGATAATTCCGGCGTTTTTCAAGATGGTCAAATGCTGGCTGACAGTTGCAAACTTCACTCCGACAGCGTTGACAAATTCACAGACACAATGTTGCATCCCATCAGCAAGCTGCTTAACGATCCACAGCCGGATAGGATGTCCCAGAGCTTTGAATACCTCTGCTTCTTTTTTGCAACAGTCTTTTTCATAGATAAGCATAAAACACCTCGTTATTTAGTAATATAACATAATATCAATAAATTACAAGTAGAAAAAGAAAATTTTATCGTAGCCTTTGGGTTCATGGAGTTGAAAAATGGTTGTTTACGCATAAAACAATTCATTATCTCTTTTCTGCAAGCATAGTGTGGATAACAATAACCAAAAGTGCTATGGATTAAGTTCAAAATCATATTTTTTGAGATTATTTTCGGAGGCTGCTTTTCATAGGACTTTTATGTTCTCTATTTTCAAAAACAGAGATTTGGGGTATTTTGGTGTGTGTTTCTGCAAAATCTTACTCTCTAACGCTTTATGAATTTTTCAATCGTCAGGACTCAAGTTCGATAGAAACAGAGAGAAACGCGGTTTTTTATTCAAAACACACTGCCGGAAGTCCAATTTAGAGATTCTCTGTTTGCGGCAGAGATTTCTGTAAATCCTTGCGAAACAGCCACAAAAGGCACAAAAAAACTGCTTGCAATCGTCAGCACTTTTGCAAGCAGAGAATTTGTTCTGGTGGAGCAGATGTGTGCGCCCGATGCTTTTACTTTTCGCTCAGATCTGCTGTAGCTTGCCATTTTTACGCTGAAAAATGTCTGATTTGACTCAATCGCTTGTAAAACAAAAAACA
>JAZQXU010000001.1:0-30152 GCA_045632945.1 Faecalimonas sp. | reverse complement strand
TGTGACAGAATCTCTTTTTCTGCCGCCGGTTACTTCCTCACCTTTTCCAAGAAGCAGATAATCACCTAAACCGATTTCTCTCGCGCAAAATGCCAAAGATGGTTCACAGACTACGCTTGCGCGCATTCTGGTGAGTTCTCCCTCTTGTGTTTTCTGGTTGTTAAAGAATAAAAACTCACTGGATACCAGTTCTAAGACTGCATCACCCAAAAACTCCAATCTCTCATTGCATCTATGCTTTGGCAGATGCATTTCATTGGTATAAGAACTATGCATCAACGCTGACTTTAATAGTTCTTTGTTATGAAATTGATATCCAATTTTATGCTGTATTTCTTCAATTTTACGTTGCATGACACCCTCTGTTACTTTTTCTTAACATGCGAAAAAGCCCTTATGGGCTTTTTCGAAATATAAACTAATTCGCTGCATTTTTAATCTGTTCTACTGCATCTCCAACGCTAACAATTTTTTCAGCGTCTTCATTTTCGATTTCAATATCAAATGCTTCTTCAATTCCCATAATAATTTGTAAAATATCCAATGAATCTGCACCCAAATCGTCAACAAATGTTGTCTCCATTTTGATGTCTTCTTCTGATACATTTAACACATCAATAATAATCTCTTTTAATTTTTCGAATTCCATTTTTTCTCTCCTTTTGGCTCTTACTCTTTCACTTGGATACGTTCACGTATCTTTTCGTTAATCTGTTGTTCTTTGAACGTAACACATTGAATAATAGAATTGCACACTTCAATTGCTTTTGAGCTGCCGTGTGTCTTTACAACAAGGCCGTTTAAGCCAAGTAATGGTGCGCCGCCATGTTCACTGGTATCAAAACTTTTCAGCGTGTTTTTAAGTGCCGGCAAAGCTAATGCCGCACCGATTTTACTCTTCAGTGTTGACATAAGTCCGCCTTTTATTTTCTTAATCAGAACACCTGCAAGTCCTTCATACAGCTTTAATATGACATTGCCGACAAATGCTTCACATACGATAACATCTGCCAATCCTTGTGGGATATCGCGTGCTTCAATGCTTCCAATGAAGTTGATATCTTCACATTCTTTTAAAAGTGGAAACGTCTCTTTGACAAGTGCATTTCCTTTTTCCTCTTCTGCACCGATATTCACAATCGCAACCTTCGGATTCTTAATTCCTACGACGTGTTCCATATAAATAGAACCAATCTTTGCAAATTGTACCAAGTGAGAAGATCTTGCATCCACATTCGCGCCACAGTCGATAAGTAGAGATACTCCATTCGCTGTCGGAATCAGTGGTGCTAACGGTGGTCTCTCAACGCCTTTGATACGTCCGACAATCAATTGTCCTCCGACAAGAATTGCACCTGAACTTCCTGCGGAAACAAAAGCATCTGCCTCTCCTTTTTTAACCAGATTCATTGCAACCACAATGGACGAATCTTTTTTCTTGCGAATCGCCATCACTGGTGGTTCAGCAGTCTCGATAATCTCGGATGCATGAATCACTTCAACCTGCTCTTTATTATATGTATACTGAGCAAGCTCCTGATTTACAACTTCTTCCTGGCCAACCAAAAGTACTTTTATGTCGTCTCGCAAATTAACTGCATCAATTGCACCTTTGACAATTTCGCCCGGAGCATTGTCTCCTCCCATAGCATCTACTGCTACTTTAATAATTTCTGACATGTTGTTACCTCCTGACTAACGTAATTTTACTAGACATTCCTATAAAAATCAACAGTAATTTACGAAAAAAAGATGTAAAAGCATCGCTTTTACATCTTTTAAGTGACTAAAACTATTCTGCTGTTGCTACGATTTCTTTTTTGTTGTAAGAACCGCAAGCCTTGCATACTCTGTGTGGCATCATTAATTCTCCACATTTGCTGCATTTTACTAAGTTTGGAGCACTCATTTTCCAGTTTGCTCTTCTTTTATCTCTTCTTGCTTTAGAAGATTTATTCTTTGGACAAATTGACATAGGTTACACCTCCTTAAAATTCTTAAACACATCGCGGATAACTGACATTCTAGGGTCAAGACTTGTATCTTCGCAGTTACAAGTTCCCTTATTTAGGTTTTGACCACATGTATTGCAAATTCCTTTACAGTCATCGCTACATAGAATTTTCATCGGCCATCCTATCAACATCTCATTATAGAGCAACTTGTCTACGTCAAGATTGTATCCGTCAATATAATTTTTCTCATCCAATTCATCTGTCTGTTCATCATCGCTCAGATTAACATTCTTTGTGAATTCCAAAACAAACTTTGTCATAACCGGCTCAAGGCAACGATCACATGGAATTTCCAACACCAGTTCGCATTTGCCTTCTATTGTTAATTCACGTTGCTTGACATGTTTTACAATAATGTGCGCATCGCTTTTTTCAATAACAGGCATGCTACCCAAAGTGGACACAAATTCTGTCATCTCAATCGAAACAATCTGATCAATTGTTTTATGATGTTCAGATAAAACGTCTGATAGGTCAATAAACATACTATTACTCCTATTCACACCTAAATTATTATATCATGTAAATTTCGTTTGTCAATAAATATTTAGAAAAAGTTTCCTAAACCAACGCTACGGTTTCACGAGCAATCGCAAGTTCCTCATTTGTTGGAACAACAAGAACTTTTACCTTTGAATCCGGAGTAGAAATAATCACTTCTTCACCACGTTTTTTATTGGCATCTTTGTCAATTGCAATTCCCAAATATCCCAAGTATTCGCAAACCTTTTCTCTGATGCTTCCATCATTCTCACCGATACCTGCAGTAAAGGCGATAGCATCAACACCATTCATGGCTGCTGTGTAAGCACCAACATATTTTGCCACGCGATATGCAAACACATCCAAAGCAATCTGTGCACGTTTGTTTCCTTGTTCAGCGCCTGCTGACAAATCACGGAAATCACTTGATAAACCGGACATACCCTGTACACCTGATTTTTTATTCAGCATATTCATAAGTTCTGCAATATCCATGTTTTCTTTCTTTGCAAGGAACTCTAAAATAGCAGGATCAATATCGCCGGAACGCGTTCCCATAACAAGTCCTTCAAGTGGTGTAAGACCCATAGATGTGTCAACTGATTTGCCGTCTTTTACAGCACAAATACTTGCTCCGTTACCCAAGTGGCAAACAATCGTCTTTAAATTGTCATAAGAAGCGCCCAAAATCTCAGCAGTTCTTTTAGATACAAAACTGTGACTTGTTCCGTGGAATCCATAACGTCTTACTTTATATGTCTCATAGTATTCATATGGCAAACCATACATATATGCTTTTTCCGGCATTGTCTGATGGAATGCTGTATCAAACACTCCGACCATCGGTGTGTTCGGCATCAGTTTTTTACATGCATCAACACCAATTAAGTTTGCCGGGTTATGCAGCGGTGCTAAATCATTGCATTCTTCAACCGCTTTAATCATCTCATCTGTAATAACAGCTGAGCTGGCAAATTTTTCTCCTCCATGTACAAGTCTGTGACCTACGGCACCGATTTCCTCCAGACTTGCCACAACACCTCTCTCAGAATCAGTCAATGCATCAATTACAAATTGAATTGCTTCTGTATGTGTAGGCATTGCTTTATCCTCTGTTGTTTTATCTCCACCAACCGGTTGATATGTCAATCTACCATCGATACCGATTCTCTCACAAAGACCTTTTGCGAGAACCGCTTCTGTCTCTGAGTTAATTAATTGAAACTTTAATGATGAACTTCCGCAATTGATTACTAAAACATTCATTATCTTATCCTCCGCTGTTAATTGTTTTCTTCAGCCTGTGCTTGAACAGCTGTGATTGCTACAACACCTTCAATATCTGCCGCGCTACATCCACGGGACAAATCGTTAACCGGTTTTGCGATACCCTGTGTAAGCGGTCCATATGCTTCAGCTTTAGCAAGTCTTTGCACTAATTTATATCCAATATTACCTGCATCTAAGTCAGGGAAAATAAGTACATTAGCATGTCCTGCAACTTTGCTTCCAGGTGCTTTGGATTCTCCGATTTCAGGAACAATTGCTGCATCTAATTGTAATTCCCCATCAAGCATAAGATCAGGTGCCATTTCTTTTGCAATGCGCGTTGCTTCAAGAACTTTATCAACATCAGCATGTTTTGCACTACCTTTTGTAGAGTGTGATAACATAGCAACCTTTGGTTCTTCTCCAACTAAAATCCTAAAAGATTCTGCAGATGAAATTGCAATGTTGGCTAATTTCTCAGCATCCGGATTCTGTTCTAATCCAGAATCGCCGAAAATAAAGGTTCCGTTTGCTCCCATCTCACAATCCGGTACAACCATAACGAAGAATGCTGAAACTAACTTTGTGCCCGGTTTTGTTTTTAAAATCTGAAGGCAAGGTCTTAATGTATCTGCTGTTGAATGGCATGCACCTGATACCATTCCATCAGCATCTCCCATCTTCACCATCATAACACCGTAGTAAAGATAATTTGTAAGCAATAATTCTCTTGCTTGTTCTTCCGTCATACCTTTTTTTGAACGAAGTTCAACTAATTTTGAAATATAACTTTCTGTTTTTTCATACGTTGCAGGATCAACAATTGTTGCTCCCGAAATATCAAACCCTGCACCATTTTTCTCAATCTCTTCCTTGCTACCGACAAGAATCAACTTAGCCGTCCCATCTCTAAGCACCGCTTCAGCTGCTTCATATGTTCTTTTATCTTCTGTTTCAGGAAGAACAATTGTCTTTACATTCTGTTTTGCTTTTTCTTTAATTAAATCAATAAATCCCATTGCCTTGTGGCTCCTTTCGTTTCATCTCATATTTACTAATTATACCCCAATTAAAAATTGTATACAAGGGAAATTATGTCTCTTTTTTAGTACAATCTACAGCTCAAAAATGCGAGTAACAATTGAGAAATATACCAAAATTGTTGCAGCATCTACAAGCGTTGTAATAAGTGGTGCAGCCATAAGTGCCGGATCTAATCCACACTTTTTAGCAACCAGCGGCAAAATACATCCTATTGCCTTTGCAATAATAACTGTAAACAACAATGTAATACCAAGCGCAATTGCCAATGTAAGATTATGGTACATCAAAACAATACGAATACCATTTGCAATGCCAAGCATAATACCCACAAGTGCTGCAACACGAAGCTCTTTAAACATAACTTTAAAGATATCTTTAAACTCGATTTCATCTGTTGCCAAACCGCGAATAATAAGCGTTGAACTCTGGGAGCCGCAATTACCACCGGTTCCTGTAAGCATTGTAACAAATGTGTTTAAAATAGGCATTGCAACAATCGCATCTTCAAAATGACCAAGCACCAAACCACTTAATGTGGCAGATAACATCAAAAATAACAGCCACGGGAAACGTCCCTTTGCATGTTGCCAGACACTTGTCTCAAAATAAGTGTCCTCACTAGGAGCAACGATACCGGCCATCATGCTCATATCTTCTGTTGTCTCTTCCTGAATGACATCCATAGCGTCATCTACCGTAACGATGCCGACCATTCGCATGTCGTTATCAACAATAGGAATTGCAATCATACCATATCTGGTAATCATACCGGCAACTTCTTCCTGGTCGTCATGGGTGTTTGCATAAATAATGTTTGTCTCCATGATTTCTTCAATCAAACGATTATCACCGGAAGTCAACAAATCTTTTACAGAAACAACACCGATAAGTTTGCGTTTTTCCGTAACATAGCAGGTATAAATGGTTTCTCGGTTAATACCGACCTGGCGAATTTTTAAAATAGCCTCTTCCACTGTCATGTCTTTTTGGAACGCAATGTATTCCACGTTCATAATGCTTCCGGCACTATCCTCCGGATAATGAAGAAGACTATTAATCTGCGTTCTGGTTTCTTCATCTGTTGTTGTCAAAATACGATCAACAACATTCGCAGGCATTTCTTCCAAAACGTCAACAGTATCATCGAGATACATCTCTTCCATGACTTCTTTTAATTCAGAGTCTGTCAGCGCGTTAATCAGAAGCTCCTGCATATCACTATTTAACTCCGTAAACGTCTCTGCCGCTTCATCTTTTCCCAATAGCCTAAACACCAAAATAATCTGGTTGTCTTTTAGTTCTTCAAAAAATTCAGCTATGTCAACAGGGTGCATGTTTTCAAGTTGTTCTTTTAATTCTTTGTATTGTCTGTTTTCCAGCATTTCAAGAATAAGTTCAATATTCATAAACACTCCCCCTTTTATCATTTCTATATCCATTAAATTTTAACTCTTTACTCCACTCCTTGTCAAATACAAATATCTTATAGTATAATCATTCTATAAAAAACAACGGAGGCGTCAAATGAAGGTTGTTGGATTAATTGCAGAATATAATCCGTTTCATAACGGACACCAATTTCATATTGAAAAAACAAAACAACTGACAGGCGCAGACACTGTCGTGGTTGTTATGAGCGGAAACTATGTACAACGCGGCACACCTGCTATCATGCCAAAACACCTTCGCGCCGAAGCGGCTCTTAAGGCCGGGGCTTCTTTGGTTCTTGAATTGCCTGTTTGCTATGCCACAGGAACTGCCGAACAATTCGCATTAGGTGCGGTATCCATATTAGATAAATTGGGTTGCATCGATGCTCTTTGTTTTGGAAGCGAATGCGGTGACGTTTATTTGTTAAAAGAACTTGCAACTGTTCTGGCAAACGAACCACCAACTTATAAATCACGCCTTCAAGAAGCACTTCGCGAGGGATATAATTTCCCTGTTGCAAGACAGCTGGCACTCAAAGTGTTGTTTCCCGACGAAGATTATGATGCGCTATTAGAGCACCCAAACAACATCCTCGGAATCGAATATTTAAAGGCGTTGCAGCGTTTAAACAGCAAAATTATTCCATATACAATAAAACGTATTTCATCGAATTATCACGATACTGATTTACAAACTCAATACAGCTCTGCATCTGCCATTCGAAATATAATTGAGCAGAATTCAATGCATCAATTATTTAATCAGGTTCCTGATTCTAGTATGCAACTTTTACAAGAATTTTACCATAAACGTTTTCCAGTTTTTGCAAATGATTTTTCAGTATTACTGAAACATCAATTATTAAAGGAAACCAAGACCTCTCTTCTAAAATACGCTGATGTGTCTGAAGAACTGGCAAACCGAATCATAAACGAACGAAATAATTTCATTGGTTTTGATCAATTCTGCAGTTTGCTTAAAACAAAGGAAATAACTTACACCAGAATATCTCGCGCACTGCTTCATGTTTTACTAAACATAGCAAAAACAGACTATACAGACATCGAATATGCTCGTGTATTAGGATTTCGCAAGGATAATACAAACATATTTACATGTTTAAAAGGAACTTCATCCATTCCTATTGTGACAAAGCTTAACATAACGGATTCTCTCTCTGAGAATGCCAAAAAAATGTTAAAAAAAGATATCGCTGTATCTGATTTATACGAATCTGTGATTACCGATAAATTTAAAAATAAATTTATAAATGAAAAAGAGCACCAAATTGTGCGTGTGTAATAAATACGAAACGCATCACAACGGTGCTCTTGTTTTTTAATTTTTAAAACTATGAATCGGTGCCGGAATTCTACCTGCGCGATTCACAAATGCGCTACAATCAAATTCATTTACCGGAATAATCGGTGCATATCCCAGTAGCCCTCCGAACTCTGCAATATCACCTACGTCTTTTCCAACAACAGGAATTAAACGAACAGCTGTTGTTTTCTGATTAACCATTCCAATTGCCATCTCGTCAGCGATAATACCGGATATCGTTGTTGCTTTTGTTTTGCCAGGTATTGCAATCATGTCAAGCCCAACAGAACAAACACATGTCATCGCTTCTAATTTTTCAAGCGACAATGCACCCACTGTTACAGCATCTATCATACCCTGATCTTCACTAACAGGTATAAAAGCACCACTAAGTCCGCCCACATAAGAAGAAGCCATAACACCGCCTTTTTTCACCTGGTCATTTAACATTGCAAGCGCCGCTGTTGTTCCCGGTGCTCCAACCTTTTCAAGTCCAATCTCTTCCAAAATCTCAGCAATGCTGTCTCCAACTGCCGGCGTTGGTGCCAGCGACAAATCAATAATGCCAAATGGAATATTCATTCTTTTGGACGCTTCTTTTGCAACCAATTGACCTACACGAGTGATTTTAAACGCTGTCTTTTTAATTGTCTCACACAATTCTTCAAAACCTTTTCCGCGAACCTGCTCAATCGCATGTTTCACTACACCAGGACCACTTACGCCGACATTAATCACGGCATCGCCCTCGGTTACACCCAAAAATGCCCCTGCCATAAACGGGTTGTCATCTGGTGCATTACAGAAAATCACAAGTTTTGCGCAACCAAGTGAATCGTTATCTTTGGTAGCTTCAGCTGTATCCTTGATAATTTCACCACATAGTCTAACAGCATCCATATTAATCCCTGTCTTTGTAGAACCAACATTAACAGAACTACATACGCGTTCAGTAACAGCCAGCGCTTCCGGAATGGAACGAATTAAATTTTCCTCTGAACTTGTCATTGCTTTGGATACCAAAGCAGAATATCCGCCAATGAAATTGACGCCTACAGTATGTGCTGCACGGTCTAAAGTTTTAGCAATGGTCACGTAATCAGCACTGCTTTTGCAAGCAGCCGCGCCAATCAATGAAATCGGCGTAACTGATATACGTTTGTTTACAATTGGAATACCATACTCCTTCTCAATCGCCTGTCCCGTAGAAACAAGATCTTTTGCCAAAGTTGTAATTTTACAGTAAATATTTTCATTCAGTTTATCCAAATCAGAATCAATACAGTCCATAAGACTGATACCCAAGGTAATGGTACGAACATCTAAATTCTCTTGCGTAATCATCTGATTCGTTTCTGTTACCTCATAAATGTTAATCATGATGTTAAGCTCCTTTACAGTCTGTGCATTTTTTCAAAGATTTCTGCGCGTTGACAACGAATAATGACACCGATTTCACTTCCCAGTGCTTCCAAGTCTTCAAAAACAGTTCCAATTTCCTTCTCTGCTTGATCAAGATCTGAAATCATCATCATGTTAAAATATCCGTCCACAATTGTCTGCGAAATATCTAAAATATTAATCTTATTCTCCGCCAAATAAGTACAAACCTTTGCAATAATACCAACTGTGTCTTTTCCTACTACTGTGATAATACATTTTTTCATGTCATGCCTCCTAAATTATAAATCAAATATTTTTGACATTTTATCTCTGTCTGCAATGAACAAAGGTACATCATCACCTTTATATTGCGTGTTACTTAATGTGACTTCTAATTTAACCGTCTCATATGCCAACTCAGCATAGTTATTTTCCTTGCTCAAATGACCGAGCATTACACACTTTAATCCTTCGTGAAAAATACGGCAAAGCAATCTTCCCGATAACTCGTTTGATAAATGACCACGCTCCCCAAGAACTCTTTGTTTCAAAGGATATGGATACGGGCCGACCTCCAACATATGTATATCATGATTGGCCTCTAACACAATACCGTCAAGTCCTTTCAGATTCTCCACAATATAGTCATCATATTTTCCAAGGTCTGTTGCAATTGCAACTGCTTTGCCGTGGTGTTCCATTCGAAAACCTGTCGGTTCATATGCATCGTGAGAAATGGAAAACGGTTTGACCACAATATCTCCAATCATAAACATTTCATTGCATTTTATTACATGGAACAGTTCTTCTTGCACCTGACCAAGACTTTTATAATTACGTATCCCATCAATTGTTCCTTTACTTGCGTAAATCGGAATACCATACTTTCTGCTAAAGACACCCAAGCCTTGAATATGATCCGAATGCTCATGTGTAATTAAAATACCGCTAAGTTCCTCACCTTTCAGTTGCAGTTTCGCAAGACCTTCTTCAATTCTTTTTTTGCTTATTCCCGCGTCAACCAACAAATGAGTGTTGCCACTGCCAACATAAATACAGTTGCCGCTGCTCCCACTTGCTATGCTGCAAAGTCTCATTTATTTTCTCCTATCTATTCATTGCTTTATCAATCTGATAACAAGTATCCGCAAAATCGCCACTATTGTCAATCACTTTTTGACATTGCTCACGAAAAACATTCTCTGACAACTGAGTGCTCATAATTGCATCAATTTTGTCATCCGTATATTCTCTGCTCTCTTTCAACCGCTTACGACGAACATCTTCCTTGCAATAAATATACCATATCTCATCACAAATTTGTCCGTAATTTTCTTCCAACAATAAGGCAGCTTCCAAAACAAAGTATGATGTGTTCTTTCGCTTTTCTTCTAAAATCAAATCAACAATATACTCTTTAACTGCCGGATGCATAATATGATTTAATTGTAAAAGTTTATCCTGACAACCAAATACAATTTGTCCTAATTTCTTGCGATTAATTGTTTTATCATCGTGTAAAATGTCTTGTCCAAAAAACCGAATAATGTCTTCGTAGCATTTTTGTCCCGGTTCCTGTAGTTTCCAAGCTATGTGGTCTGCCTGACAGACCACAGCCGAAAATGTTTCTTGCATATAAGAAAGCACATTGCTCTTACCGGAGCCAACGCCCCCTGTTATTCCTATAATTTTCATTATTTAGCCTCATACCAATTCTGACCTTCATGCATATCAACATCAAGCGGAACTAAAAGTTCTGCTGCATGCTCCATTTCATATTTCAGAATATCTTTTACCTTTTCTACTTCAGATTGATGTGCTTCAATCAAAAGTTCATCATGAACCTGTAACACAATTCTCGAACGCATTTGTTCTTCTTTTAATCTTTTGTGAACACCAATCATCGCGATTTTCATAATATCGGCAGCGGTTCCCTGTATTGGCGAATTCATAGCTACTCTTTCACCGAAAGACCGTTGCATAAAATTGCTTGAACTAAGTTCCGGTATCGGGCGTCTTCTGCCAAACAATGTTGTGACATATCCTTTTTCTTTTCCTGTCTCAACTGCATCATCTAAAAATTTCTTAATACCAGGATACGTATTGAAATAATTCTCAATATACTCTGCAGCTTCCTTTTTGGTAATACTTAAATCCTGACTAAGTCCAAATGAACTAATTCCATAAACGATACCAAAGTTTACTGCTTTCGCATTTCTTCTTTGCAAATCTGTCACATCATCAAACGGCACATGAAATACCTGCGACGCTGTCATACGATGAATATCTCTCGATTCCCTGTATGCTGTAATAAGCTGCTCATCACCTGAACAGTGTGCCAAAACACGAAGCTCAATCTGTGAATAATCCGCATCCACAAACATATATCCTTCTTCAGGCACAAATACCTTGCGAATTAATCTTCCTAATTCCATTCGGACAGGAATGTTCTGCAGGTTTGGTTCCGTGCTACTAATACGACCTGTAGCTGTAATCGTTTGATTGAACTTGCCATGAATTCGTCCATCCATTTGAATATAATTTGCCAAGCCATCCGCATAGGTTGATTTCAGTTTGGTCAGCTGACGATATTCTAAAATATGCGACACAATAGGATAATCTACTGCAAGTTTTTCCAATACATCTGCTGATGTGGAATATCCGGTCTTAGTTTTCTTGCCATGTGGCAATTCCATCTTTTCAAAAAGGATCTCGCCTAACTGCTTCGGTGAATTGATGTTGAATTCTTCACCTGTCATCTCGTAGATTTGTTTTTCTACTTCAAGAATCTTTTCACCAAGTTGCTCGCCGTATACTTTCAGCGCAGGCGCTTCAACCTTGACACCGTTTTGCTCCATATCATAAAGCGTAAAAACAAGTGGCATCTCAATATCAAAAAACAATTTATCCATTTGTGTTTCTTGAAGTTTATCAAGTAAGATTGCTTGTGATGCATACGCTGTATACGCTTCGTAAAGACTCTTTTGCGCATCATCCATCTTCTCATCAATTAAAATATTTAATTGTTCTCTCGCCACATCTGTAAAATCATAATCATTTTTTAACGGATTTAAAAGATACGCTGCGATAATTGCATCAAAACAAGCCTGTTGATTAACATTCGGAATGTATTTAAGCGCTTCTTTGGTTTGGAAAAGCGCAAGGTTATCTACTGTTTCAGAAAGTTTTACAATCTTATCCAATAAATAAGATTCTGTGATACCGCCTTCTGTTGTAATAAGATAAATATCTTCCTTGCCATAGGAAATACCGACGCCTGTAAGTCCTGCATCCAATGCAAAAAGTGGCAAAACATTCTGCATATCTTTGTAGAAAGAAATACCAACTACCTCTTGCGTGTTCGCTCTTGCAAAAATAGCATCTGCCTCGATTTGATCAGTAACCTTTTTAAAGAAGTCCTCTACTTTATTTGTTGGTCCGGCTACTTCAAAACGCGATAATAAATTTTTAAACTGTAATTTTTGGAAATAAACATATGCTTCTTCCGTATACAAATTGCCAAGTTTTGCTTCCTCAATATCATAAACAAAATCGGCATCCACATTGATGGTAGCAAGCACTTTACTTAGTTGTGCCAGATCATAATGCTCTTGTAATGCTTTTAATGCACGCGGTGGTTTAATCTCATCAACATGAGCAAACGCATTCTCAATTGAGCCATATTGAACAATAATATTAGTAGCTGTCTTTTCACCCACGCTCGGTACTCCGGGAATATTATCAGAACTGTCGCCCATTAGTGCCTTTAAATCAATAAATTCTTTTGGAGTAACCTGATATCGTGCTTTTACATCAGAGGCATAATAATCTTCCACCTCAGTTCTTCCTTGCTTAGTCTTTGGAATACGAATCTTTACCTTCTCTGTTGCTAATTGCAGTAAATCCCGATCTCCCGAAATAACAGAAACATCCATTCCTTCTGCTTCACAGCGTTTTGAGATAGTTCCGAGCAAATCATCCGCTTCTAATCCCGCTTGTTCAATAATCTTTACACCCATTGCGCGAAGGACCTCTTTCATAATAGGTACTTGCTGACGAAGTTCCTCGAGCATCGGTTTTCTTGTTCCCTTATATTCCCCATACATCTGATGACGAAACGTAGGTGCATGAACATCAAATGCAACCGTTAAATACTCCGGCTTTTCTTCTTCTAAAATTTTAAACATAATATTCAAAAAACCATAGATTGCATTTGTATGCAATCCTTCTGAATTTGTCAAATCCGGAACGCCGTAAAATGCTCGGTTTAATATACTATGTCCGTCTATTAAAACAATTTTGCTCACAAGTATGTCCTCCCATAATATTGCTATCTGTTATTTTATCACATTTTCCACAAATTGTGCAGGGAAAATAAAAATAACCCTCTTTACTGTTATATACAGCAAAGAGGGTATGAATAATCAAACAAGAGGATAAAACATCGGAACAAATAGTACAATCCCAACGTAACAAATAAGTGTTAAAATCCATCCGTATTTAATATAGTCCATAAATTTATATCCAGCCACTTCAGTCATTGTTATTTGGGCTGCTGCAAGCGGTGTGCAACACGCAATACTTGCTGCAAGCGTGATACCAATACAAAACGCCATTGCATTATACCCATACGAATTACATAAAGATATCGCAATTGGTAATACAATAATAATTGCAGTTGAATTTGTGATAAATTGACTGATAAATAATGTTAGCAAAACAACAACAGAAAAAACAATCAGTGGGATCTGGACATCTCCCAAAAGGAAGAAGACCCCTTTTCCGATTAATTCACCCGATTTTGCTGTGGTCAATGCGTTAGCAAGGCCAAGGCAAGTTGCAAGAAACACAATGGTGTCCCAAGACATTTCCTTTGTAATCTCTTCAACCTTACAGCATTTTGTAACAATACATAATATAGTAGCACATATGGCCGTTTCCGCCACCGGAAGAATGCTAAACGCATATGAAATGATCATTAAAAAGATAATCACAAACATGGTAATTACTCTTTTTTTGTCGTACTCCGGATTCAATACAGAATGTCTTTTTTCTTCATCTACGCCCATATCAACATCCATATTTTGACCCCATATTTTTTTGCCCCTTTTGTAACCGACAAATGAAATATAGATAAGAAAAATAGCAAAAAGACACAATCCGGGACCTGTTAAATCCCACATCCCCATCTCTATTCCTATCATCTTGCTCATCAATCCATTTGCCGTAAGCTGAGGGGTGCAACCAATCAATGTACAACTACCTCCAAACATTACTGCATATGCTATCGGCAAAACAATATTGCGTTGCTTAATATTTTCAGATGTCCTACAAACACTATCAATAATGGGAATAAATGCGGCAAGTACAGCTGTATTTGCGAGAAACATAGCCATAATTCCCGCAATAAGACATCCGACTATCATGAAAACACGCTCACTTCCGTGAGCCCACCTTATAATATAACGTCCAACAATTTGCGCGGCTCCTGTTCTAAACATGGCTATACCTACAATCATGGAACCAATCATCAATAGTACAATACTGCTTGAAAACCCCGAAAAAGCTTCTTCAAAAGTACATACTTTAAATAAAACCATTAAAAGGCAGCCTAAACATCCTACAACCGCGGATGATAAACTATTTGTTATAAATAAAACAACGCATATGGCTAGGATAATTAACCCCATTATATCTGGTCGAAAAATCAAATTCAAATTAAACAATAGTCCATCCACCATCTACAAGAAGAAGTTGTCCTGTAACATAACTTGACGCATCCGATGCAAGATACAGCATTGCACCATTTAATTCGCCCGGATTACCGCGACGTCCCATTGGACATCCATTCTTAATTGTATTTTCATATCTATCATCAGTTACTTTGTCAGCCATTTCACTTTTAAAGTAACCAGGTCCTAATGTATTAACTGTAATGCCATTCTTTGCCCACTCTGCTGCAAGTGCTTTTGTCATCATCATAACAGCACCCTTTGCTGTAGAATATCCAGAACGTGGGAAACCATTCATAGTCACTTGGCAGTGGAAAGAACCGATATTAACGATTCTACCATAATTCTGCTCAATCATAACCTTCCCAACTTCACGAGCGAAGTAGAATACGCCATTTACATTTGTATTCATAACTCGGTCCCACTCTTCGTTTGTTGTTTCAACTGCAGGTGTTGCAAATCCAGCAGCTGCATTATTAATAAGAATATCAATTCTACCAAATTCTTTTACTGTTGTTTCAACAACATTTTTAATTTGATCAGTGTTTGTAACATCGCATTGAATTGCGAGACATTTCACACCAAATTCTTCTACTTCTTTTTTAACTTCTTCCAATTTTTCGATACGACGAGCTACGATTGTAACATTAGCTCCCTGTTCTGCAAGACAAAGTGCAAATTGTCTTCCAAGACCAGACGATGCACCTGTTACAATTGCATTTTTACCACTAACATCAAAATAATTTTTCATGATAATACCTCCAAATGTTGTTATTATTACATGGATTTATAACCCATTGCTTCAATTTGTTTTTTGCTCACGATTGTAGAAATCAGATAGAAAACTGCCACAACTCCCATTAACACCGCAAAGATAATCCATGCAAGAGTATATGTTCCGGTTACGTCAAATATAATTGCAGCAATTGTAGGACCTATAATTTGTCCAATATTTCCTGCCATGTTCATCCAACCACTCATTACACCATATTCTTTGTCGCCAAAGTTGTATGATGTGATTAGGAACGGAATAACAGATGGGAGTGCGCCTCCAAGCATATATAATGGAATTAAAATTGTTGCAAATGTCATATTCTTTGCAGAAAGTGCCATGCATACAAATACCCCTGCATAAAAGAGAGGCGCGATAACAGATGTTCTCTTAATATGCAATACATCTGACAGTACACCTAACAGGAATTTTCCCAAAATCAAGGTTCCAAGAGCTGAAGAATAGATTGCAGCCGCCTTATCCGAATTACCTGTTATATTTGTATAATAATCAACAAATTGAGCTGAAAATGCAGCGGCACCAATCATTGTAATCAGACCGGCAAACCATTGGAACCACCAACGTGGGGTCTTAAGAGCCTGTTGACCTGTAAGCCCTGCTTTCTGAGCAGATACTTGACCGGCACTTGCCAGTTCTTCAGGTGTAGGATCACCAACACGTGTTTCAAATCCTTTATCTGTCGGCATATCAACAACAAAAATAAGCGCGATAGGAATCATAAGCGCAATACAAACAGCCATAGCAAGATATCCTGCTCTCCATCCCTGATTTGCAATTACATTATTTATAATTTTAATCCAAACAAGTGCACCTGCACCACTTCCAAGCATTCCAATTGACATCGCCGTACCTTTAATCTTTGGTCCAAACCAATTGCTTACCATGATAGTAACAGGTAAGTTTGTTGCGCCTGACCAGGCGATACCTTGCACACCTGCAATAATCCAAAGTTGCCACATAGATGTTGCAAAAGACATTAATACATAACAAGCCGCCGCAAGAGTCACACACGCAGTCAGCACATATTTCATCGGAAACTTTTTATAAATCTTACCGATAAAAGCTGAACAAATTAACATAACAACTGTCATTATTGAGTTCATCTGAGTGAAAGCCGTACGAGATACTCCGAGGTCTTCACAAACCGGTCCATAAAACAATGATGAACAGTTTACTTTGATTACATAGCAAATAAACATGGACATAAATCCGCAAATAAGCATGATCCAACCATAGTAAAATTTGCCATTCACTTTGAAAATATTGTTTTTCATAAGTATCCTCCTTCTGAATACATTCTAATAAAAAAATGATACCACATTTCCGCTTTTATAGCAACAAAAACGGACTTGCCGCTACAAAAAAAAGATATCCCAGACATTTGTCTGGGATATCTTTTTTATATGCGGATGGTGGGACTTGAACCCACACGAGGTCGCCCCCGCAAGATTTTGAGTAGCGATTTTCTAACGAAAACCGCTGTCCCCTTTCCGCCTTTATTTTCCTTGATTTCTTCAAATCACATAAGATTTCTTTTTAACCATATCAGATTATAGAAACGACCTTAATTTTGTTACATTCAAAGTATACTCTATAACAACAGACATTTCAAGAAAACATTTCTAAAACCTCTGCACCTTTATGTGCAGAGTGGCAGCAGGCGTCAATCAAATATTTCTTTTAGTATTTCTTCAAATGATTTTACAAGACTTTGAGCAAATGCATATCCTAACATTTCTCCCATTCCAAATTGTTGTTTTTGTATTATGTATCTATCAATCAAATCATAGTTCGCTAGTTCTAAATAACGTCCAATAGCAGAAAGGTTTTTGTGCTTTCTACTTTTGGAATATCTAATATATTCGTCTTTCATAATATCTCCTTTCGTAAAATATCTTTGAGTTCATTGACAGTATCTAAATAAAAAGCATTTTCACAAATTACACCATACTTATGTGGTGTTCCTGTAACAACAGTTCGCATTCTGCTTAACGCTTCACAATAACTGTATTTATTACCTTCCCAGTATTCATTCCACGCTTTTGTATAGGTTTCTTTTGTAATTTGAAGTGTTACATCATTTCCCTCTTGGTCTTTGCCAAAAACAAAGTAATTAAACTCTACATTGCTTCTATGAAGAATACCTTTATCAATGAGTTTGTTTATCCAATTACCAAGCGTTTGTCTTGATACATAGATTGTTTCATTGAGTAAGTGTGACATTGTAGTAAGTGGCAATTGTTGAAATTCTTTATCAAAGAAAAACATATATAAGAAATGCTTCAACCTTTCAAAATCTGTCTGTGGTGCGAATCCTAACACATCAATACAATAGTTGCGAAAACGTGGCGGAAGTGCGGTTATTGTCAACGTGTAGTCTTGCCCGCGTCCGCTTGTTGTGTATGTGTAACCCTGTCTATTCAATTTGTTTTTGATACTGTCTATTCGTTCTGTTTCAAAGAGTTCTATTAACTCCTGTCGTGAATAAGTTCTCAACTCTAACATATATCATTGGCGGATTCACACAAAGTCTTAACAGGTAATATTGACTATTTATTAAACGTTAAGAGTTCGTGTAAAAGTTCTCTAAACCTCAATCCATAAATCAGAAATCAGTTCTTCCGCTTTCCTCCTTTTCTCGTCTGATAAGTTGTAATCATTGTGCAGGAAATTAGCAACGCTTCGGGCGTTCTTCATTCCTAAATATTCTGCAATGTATTGATTATCTATATCACACGTAATTTTAATTATTTTCAGTTTTTTAATAATATCTTGTTGTGTCATTTTTTTAGTCCTTTCACGTGATTTTTTCAAGTATCCAAGCAAAAATAAAAAGTCGTTGCGCGGAATAACAAAGGGCAACGACTTTCCATTTCTGTTAGATGTTGAGTTATTATATATAAAAATCTTCTTTGGAAGATTGTATAAACTTGTTATAACAGGGGCGTGTATTTCGGGATTTTCAATTTTATTTTGAAGAGTGAGGGGCAGAGGTGGTCTCCGCCCTCTCCAAATACGAAAACTAAACAAAACACGACCGTTAGCCGTACGATATAAGATATATTTTTTATTTATCTTATATATATATTATAACAAAAATTTTATACTCTCTCAAATAAAGGCGGTAATGGTGCATTGCACCATTCCGCCTGTGAGACAGGGCGTCCGTCCTGTCTTTATTGTTTTAAGAGTTTGTAGAATGTGGTCTTTTTCACATTCAAAAGTTCCATTGCTTTAACCGCCGTTATTTCTCCGTTGTTCCATTGTGTAATTACTTCGTCCCAATTACTCGGTTTTTCTGCTTTTGGTCTGCCATAGTTATCCCATTCGCCACGTGCTTTCTTTGCTTCAATTCCCTCTTGTTGTCTTTTCTCTTTCTTCTCGATTTCCGCCTGTGCCATTGTTGCGTATAACTCGATAAGCATATTATTGATTGTTTCCATAATCATTTTAGCCATTGAATTGTCAAGTTTGGATAAGTCCTGTGTTGTAGTTGGGATTTCTATAATCATAACGCGTATTCCTTTATCTTGGAAGTATCGCAACTCTTTGAGTGTGTCCTGTTTGTTTCTTCCTAATCTATCAAGTTCCGTTATAATCAATGTATCTCCGCTTCTCAATATGTCCTCTTTTAATACTTGGTAGCGTGGGCGGTTGAAGTTCTTCCCTGTCTGTTGGTCTGTATATATCTTTTCAAGTTTGATATTGTTTGCTTTGCAAAATGCTTCGAGTTCTGCAATTCCTCTGTCAAGGTGTTGGTCTGTTGTGCTTGTTCTGTGATATGCGTAATACATAGTTTTTTATCTCCTTTGTTCGTCTGTTCCTTTGATAAGTCTATTATATCGCAAGCGTTCGTAAATGTCAACACTTTTCTACGAACGTTCGTAAATTATTTTTAATACTTTTACAAACGCAAAAAAGATATGTTTTTACACGTTCGGAAATGTATACTTTTATGAACACTCTTGAAAATTGCGGAAGTCCGCCTATTCCGCCTTAATCTTGTTAGAAGCGGACAAAATCCAAGCACGTCCGCCATATTTTCACAAAACTTCAAAGATTTTAATAGAATCTAGAAAAACAGATTAAAATCTTTCAAAACTTGCTAGATTCTCTTTGATTATTAGTAGTTTAACGGAAGTTCCGTTATATTTTAACGTGTTCTATTGAATTGTAGTAGAATCAAGAAAAACACAAAGGAGAATCAATTATGAGAATTACAATTGACACGGACAAAGGTATTTTTATTGTACCTAATACTTTTGAAAGCAATCTTGCCAAACAGAATGAGATTTTGAAAAAGGCAGGTGTTGACAAAGAAATCACTACAAGACAGTTTATTGAAGAAGCAATCGCAGAAGCATTTACTCGCCCTATTCTAACAAAAGAACAAGCAAAAGAATGGAATCCTGATTTAGAAAATCAGGTGGCAAAATAATGGCGAAGATAAAAATCAAAAAACTCAAAAAAAGTAGAAATGTATCTAGGGTTGAGGCTGAATATTTTTTAGAATTATATAACCAAATCGGCTCTTTCCAAGATGTTGCAGAAATTGCAGACAGAGACCCCAAAACCGTGAGTAAATGGGTTAAAATCTTGCAAGCAGAACAAACCATATATTTGTCACTACAAACTCAATAAACAATGTTATAAAAGCAATAGGCGTTATTTCCTGTTGCTTTTATCTTTTTGCATCTTAACGGACATTCCGTTAAATCCGCATATCCATTTCCATATTCTGTAAAATTATGGCAGAGGTGGTGTAAGGAATGGCGTATACCGATAGGATAAGGGCATTAAGAGAAGATAATGATTATAACCAAGCAACAGTATCAGAAGTGCTTCACGTAGCACAAACAACCTATTCTGATTATGAGAATGGAAAAGTTAGAATTCCGGTGGAATGTATCATTGAATTGTCGAGATTTTATGATGTGGATTTGAATTATATCTGTGATGTAAGTGATGAGAAATGCCAATTTCCGAAGAAAAGAAAGCGGTAGAGGTTACGTGTACCTCTACCGCTTTAAGAGTTAATATGAATCAATGGAAACATTTCATCCTTTTACTTTTTGCTATATTCTACGTAGAAATAATTCGTGTCATTTATTAGCATATCATCTATCAATTTGAGTTCTTTTCCTTGTGTTTCAGTGTAAACTATTATGGTATTTTCATCTATAACTTCCCAAGTAATCTGAAGTATAGCGCCACTCTGTTTATAATATCCAGTGCCATCTTTTTTGAATGTATATTGAGAGGCTACGTCCTCCAATTCGTATGTCTCTTTGTCTATTCGGTTATCTGCAATCCACTCACCTACAAATTGTGACTTTTCCCCTCCACAAGCACACAATAAACTACACATAACTAAAACTACACTTAATAATAAAACTAATTTCTTTTTCATTTTCTCAATCTCCTTTGATATTTTATAAACCTAATAATTGTTTTTTCTTTGCATCAAATTCCTCTTGTGTGATAACTCCACTATCAAGTAGGTCTTTGAATTTTTTGAGTTCATCTGCTGAACTTTGTTCCTGTGTAATGTTTGTCACGGGTGTATTTGTTTTAACTTCCTTTGATTGTCGGTCTGCCAAAATCTTTTTAATTTCTTCATAGATTTCATTTCTATTACTGATACCTAAAAATTTAATTCTTCCAGAAGAAGTTCCAACCACAATTCCTTTAAAAAGTGTTGTGCCAACTGCTGAAATGCTATCCAAAGGTAAATCAACTTGTTTACCAAATGCTGTCTTTCCGTATACTCTTTTATTAGTGACTACAACCTGTTCCTTTGATATTAAGAAATACAAGAACCATAAAACACCATTCAAACATATCAAAGCAATAAAAATACTGACAAATATATAATCGTCGCTCTTCCACGAAGGGTCAAAATGCGTCTTTTCAAAAAAAATTATCGCTCCTTTGATTCCAGCAACAAACAACATTCCAAATAAGACAAGACAAACTTTTTTCAATGTTTTTTGATATGACATAGTACTTTCTACAATTTTTTGTTCTCCCATTTTTCTTCTCCTTTATTAACTATTTCCCTCAAAATTTACTTGCAACTCTTTTAAGAAATTTCTAACGTTCTTTTTAGTGAATACATACACTTTTTCTTTGTTTCCATACCTTTTCAATAAATATTTATCAAGATATGTCTGTTTGTTTTCAAGTGCATTTATTACCTCTTTTTTAAGACAAGAAAATGATTCTATCTTCACTTTCTGTTTCCTGCTCCAACATAAATACATTTTTTCTTTTGTAAAATATTTCACTGCATATTGATGTTGCGGTTTTAACTGATTTTCCGTTGGTTTAAACACGTATCGTGGATTATTGCTTATAATATCTGTATCCCTGCTACTTCCACAACAAAACGTGTTATCCACATCAATACCCAACTCATCGCAACACTCTTTGAAGTATTTAATTCCCACGTCCTCATTTGCTCCTTTCTCTTTGGTAATTATCTACATTTTAGAGTTTATAACTCTATTTGTCAAGTTGATTTCATTTTACGATACAATCAAAAAAGAGGTGTAAAATATGAAATATAATGAACGAATAAGAGAAATAAGAGAAGATAATCACTTAACCCAACAGAAGATTGCAGACTTGTTACATATAGGGCAGAGGACGTACGCAGATTATGAAAGTGGAAAGACTAGAATCCCGATAGACAACATTCTCATACTTGCCCAATATTACAATGTATCAATGGACTACATAACAGGGGCAAGCAACATCAAAACAGAATATCCAAAAAAATAAATGCGGAAGTAGGTTTTTTATCATTTACCACTTCCGCATTTTTCTTTTGCTCTGTTGCCGATTCACTCAAACTATTAACGTGTAATATGTATTATTATATTATCTGTTAAGAGTTAGTGTATGTTCCGCTACATACCGCCTTTTTTGATACTTAAAATCGTTTCATCAATTTTGTTGTAAAGTTCTTCACCATCTCTCTGAACACCTCTTAAAATGCGTAAATGCACTCTTATAACGTCTTGTATGTTCTCTGTGGCAGCAGTTATTTCTGCACCCTTTAATTCAAATTCTAGGACGTTTACAAAAGCGTCAATGTCCTTTAAGATTTCGTTGTAGTCTGACATAATATCATATAATTTTTCTTTCATCATTTCCACTCTCCTTTATTCTGTGATTGTTCTTGCCAAATTGTCCAACGGATTGAATTTATCATAGTTCGTTTGTAAATCTGTTGAATAAAGGTTGATGTAATGATTTGTCATAGCCAATGTGGAATGTCCTAATAAACGTTGCAAATAGGTCGCTTCTCCGCCTGCTAATATATAATGCTTTGCATAAGTATGTCTAAAAAGGTGTATTGAAGTTTTTGTTACTCCTCTGCTAACATTATATTTTCTGATTGCCCATTGCGCGCCCCCTGTGGACAGTTGTTTGCCCTCATATTCAGGGAATAGATAATCATTGTCAGTATGTTCCCACAAATCCAAATAAGTCCTTAAAACGTCTTTTAGACCGCTTGACATAGGAATGTATTGTTGTTTCCTGTTCTTCAACGTGGTTAGTTTAATTAAGTTTGTATAGAAATCTATATCTTCAATCTTAATATTGACTACTGTTGCAAGGCGGTTGCCTGTTGATAAAAAGTAATTTACCATAGCCCAATTCCGCCACTCTACCCAATTATTGCTTTTTGGTTTTCTGATTAGTTTTTCTAGTTCTGCCTGTGTATAAGGTTCTTTGATTACTTCGTCTGCTTTTGGTATCTTAATAGAAAATCTTTTCAGATATTCTCTCTCCATACAAAAGTACAGAAACGCCCTTAATTGTCTAATCTTTGTTGCAATATAAGTCTGTGAGATTTCTTTCTCTTGAAGAAATGAAATGTATTCTTCGATTGTTTCTGCGGAAACATCATAAATACTCTGCTCTTCTCCATACCATTCATTAAATGAATTACATTCCAACCGATATGTTTTGAGTGTTGGTTTTGATAGGTTCTTTGTCTGACAATGTTTGAGAAATATCTCCAAACATTCAGATGTGGTCTTTGTGATTTGCTTTGTGATTTGTTTTCCTCTTGCCATAGATTTTCTCTCCTTTTCTTTCAAAAAGGTCTGTTTTAAAATCTGATTGAGTGTTTTTCTGAAATCTTGTGTGGTACTTTTTTGACAAAAGAAAAAAGCCTTGAAAATTCAAGGCTTTCATGCGGATGGTGGGACTTGAACCCACACGAGGTCACCCCCGCAAGATTTTGAGTCTTGTGCGTCTGCCATTCCGCCACATCCGCTCGCGCTCGTCACATTTGTGCCAAGCGACTTGATTATAATAACCTATATTCAAAGGAATGTCAACCTTTTTATATAAGTTTTTTTCCTATTTCAAAGCAGTCAAAAGTCGAAAAATAATCTCTCGGTTCTTCTGCTCTTCGAATAAGTTTCGCAGTTCCGTCTTCTTGAAGAAGAATTTCAGCTGACTTTAACTTGCCGTTATAATTATAACCCATAGCGAAACCATGCGCACCTGTGTCATGAATAACCAATGTATCCCCTATATCAATCTTTGGCAACATGCGTTCAACTGCAAACTTGTCATTATTTTCGCATAGTGAACCTGTAATGTCATACATATGATCAGACGGCTCATTTTCCTTGCCCATAACAGTGATATGGTGATAAGCCCCATACATTGCCGGACGCATAAGATTAACTGCACATGCATCGCATCCGATGTACTCTTTGTGAGTATGTTTTTCATGAATTGCCTTAGTAACAAGACATCCATATGGCCCCATCATATATCGACCGAGTTCTGTATAAATTGCAACATCGCCCATACCTGCAGGTACAAGTACTTCTTCGTATACTTTTCTTACACCTTCGCCAATCGCCTTAATATCATTCGGTTCTTGGTCTGGTAAATATGGTATTCCGATACCACCGGATAAGTTAATAAACTTAATATGAGCTCCTGTTTCTTTCTGCAATTTTACAGCAACTTCAAACAAAATCTTTGCCAGCATCGGATAATATTCATTCGTCACAGTGTTGCTTGCCAAAAATGCATGAAGACCAAATTCTTTGGCACCTTTTGCTTTTAACACTTTAAACGCCTCAAACAATTGCTCCGTTGTCATACCATACTTAGCATCACCTGGATTATCCATAATATCATTGCTAACTTTAAATAATCCGCCCGGATTATAACGACAACTAATTGTCTCAGGAATATGACCGATTGTCTTTTCAAGAAAATCAATGTGTGTGAAATCATCCAAATTAATAATTGCCCCCAATTTGTCTGCATATGCAAACTCTTTTGCTGGGGTTGCATTAGAAGAAAACATAATATCTTTTCCTGTTATTCCAATCGCTTCAGAAAGCATCAATTCAGTATAAGAAGAACAGTCGCAACCACAGTCATATTCTTTCAAAATATTGATAAGGAATGGATTTGGCGTAGCTTTAACTGCAAAGTACTCTTTATATCCCTTATTCCATGCAAATGCTTCTTTGAGTGCTTTTACATTTTCACGAATACCTTTTTCATCATACAAATGAAACGGCGTCGGGAATTCTTTCGTAATCATATCAAGTTGTTCTTTTGTAACAAATGGTACTTTGTTCATGTGATTTCTCCCTTTGAAAAAAGGCAAACCATCGGGTTTGCCTCTTAGTCGTTGTGTTGTGTGTCTGTATTTTTGAAAACTTTAATTATTTTCTTAATCCTAATCTTTCAATCAAAGAACGGTATCTTTCGATATCTGTTTTCTTTAAGTAAGCAAGTAAACCACGTCTTTGACCTACCATTTTAAGAAGACCTCTTCTTGAGTGGTGATCCTTTGGATTAGCCTTAAAGTGTTCTGTTAATTCGTTAATTCTTGCTGTTAATACAGCGATTTGAACTTCCGGTGAACCTGTATCGCCTTCTGTTCTGGCATATTCTGCCATGATAGCCTGTTTCTTTTCTTTAGAAATCATTTTTTGCTCCTCCTATTTTCTTTTAATAAACGCCTGAGATTAAGCAACGGCTGGAGTGTCCAATTACCGAACCTCGGCTTCTCATACTGTGATATAGTACCACAAGCATAATTTAATGTCAACAAAATTATCAAAAATTACATGAGCCAAAAAGCAAGTGCGGCAATTCCAAATATAGCTACTAAAAAGCCTATTACAACAAGCATTGGCCGAAACATCATTCGAACGGCACTCCAATATGTCCTCCATATTTCCTTTGGGCTCGAAGATGTTCCTTGTCTGGTCCACTTCATTCCTCCGGATACTCCGGACATGTCGGCAATTGTTCTCCCGTCATCGACGTATGTGATTTTTTCTTTTTTCTTTTTTTCACTCATTTGCTATAAACTCCTAATCTAACAAATGACAAGCAGCGCAATGACCGTTTCCGTAATCCTTGTACTGTGGAGTAACCTCCTTGCAAATATCCTTTGCATGAGGACAACGAGTATGGAATCTACATCCTTTCGGCGGATTTGCCGGTGAAGGAATGTCTCCATTTAAAATAATTCTGTTCATTTTCACATCCGGATCCGGATATGGAATTGCTGAAAACAGTGCTTTGGTATATGGATGCAACGGATTTGAGAAAATATCCTCTTTTGTTCCAAACTCAACCATAGAACCAAGATACATAACACCGATTTTATCTGAAATAAATTTAACAACAGATAAGTCATGTGAAATAAATACATATGTCAGGTTCATGTCTTGTTGCAACTGCTTAAGCAAATTAATAATCTGTGCTTGAATTGAAACATCAAGTGCCGATACCGGCTCATCACAAATCACTAATTTAGGATTTACAGAAAGAGCTCTTGCAATACAAATTCTCTGTCTTTGTCCACCCGAAAATTCATGTGGATATCTTTCATAATAATAATCACGAAGTCCACATTTATCCATCAAATCTAAAACATACTCTTTCACCTGGTCTTTAGGAACAATATTATGAACCTCAACAGGCTCTGAAAGAATTCCTCCCACCGTATCTCTCGGTGGCAATGAAGAATAAGGGTCTTGGAAAATAATCTGCATTTTTCTTCTGATTTCACGCATTTGTGCAGAATTATAATTGGTAATATCTTGTCCCTCGAAAATAATCTGACCGCTTGTAGGCTGATGCAATTTTAAAATCGCACGACCTAAAGTTGTCTTACCACAACCAGACTCGCCTACGATACCTAAGGTTTC
This sequence comes from Faecalimonas sp., assembly GCA_045632945.1. GTDB lineage: Bacteria > Bacillota > Clostridia > Lachnospirales > Lachnospiraceae > Faecalimonas. The sequence goes on along the minus strand of JAZQXU010000001.1, from coordinate 3,466 downwards.
ACCTGGTTTTAATTTAAATGATACATCATCTACCGCAATAAGTTCCTGTGTTACTTTGCCAGTAAATGTCTTCTTTAAAGGGAAGCATTTACGCAAATGGCGGATTTCTAGGATAGCTTCTGGATCAAATGTATTCTTTTCATCAGCCATTGTTCTGCTCCTCTCCGTACAAGTGACATGCTACATAATGTGTTGGGCTAACCTGAACCATTCCCGGATAGTCACCAGAACATTTGCCTATGCACTGTGAACATCTTTCTTTAAAATAACAATAATTTGGCATATTAACAGGATTTGGTACATTACCTGGAATATTGAATAATGTATCGCTGCTAGAATCCAAAGTTGGTTTTGACTTCTGTAAACCAATGGTATATGGATGTAACGGATTGTGGAACATCTCATCAACCGTACCCTGCTCGATAACACGACCAGCATACATAACAATTACATAGTCTGCCATTTCAGCAATAATACCAAGGTCATGTGTAATCAACATGATGGAACCATCAATTTTTGATTTCAAATCACGAAGTAAGTCCAAAATCTGTGCCTGAATTGTTACGTCAAGCGCAGTTGTTGGTTCGTCTGCAATAATCAAACGTGGGACACTTGCAAGTGCCATAGCAATCATAACACGCTGACGCATACCACCGGATAATTCGTGTGGGAATGCATTGTAAACACGCTCTGGCATTGCGATACCAACGAGATTTAACATCTCCATAGATTTATCTTTTGCCATCTCTTTTGTAGCATCCGGATGATTGATAAATGTTACTTCATCAAGCTGCTGTCCAATTGTAAATACCGGGTTAAGAGAAGTCATTGGCTCCTGGAAAATCATGGCAATCTGATTACCGCGGATACGATGAATCTCGTTCATTGGCATCTTAGCGATATCATACGCTCTTTCTACCATTTCTGGAGCTTCACCATTTGCCTTAGGCTGTTTTTTCTTTGCAAATTTATCTTTTTCTTCGTAAGCTTTGAAACGAATCTCACCAGAATAAATCTGTCCCTGTGGTCCCTGAAGTAATCTCATAACAGACATACTTGTAACGGATTTACCACAACCAGACTCACCTACGATACCTACTGTTGCATTCTGTGGAATATTAAAAGATACACCATTTACCGCTTTTACAACACCCTGCTCGGTAAAGAAATAGGTATGTAAATTATCAATCTCTAAGATATTCTTAGAATCCTGCATCTCTGTTAAAAATTCGCTCTCTTCTGCTTTACGATATTTATAAGCTTCGAGACGCTTCATCACCTTGGCATTTTCCTTAGCAATGGCACGAATCTCTTTTCCGGTAAGATAATTTCCACCGGACTTTTTATCTTTTTTGAATAAACTCATTACTTATCTCCTCGCTTTCGGATCAAGCGCATCACGTAAACCATCACCAACGAAGTTGAAACCTAATACGGCGATAACGATACATACACCGGCTGGCACCCATACATTCAAATGGTTCTGTAAAATGTCCTGATTGGTGGAAATAATATTTATCATAGTTCCCCATGCAGCATAAGGTGCTTTTACACCAAGATTCAAGTATGAAAGAGTTGCTTCATAAAGAATCATGCTACCAAGGCTTAAACTCATCTGTACAATCAACTGTGGCATAACGTTTGGCACCAGATGTTTAAAAATCTTTCTGCCTGTCGAATATCCCATGGCTTCTGCTGCTACCATATATTCCTGTTCACGAAGAGAAAGAATCTGACCTCTTACTAATCGTGCAGTACCTGGCCATGAAATAAATGTCAGGTAAATCATTAACAAGTAAATACGATATTTTGCATCAATACCAGAAGCATCCAAAATTGTACTGATAATCAATAAAATCGGAACACCCGGTAAACACATTAAGATATCACACACACGCATGATGATATTATCAATTGCGCCACCAAAGAAACCAGCAATACCACCCATAAATACACCTAATACAGTAATTAAGAATACTGCAAGGAAACTTACAATAAGTGAAATTCTACCACCATACATCAAACGAACGAAAATATCATAACCTTCGTTATCTGTACCAAGAATATGCTCACTAGAAGGGGGTGCTAAAAAGTTATCTTTTAAATACTTTTCTGTTGTCTGTCTTAATGTGTACTGTACACCATCTACTTCATAAGTAGTTGTTGTTACAGCATACTCGGTTTTACCACTCTCATCCAATTCAATTTCGCCCCATTCGGTATATACCACTGGGCCTAAAAAGCTGAATAAGAACAAACCGATTACCATAATCAAACCGATAATACTCAGTTTTGATTTGAAAAATCTACGCACAACCATACGTGTCGGAGACATCAATTTAACATTTTTATCAAGAGGCACTTCGGTATCTACTGCTTCTTCTGTGCCAAGCTTGCTTGTATTTTCTTCCATTGCGTGCCTCCTTACTCTAATTTTACTCGTGGATCAACCACACCATACATAAGGTCTGCTAACAATACCCCTACTACACTAAGGAGTGCTAAGAACATGTTGTATCCCATGATAAATGGAATATCACCTCTGTTCATTGCATCTAACGCAATATTACCGATACCAGGTAAGTCGAATACCTGCTCTGTAATAATTGCACCAGAGAATAAGGATGGTAAAAGACCTGCTAATGTAGTTACTAATGGAATTAAGGTGTTACGGAAAGCGTGTTTGTTAATAACGACGTTCTCTGTTAAACCTTTTGCACGAGCGGTACGAATATAATCAGAGTTCATAACTTCTAACATATTTGTTCTAGTCATTCTCATTCGTGGACCAATGCTAAGAATAACAATGGTAAGAATTGGAATGAATGCATGTCTTGCATAGTCAATTAAAAGCTCTACACCAGTATAAGATACTGTTGCATTTACAAGACCTGATGCTGGGAACCAGCCAAGTTTCAATGCCAACACATTTTTTAACATGTTACCAAAGAAAAATGATGGTAACGAAATACCAATCATCGCTAATACAGTAACTAAATAATCTCTAAAGCTATACTGATGTGTAGCAGCTGTAATACCTAATGGGATTGCAATCATAAATTCAAATACAGTTGCAATCAGGGCGATTAAGAAGGAAATTCCCATATGTTCATAGATAACTTGAGCTACTGGAATACCGTATACGAAACTTGTTCCCAAGTCGCCATGTGCCAATGCACCAAGCCAGCTGAAATATCCGCCTAAGATGCCCATAAAACTGTTGTCACCAAGTCCATACATTTCATACATTGCGTTTACAGTTTCTTCACTTACTGTCGCAGCACCCTGATTGATGGCGTCGATTTTATCCTGGATAAAATCAACTGGCATCAATCGGATAAGAAAATAAATAATCATCGAAACGCCTAAAAGAATGAAAATGGACATTAAAATTCTTTTAACAATATATTTAAACATAAGCCACTCCGATTATTAGTCGGCAAATTCAACTTCCCAAATACGATCT